>CAWKFV010000021.1:0-11900 GCA_963848865.1 uncultured Flavobacteriaceae bacterium | reverse complement strand
TTATTGGCGTTTTTTATGAACGCTGCCATCGACCAACAATGCGAAATACATATTAACGAAAATGGTTTGAAACCGCAGGTGGAAGCCAAAATAGCGAAGAAATATAAGGGCAAGTCAAGACCTTCCTATTACGGTTCTTTGCCGGAGGGGAATAACGGATTGGGTCTTTTTTTACTTGGGGTAACAGGAGATGAAGTATTGCCAAAAGATGTTTATGAAAGAATTAAGTCGCAAACCTTATCGGAAATTAGAGGAACCGTGCAAGCGGATATCCTAAAAGAGGATCAGGCTCAAAACACCTGTATATTTTCAACGGAATTTGCGCTGCGACTTATGGGGGATGTACAGGAATATTTTATCCAAAACAAGGTCCGTAATTTTTATTCCGTGTCCATATCTGGATATCATATCGCAGAAGCAGGCGCAAATCCCATTACCCAACTGGCGTTAACCTTATCTAACGGATTTACGTATGTGGAGTACTACCTCTCTAGAGGAATGGATATTGATGCTTTTGGCCCCAATCTATCGTTCTTTTTTTCTAATGGAATAGACCCGGAATATGCTGTGATAGGTCGCGTTGCACGTAAAATATGGGCCAAGGCCATGAAATATAAATATGGTGCAGGCGAGCGTGCACAAATGCTGAAATATCATATTCAGACCTCAGGAAGGAGCTTGCATGCCCAAGAAATTGATTTTAATGACATTAGGACCACGCTTCAAGCCTTATATGCTATTTATGACAATTGCAATTCGTTGCATACAAATGCCTATGATGAGGCAATTACGACACCTACCGAAGATTCGGTAAGACGCGCTATGGCCATCCAATTAATAATCAACAAGGAACTTGGCCTGACCAAGAATGAAAACCCTTTGCAAGGTTCGTTTATCATAGAGGAATTAACGGATTTGGTAGAGGAAGCTGTTCTTCTGGAGTTTGATAGGATAAACGAAAGGGGAGGTGTCTTGGGCGCCATGGAGACCATGTACCAACGCAATAAGATACAGGAGGAAAGTTTGTATTATGAAACTTTAAAACATAATGGGGCTTTTCCAATTATTGGTGTAAACACATTTTTGAGTTCCAAGGGTTCGCCAACCACCTTGCCCGGTGAGGTTATCCGTGCCACAGAAGAGGAAAAGCAAAATCAAATAAAAACCCTTCAGAACTTGCATAAATTTCAGGATACTTCTGGAGAACTTAAAAAGTTGCAGGATGACACGATTGCAAACAAAAACATATTTGAAAGCCTAATGGAAGTAAGCAAAAAATGTTCCTTGGGTCAGATGACCAATGCACTTTTTAGTGTGGGCGGTCAGTATAGGAGAAATATGTAGATTTTAGGGAAGGTTACACACGGAACTCGGTCATTTACATTATTTTTTGTCTGTATATTTATTCTTAAGAACAGTATTTAAATCATGATGAAACATAATATGAAAATTAAAAATATCTTTTTGTTGGTGGGCTCGTTTTTTTGTCTGGGCGTTATGGGGCAAGAGCTAAAGGAAGAAAAAAACAACCCTATTTTTAGTGGATGGTATGCCGACCCAGAAGGGATTGTTTTCGGGGATACCTATTGGGTTTATCCCACCTATTCCGATGATTATGACAAGCAGTTACATTTTGATGCCTTTTCTTCCAAGGACCTCGTTAATTGGCAAAAACATGAACGTATTTTAGATACGACCGAAATCAAATGGCTAAAACAGGCACTTTGGGCACCATCAATTATTGAGAAAGAAAAGAAATATTATTTGTTTTTTGGGGCTAACGATATTCAAAGACCCGGCAGGGATTCGTATGACCCAAATAATGACATCAATCATTACGGAGGAATTGGAGTCGCAGTTGCCGATAGTCCCGGTGGACCGTTTACGGATCATATTGGTAAACCCCTGATTTCTGAATTTTATAATAATGCCCAGCCCATTGATCAATTTGTTTTCAAGGATAATGACGGTACCTATTACTTTTTTTATGGAGGTTGGAGCCATTGTAACTTAGGAAAATTAAATGCTGATTTTACAGGTTTTATCCCTTGGGAAGATGGCAGTCCGTTCAAGGAAATTACACCAGAAGGGTATGTGGAAGGTCCATTTATGTTCCAGCGTAACGGAATCTATTACTTTATGTGGTCCGAAGGTGGGTGGACAAATGGAAGTTATAAGGTGGCTTACGCCATGGCGGATAAACCTACTGGGCCATATAAAAGAATTGGTACCATTTTAGAATCCAAGGAAGGCGACATTGCTACCGGAGCAGGACATCACTCGGTCATCAATAAACCGGGTACGGACGAATGGATTATGGTATATCACAGAAGGCCAATACCTAATTTAGATCGTGACCATCGGGTTACTTGTATGGATAAAATGGAGTTTAATTCAGATGGCACAATAAAACCTGTGGTAATGACTTTTACCGGCGTTGCCAACAACTAAGATTTTTGTTTAAGCAATCCGATAGAACATAAAATTGATGTTTCAGTATTCACGTTATTTTGCTACTAAAATTTTAAAAACCTCATCGAGAAAGTTCAAATACCATAAGAGTAACCTAAATGGACTTACTATATTTAACCGGACAAAAAGTTAAGAGCGTGTTGGCTGCTTAAATTAACTTTAAAACATGTCACGAGAAAAAAAATTACACCGTAGATTGAATCGTCCCTAAAAATAATGTTTTTGTTTATTAAAATTAACCTTGATCAAGATGGTTGGTTTCATTAACAATTTTCCTTATTATTTCATCCATTTCATTGGAAGAGTCTTTTAAGCTTTGAATACAAAATAGCATATCATCAAAACTATCCTTGTGTTCTTCGATCAAATTGATTAGACCTAGTATTCTTGCCAGTGGGGCACGTACTTCATGAGATTGTGTCCAAGCTATATTTCTTAGTTTTTTATTTTGAGTTTCTATCGTTTCAATATGATTTAAGGTTTCCGTTATATCATTGGATTGAACGATAATTCTCTCCAGGCCGTCTGTTTCCCCTGTAACTTTTTTACAATGAAAATCAACTTTTATTTGTTCACCATTCTTTAAAAAATGGGTAAAATTATTGTTTGCCACTTGTAAATGATGATTTGAGAGGCGTTTCATTATATTTTTGGTTTCCTCTTTTGGATATAATTCGAAATAGGACATTTTTTTATATTCCTTTAATGTATAACCATACTTTTCAATTGCCGATAAATTTGCGTTTAAAACAGTATAATTATCTGCATCCAAAAGCCACATAGGTTGGGGACTGAAATTAAACAGATCTTCAAAATTTGAACGCTCACTTTCAATTTGCGAAATGAATTGTCTCCTGTTTACCGCAAAATCTATGCTTTTATGAAGCAAATTTGGATTTAACTCATCTTTCACCAAAAAATCATACACACCCAATTGAAGGCTTAATTGAGCAATAGACACATCAGAATAACCTGTCAAGATTAGTATGGGAATATCGTTTGCAGCGTCAAGAACTTTTTTTATAAGTTCTAGACCGTTCCCATCATGTAAATGTGTATCTAAAAGAATAGCAGAAAGGGTTGATTTATTTTGTTTAATGGCTAAAACTGTTTCCTTAAAATCCTTACTGCGTTTAAGCGCTATATTCTTGAATTTTTCATGCAAATAATCTTCAACAAGTATAAAGTCACCATCATTATCTTCAACCACTAACACGGTGATTGGTTCATTGTGTTTAAAAACGTTATGCATTTTATCTATTTGGTTAGTGTAGTTATCTGCAACCAGAATTCTTTGATCTTAAGAATTGCCTTTAAAAAATCCTCCATATTAAGCGGCTTTCTTACATAACTGTTGGTGTGGTTTTCATAAGCTTTTTCAATATCCTTTTCATTTGAGGAGGTGGTCAACATTATTACGGGAATTTTTTTGAGTACTGGGTCACTTTTTATTTTTTTTAATACTTCATGTCCATTAAATACCGGTATGTTAATATCCAAAAGGATCAAATCGGGTTTTTTTACTTCTGTATATTCCCCTTTTTTGTATAGATAATCAAGAGCTTCTTGTCCATTTCTAGCGACATTGATTTCTGTTTTTATTTGGCTTTCTTCAAAAGCTTCTTGTGTAAGTAGAATATCTCCTTCATTATCCTCCACCAAAAGAATATTAGCTAATTTCATTTTTCCGTATTTTATGTTTTCTATTTTTCGCTATGGTAAAGAAAAACGTTGTACCCTCACCAACTGTTGATGTCAGCCATATTTTTCCATCTAAAAATTCAACACTCCTTTTAACGATAGCAAGACCAATTCCTGTTCCGGCATAACTTTCTCGATTATGTAATCTTTGGAAAATAACAAAGATTTTATCATAAAATTGAGCATCTATCCCTATTCCATTATCGGTTACTGAAAACTCCCATTCATTTTCCTTTTCCTGAGATTTAATTTCTATAAAAGGTGCAATTCCTTCTCTGGCATATTTAATGGAATTATCCAGCAATCCATGAAAGATTTGAGTCACTACGGCATTGTACGTTACTATAGATGGTAATTCTTCCGATTTTATGATTGTTGAACTTTCTGCTATAACTTTTCTTCTTAATTGTTCGTAGCTGGTTATGACTTCATTTAAGTTTACTTCTTCAAGATCATCAGACGGTTTACTGGCCCTAGAATAGTCAAGTAAATCTAAAATGATGTTTTTCATGCGTTTAGCACCATCGGTGGCGAAGTAAATATATTGAAGGGCTTTATCGTCCAGTTGGTCTTCGTACTTTCTTTTTAATTGATCCATAAAGCCAGAAATCATTCGCAATGGTTCCTGTAAATCGTGGGAAGTGACAAATGCAAATTGTTCCAACTCTTCGTTGGATCGTTCTAATTCTTTTGTATACTGCTCCAGCAACTCCCTGTTCTCAATTTCTTGTGTAATATCTGTGGATATACCAATAATACCACTCAGTTCTTTATTCTCATCATAGATAGGAGAATTGGTAACCTTGATAGTAAAATTAGTTCCATCCTTTTTCTGTACTTCAAAATTGCCCGACCAAGATTCCCCCTTTTTCAGCATTTCCATTATTTGCCGGGCCTCTTCTTTATTGGTCTCCAAAGTGGTAAGCTGCATGATATCCTTTCCCATAGCTTCTTCAGCTTTCCAACCATACATAAGCTCAGCTCCTTTGTTCCAGTAGTTAATTTCTCCCTCTAGGTCGGTTGCAATTGCCCCCTGCCTAACCATGCTTAATAAATTAGCTTTAAATCTGTTTTCTTCTTCTGCTTTTTTCCTTTCTGTAATATCTATGTTAGTACCTATCATTCTAATAGGTTTTCCTGAAATCTCATCTCTTATCACGATAGCTTCTCCTGCGACGTATCTAATTGACTTATCATGCCTAACCACTCGAAATTCTGCGTTAAATTTGGAAAGGCCTTTTAATGCATTTTGTAATTCTTCATTAGCTTCATCAACATCATCAGGATGAATTTTGGCTTCCCAAGCTTCAAATGCACCTTGAAATTCGTTTTCCTCAACCTCAAAAATTTGGTACATGGTATCGTCCCAAATAAGGTGGTCATTTACCACATCCCAATCCCATATGCCAATATTTCCAGTTTTGGTTGCAAGACGCAATCTTTCTGAGGTAGCAATTAAATCTTCTTCGGCTTTTTTTCTTTCGGTAATATCTAAAATTATAGCAATGAAGTTACTATAGTCGGCTTCCTCAACTAATTTCAAGTGGACCTCTACAGGATAAAGGCTGCCATCTTTACGCTTATGTTCGGTGAAAAATATTACCTTCTCTTTTTCATGACTTAATAAAGGAGAAACCAAATGATTAAAGGACTCGTCCGAGTATTCAGGTTTTATATCTAATGGAGTTAGATTATGTAATTCGTGCTTTGTATAACCAAGGTTGAGCATCGCTCCTTTGTTGACATAGCCAAATTTAAAGGTTTTTGAATCGAACATGTAGATTTCATTCAAGCTGTTTTCCAGCGTTTCTTGAAATCTAGCTTTTTCATCTTCTGCTTTTTTTCGTTCTGTGATATCAAAACGAATGGCCAAATATTGTACGGGTTTGTTTTTTTCATTTAAAAAAGGTGTGATGGTCGTATCCACCCAATAATAGGAGCCATTTTTTGCTTTATTTTTAACCTCTCCACGCCATACTTTTCCAGAAGCAATTGTTTTCCACAACTCTTTAAAAAACGCCGCCGAATGATAGTTTGCATTAATTATTCGATGTGTTTTTCCAAGAAGCTCTTTTCTGCTGTAACCTGATATTTTACAGAAATTATCATTCACTGAAGTTATCACCCCTTTCTGGTCTGTAAAAGCGATGATAGCAGACTGATCTAATGAATATTTGTAATCTTTTAGAGATTTTAAACTTTCATTCAACTGCAGAGCAGCTATTTTTTGTTTAGTAATATCCTCACAAATAGCTACAGTTCTTATGGCTTTACCTTTTTCGTCCCTTATGAATGCGAGATGAATTTTAACCCAAACAATAGTGCCGTCTTTTTTTATATAGCGTTTTTCATTCCTATATTCTTCTTCGCCACGGGCAGCTTTACTGAATAATTCCCAATCCTTTTTACGATCATCTGGATGGGTGAGCTCTAAAAAATTCATTTCTAGTAGTTCGTCAACGAAATACCCGGTGATACTCTCATAATACGAGTTAACCAAAATTATATTTCCATTGGTTGGATCAACTTGTGCGATGCCCAAAGTAGCAATTTCAAAAATGGTTCTGAATTTGGCTTCACTTTGCCGCAATGCAATTTCATTTTCCTTACCATCGTGAATGTCTTGAAAACTACCATAGACTCTTACACACGCACCATCAATAAATTCGGCTTTTGCTGTAGTGCGCACCCATCGCTCCTTATTACTACAAGTGACAATAACCGCTTCAATTTCATAGGACCCTCCAGTTTCTATGCATTTTTCAAAACTTGACAGCGCAAATTGGCGAAAATCTTCTCTGTAAAAATCAATTGCATTGTCCACAGTGGGAACGAATGAATTTGGGTCTGTTTCGTAAATTTTATGGACCTCATCTGACCAAAATACAGTTTGTTTAACCAGATCTACCTCCCAGCTTCCAATTTTGGCCAGCAGCCCAACATGCCGGTTCAATTCTCTAAGGTTTTTTTCTTCAGTGATGTCTTTGGCAACCGCATAAATAATACCTTGCTCTGGTAAAGAAGTTGCAGTCCAGCTCAACCAAATGACTTTGCCCGCTTTGGTAATATATCGATTTTCAAAACTGTCTAGGTCTTTGCCATTGTATAGTTTGTTTTGATTTTCTTCTGTGAGCGATTGATCTTCCTCATGTACAAATGACTTTATTGGACGAGAGCGGATCTCCTCCAATGAATACCCCAATAACGCTAACCCCGCCGGATTGATTTGCTTAATATAACCATCAAAACCTGCCACACAAATCATATCAGGTGTGAAATTGAAAATTTGAGATAGCTCAACTTCTGTTTTCTTTCTGCTTAGCTCAGACCCAATGGTTGACTCTAATTTTAGAAACAAATCTAAATTCATAGAAAGGGCAGATTTGGCTTTTTCTGTCCCTATCAAAAGGCCACCTAATAGATTGTCATTGTGCATTAATGGTATAGCAATAAGCGATTTAATCCCTGCCTTTTCTGCTGCAGCTTTTCTCTTGAATAAATGCCATTCTTCATCAACGGATTCCCAAATAACTGTTTCTCTATTTTTCAAAACTTGATCTGACAAGCCTTCTTTTATGCCTACAGCGTTTAATTTTTTGGATTCCTTAAAAAACTGCTTGCCTGCCTTACTACCGGTGTAACTTGCTGCGCGGTTAAGCTTTTTACTGTCAAAAGTTGGCAACCATATTTCAGCAAAACTAAAATTATCAAAATGAACTACTTGTTCGCAAACAGATGATAGGCATGTGGTTAACTCATTGTGGGTGTTTTGGTTGAAAATATCGCTAATTCGGTTGATGAGGTCTTTTTCAAGTTCTTCTGTTTTTCGCTTTGTTACGTCTCTAAAAACATCTACAATGCCTCTTATCGAAGGATCATGAACCAAATTAGTCACAACAGGTTCAACCCACCTCCATGAACCATCTTTGTGCTTTAATCTTGCTGTAAAACCCTCTATAGAAACTCCTGGTTGCTCAAAGGATTTTGCCAATGCGGCCTGGGAGCCTTTAATATCTTCGGGATGAATCAACTCCCAGATATCCATTTTCATTATTTCAGATGGGGTGTAACCTAGAATATTTTTAATAGCCTCAGATACAAAGTTAGTTTCACCCTCTGGTGAAAGAATAACGATACAGTCCATACTATTTTGAATCAGTGTTTCGAATCTTTTCTCAGTTTGAACAATTCGTTCTTCTTGCTCAATTCTATCTGTAACATCCCTCGAATTTGCAACGATACCCTTCACAGATGGGTTGTCTAACATATTCGTCAGCACGGTTTCTACCCAACGCCATTCTTTTTTGTGGTTTAAAAAACGATAAGGTTTCAGCGTGACTTTGTTTTCTGTAGGTACTTTTTGGAGACCAGCTAAGACTCTCGGCTCATCATCAGGATGAATAAATTCAAAGGCATTTCTGCCGATAAATTCTTCAGGTGATATTCCAAGAACAGCATTACTTGTTGGACTTACATAGCTATAGGTGCCATCTGTATCCAGAATTCCAATTAAATCGGAACCCTCCTGAATTAGTGCTTTAAAACGTCTTTCACTTTGAAGTAATTTCTCTTCTTGTTCAATTTTTTCTGTGATATCCCTTGAATTAATAACAATGCCATTAATCGCTGAGTTGCCTAACATATTTGTTAGTATAGATTCAACCCATCTCCATTCATTTTTATGGTTTTTAGCACGATAGGGTTTCATTATTACCCGATTCTCTTTTATTGATTTTTCCAGTTCGGCTGCTGTCTGTTTAATGTCTTCGGGATGAACAAAGTCAAATGCATTTTTACCAATAAATTCTTCAGGGGGAATACCAGCAATAGCAGTGATTGAAGGGCTCATGTACAAATAATGTCCTTTAGTATCTAACACTGCCACCAAGTCGAATGCCCCTGTTACTAGTGCTTTAAAACGTTTTTCGCTTTGAAGTAATTTTTCTTCCTGTTCAAGTTTCTCCTTGCCGTCCCTTGCCACGGAGTAAAAGAGTTTTGTACGCTCGTCCCATTTGGATGACCAGATATTATAAGCAATTCCCCCATCTTTTTTTCGATACCTATTTGAGAATGATTTAATTTCTTGTCCGTTCCTTATAGTCGTACCTATTGAATATGTGGCAGCTACATCCTCCTCAATTACCAACGACCTGTAAGGTGTACCCATTAATTCCGCAGGTGTATAGCCCCAGTGCTCTTTTGCTGCTTCACTGACATAAAGAAACTCACCCTGCTCATTAAAAGTGCAGAATACATCCAAAGAAGAATCCATTAATTGTTTGGCTTCACTTTTATGGTTTACAATGTGTGATACATTTTTCCATTGACAAGCAACCGCATAAATCTTGTTCTCTTCGTTTTTTAAAGGTTCAAAAGTTGTTTGGCCATATTGTGTTTCTTTTAACTCAGAATTATAATAGTGATTTTCTGCTTCAAAAGATGCTCCTTTAAAAGCCCTTTTATAATAGGCTGCCCACTTCTCAACATCTTCTTTGCCAACGTCTTCGATAAATATCGACTCGTTCAGTTTATTTGTCAACCCAGGCACTACTTTCGTGAGGCCTTGGTATGCTTTATTGGAATAAAGCAATTGAAATTCAAGATTAATAATCCAATATGGGGCTTTACTTTGATCTAGAAAGATATTGGTCAACTGGGATTGTTCCATGAGTTGGATTGAATATTTTGGGAAATACCGTTTACCCAAATAGAAAATAAGGAATTTTCTATATTTAACAAAGAAAAACTTAATAAACTGACGGATTTTGATTACCAATTTTAACTATTTAGTAGTATTTTTACTACAGTAGGAAATAAACTATGAACATACTTTTGGTGGAAGACAATCTAGCTGATCTCTTTATTATACAGGAAGCTATCGATGAATTAGATCTTGTGTATCGTTTAGAAACGGCAACCAATGGTGAAATGGCCCTTAAAAAGATTAAGGATATTTCTCAAAGGGGTAGTATTGGCTTATTCGACCTAATTTTATTGGACCTCAATATACCGAATCCTGATGGCAGACAGGTATTGAAATTTTTAAAGGCTGATTCAAGATACGCTGATATACCTGTTGTAATTTTAACAACATCCAGTGATTTGAAAGACATCAACTATGCGTATCAAAATCACGCCAATGCGTTTGTTACCAAGCCGTACGATATTGAGAACTTTTCCGAATATATAAAGAACATGTTGCTCTACTGGGAAAAACTCGTATAGTATCCAAAAGAAAAAAAATTAAACTAAAGGTAAATACTTTCTTACTTAAGTTATCACAATTATTATTACAACTATTAAGTGATTTGATGCGGCAAAGTTGCAAAGTTTATTTTCAGTGAGCTGACGGGTTGTTAGGCTAAAAAAAATAGGTTGGAGGGTTATGTTATTTAAGTCAGGATTTTTGAAGAAGCATATTTTATTTTTACAAATAGGTTAGTATTGCTGAACCATAAGGATAAACGGGTATATCTGACAAAAAAATACAAATTACCTTTACTAATTATAGTGTATCCAACCTATTAACAAGAAAGGCATACATCGCTGCGATGAATTAATATTTGTTTGGGATTTTACAAATGTTGACGATGCAATAGAATATTTAAAGAATTCAAAGGTGTCAGTTTTCTTAGTATTTCTTGATATTCATATGTCTATTTCGTCGGGTTGGGATTTTCTCGATTAGATAATAAGCCTCAATTTTAAACATGAGATCGAAATAAATGTATTAAGTTCATCAATAGCTAAATCGGATAGATTAAAGGCCCTGTCATACTCTTTGGTGAAGGATTACATTGAAAAAGCACTGTCCAAAAAGAAATTGGACAAATGTCTGTAACGATTAGAAACAGCCTACTAAAATTAATTCTTAATATAATTAAATCGGGGGTGACTTAAGATATACTGTCTTGGACAATTATCATTTAAAATTTTATCCAGTTTCTTTTGAATTATTGAATGTGTCTTCAGACTGCTTTTCGAAAAGGAAATTATCTACATCTGGTAGTGCCAGTTTTTCTAGTTTCTCCGTCCTTAAAGGTTTGACGACAAAATCTTTGACATACTGGGGGAAAGTTCGGGCCAAGGCTCTGTCTTCATCGAAAACGGAAGAAGTCACCATTACCACATCAATATTGGAAGGGAATTCTTCAAGTACCATAAATTCAAGGAATTCAAAACCTGTCATCTCCGGCATATTGATATCTAACAGCACAAGAACAGGCTGCGAATTAGATTTTTGTAGTCGTAATTGATCTAATGCATTTTCAGGATTAGTAAAGGAGATTACTTTGTCCTCTAGGCCTAATTTCCTTAAGAGTACCTGATGCATTAGATTTACAAGTTCTATATCATCAACCAAATAGATTTTAGAATACATAATTTATTGATTTGGGGTTTGCTCAATACAAGGTATATTAATAGGTAAGGTATATTTAAAAATTGTTGTCAACCATTGAAAAGTAGTATGTCAACCATCATAAATCCGTTATTGTCAATCGTAATGTTTGCAATTTATTTATATCATTTTTTTCTATCTGTTAAAAGCTGAAGATTAATAAAAAAGGTTTTAATCAATAGTAGTCAAATGTAGTAAGTCCAGTTTATAAGCAGCTTGAAATTTCAGCCTTGTACAAACCCGAGATACGATAAAAGTAGGAGGTCAAAATCGTGATTGGTTGTACCTTACATAAAAAAGCCAAGGATTACGATCCTTGGCTTTCCCT
>CAWKFV010000020.1:0-51440 GCA_963848865.1 uncultured Flavobacteriaceae bacterium | reverse complement strand
CCGATACCAATATGGCCTACTACTTGGAAACCTCTACATGGGTGTCTCAGAAAAAAGCCAGAAAAATTGAAGCCAAGGTAGCTCAAGAAAAGTTGGAACAAAGAAAAATTTCGGGCTTCACAATATTTTCCGGACGTATGTTACCTGATGTAACTATTTTGAACAATAGGACAAAAGAAACGGTTACTTCCAATAAAGATGGTAGATATTCCATTCATGCCGATAAAAAGGATGTACTCTTTTTTAGTAAAAAAGGTTACAAAAGACTTTCTGTAGAAATCGATAAGAAGGATTTTGTTAATGTTCCAATGCAATTGGAAAACGATTCCAAATAACTACCTAGACCTGTAGCACCCCCATATTAAATTGCTTTTCAATAGGAGCGTGATTTGCCGCTTCTATGCCCATTGATATCCATTTACGAGTATCCAACGGATCTATAATGGCATCAGTCCATAAACGTGATGCGGCATAGTAGGGAGATACTTGGTCATCATACCGCTTCTTGATCTTATCAAATAAGCTCGTTTTCCTTTTTCTCCGTAATCGTTTCGCCTTTCTTTCTTCAGGGAAGCTGTTTCAATCTGTAATAATACTTTGGCGGCTGAATTTCCGCTCATCACTGCCAATTCAGCACTCGGCCACGCAACGATCAATCTTGGGTCATAGGCCTTTCCGCACATAGCATAATTGCCTGCTCCATAACTATTACCAATGACAATCGTAAATTTTGGCACTACGGAATTACTAACGGCATTCACCATCTTAGCACCATCTTTAATGATACCGCCATGCTCACTTTTACTGCCCACCATGAACCCTGTTACATCCTGTAGAAAGACCAATGGTATTTTCTTTTGGTTGCAATTTGCAATAAATCGAGTGGCCTTATCCGCAGAATCGGAATAGATGACACCACCAAATTGCATTTCTCCTTTTTTGGTTTTGACGACTTTACGCTGGTTGGCGACGATGCCCACGGCCCAACCATCAATACGGGCGTAACCGGTAAGTATCGTTTGCCCGTAACCGGCCTTGTATTCCTCGAACTCCGAATTATCCACCAATCGTTTAATGATTTCCATCATATCGTACTGTTCCGATCTGGAATGAGGTAAAATACCATAAATATCTTCGGGTTTTTCCTTTGGCTTCGCAACTTTACTACGATTGAATCCCGCTTTTGGAAAGTCCCCAATTTTATCCATAATATTTTTAATGGTATCCAGTGCATCGGCATCATCTTTGGCCTTATAATCCGTTACTCCGCTAATCTCACAATGCGTAGTAGCACCACCCAACGTCTCATTATCAATACTTTCTCCAATAGCCGCTTTCACTAAGTAGCTTCCGGCAAGAAAAATGCTTCCCGTCTTGTCAACAATTAGAGCTTCATCGCTCATAATGGGTAAATAGGCACCACCAGCTACGCAACTTCCCATTACAGCGGAAATTTGTGTAATGCCCATACTGCTCATTATCGCATTATTTCTAAAAATTCGACCAAAATGCTCTTTATCCGGAAATATTTCGTCCTGTAGGGGTAAGTAAACCCCGGCACTGTCCACCAAATAGATTATAGGCAACTTATTTTCTATTGCAATTTCCTGTGCTCTTAAATTCTTTTTGGCTGTAATCGGAAACCAAGCTCCAGCCTTAACGGTAGCATCATTGGCAACCACCACGCACTGTTTGCCGGAAACATATCCTATTTTAATAATAACGCCACCGGATGGACATCCGCCATGCGCTTCGTACATTCCGTCGCCTACGAAAGCGCCGATTTCAATTCGGTCGGATTTTGGGTCCAAAAGGTAGTCAATACGCTCCCTGGCCGTCATTTTTCCCTGCTTGTGCTGCTTTTCAATTCGTGCCTTTCCACCACCCAAACTTACTTCTGCGAGCCTTTTTCTTAGTTCTGACAGTTGTAACTTATTTGCATCTTCATTTTGGTTAAACTTGATATCCATTACTTATTTTTCAAATTACAGTCTAAAGATAAGGAGTAAAATTGAGTACATTTGGGTAAACCTAAACGGATAATTAATTATGATTAGATGGGGAATAGTCGGGGCAGGAAATATAGCCCACACTTTCGCAAAGGATTTGGCATTGGTGGCCAATAATAAGCTAAATGCAGTCGCTTCCAGAAGTTTGGATAAGGCGAAAGCGTTTTCGGCCACTTATGAGGCTCCAAATTCATTTGGCGATTATGAGGAACTATTTAAAAGTGATACCGTGGACGTTGTTTACATTGCTACGCCACACACATCGCATGCCGAGTTAAGTATTTTGGCAATGGAGCATGGCAAAAGTGTGCTATGCGAAAAACCAATGGGCGTAAATCTTGGTGAAGTAAACCGCATGCTGGAAAAGGCCGCAGGGAAAAAAGTCTTTTTGATGGAAGCGTTATGGAGTAGGTTTAATCCAACGATACGGGAGGTTAAGAAACTGGTTGATAGTGGAGAAATAGGAAAGATTGGATATTTAAATGCCGATTTCGCCTTTTACGGACTTGATCGCGATGAAAAAGGAAGATTGTTGAATCCCGAACTTGCGGGAGGCTCCGTTTTGGATATAGGAATCTATCCAATCTTTCTTTCTTATCTTTTATTAGGAATGCCCAACAAAATTACAGCACAATCCAAATTCTATAAAACTGGGGTGGAAATCCAAACATCCATGATATTTGAATATGATGATGCGCAGAGTTTATTGTTCAGTGGATTGTCCTCAAATTCTGAAATGAAGGCTGAAATCGCCGGTAGTCTTGGCTCTATCTATATTAAACCTAGGTGGCACGAGACCACGGGTTATGTTTTGGAAAAAGGAGATGAAATTAAGGATATAGAGGTAGGCAAACTTGGAAAGGGATATACCTATGAAATTGAAGAAGTAGAACGATGTTTAAATCAAAAAAAGTTGGAGAGCGATTTATGGAGCCATCAAAATACATCTGATTTATGCAGACTACTTGACATGGTAAGGGAAAAAGCAGGTATTCGCTTTCCTTTTGAGTCATAAAAGCTATTAAAAGGTACTTTTATTTTTATAAAATTCCCGATATTTGAAGTTACCACAAATCAAATTGAAAGAATAATGGGAATGAATAAGAATACCGTTTTAGCCTGGGCCACTTTTATAATGATTGTAGTTGGAGTCTCACTTATTGCTTTAGGCGCTTTTAGGTATGACGATGTTGCCGGTTGGGGATTCGCCTCTGTGGGTATTGGTTTCTTTGCAATCGCATGGGTTTTTAATGCCCTTAAAGGAAGAGTATAACAAAATTCAAGCTCAAGCCAAAGTTCAGAAAATAGATTTTAGCTACTACCTATATTTTTACAGTTCAGCAATAAATTTCAAACACTTAAACGTTAAAGATGTCCGACGATAAAAAAGTCATTTTCTCCATGTCTGGGGTTACCAAGACTTATAAAAATGCCAATACGCCTGTTCTAAAGAATATCTATCTAAGCTTTTTTTATGGAGCTAAAATTGGAATTCTCGGTCTTAACGGTTCGGGTAAATCCACATTGCTAAAAATCGTTGCTGGGGTGGATAAAAACTTTCAAGGTGATGTTGTTTTTTCGCCAGGTTATAATGTGGGATACTTAGAGCAAGAACCGCAATTGGACGAGAACAAAACCGTTCTAGAGGTCGTAAAGGAAGGGGTTGCGGATACCGTAGCCATTCTGGATGAGTACAATAAAATCAATGATATGTTCGGTCTGCCGGAAGTCTACGAAGATGCGGACAAGATGCAGAAACTTATGGACAAGCAAGCTGTGCTTCAAGATAAGATAGATGCTTCCGATGCCTGGGAACTGGATACCAAACTGGAAATAGCAATGGATGCACTCCGTACCCCGGAATCGGATAAAAAAATAGCGGTACTTTCCGGAGGGGAAAGACGTCGTGTCGCACTATGTAGACTATTGCTTCAAGAGCCGGAGATTTTGTTACTGGACGAACCTACGAACCATTTGGATGCCGAATCGGTTCATTGGTTGGAACATCATTTGGCACAATATAAGGGAACGGTCATCGCGGTTACGCATGATAGATACTTCTTGGATAACGTAGCCGGATGGATTTTAGAATTGGATAGGGGGGAAGGCATACCCTGGAAAGGAAATTATTCCTCTTGGCTGGACCAAAAATCCAAACGCCTTGCCCAAGAAAGCAAAACGGCCTCCAAACGTCAAAAGACTTTGGAACGTGAGTTGGAGTGGGTAAGACAAGGGGCGAAAGGTAGGCAGACCAAACAAAAAGCGCGTCTCAAAAATTATGACAAATTGTTGAGTCAAGACCAAAAGCAGCTGGATGAAAAACTTGAAATTTATATCCCTAACGGTCCTCGGTTGGGAACCAATGTTATTGAAGCTAAAGGCGTAAGTAAGGCTTATGACGATAAACTCTTATATGAAGATTTAGCTTTTAAACTTCCTCAAGCGGGAATAGTGGGTATTATTGGCCCTAATGGCGCAGGTAAGACAACAATCTTTCGTATGATTATGGATGAAGAAACACCGGATAAGGGTGAGTTTGAGGTTGGGGACACTGCTAAAATAGCCTATGTAGACCAGAGCCATTCCAATATTGACCCGGAGAAAACTATTTGGCAAAATTTTAGCGATGAGCAGGAGCTTATCATGATGGGCGGTAGACAAGTGAATTCAAGGGCTTATTTAAGTCGATTTAATTTTTCTGGTAGCGAGCAGAACAAAAAGGTAAGTATGTTGTCCGGGGGGGAGCGTAACCGACTTCATTTGGCCATGACCTTAAAAGAAGAAGGTAACGTACTACTACTGGATGAGCCTACCAACGATTTGGATGTAAATACGTTAAGGGCATTGGAAGAAGGACTTGAAAATTTTGCAGGTTGTGCCGTAGTCATTTCACACGATAGATGGTTTTTGGACAGGGTTTGCACCCATATATTGGCTTTTGAAGGAGATTCACAAGTGTATTTCTTTGAAGGTTCTTTCTCGGATTATGAGGAAAATAGAAAAAAACGTTTGGGAGCGGACATCATGCCAAAACGTATCAAGTACAAGAAATTAATACGATAGTTTAAAGGTTTATAATAAAAAAAGCTCCCGAAAATCTCGGGAGCTTTTTGTTGGTTTTTATTAGAAGCACTAATAATCTTCCTTTGGATACCAATCCAGTTGTACTACTTCAATATCTGGATTTCCTTCGTTAACCAATTGCTTGAATTTGCTAATGTCGCTCACCTCCGGTCTACCACGGTAATGATAAGGATATACTTGCTTAGGCTTAAAATCCAAAACCGCTGAAGCAGCACTTTCTACTGTCATAGTATAAGGCAAATTCATACAGACAAAGGCTTTATCAATATTTTCCAAGGTACGCATCTCCGGTATATCCTCAGTATCTCCGGAAAAATAGATGCGCTGGTCACCCATATTTAGTACATAACCGTTTCCACGACCTTTTACGTGGAAGTCTTTAGCCTCTTCCCTAAGATTGTACATGGGAATGGCCTCAACAGTAATATCAAACCGTTCTTTGGAATCTCCATTATTTAAGATATCCAATTGCGGTGTAAATTTCTCCGGTATTTTATCGGCAACCGCCTGTGGAACTATAATTTTTGCTTTGGATGTGTTCAGGGCCTGCAAGGTTTCCAGACTAAAATGATCTCCGTGGATATCCGTAATCAAGATTAGGTCCGGTTCCTTTTGTCCTGCAAAGGCTTCAGCACCGCCCACGGGGTCTACATAAATAGTGACGTCATTCCATTCCAAAACAGTTGTGGCATGTTCAATCGGAATTATTTCTATCTCAGATGATTTGCCTACCGTTTCTGGTTGTTCCATTTTCGCAGCGTCATTTTTTTCTGATTTTTTTTCTTCTTTGCACCCAAGAAGAATAACTGTAAGGACTAGTAAGCATGTTGTGACTTTCTTCATAGTTCTAATTTTTATTATTTAAATTAAGCTCCATTTTGATATCGCTTCGGGCATATGGTAGATTTTTTTCTAATTCGACCATTTCAAATCCATATTTTTTATAAATATACAGTGCCGTAGGTAATTTAGTACTAGAGTATAGGATGATTTTCTCCCAATGTCTTTGTTTCGCAAATGCGATAGCATATTCTAATAAGCGCTGACCAATTTTTTTACCTTGATAATTTTCGGACACAGCCATCTTCCCAAGTTCGTAAATAGTTTTGGTATGTGGTATTAGACTAAAACAACCAATCTGTTTCCCATCCATAACTGCCATAAAAATATAACCACCCTTATCTAGAATATACTCCTTGCTATTTTCCAAAAGCGCTGTGTCTTTTTCTTCAACATAAAAATATTTTTCCAGCCAGGCAGTATTTAGCTCCCTAAAGGCTTTTGCGTGGTGGGAGGCAAAAGGGACTATTTCAATCATATTTTCAGTTGTTTTCCGCAGTAATAAATATAAAGTTAAGACTTCTCCATTCTTCAATTTTAAAAATTTAACACTTGTAACATCTAAAAAACTATTCTGCTCGTATATAAACTGATACAAACAAATTTATATCACGATCAACAAAGGTTAATTAAAGATTACATTATGACTGAAACAAAAAATAACAATGGATTGAAGGTATTGGCCGCATTACTGGGTGTAGTGCTTTTAGGTACCATTATTTACACCGTTAGTCTTTATCAGGATAAAAAGAAAACGGAAAGTGTCCTTACTCAGGAGAAAGAATTGGTTGTTGCCGATTTAAACAGCTTAAAGTCCGAATATGACAAAGCTATTTTGGAAAGCAATGCTACCAATGAAGAATTGGTTACCGCAAGGGACAATATTGCAAAATACATTGATTCTGTACAAACAATGAAAGCCGATATTTCTTCTTTGGCAAGATACAGAAGACAAGTTGGGGTTTTGAAAGCTGAAAGAGAGCAGCTATTGAAGCAAGTTGATTCCTTGACTCGTTCTAACACAATGATTGCCATGCAACGTGACAGCACTTATGTTGAGTTGGAAAAGCAAACAGTTTTCAACGATTCTTTGGTGGTACAGAATACACAACTAGCAGATGCGGTTGAAAAAGGTTCCGCGTTAAACCTATCTAAAATCAATGTTGATGCAGTTAGGGAGCGAAATAGCGGAAAATTGGTATCAACTCAGAGAGCTAGGTCAACCGATAAATTTAAAATCTGTTTTACAGTTGCTGACAACGTTATCGCTCAAGCGGGTGACAGAGAGTTCTATATTGAAACTTTAGATCCACAAGGAAATGTTTTAGGAGAAAGTTTTTCTAAATCAAATGATAATGGAGCTTCCATTACTTACAGCAAAGGAACTGGGTTCTATTATGAGAATAAGTCTTTGGACATCTGTGATTATATCAACAAGCCAGCTGGTGACTTTCAAAAAGGTCAGTACATGGTAAATGTATATGATGACAATTTGAAATTACTAGGAACTTCACAGTTCACCTTAAAGTAAGGTACACTATCCATTAAGATAAAAGGGCGGTTCAATTGAACCGCCCTTTTTATTTTTGATTATTTTAGAAATCTATTTTAAGCTTCCCACCATATCCTCAGGTTTTACCCATTCATCATAATCCTCAGCACTTACGTATCCTAGATTAACAGCTTCCTCTTTTAAGGTAGTTCCGTTCTTATGGGCGGTATTGGCTATTTCAGCAGCTTTATAGTAACCAATCTTGGTGTTTAATGCAGTTACAAGCATTAAAGAATTATTCAGTAACTGCTTAATGACCTCACGATTAGGTTCTATTCCAATTGCACAATTCTCCTCAAAACTGATGCAGGCATCCCCCAGCAATTGTGCGGATTGTAAAATATTGGCCGCCATCATTGGTTTGAATACATTTAATTCATAATGACCCTGTGTGCCGCCAACACCTATGGCAACATCATTGCCCATAACTTGCGCACATACCATCGTCAATGCTTCGCACTGCGTCGGATTTACTTTTCCTGGCATAATAGAACTACCAGGCTCGTTTGCAGGAATAATGATTTCCCCAATGCCAGAACGTGGTCCAGAAGCCATCATTCGAATATCATTTGCAATTTTGTTCAAGGAAACAGCAAGTTGTTTCAGCGCACCATGGGTTTCCACTATGGCATCGTGAGCCGCAAGCGCTTCAAATTTGTTCTCTGCTGTTTTGAAAGGATAACCAGAAAAATCAGCGATATATTTAGCAACTAAAACATCGTAACCTTCAGGTGTGTTGAGACCAGTACCTACGGCAGTTCCCCCCAGTGCCAATTCACTCAAATGATCCAAGGTATTTTTCAAAGCTTTAAGCCCATGATCCAATTGGGATACATAACCTGAGAACTCTTGCCCAAGGGTTAGGGGAGTGGCATCCATTAAATGGGTACGGCCTATTTTAACCACCTTTTGAAATTCCTTTGCTTTTTTATCCAACGTATTTCTCAACTGGGTTATTCCCGGAATGGTTACATCCATTATTTTTTTATAGGCGGCAATATGCATTCCTGTAGGAAATGTATCGTTGGACGACTGTGATTTGTTTACATCATCATTTGGTTGAATGGTCTTTTCACCTTCCCCAATTTTGCGACCTGCAATTTCATGCGCCCGGTTCGCAATAACTTCATTTACGTTCATATTGCTTTGCGTTCCTGAACCTGTTTGCCAAATGACCAAAGGAAACTGGTCATCGTGTTCGCCACCCAAAATCTCATCACAAACTTGCGCTATCAAATCTCTTTTTTCTGTAGAAAGAACACCTAACTCGCAATTGGCATAAGCGGCTGCCTTTTTGAGATATGCAAAACCATAGACGATGTCTAGAGGCATAGATGCCGCCGGACCTATTTTAAAGTTATTTCTAGAACGTTCCGTTTGCGCTCCCCAATATTTATCAGCAGGCACTTCTACCTTGCCCATTGTGTCTTTTTCTATTCTATATTCCATGAGTTGTAATTTGTTATGGTATAAAGTTAAGATATACGTTCTAAGCTAAAAATAAAGGATTGGATTTTATTTTGAAGAATGAATTTTAGAAGTAGAAATTTATTTAAGCGATGGCTTGCAAAAAATAAATCGATTATGGTATCTTTGTGACGTAATAAGTTATTAGATATGTTTGAATTTGACCAGTATTTAGGATTTTTAGCATTTTTGACCATACTTACCATTGGTTTTTGGTTGATGATATTCTTATTAACATTTGTAGTTCCATACTGGTTGTTTGGAAATATTAGAGAACTTTTAAAAGAAAGACGCGACAAGAAAAGAGCCGCGAGACAAGCATAAAAAAAGGAGCCAATTGGCTCCTTTTTGTTTTTAAAATCTCCGTTTCAATTAAGCTCCAAACTCCTCGTCATCGCCATCATCGTTTCGCTGCCCACCTCTATTGGGCTTTTTCTTTTCGTTGATTCTATAGATAAAAGAGAATGTAAACTGCCTTACTCTCCACTGGAATTCACTATCCGAAGTAAAAAACTCGGTCTCTGTAAATGAACGCCTTTTTCTGGAATTTAAAAGATCACTTACATTAAATCCAATAGTACCGTTATCGTTAAAAACATCTTTGCTAAAGGCCAGATCCAAAGAGAAAATGCCTTCGCTTTCCGTCTGTGCATTCTGAGAAGGCCCCCTGTAGAAACCATTAGTCTGCCAATCTATTTTACCCGGTAAGGTAACTTTGGAACTAAATCTCGCAAACCAACTCGTATTTTTGGCACCATAATCCACTTGATTAAAAATTCCTTCTGTATTAAACTGGAAGAAATTGAAACTACCGTTTAAACGTAACCATTTTTCCGGATTGTAGAGCACGCCGATTTCGGCTCCAATTCTTTCATTTGTTGAAAGATTGATAGGCAAGGAACGGATTATTTCTATTCCGTCTATTGTAGTCTGTCCAGTAGCTTCCTGAATTCGCTCAAAAGCATTTGTTTCCTTTTGATAGTAAACAGATGAAGTAAGGGTTAATTTATCCCATCTTTTCAAATAACCAAGATCGTAAGCATTCGCATAAGCCGGGTCTAAATCAGGATTTCCTTGGAACACGTTGGTACGGCTAGATCTTGATGGAAACGGGTTGATGAAAAATCCTCTTGGTCTATTTATTCTTCGATTGTAGCCCAAAGTGAAATTTTCTGTCTCGCTGAGTTCGTAAGTAAGGTTAAGAGTGGGGAAAAGCCCTAAATAGTTCTTATCAAAATTTAAATCGATATCCGGACCGAGGATTTCTTGTAATTGTTCTAAATCAACACCCGTAACATTTCCTTTAAGTTGTGTATTTTCCATACGAAGCCCAAGCAAAAAGGAAAATTCACCAAATTTGTTACCGTATTGCGAATAAAGCGCATGTACATTTTGGTTGTAAACGAACCTGTTGGTAAGGCCCAAATTTGTAACGAATTCCCCTGTATCTTGGTTGAACTCGTCCAACTGGTAATCGTTATCGTTCTCCTCAAAATTGCCTCGGTATCCTGCTTCAAACTGTGCATCGCCAATGGGCAGAACATAATCTATCTGTGCAAGAATCTCATTTTGTTTTTCAATTTCAAAAATATTCTCAAGCGCTAAAAGGTCTGTATTTGGGAACGTATTATTTTCTACAATGGTGGTAGGTTTTACCTCTTTGTCCGCCGAATACTGAAAATCCGCAGTTAATTTATGCCCCTCATCGTTAATATTGTTGATGTAATTTAAGGAAAGCTGGTAGCTTTTATCATCCTCGTTTTCAACTTCCCTCCTTAGTGTCCTACTATCTACAGTATTGGTTAAAAAACGAGTGGTGTTGTTTGCCGTTATATCTTCCGAATCTGAAAAACGACCAAAAGCACTTGCGGTAAGTGAGGATTTATCCGTTAGAAAATATTCGATTCCTAAGTTGATATTTATCCCATTATCCTTTCTGTCAATATCCCTATCCTCAATTATTCTATCCAAATTTCCGACTATGGTATCCGTATAGAAATTATCGAAAAATCCATTTCCAGGTCCTTCCCTATATCTATAACCAATAGTATTAAAGATGTTAAACTTATCAGTTCTTAAATTCAGGTTAGATGTTATGGAACTGGAAACAGGATAGCCTACCGTCGTATTAATAGATCCATTGAAACCAAGTGTTTTTTCTTTTTTCAAGACGATATTAAGGATTCCTGCTGTTCCCTCAGCATCGTATCTTGCGGATGGACTAGTTATTACCTCTACTTTTTCAATGGCGTCTGCGGGAAGCTGTCTTAAGGCATCTGTTGAACCAAAACCGGCCAGTGCCGACGGTCTACCGTTAATAAGGATACGGACGTTCTCATTACCACGTAATGCGACAGCACCGTCTACATCTACCGTAACCGATGGTATATTAGCTAGTGCATCGCTAATATTTGCGCCACTTGTCGTTAAATCCTTACCTACATTATAAACTTTTTTGTCCAAACGGACTTCAACAGTGGTTTTTTCTGCCACAACCTCTACACCTTCCAGTTGTGCGGCTGAAATCTCAAGACTTATAGTGCCCATATTCGTATTCTCCGTAAGATTACGATTGTTGCTCTTAAAAGTCTTATATCCAATAAACTCTACGCTTAAATTATATGTGCCTGGATTCGTTTCAACGCTGAAGATTCCTTTTTCGTCCGTAATTCCGCCAGTAACCTTACTGGGGTCGTTTACGCTTTGCAACACAAAGGTTGCATACTCCAAGGGCTGGTTATTTTCTTGATCAATTACTTTTCCTGTTATGGTGATAGGTTCCGGTCCTTGTTCTGGTCCTCCTGGTCTTTGACTGTTTATAGTGGTAAGCGAAAGTGTAAGGAGTAACAGGAAAAATTTCTTCATTAGGTTAGGTTTTATTTTTTTTACGTTTCTTTTTTTTCTTCTTATTCTTTAAGGTCTTAGCAACCCCATTTTTTTGAAGCTCAACGAAGGCTTCATATTTTTCTAAAGGGAGTCCCGCTTTTAATTCCTCATCCTGTCTCTTGGTAATGTTTTCATACACTTCCCTCATTTTTTCAGGAGGCAGTTTTAAAATCTGGGCCTCAATCCTTTCTTGAACATATTTCTTTAGAACGGAACTTAGTACCGCGGTTTCAAACTCGTTCAACTCTAAGGCTTTCGTAATAGATGGCATTTCCCCATCCACTAATTCCTCTGCTGTTTTAGGTTCTTCTTTCTTTGGTGTTTCTTGGGCTTGTGGAATGGCACTTCGTTGTCTGCCATAACCATATCCACCTCTTCCGTAACCATATCCGCCTCCGCCATAACCGTACTGGGCATAAAATTCAGTTCCAGTGAACAGCAATAAAAACAGCATTAAATACTTAGAACTTCTTCTTTTGACTAAAGTTTTCATGATGTAAGATTGTAAAATTAGACTTTGGTTTAACCGACTTTGGTTAAATCTTCGTTAAAATGTTTAATATTATTTTAATTTTATTAAACAATAATAAATTATATTATTGAATTTATTTCTGATGCCGGTCTGCCAATAACCGCCTTGTTGCCATTGATAACAATGGGTCTTTCAATCAGCTTGGGGTACATAATCATAGCATCAAGCATTTCCTCATCGGACATTAATTTTCCCCTAAATTTTTCTTTCCAAACCGATTCATTCTTTCTTATCAAGTTTTCTGGTGTAATTCCAAGACAATTTACAACAGCTCTTAGCTCTTCCTTTGAAGGTATTTCTTGTAAATATTTTATTACTTCAAACTCCTTGCCAGAATTTTCTAAAACTTCTAGCCCTTCCCTAGATTTTCCGCAACGCGGATTGTGGTAAATCTTGATCATTATAAATATTCTTGAAACTTGTTTACTTGTTCATAGTTATGTTTAAAAACTGGATAACACTTATAGAATAAATTAAAGATAGATTAATCTTCTTCTTTTTGTCCCATCATCATCAGATATGATTTTAGGAAAGCGTCTATATCTCCATCCATCACAGCATCAACATTCCCGGTCTCTTCAGCAGTCCTTACGTCTTTCACCAATTTATAAGGATGCATAACATAATTTCGGATTTGAGAACCCCATTCAATTTTCATTTTGGAGGATTCTATTTCTTGGCGGGCTTCCATCTTTTTCCTCAGTTCTATTTCATACAATTGAGATTTTAGCATTTTCATGGCAGTAGCCCTATTATCATGCTGGCTACGGGAATCGGAGCAAGAGATTTGAATTCCGGTGGGATGATGCACCAACTGTACCTTCGTTTCCACCTTGTTTACATTCTGACCACCTGCTCCGCTAGATCTTGCCGTAGTTATGGTTATGTCCGCGGGATTTACATCAATCTCTATACTATCATCTACTAGGGGATACACGTAAACGGACACAAACGAGGTATGTCTTTTGGCATTACTGTCAAATGGAGAAATCCGAACAAGTCTATGAACGCCATTTTCTCCCTTCAACCAGCCGAAAGCATATTCCCCATCAATCTCTAAGGTTACGGTTTTAATACCTGCTACATCACCTTCTTGAAAATTCAGCTCTTTTACTTTGTATCCATTCTTTTCCGCCCACATCATGTACATACGCATAAGCATTGCTGCCCAATCACAGCTTTCCGTACCACCGGCGCCAGCGGTAATTTGCAGTACTGCGGGTAATTCATCGCCTTCCTCAGAGAGCATGTTCTTAAACTCCATCTTTTCCAGGCTGTTCAATGCCTTTTGATGCTGTTTCTCAACTTCTTCCTCAGAAATTTCTCCTTCCGCTTGAAACTCCAACAAGACCTCTAGGTCGTTGACCAAAGTTTTGGCCATATTAAAATCATCCACCCATTGTTTTTTGGACTGAATAAATTTCATGTGAGCCTGAGCCTCTTGGGGATTGTCCCAGAAGTCCGGTGCAAGCGTTTTTTCTTGCTCGTTTTCTATCTCTATAAGCTTGCCATCAATGTCAAAGATACCTCCTTAACGCACCAAGGCGATCTATAAGACCTTTATAATGGTCTGTAGTAATTGTCATGTCATTCTTATTTCAAACAAAAATAGTACTCTTTTTTGTGATGCTTGATTTTTTGATCTACTGAAGTTTAGCCCAAAAATCATTTTGTATCAGAAAATTTAATTTTTGATCAGCAACATGGGAGCTAATTATTGTTGCTGTTGGCTCGTTACCATTACCGAGTGTGACGTTTCATTTTCCCCAACGGATTGTATTATTCCTCTTAATGGTGAACAGTCATTATAATCCTTACCGTGGGCAACTTTAATATGGTTTTCGTTTACTAGAAGATTATTGGTTGGGTCAAAGCCCATCCAGCCAATATTAGGTAAGTAAGCTTCAGCCCAGGCATGCATTTGGGAATCACCAAAATAACCATTTCCCTGATGTAAATACCCAGAAATATATCTCGCTGGAACACCGTTTTTTCTCGCCAAAGCGCAAAACAAATGCGTGAAATCCTGACAGACACCTTGTTTTTTACCTATAATTTCGTTCAATGTGGTAGACACATTGGTGACTCCTGCCTTAAAAGTAAGATACTGGGATGTCCATTCGTTCAAAGCTTTAATGTTTTCAAATAACGATATGTTTTCATCAAAAAGAAAAAGCGATTCTTCCAATTCAGGTAAAGTTGTAAAACGGGTCTTCTTTAAAAACGGCTCAAAATCTACCTTAAAATTAAGGTCTTTTAACTTTCTGTAGGATGCGGAGATATCGTTTTCGGGTTCAAAATCAAACGGGTTAACATCTCTTTTAATCAACTTAAAATTGGCCTCAAACGTAATTTCCCTGAATTTTTGCTTAGGATGAACTCTTATCGATTTAAAACCATAACCGTTAATGGAATATTCATTGATTGCATTAATGGAGTTTGTAAAATCAACAGTAACAAATTCTTGAGTATTATTTTCCTGGGGAATTATTAAAAATTGCCAGCAAGCATCATTTACCCAATTTTCATACTTGTTGGTTGTTCTATAGGTAATTGAATATTCTCGTTGCATAAAAGCGAAGATACGCTAAATTAAAGATGCCTAAAAGTTGAAAAACTCTTCTTCAACCTTATTACTTATCTCGGTAAGGCTATGTAATATTTTTTCGATAAAAGATTTAATGTCCTGCTCTATTTCCTCAATATACTTATATTCATATTCGGACCTTGTTCTACCTACAAGGAACGCAGTGGACTCTTTGTTATAGCGCCTCTCAGGATTTAGAATTTTAATATTCTTGTAAACCTGGTTAAGTGAATTCATTACGGAACGCGGACAATTCGGGTTAAGAATAAGAAACTCCAATGTGGAAATGCTGGTAGGGGTCTTTCTGTAAAATCTACGCATCATATCATACGATTCAGCGCATTTGAGCAAAGTTGTCCATTCAAAACTATTGCTGAATTTATCCCCGTAACTTCCTTGGGCACTAATGGCATCATTGTATTTTGAATTGATCATTCTGGTTATCTGCGTTGCCCTCTCAATATTCACTCCCATAAGGATGATGGCATAAACGGAATCATGAAGTAATGTTCCTCTGATTTTCCCTCTCAATATTGCCGTCATCTCCGTAACGTTTACGGTAAAATCATGAAGTCCGTTCTTGACGAAAACTTTTGCGGGATAGTTTACTACAAAGTGATAAAACTTATTTATGGCTTCATAAAGCTCTGTAGAAATAAGATCCCTTGCGCTATTGGCATTTTCCCTTGCGTACTTGACATTATTAAGTATTGAGTACTGAAAGTTTGGATCCAAGCCGATTTTAAACAGGACTTCCTCCTCATCTAAAACGGTATTTTGATCCTTTACGGGGTCACCCACCATAAAAAGCATGGAACGTAATACAAACTGTCGGTTTTGAGACTGTAGATTAGGGGCATCAAGGGAGGAGAAATAATTTACGTTTAAATAACGTGCAATATGCTCTGAACGTTCTATATAACGACCCATCCAAAAAAGATTATTGGCTACTCTTGCTAACATATTTTTTTTATTGTTTTAAAACCCAAGTATCTTTGGACCCACCTCCTTGAGAGGAATTTACTATTAAATTTCCTTTTTGTAATGCCACACGTGTAAGACCGCCTTTAAGCACAAATTCTTTATCCTTTCCTAAAATTGTAAAAGTTCTTAAATCCACATGCCTTTGTTCAAAAGATTCACTATCGTCAATATAAGTAGGATGAACCGATAGTGACATAATAGGTTGGGCTACATATTTTCTTGGATTTTCTTTCACCTGTTTCCTAACGGTCTCAATTTGCTCCTTGGTTAATTTATTACCAATTGAAATTCCGTAACCACCAGCCTCATCCACTGGTTTAATAACGAGTTCCGCAATATTCTCAAGGACATATTTTAATTCATCAGGTCTACTACAGTGATAGGTATGAACATTGTTAAGAATTGGCTCCTCATTCAAATAATATTTTATAATCTGCGGCATATAGGTATATACGGCTTTATCATCGGCTACACCTGTACCAGGAGCATTGGCTAGTGTTACGTTACCTTTTTTGTAAGCTGCAAAAATGCCCGGAACTCCCAAAGCGGAATCCGGTCTAAACTCTAAGGGATCCATAAAAAGATCATCTATACGACGATAGATGACATCTACTTTTTGAGGACCTTTTATGGTTTTCATATAAACAAAATCATTTTCTACAAAAAGATCCCTGCCCTCTACCAGCTCAACGCCCATAGTTTTTGCCAAATAGGAGTGTTCATAAAAGGCGGAGTTGTACATGCCTGGAGTAATCACTACACAATTGGGCACATCCACTCCTTTTGGTTTGACGGATTCCAGAAGTTCCAGAAGGTTCTCTGCATAATTGGTTACGGAAAACGTTTGATAATGATTAAAGACCCCGAACAACGCTCTTTTTAAAGCGGTGCGGTTGCAGATTACATAACTTACACCGGAAGGACATCTAATGTTATCCTCTAGTACATAATATTGACCGTCCTTATGTTTTATTACATCCGTCCCAGAGATATGATTATAAATGCCACCAGGCGGATCAATTCCGTTCATTTGGTCCAGATAATTCGCTGATGAACTAATCAATTCAAGTGGTACTATACCCTGTTTTAATATTTTTTTGTCATGATAAATATCCCAAAGAAAAAGATTTAATGCCTTACTTCTTTGTATCGCACCTTTCTCAATAATGTCCCATTCATCGGCATCAATAATTCTTGGGAAAAGATCAAATGGAAAAATTTTCTCCTGCGTTTCTTTTTCGCCATAGACCTGAAATGTAATACCCTGGTTGAAAAAAGATGCCTTTGCTTTGGCGTTCAGGTTTACATAATCCTTAATAGAATGCTCCCCATAAAGACTGAATAATTTTTGATAAACCTCCTTAATGTTCCCATTGGAGTCATAAATTTCATCGTACAAATCAGGGTTTCTTTGGTAGGAAGAAAATATTTGATTTTCAATGTTCCCCATGTATATTAGATTTTTCTAAAAGATACTGGTTTTAGGGGTAATATCATATGTGATTTTAGGATAAATAAGGATAGCTTTTTAAGTTTTTTCAAAAAAAAAAGGTTTTTTTTAGCAATTCCATTTTTTTGAGTTTAGGGGTTTACTAACAGAATCCTTTGTCATATTTTCTATACATTTAGAACTTAAACCACCTGTTATGAAAAATAGTACCATGTTATTATTGGGTTTGTTTGTCTGCCAAATGCTAACCTCACAATTTTCGGAAAAGAAGAAAGTTTTCAAAAAGTATAATGGACTTTTTGATTTCTATTACGACGAGGACAATGACAAGATATTTATGGAGGTTGAGGAGTTGGACAAAGAATTTCTTTATGTCTATTCCTTAAGTAGTGGTATAGGTAGTAATGATATTGGATTGGATAGGGGGCAATTGGGTAATGAGCAAGTAGTTTTCTTTAAAAAGGCTGGGAATAAGTTACTTCTGGTTCAGCCAAACTTAAAATTCAGGGCATTAACGGATAATGATTTGGAACGTAAATCTGTAGAACAAGCCTTTGCAAAATCGATTTTGTTCGGTTTTAAGATTGAAGAGGAAACGAACGGTACTTATATTATTGACCTTACCGATTTTTTGATGCAGGATGCCCATGGGGTATCCAATAGATTAAAGAGGGCGAAACAGGGCTCCTATAGTTTGGATAAATCCAAAAGCGCCTTCGCGCTTGATCGTACAAAGGCGTTTCCTCAGAATGTGGAATTTGATATGACAATGACCTTTAAGGGAGAACCGGAAGGTGATTATATACGTTCCGTAGTACCTGACCCATCTTTGATAACGGTTGCTCAGCATACTTCCTTTATTGCTTTGCCTGATAAGGGATATGAAAAAAGAATTTTTGACCCAAGAAGTGGTTCCTATCCATTTTCATATTATGATTATTCTACGCCAGTGGAGTCGCCAATCCTAAAACGTTTTATCACACGGCATCGTTTAGCGAAAAAGAATCCGGGTGCTGAAGTAAGCGAAGCTGTTGAACCTATCATTTATTATTTGGATAATGGAACACCGGAACCAATAAGGTCCGCTTTGTTGGATGGCGGTCGCTGGTGGAACCAAGCTTTTGAAGCCATCGGTTACAAAGATGCGTTTCAACTTAAGATGTTACCCGATGATGCCGACCCTCTGGACGTTAGATATAATGTTATCCAATGGGTACATCGGTCAACCCGTGGGTGGAGTTATGGGAGTAGCATCACCGACCCAAGAACTGGCGAAATTATAAAAGGACATGTGAGCTTGGGTAGTTTACGAATCCGTCAAGATTTTCTAATCGCCCAGGCATTAATGAACAAACCATTTGCTGAAAGGGACGATAATTATAAACCGATGTTAGATTTGGCTTTGGCTAGGATACGGCAATTATCCGCTCATGAAATAGGGCATACGTTGGGATTTGCCCATAACTATGCGGCGAGTACCACCGATAAATCTTCGGTAATGGACTATCCACATCCACAGTTTGAAATCAAAAATGGTGCGTTGGATTTTTCAAACGCCTATGATACAAAAATTGGTGATTGGGATAAGGTAACAGTGGCCTATTCTTACTCGGATTTTCCAGAAGGTACATCTGAAGTTAGCGGATTAAATCAAATCCTGGCTAAGGCGAAGGATGATGGACTCCGATTTATAACCGACCAAGATGCAAGACCCCAAGGGAGTGCACATGTATTGGCCCATTTATGGGACAATGGAACAGACGTAAGTAAAGAGTTGGATGAAATGCTAAAAATCAGGGAATTGGCAATAGAAAACTTTTCCATTGATAATATTCGCACTAACGAACCAAATTCAGTTTTAGAAGACGTATTCGCACCCTTATATTTTTTCCATAGGTATCAAACCGAAGCCGTTTCCAAAGTTGTTGGAGGGTTAGAGTATAACTATGCTGTAAAGGGAGATGGCCAGCAGACAGTTGCTATCGCTAATAAGTCAATACAGGAATCCGCATTAAATAGCGCATTAAAGACTCTGGATGCGGAAGTAATAGCAATACCAAAGGAAAAATTGGAATTATTTCCCCCTAAGAGCTTTTGGCTACCCGCGAACCCGAGAATCCATAAACGGGAAAACAGGCGTTTCCTTTGATGCACTATCTGCACCTGAAACGGCTGCAGATATGACACTTGGTTTCTTGTTGCATCCGGAGCGTGCATCAAGACTTATACAGCAAAAATCGCTAGAACCGAGTAATTTAGGTTTAAGTGAAGTTCTGGATGAACTTGTTTCCAATACTGTTGACAAAACGCACAAGGACGCGTACTTAAATGAAGTGCAGACGAATATAAATTTTAGGATTTTGTTTCATTTGATGAATTTGGCCGCGCATAAGGATGTGCACCCTCAAGTAAATGCAATTGCCAACCAAAAACTGACTACGCTCAAATCAACTTTGTTAAGTTCAGGGAAAAATGATATCACTATGGAAATGGTTCGTAGAATTGATGGATTTATGGAGGAACCGGAAGAATTCAACGTAATTCCAGTTCCCGATATTCCGGACGGTTCGCCCATTGGGATGGATTGTTTTCATTGAAAGAAGTTGGAGTAGTTAATTCTGGTACTAATTTGAGTGCTTTTTGATGCACTAATCGAAAACTTTATTAAACTTAATCTCCGTAATGAAAATAAACCTGATTAGCGATACCGTTACCAAACCTACTCCCGGCATGTTGGATGCAATGATGAGTGCGGAAGTGGGCGATGATGTATTTAAGGAAGATCCTTCTGTAAATGCTCTAGAGGAAAAGGTAGCAGATATGTTCGGGATGGAGGCAGCCCTATTTTTTCCAAGTGGCACCATGACCAATCAAACTGCCATTAAAGTTCATACCCAACCTGGTGAGCAATTGATTTGCGATAAATACGCACATGTATTTAATTACGAGGGAGGCGGTGTCAGTTTTAATAGTGGTGTTTCCTGTAGGTTGGTCGACGGCAGACGTGGAATGATGACTGCTTCGCAAGTAGAGGAAGTAATAAATCCACCTGATTTTTACCATAGTCCCTTAACTACTCTAGTCTGTGTGGAGAATACGGCCAATAAAGGCGGTGGTTCTTGTTGGGATTTTTCCGAATTGCAAGAAATAAAGGAGGTCTGTAAGAAACACCACTTAGGTTATCATATGGACGGGGCCCGACTTTGGAACGCCCTTGTGGCACAAAACGAAACACCAAAACAATATGGACAACTTTTTGATACGATAAGCGTATGTCTCAGTAAAGGATTGGGCTGTCCGGTTGGTTCTGTTCTGGTAGGAAACAAGGATATGATTCAAAAGGCCCTCCGGATTAGAAAAGTATTGGGAGGTGGTATGCGGCAGGCAGGATATCTAGCAGCTGCTGGAATTTACGCTTTAGACAATCATATAGACAGACTTTCCGAAGACCATGAAAAAGCGACTTCCATTGGTGCGGTGCTCAACGAGTTGGACTACATTAAAAAAGTAGAACCGATCGAAACGAATATCATCATTTTTGAAATAGACGAAAATCAAATGGCAAGTTCGGATTTTGTTTCAAAACTTTTACAGCATGATATTCATATTATAAGCATGGGCCAAGGTAAACTAAGGATGGTTACCCATATGGACTATTCTGATGACATGCATGAAGTTTTGCTTCAAACCCTCCAGAAACTATAATTTTTTAATTGTAGCTCCTTTTAAAAGAGTGTTTTTCAGGTTTTTTATACCGTTTTCCATGCCGGCCTCCGAAGAGTAGAATCCACTACTTCCTATGGTTTTTCCTTCGTCGTTTTTAAGATTGAAAAGAAATTTCCCGTCAAAATTAGTCTTCCTTTCAAAAAGTGCTATTGGCGTATCTCCTTTTTCCAAAACTGTTAATGTTCTGTCGAAAGTCTCTTTATCCGAAAACGGTATGCTTTCCAGTAATGTTTTACCGGATTCGGATTTTATCACAAACTGAAAACCATTGGATTTTGCCTTCTTAATTTCTATCATTTGCAATGCTTTTCTTTAAAGATAATAAATTAAGGGGTTTGTAAGTCAGGATTAGTTACTACCTTATTTAAAGAAGGAATCCATCCCTGGAATGTTTGGCATTCCTTCTTTGGCCACTGCGGCAAGTTCCGCTTCGTTTACTTCTGTAGCTTTCTTAATAGCCTTGTTTATGGTAAGTATCAGAAAATCTTCCAATTGCTCTTTATCCTCCAAAAGGGTATCTGAAATATTTATTTTTTTAAGTTCCCTATTGGCAGTAATACTCACGGATATTCCACCATCATTAGAAGTTTCGTCAATAATTACGGTATCCATTCTCTTTTTGGTAGCTTCTACTTTTTGTTGGGTTTCTTTAAGTTTTCCCATCATGCCCATCATATCTCCAAACATAATATTCGATTTTATTTTAAATGTAAAAATAACGAATTGTTTCAGTTTTTTGGAGATTCAATATGCATTTGAAGGAACCAAAAGCTATTGCAAATAGTCTTATTTTTGCGACTATTTGTTGAATTGAAGTAAAAGAAATGAAGACCGAAACAAATCCCCCTATTGCAAAGAAAGTTCCGAAGGAGCTAATAAAACACGGTGATGTGCGATTGGATTCCTATTATTGGCTGAACGATAGGGAGAACAAGGAAGTTTTGGAGTACCTGCAAAGCGAAAATGATTACTACAACGAAGTAATGGTCCATACAAAAGAATTTCAGGAATCACTTTTTCATGAAATGAAAGGAAGGATAAAAGAAGATGATTCCTCCGTCCCTTATAAATCCAATGGCTATTGGTATAAAACCAGATACGAAAAGGGTAAAGAATATCCTTTGTATGGTAGACATAAAGATTCTTTAGATGCTCCGGAAGAGATAATGTTCAATGGGAACGAGATGGCAGAGGGTCATGACTATTTCAAAATTGGCGGAATAGCCATAAGTCTGGATAATAAATTGGCTGCTTTTGGGGTGGATACCGTTTCTAGAAGGCAGTATACGCTTCGAATTAAAAATTTGGAAACTGAGGAAGTTTATAGCGAGTCCATTGAGAATACTACTGGTGGTGGCGTTTGGGCAGATGACAATAAAACCCTATTCTATGCCAAAAAAGACCCAGTAACCTTACGATCTGACAAGATTTACAAACACATACTTGGGACTTCTGGAGATTTGGACGAACTGGTCTTTCACGAAAAGGATGATACGTTCAGTACTTTTGTCTATCGCACCAAATCCAAAAAATATATTGTCATTGGTTCCGTAAGTACATTGACGTCGGAATTTCAAATTTTGCCCAGTTCAATGCCCGATGGCGAGTTTAAAATGTTTTCACCTAGAAAGCGTGGTTTGGAGTACACTATTTTTCATTATGATGATTCATTTTATATTCTCACCAACAAAGATGGGGCTACGAATTTTAAATTGATGAAAACCGATGAAGAGGCGACACAATCTGAAAACTGGAAGGAATTTATTCCGCATAGGGACCATGTGCTTTTGGAAGACCTGGATATTTTCAAGGATTTCTATGTAATTTCCGAGCGTAGGAACGGGCTCAATCAAATTAAAATAACAAGGTGGGATGGTACCGCGGATTATTATCTTCCATTTAAAAGCGAAACGTATACCGCATATGTGGGTAGCAATCCCGAGTTTGATACAGATTGGTTACGGTACTCCTATAATTCCTTGACCACGCCAAGTTCGGTTATTGATTTCAATATGGTGACCAAGGAGAAAGTTGTCAAAAAGGAACAAGAAGTACTGGGAGGTAAATTCAACAAGAATAATTATAAAGAACAACGACTCTGGGCCACAGCTAGGGACGGAGTTAAAGTGCCAATTTCCATAGTCTACCATAAAGAAACAAATTTGGACAAGGATACACCTGTCTTGCAATATGCTTATGGGTCTTACGGAGCTACGATAGATCCTTATTTTTCAACGGTACGTTTAAGTCTTTTAGACCGTGGTTTCGTTTACGCCATAGCCCATATACGTGGTGGAGAATATCTTGGTAGAAAATGGTATGAAGACGGTAAACTCCTATCAAAAAAAAATACGTTTACAGATTTTATAGATTGTTCCAAGTTTTTGATTAATTCAAATTTTACTAGTCCAGAGCATCTATATGCAATGGGTGGCTCGGCAGGGGGGTTATTAATGGGTGTCGTTATAAATTTAGCCCCTGAATTATATAAAGGGGTAATTGCCGCCGTACCTTTTGTGGACGTGGTAACGACCATGTTGGACGATTCTATCCCACTTACGACAGGGGAATACGACGAATGGGGCAATCCTAACGAAAAGGAATATTATGACTATATGAAATCATATTCTCCTTATGATAACGTTAAAGAACAAGAGTATCCCAATATGTTGGTGACTTCGGGCTTGCATGATTCCCAGGTACAATATTTTGAACCTGCGAAATGGGTCGCTAAGCTAAGGGAAATGAAGAAAGATGATAATATTTTGTTGTTCGATATTAATATGGAAGCCGGTCATGGTGGGGCTTCCGGACGTTTTGAAGCCTTAAGGGAAGTAGCAAAGGAATATGCTTTTTTATTGGATTTGGAGGGAAAAATCGGATAGTTGAAAAAAAATAGTAGTTTTGTAGCGGAATTTTGACGTTTTTTGAAAGCGCCAACGAACCAAAATCCCCTTATGGAAAATAAGATAAAGGCTTACAACAATATTCTAGAGCTCGTAGGCAATACACCTCTAGTAAAGCTAAATCGAATTACAGAAAACCTTACCGGTAACTTCTATGCCAAGGTTGAATCCTTCAATCCAGGACATTCATCTAAAGACAGAATTGCTATCCACATTATTGAGGAAGCGGAAAGGAGAGGAATTCTTACGGAAGGCAGTACGATAATTGAAACGACCTCGGGTAATACAGGTTTTAGTATTGCCATGGTAAGTGTTATAAAGGGTTATGATTGTATTTTGGCGGTCAGCTCAAAATCTTCCAAGGACAAGATAGACATGCTTCGCTCTATGGGCGCTAAGGTTTATGTGTGTCCAGCTCACGTGAGTGCGGATGATCCACGGTCTTACTATCAGGTGGCCAAGCGTTTGCATGAGGAAACAAAAGGTTCCATATATATCAATCAATATTTCAATGAATTGAATATGGAAGCCCATTATAAATCTACAGGTCCGGAGATTTGGGAACAGACCGGCGGACAGATTACGCATTTGGTTGCATGTAGTGGAACAGGAGGTACAATTTCGGGAACAGCCAAATATTTGAAAGAGCAAAATGCTAATATCAAAATAATAGGTGTTGATGCGTTTGGTTCTGTTTTGAAAAAATACCATGAAACAAGGGAGTTTGATGCAAATGAAATATATCCTTATAGAATTGAAGGTTTAGGAAAAAACCTGATACCAGGAGCTACGGATTTTGATGTCATTGATGAGTTCATTAAGGTTTCCGATGAGGAGAGTGCACATACGGCAAGGGAAATATCCAAAACGGAGGGTATTTTTGTTGGTTATACCAGTGGAGCAGTAATGCAAGCGATAAAGCAATTATGTCAACTCAACACGTTTGATGAGAACAGCAATGTGGTCGTCATATTTCCAGATCACGGTTCAAGGTACATGAGCAAAATATATAGTGACCAATGGATGGAAGATCAAGGCTTCTTGGATACCTATTCCGTTGAGGAAACACAAGAAATTCAGTTTATAAAATAAAGTTCACATGAATTTTTTAAAAACGGGCACTAGCCCGTTTTTTTATGCTCCATAAATAATTTTATGAATCCTTCTTAAAAATATCTACTTTTGCAGATAGAACCAAATTCAGGCAATGAGAGACTTATTTGAAAGAATTATTGAGAATAAAGGCCCGTTGGGCAAGTGGGCATCACAGGCAGAAGGGTATTTTGTATTCCCAAAGCTGGAAGGTCCAATTTCCAATAGGATGAAATTCCAAGGCAAGGATGTGATAACCTGGAGTATTAATGATTATTTGGGTTTGGCAAACTTACCGGAAATTAAAAAAATTGATGGTGAAACTGCGGCAGAGTATGGAGCTGCCTATCCTATGGGGGCCCGTATGATGAGTGGGCACACAGATTTTCATGAACAACTGGAGAAGGAATGCGCAGAATTTGTACATAAGGAAGCGGCGTATTTATTGAATTTTGGATATCAAGGCATCATGTCGGCAATAGATGCGCTGGTAAGTAAGGATGATATCATTGTTTACGATGTTGATTGTCATGCCTGTATCATAGACGGTGTTCGTTTACATATGGGCAAGCGTTTTACTTTTAAGCATAATGATGTTGAGAGCTTGGAAGTAAACTTGGATCGTGCCACAAAAATGGCAGAACAGACAGGGGGTGGTATTTTGGTCATTTCCGAAGGGGTTTTCGGAATGCGTGGACAGCAAGGAAAACTTAAGGAAATCGTTGCGCTAAAAGAAAAATACAATTTCCGCTTTTTGGTGGATGATGCGCATGGTTTTGGAACTCTTGGTAAAACAGGAGCAGGAGCAGGTGAGGAGCAAGGCGTGCAGGATGGGATAGATGTTTACTTTGCCACTTTTGCCAAATCAATGGCTAGTATCGGGGCGTTTTTAGCTGCGGATAAGGAAATTATCGATTACTTAAAATACAATCTACGCTCACAAATGTTCGCCAAGTCATTACCAATGACTTATGTTAAAGGGGCATTGAAGCGTTTGGATATGTTGCGTACACAGCCTGAGCTTAAAGCTAAGCTTTGGGAAAATGTGAACGCACTACAAAACGGATTAAAAGAAAACGGTTTTGATATTGGTACCACCACAAGTTGTGTTACCCCTGTTTATCTAAATGGAAGTATACCAGAAGCGATGGCGTTGGTTAAGGACCTCCGTGAGAACTACGGTATTTTCTGTTCCATTGTAGTTTACCCTGTAATACCGAAAGGATTGATACTATTGCGTATGATTCCTACGGCGACACACACGATGGAGGACATCGAAGAGACGTTAGCGGCATTTTCGGCAATTAGGGAACGATTGGAAAATGGTACCTATAAAAGATTATCGGCTGCTGTTGCCGCGGCAATGGGAGAATAATCATAAAAGTTAGTTTGATAAAAAAAGTCCCAATATAAGTCGGGACTTTTTTGCTTTTCAGTTGAGGTTTTTGCGATATGTTCGCCTCCTCTTATAGACTACAGGGTCAAAATGCTTCCACATTTGCTTAATGGCCAAATTTTCTTCCAGCTCTGGAGTTCGGTAACACATTACGATTCCCTTTTCCTTAAAGGTTTTATAGTATTCATTGAAGATAATGGCCGTTACACCTTTATTCTGATATTCGGGATGAATTCCTATAAGATAAAAAATAACATCCTTGCTATGCTTTTTAGCTTTCAGCAGATGGAAAATCCCAAAGGGGAATAGTTTTCCGTTAGCTTTTTGCAAAGCTTTGGAAAAAGCAGGCATTACTATAGCAAAGGCAATGAGTTTGTCTTCTTTGTCCTTAATGAACTTGATATACTCTGGATTAATAAAACTAATATACTTCTTCTTAAAATATGCTTTTTGAACTTCGGTAATGGGTACGAATGAAGATAAGCTGGCATAGGTTTCATTAAAAAGGTCGAACATTTCGTCCGCCATGGGCATTACTTCTTTGGTTGTTGTAAAATTCACTTCCTTTAGACCGTAACGCCTTTTAATGAGGTCATTTAGTTTGGTGAACAATTTGGGGTCGGCATTGGCCGCTGGAAATTTGTTTTCCATGTATTCTTTTTCCTTTACAAACCCCAACCGCTCATAGTGTTCTTTGTAATAGGGGTGATTGTACCACGTAATCATCGTTCCAATGTGATCAAACCCTTCAATGAGAACTCCAACTTTATCCAGATTGGAAAAACCCACTGGCCCTTCTATATATTCTAGATTGTGTTTGCTTCCTATATCTGCCACTTTTTGCAAAAGTGCATCTGACACTTTATAGTCATCAATAAAATCAAACCATCCAAAACGCATTTTTTTCAACCCTTGTTGTTCTACTTCAAGATTGTTGATAATTGCCACAACTCGCCCCACAATTTTATCACCTTGGAACGCTAAAAAGAACCAAGCCTCCGCATTTTTAAATGCAGGATTCTTTGTTTTGTCAAAGGTTTCCATCTCATCTTTAATGATAGGGGGTACCCAATACTTGGAATCCTTATATAACGAAAAAGGAAAGGTTACGAACTTTTTTAAGTCCTGTTTGGAGGTAATTTCTTTTACGGTAATCATTGATAGCTTTTAACGCCATCAATATTAGGGATATTAATCAAATCCGGAAAGTAGTAAGGTTTATTTATAGAAGAAATCATTGATTTAAAAATCGAATTCGCTATCGTTGTCATCCTTGTTTTTCTTCTTTTTCCTCTCCGCTTTTTTTAGCTTCTTCAATTGCTTTTTGGAAGGTCCTAAATCGATATCCTCAGCGCCAGTACCTTTGTCCTTGCGGTTTTTCCTTTTCTCCTTCTTCATCGCATTCTTTTCAATGGCTCCGCCATTTTCATCCGCGTTTTGGTCCTCGATAGGAACTAGGGAGTCTTTATGAAAATCAAATCGGTAAGAACCACCCACACTTATAAAAACTCGAGATGGTGTGTTCTTAAAACTGGCCCCTAGATTCATGTCAACTTGGAGTCGTTCGTTTAGAAGATGTGCTACACCACCGCGTAACAATAAATCGGCATACCGATCACTTTGAATTCCCTGGTGCTCCAAAAAGGCACTCCACTTGGGATTTCTAAAGGCATGTGACAGGGAGATAAGGTAGCCAAGCTCGGGAAAATCCGTACCTATTCTATCATAGGATGTATTTGTTATCATCACAAATCTTGGTGTCAACCTGCTTTGAGTGGCAATCATTACGCGAGGTGATATTGTAGCTTCCCCAGGATAATATGGATTATCACCTAATACAAAATTGGCCCCGGCGTAGATGGAAACTGCTGGCAGAAGATTTTTAAATTGAAATTTATTGTTCGCCCGCCAGCTGTATAGGTTGGGTTTGTTACGTTCAGGATTTTTGAACGGGTCATAAATTAAATATTTTAGCCCCAGTCTATTCCTTTCAAAATCCCTTCGCTTTGCCTTTAAATCAAAATTGGCATAGGTGATGTCCTGGTCTTTAAAAGTACCCTCATAGTTTAGTTCCAAGCGCTCGAATAAAAGGCCGTAGCGTAAGGAAAATTCGCTTCCCCAGCTATCGGATTGGGTGTTCAACAGACCATGGTCACTTTGCTCGTAAAAGGCCCCAAGTTCCAGTTGCGCTACATTTTTACCAACGGCATAGGCACTTACGGAAAGTCCCGGACGGTTGGAGTTGATAACATCGGTATATTGCCCAGAAACCAATATGGGTAAAATAAGTAATAGAAAAATGGGATAACTATATATTCTTTTGATAGCAAAAGTATTGCCCATGAAGATGACTTTATAATTATTTTAATACTCAGAATCTAGTATTACAACGTCAGAATTGTATTTTTGATATATACTATTTTAAATAAATGGCATTTTTAAGGACAATATTGATAATTCTTTTGGTGTTCTATCTGCTAAAGATTTTGGCAAGGTGGTTTGCACCAAAGATTTTAAGTTACGCGGCTAAGAAAACCGAATCACACTTCAAGGAAGCCTTTGGAGGTTTTACTACTCAAACCCAAAATAGAGAAGAGCAAGTTGGTGATGTTATCATCAATAAAAAGACCAAGAAGAAAAAGGAAGGTTCTGAAAAAGTTGGGGAGTATATAGATTTTGAAGAACTAGACTAGTTATATTTGCGTAACTAACCTTCGCTCTACAAATGAAGAAAGGCTTAAAATTCTTTTTCACTCATTTTTTTGTTTTCGTTTTTTTCGTGGTGGCCGCTTTGGCCTATTTTCATCCCGTACTACAAGGGAAAGTAATTTACCAGCATGATATTGCCCAATATACGGGCATGGCCAAAGAACAGAACGACTTTAGAAAAAAAACAGAACAGGAGCCTTACTGGACCAATAGTGCGTTTGGAGGAATGCCTACCTATCAGTTGGGCGCAAATTATCCACATAATTATATAAAAAAACTAGACAGGTTAATTCGATTCTTACCAAGGCCCGCGGATTATCTATTTCTTTATCTTATTGGATTTTACATACTGCTATGTTGCCTTAAAGTTGATTTTAGGTTGGCCATAGTAGGGGCACTGGCCTTTGGTTTTTCAACCTATCTCATTATTATTATTGGAGCTGGACACAACGCTAAAGCACATGCCTTAGGTTATTTGCCCTTTCTGTTGGCAGGGATTGTTCTTGTCTTTAGAAAAAAATATTTGTGGGGTTTCTTGCTGACCGCTGTAGCTATGGCATTGGAAATTGTGGCAAACCACTATCAGATGACCTATTATTTTATGTTATTGGTTTTGGTTCTGGGAATAGTTTATTTGATTGATGCGATTAAAAAGAAAGAACTGAAACACTATTTCATTTCCGTCGGATTGCTACTAGCTGCAGTTACCATAGGTATTGCTACTAACGCAACTGGGTTGATGGCAACCAAAGAATACGCGGATTGGAGTACCCGCGGGAAAAGTGAATTAACAATTAACCCAGATGGTTCCATAAAGGATAATACTAGTGGATTGCGTAAGGAATACATTACGCAATGGAGCTATGGCGTTGTGGAATCATTAAATCTGTTCGTTCCTAGACTTTTTGGTGGTGCAAGTCAGGAAAATTTAGGTGAGGATTCCAAATCGTTTAACTACTTAATAGACAAAGGGTTGCCGAGGTCCAGTGCTTTGGACTTTGTAAGTGGTATCCCCTTGTATTGGGGCAAGCAGCCCATAACTTCTGGCCCAGCCTATATAGGTGCAATCATTTTCTTTCTTTTTGTTCTCGGTCTGTTTTTGGTAAAGAACAAACACAAATGGTGGTTGCTGGTAGGCGCACTACTTTCCTTGGTTTTGTCCTGGGGTAAAAATTTTGGTGCCCTTACGGATTTTATGATCGATTATTTTCCGCTTTATGATAAGTTTAGAGCTGTTTCTTCCATTCAGGTGATACTTGAACTTTGTGTACCTATATTGGCTATTTTGGCCCTGCGAAAACTTTTTAGCGACGAAACCGATTCTTCTGAAAAATTAAAATCCTTAAAATATGCCGCTGGAGTTGTTTTCGGTTTGGGAATTCTATTGTTCGTATTCAAAGGAACGTTTAATTTTATTGGCCCTGGCGATGACCGGTTAAGAATGACCGGACTGGAGGAACTTCCGGAGATGTTACGTCTAGATCGAAAAGCTGTTTACACCAGTGATTTACTGCGTTCTTTGGTTTATGTATTGCTTACCGCTCTGTTACTCTGGTTTTTTATAAAAGGAAAACTGAAGACAAATTTGGTGGTTTTGGCTATTGGGGTATTAATTGTGTTTGATTTGGTGGGAGTTGATTTAAGGTATGTGAACAGTGATAGTTTCGTTTCTAAAAGAAGAATGTTGGAACCTTTTCAACCAACCGAAGCTGACAAACAAATATTGCAGGATGATGGTATATTCAGGGTGTTTGATCAGACCGATGGTTTTGATTCCGCTAAAACGGCATATTTTCATCAAAGTATAACGGGATATCATGCGGCTAAACCGGCAAGAATGCAGGACCTTTTTGATTTTCATGTGTATAATGGAAATCTATCCGTATTCAACATGCTAAACGTAAAATATGTAGTTCGGCAAGATGAAGATGGGAATAGCTTCCCTATCGAAAATCCTAATGCCAATGGTAACGCTTGGTTTATAAAAAATTTAAAGCAAGTCTCCACGGCCAACGAAGAAATCCAAGCACTGGACAGTCTAAATACTAAAGTGACAGCGGTAGTAAATACCAGCGAGTTTAGAAATATAAATCGGTTTGATTTTCAATTGGATTCTACGGCAACGATTGACTTAACGGACTATCAACCAAATCATTTAACTTATACTTCTAGTAATTCAAATGCTGGGGTAGCCGTATTTTCAGAAATGTATTACGGGAACGGTTGGAATGCTTACATTGATGGGAAACTTACTGATCATTTTCGTGTAGACTATGCGCTACGAGCCCTTAAAATACCCGAAGGTAAGCATACCATTGAATTTAAGTTTGAGCCGAAAGTAGTGGAACAAGGAAGTAAAATAACCTTGGCAAGTACCATTCTTTTAGGACTCATACTTCTCGGTGGAGTAGGGTTTAGTTTTTGGAAAAACAGAAAGGAAGACAAATCCGAATGAAAAAGGTGCTGGTCATCACGTATTATTGGCCACCTGCTGGCGGTCCGGGAGTACAACGTTGGCTAAAGTTCGTAAAATACCTGAGGGATTTTGGGATTGAACCCGTGGTATATATCCCAGAAAATCCACAGTACCCGTTACGGGATACTTCTTTTGAAAATGATATTCCATCGGATATAACCATTTATAAACATCCCATTTTTGAGCCGTATCGGATAGCAAGTCTGTTTTCAAAGAAAAAGACGAAACGGATAAGTTCCGGCATTATCAAAAATAAGAATCAGTCTTTTTTAGAAAAATCGATGTTATGGATACGTGGTAACTTTTTTATTCCGGATGCCCGTAAATATTGGGTCAGACCCTCCGTAAAGTTTTTGGCTGGGGTTTTGGAAAATGAAGGTATTGATAATATAATAACAACAGGTCCACCGCATAGTGTTCACCTTATTGGTCATTATCTAAAGGATATAAAGAAGGTTAGGTGGATTGCAGATTTTCGTGATCCTTGGACAACTATAGGATATCACAAAAAGCTGAAATTAACTTCACTTGCCGCAAAAAGGCACAAGGAATTGGAGCGAATGGTTTTGACCAGTGCGGACAAAATAACTGTAACCAGTAACACAACAAAAAAGGAGTTCCAAGCAATTACGAAAAGGCCTATACAAGTAATTACCAACGGTTTTGATCAACGAAAACCAAATGATGTGAAGCTGGATGAAAAATTCACCATTTCGCACATCGGCTCCATGCTGACTGACCGTAATCCTAAAAATTTGTGGAAGGTTCTTGGCGAATTAATAGAAGAAAATAAGGCCCTTAAAGAAAATTTGGTTTTGCAGTTTATTGGGGTTGTTAGTAATGACGTGTTGGAAAGTACAAAAGAATTTGGACTACAGGAACATGTAAAAGTAATTGGGTATGTTTCCCATGAGGATGCTATTGGCTATCAATTAAAATCGCAAGTTCTGCTTTTGGCCGAGATTGATTCCCAAGAAACAATAGGTATAATTCCAGGCAAGCTTTTTGAGTATATGGCTGCCGAGCGACCCATATTGGGAATAGGGCCAGAGAATTGGGAAGTCGCACAAATTGTTGCGGAATCAAAAACGGGTGCTATATTTGAACATAGCTCAAAGTCGCAATTGAAAAAAGTACTTTTAAATTGGTTCAACCAGTATCAGCAGCAAAAATTAAAAGTTTCCTCGGGAAATATAGAACAGTATAGCAGGCGAGAGCTTACCCGTAAACTAGCCGAATTCATCTAAATGGGAATTGTATTAAAACAATCGTTGAACAACACTATTGTCACCTACATAGGTTTCGCAATAGGTGCGATCAACACCTTGTTTTTGTATACTAATTTTATGCAAGCTAATAACTATGGCTTGGTTCAAGTGGTGTTATCGGTATCCACGGTTCTTATGCCCATATTGGCATTTGGTGTGCCTAACAGTCTGGTGAAATTTTATAGCAGCTTTGGGAAAGAAGAGGAAAAAGATGTTTTTTTGACCATGATGCTTTTATTGCCCCTAATTTCAATTATTCCAATTGCATTCTAAGTTTTCTTGCCAATGACTTTATTGGTAACTCTGTTGTCAAAAGAAAATCCGGTTGTTCGGGATTATGTATGGCATATCTTTTTAGCGGGTATGGCGATGGCCTATTTTGAGGTATTTTATGCTTGGGTGCGAATTAGGATGAAATCGGTTTTTGGCAATTTTATGAAGGAAATTTTTTGCAGGTTAGGTCAATCCATTTTGTTGATGCTACTTTGGTTAAATTTTATAGATATTGAATTTTTCATCAATGCACTGGTTGGGTTTTATTTGCTGCGGACGTTGGTCATGAAAATTTATGCCTATCGTCTAAGAATGCCAAAATTAAAATTCAATCTACCTCGGAATTGGGTAGATATACTTAAGTATAGTGCCTTAATTATTTTGGGAGGGTCAACTGCCATCGTTTTAATGGAAGTGGACAAGGTGATGCTCAACAACTATCTTAAATTGGAAAATGTGGCTTATTATGCTGTTGCCGGATTCATTGCTTCCACCATAGCGGTACCGTCAAGAGCAATGCACCAAATTACGTATCCCTTAACTGCAGCGTATTTAAACGCAAAGGATAAACTAGCGTTGAAAGGATTGTACCAAAAGAGCTCCCTAACACTTTTTATTATTTCGGGTTTGCTGTTTTTAGTAATAATCCTGAACCTTGAGGATTTATACGAGCTATTACCAAAGGGGTATACCGGAGGTTTCATGATTGTTTTTTGGATAGGTTTGGCCAAGGTTTACGATTCTCTACTAGGCAATAATAATTCCATCTTGTACAACTCGGATTATTACCAATCCATTTTGTTCTTCGGTGTATTACTCGCTCTGATGGCTGTGGGATTGAATTTATGGCTCATACCCGCGTATGGACTTCAAGGAGCTGCGATTGCAAGTTTTTCGGCATTTTTCATCTATAACTCCCTCAAAATATATTATGTAAAAAGTAAGTTTCATATTTCTCCTTTTACCAGTGAAACAGCAAAGGTATTCGCATTGCTTATTATTGTAGGAGTTCTTTTTTACTCATTCCAATTTTCCTTTCACCCAATATTGAATATCATGTTAAAGAGTGTTCTCATTACAGCAATGTACGTTGGGGTTTTATATCGTTATAGAATATCAGAAGATGTATATGGCGTTTTATCAAAATTTCTAAAGAACAAGAATTAATCGCTAGTAAAGTACATATCGCTTCATTGCAAGAAACACCTATTCGTCTGCAGGAATATGGGGTTGGGATTTTTGAAACCCTATCTACTAAATCCGCTTTAAAAAAAGCTTTAAAAAAGGAGTTGATTACAGTCAATGGCAAAATTGGTACTACTGCAACTTACATTTCTGGTGGAGAAGTGATTGAACTTAGCCAATCAACATTACCTACAAAACATAGAAAGCTAATATTAGAACTGGAAGTTGTTTTCGAAGATGAGTTTTTGGCTGTAGTTAACAAACCGGCGGGGATGCTAACTAGCGGGAATAGCTTCAAAACGGTAGCGAATGCGTTAACACAAAATCTCAAAACAAGTAACCAGCCCGATGCTACGGTACCTCAACCTATACATCGTCTGGACTATCCCACCACTGGTTTACTGCTTATCGGAAAAACGAAAGGAAGCATTGTCGCCCTAAACCGACTTTTTGAAAGTAAGGGGGTAGATAAAACATATTACGCAGTTACTATAGGAAAAATGGAACCAAAGGGAAAAATAGAAATGCCAGTTGACAATAAACAGTCCGTTTCCGAATATGAGGTACTGCAAAGTGTAGGTTCAGAACGCTTTGAATATCTAAATTTAGTTAAGTTAAACCCGAAAACCGGTCGAAGGCATCAGTTGCGAAATCATTTGGCATCTATAGGAAATCCTATTCTTGGCGATGCAGATTATGGTATTCCCGGACTGATTTTGAAAGGTAAAGGTTTGTATCTTCATGCGAGTTCGCTAGAATTTGTTCATCCTTTTACTGAAGAAATAATTCATATCAGAAATGAGCTTCCAAAGAAATTCGGGAAGTTGTTCGCAGCTATTTAAATACTTTTATCTTCCTATGAAGATGGTAACCTTTAATGGATAGGCCCTTCGGCTCCGCTCAGGGTTAATTCGCGTTACTATTTTTGAAACTTCAAAATAGCTGCTCATTAAAAAAAGCCCCGTACTGGATGAATCCGATACGGGGCTAAACAACTAACCAACCTAAAAACTATTTTTAAAATCCTGAACTTCTATCAGGAACTATGTTATTGTCTTCTGCTACTTCTAACAGTGGCCGACCTTCCATTATTGCTCCTTGCGGGAGCCTTGCTAACCGACCTAGAACTTGAACTTCTGCTCACCGTTGCTTTTGACCTAGCTGGAGCTTTGCTCGCCGCTCTAGCATTTGAACTTCTTTGCGTTCTAGTTTGTGCAACTGCTTTTTGGGTCCTACCTTGGCTACTACGAACGTTCGTGTTTCTGGTCGCAGGTACCTTATACGTGGTGGTACTCCTTTTAACGGTAGTACTCGCTGGAGTACGTGTTACCTCTCTTTTAGTCGCCGTTCTATCCTCGCTTCCACGAACATTACTATTGTTTCTTTTAACTGTAGTAGTAGTTCGTTTTACAGTAGAGGACCTAGTAACTCCAGCGTTTCTATTGGAACGCGTATTGTTGTTAGAAGCTACAGTTCTACCAGTTCTTGAGATATCACCTCTCTTGGCAACCGACCTGTTCGTATTGCTAGCATTTACACGTTTTGCAACACTTCTATTACTTCCGTACGAATTGTCACGTACGGCCACTCTTTTATCGTTACGATATATATTGGCTCTTTCTCTACGAACTTTATTGTACCTATGCTCCCTACCTATTTGCACATAAGCTCTTCTAAAGTTATTTCTATATGGGTTGTAATAAGTATACCGTATTGGCGTGTAGTACCTTCTATATGGTCTGTTCAATACCAAACAGAATCCTAACGCAGGTCTTACGAACCACCTGTGGAATGGACGGTACACATAATGCCTATTGTAAATATTGATGTATCCCGTATGGTAATCATAGAACCCCCTGTTGTTGTAGTATACAAACATACTACCCACCTGGCGGACCCTACCGTTTCTATAGTTGATATTCACATCCCCAATTTGACTAACCCTACCGTAGTAGTCGTAAAAAATAGGAACATTCTCTACTTGGATTACAGCACCATAATCATCATACTGGGCATAAGGGCTATAATCATAACCGGAGTTAAAAGTGATACCATTTCTACTTGCCGAGATTTGGTTATCGATATAAAAATCAAACTCACCGTCTGGATAAACTGAAAACGTAATGCCATTTTCAACAAAAATAAATGAGTTGTCGTATCTATAAGCATTGCGTGGTGCAACCTTATCTTCGTCTGTACCTGTGGCAAAGACACCTGTTGTGCCCAAAATCATCGCCGTAAAAAGGAGTACTAAATTTCTCATGATATAAGGTTTTAAATTTCAAGTGCAATTATTTACACTCGCCTTATACTAAACAAACAGCGTGCCAAAAAATATTAATTCAATTTAATTTATTGATTTTCAATTGTTTAAATTAACATCAAGTGTGTAGGCAAATAGAAATGAGGAAATAATTAAATAAAAAATAGATTTAAATAACATATACTTATCCCTGAGGTTTGAATCAAGAATGATATTTTCCTTTTTCCGTTTGATAATATACCAGTAGAAATTTAATCCAACCACGATAAAGAAGGCAACTATAATAAATTGGTAAGGAATCTTAGTATCCAAAATTAATAATACTAAATTGAAGAGGGTTAAAATGTTGTTAGATTGACAAATAGATATGAATAATATCGGCATGATTTCTGGATTGGATTCTTTGTTTCTAAGTCTCCAGTATCCGTAGAAAAAAAGCTTATCAAAAAATAATTTTATGCTATTAATCATTTTTAAATAAAAAATTCAGATGTAAATCTTAAAGCTTCTCTTTCAAATACTTCGCAGTAAAGGATTTGTTGCTTTTTGCAACTTCTTCTGGAGTGCCTTCGGCCAATAATTGTCCGCCATTTTCCCCTCCGCCCGGGCCAAGGTCAATGATATAATCGGCGCATTTTATCAATTCGATGTTGTGTTCTATCACCACTATAGAATGTCCTTTCTTAATGAGAGCATTAAAGGATTTCAACAATTTTTTAATGTCATGAAAGTGCAATCCGGTCGTAGGCTCGTCAAAAATAAAAAGTGCTTTGTCCTTTGTAGTTCCCTTCACAAGAAATGAAGCTAACTTTATACGTTGCGCTTCACCACCGGAAAGGGTAGAGGAGGACTGCCCTAAGGTAACATACCCTAAACCAACATCCTGTAACGGTTTTAACTTGCCTACTATTTTTTTCTGTTCTCCAGCTTCAAAGAATGCAATGGCATCATCAATGGTCATGTTCAGGACATCATCTATGTTGGAATTATTGAATGTAACTTCCAAAACATCCTTTTTAAAACGTTTTCCCCCGCAGGTATCGCATTCCAAATGCACATCTGCCATAAACTGCATTTCTACAGTAATCTCTCCTTCTCCCTTACATTTTTCACATCGGCCACCATCAACGTTGAAGGAAAAATGTTTTGCTTGGTAATTCCTAATTTTACTCAGTTTTTGACTTGCATAGAGATTGCGAATGTCATCATACGCCTTTATATAGGTAACGGGGTTTGAACGCGAGGAGCGACCAATGGGGTTTTGATCTACGAATTCTACATGCTTGATATGACCATACTTTCCGGATACTGAAGTAAATTGACCTGCTTTTTCTCCGTACCCCCCGACTTCCTTTAATATAATTGGATACAGTAATTTTTTGACCAGAGTACTTTTGCCACTCCCGGATACTCCAGTGACTACGGTAAGCATATCCAAAGGAAAGGTGACATTGATGTTTTTCAAGTTATGTTCCCTAGCACCTCTTATTTCTATATGGTTCTTGGAGGTTCTTCTTTCCTGGGGAACCGCTATCTCCATAGTGCCATTTAAATATCTTGCAGTTAACGAGCTGGATTTCAAGATTTCGTTTAAAGTTCCTTGGGCAACCACTTCACCACCATGCGTACCAGCTTCAGGACCTATATCTATGACAACATCCGCCGCCTTCATGATATCCTCGTCATGCTCAACAACGATTACCGTATTACCAAGATTTCGTAACGAAATCAATACTTCAACTAGATTTTCGGTATCCTTTGGATGAAGCCCAATGCTAGGTTCATCCAAAATATACATTGAGCCTACCAAACTACTTCCAAGCGATGTTGCTAGGTTTATACGTTGACTCTCACCACCTGATAAGGTGTTGGATTTTCGATTCAGCGTTAAATAGTTTAATCCTACTTTATCTAAAAATCCCAAACGAGTATTTATTTCCTTCAACAGACGGTCTGCAATCTGTGCATCGTTTCCGCTAAGTTCTAAATGTCCGAAGAAAACAATCAATTTTTCTATGGATAAGCCTACCAACCCAGATATTGACTTACCTCCAACTTTTACATAGTCGGTTTCCGGGCGTAATCTTTTACCGTTACAAACATTACATTTTGTCTTTCCTCGGTACCTGGATAGCATCACCCTATTCTGAATTTTATAGCTTTTTTCTTCCAGCGTTTCAAAAAACTTGTGCAATCCTATAAAATGGTCGTTTCCGTCCCAAACCAACTTTTGCTGCTCTTCGCTAAGTTCAAACCAAGGTTTGTGGATGGGGAAGTCAAATTTATATGCAGAATTTACTAGCTGATCCCGATACCAGCTCATACTCTCCCCGCGCCATGGAAACACTGCATTTTCATAAATGGATAATGCCGTGTTGGGAACAACCAAATCTTCGTCTATTCCAATTACATCACCGTACCCTTCGCACTTGGGACAGGCGCCATAGGGATTGTTAAAACTAAAAAGGTGCACGTTTGGCTCAAGAAACTGCATTCCATCCAACTCAAATTGATTACTAAAAAGTGTTTGCTGGTTATCCTCTAGAGATTCAATAATGCATTTTCCCTTTCCTTCAAAAAAAGCAGTATCTACGGCATTTGCTAACCGGTTATAAAAATCCTCGTCATCTTTTGTTATGATTCGATCAATTACCAAATCAAAATCTTTTCCAATATCTTCCGGTGCCTGATCAATACGAATTACTATGCCGTCATATTTAATACGGGCATAACCTTGTTTGGAAAATAATTGCAATGATTTTATACTATCCCTATCTTTTCTAATCGTCACAGGAGCCAAAAGCAGCAACTTTGTATTTTCCTCAAAAGATTTTACATGGGAAATAACATCGCTGACCGTATTCTTTTTCACTTCATTTCCTGAAATTGGGGAAAAAGTCTTACCGATTCTCGCATATAGCAGTTTAATGTAATCGTAGATTTCAGTTGTGGTCCCTACAGTTGATCTTGGGTTGGTAGAGTTCACCTTTTGTTCTATTGCTATTGCAGGGGCAATCCCTTTTATATAATCCACTTTTGGCTTGTCTAGCTTGCCTAAAAACTGACGGGCATATGAAGAAAGACTTTCCACATAGCGTCGCTGGCCCTCGGCGTACAGGGTGTCAAAAGCTAAACTCGATTTTCCAGACCCGGACAATCCTGTAATTACGACCAGTTTATTTCTAGGTATAACAACATCGATATTTTTAAGGTTATGCAACTTTGCACCTTTAATAATGATGTTTTCTTTGGGGTTTATTTCGGTAATTAAGGGCATATGATTTTCTAAGTTTGCAAAGATACACTATGCCACTTTCAATAGCCAGTAAAAGACTTCTATCCTTTTTTTGGAGCGATTATTTTCACATTTTTTTTAGAGTATTGATTTTTTTCTATCTTTGATGTTCATTAAAAAAATCGATTCGCCTATAAAGCACCTTTACTTTTTAAGTTAGAATAGTACCCACAAGCCCCTTATTCTTTGGAACAAGGGCGAAGTTTTAACCCAAATAAGTAAAGTTATGGAACCACGGATCGAAGACTCCCAACTAGTTAAACAATATATAAACGGTAGCGAAAAAGCTATTGAGATACTTATTAATCGCCACAACGCTCGCCTAACCGGATTTATATACTCCAAAGTTGGTGATCGGGAGTTGACAGAAGATATTTTTCAAGATACTTTTATGAAAGTGATAAGAACCCTTAAAAGGGGCGCTTATAACGAAGAAGGAAAATTTCTGCCTTGGGTAATGCGGATTGCGCACAACTTGGTAATAGACCATTTTAGAAAAAACAACAGGATGCCTACCTACAATGCTACGGAAAGTTTTAATATTTTCTCAATGATGGGTGATGAGCGACTAAATGCCGAAAAGCAATTGATAAAGGATCAAATTGATTCCGATTTGATACGAATGATCAAAGAACTTCCGCTAGACCAGCAAGAAGTTTTGGAAATGCGTATCTATAAGGACATGAGTTTTAAGGAAATTTCAGACAATACGGGGGTTAGTATTAACACAGCGCTAGGTAGAATGCGCTACGCCTTGATCAACCTTAGAAAGCTTGTTGAGGCCAATAGTATTGTTTTAACGAATTAATATGTAAAAGGACGAGTAGATCTACTATATTTATTTCCCCACCGTTATTTAGTTGAACAGAAACGGATTTAGTATGGAAGAAATTTACTCCAAGAAGAATGATAAGTGCAAATTGGTCAAGGCAAAACCTGAGACAATCTCGTTTTTGCTTAATTATTCCAAATCACTGAAAATTACAAAGGCAAAGGGAATTAAGTTTGAAAGTAATTTAAACTAACATTCTTAACATCTATAGTAAGACCCCAAGGAATCTTTTCCTTGGGGTCTTACTATTTTAAGGAATTCTCAAATTAAAATTAAATACTACCCTGTATACATTTCAAATAAAACCTTGTCTTACCTTTCCCACGCAACTATCATCGAACCCATTTATTGTACTGAAATGTAAGTTTTCGTTGTTTCACATCAAAAAAAGGTGTTTTGACAACATACTTTTTACCGAAGGGGGGCTTTTATCTAGTTTTATCTCAGATTTAAATATCTAACTAACAGTACTAACAAGATTCCCAAATCTTAAATCAAAAGAAAATAACTAATATGGAATTACAAATTGAAGACTCAGAATTGGTAAGAGATTACATCAGTGGAGATGAAAAGGCTCTTGAAGTGTTAATTAACAGACACAACCAACGTATCACCAGTTTTATTTACTCCAAGGTTCTAGATAGGGATATCACGGAAGATATTTTTCAGGATACTTTCATAAAAGTTATCAAGACTCTTAAAAAGGGTACCTATAGTGAAGAAGGAAAATTTTTACCTTGGGTAATGCGTATTTCCCATAACTTAATCATCGATCATTTTAGAAAGAACAAGAGAATGCCAATGTTCGAAGGTAATGATGACTTTAATATCTTCTCCGTAATCGGTGACGATAAATTAAATGCCGAAAAACAGTTGATCAAGGATCAGATTGATACCGATCTTCGTTATTTGGTAGAGGAGCTTCCAGATGACCAGAAGGAAGTTTTGCTAATGAGAATCTACAAGGATATGAGCTTCAAGGAAATCTCTGAAAACACGGGAGTGAGCATTAACACTGCCTTGGGAAGAATGCGTTACGCTTTGATCAACCTCAGAAAAATTATTGATAAGCATAATATAGTACTTACTAATTAATTTGTAAAATACATACCAAACAATATTTCCAATTTAGTTGCGTTAATTTAATGTAACAACAATGGAAATATGGAAAAAATTTACTCTAATTATCAAGAACAGACCGAGTTTAATAAGGTTTGCCCTAGGACCATCAACTTTTTATTAAGTTATTCTCAGGCACTTTATGACATCGAGTACAAAGATTTAAGGTTTGAAACATTTTTAAACTAGAAAAAGACCCGCAATTAGCGGGTCTTTTTCTTTTTATAATAATCATCAAGCACCTTCTTTCTGCCAATGGTTCTAGTAATAACGTCTTGTTCTAGATTCCAACCCCTAGCTGGGGAATAATCACGACCGTACCAAATAATCTGAAGATGTAAATCGTTCCATAATTCTTTAGGAAACAGTCTTTTAGCATCTTTTTCTGTCTGCACCACATTTTTTCCATTGGAAAAGCCCCATCTGTACATTAATCTATGAATATGGGTATCTACTGGAAAAGCTGGAATCCCAAATGCTTGGGAAACGACTACACTGGCGGTTTTGTGACCAACTGCCGGTAATTCTTCCAGAAGTGCCATTTCCTTTGGGACTTTTCCATTATGTTTTTCAATTAAAATTTTTGATAAACCATGTATGCCTTTGGCTTTCATTGGAGAAAGGCCAACGGGCTTTATAATTTCCCTTATTTCTTCTACCGATAATTTTACCATATCGTATGGATTATCGGCCCTTTCAAAGAGTAGGGGTGTAATCTTGTTTACACGGACATCCGTACTTTGGGCGGACATCAATACCGCAATAAGTAAAGTATATGGGTCTTTATGTTCCAGCGGAACCGGAATCACAGGATAAAGTTCCTGTAGTTTGGAAATTGTGAAGGCTACTTTTTCAGCTTTCGTCATTTATTGTTTAATTTTGTATTTAAATTGTTAAACATTATAACTTATGAAGACCTTAAAAATTGGAGATAAAGTCCCAAGATTTTCTGCCACAGATCAAGATGGCAATACTATTAATTTATCCGATTATTCGGGAAAGAAACTAATTGTTTTTTTCTACCCTAAAGCAAATACTCCCGGATGTACGGCTGAGGCTTGTAATTTAAGGGACAATTATAAAGCACTCCAGGCCGAAGGTTATGAGCTGTTAGGCGTAAGTGCGGATTCTCAGAAAAAACAAGCCAATTTTAAAAACAAATATGAATTTCCTTTCCCTTTATTAGCGGACGAGGATCATACTGTCATCAATGCTTTTGGGGTATGGGGACCAAAAAAGTTTATGGGCAAGAAGTATGACGGTATCCACAGAATGACTTTTGTTATTGACGGTAAAGGTGTAGTAACTGACGTAATTGAAAAGGTAAAAACAAAGGACCACGCAGCTCAGCTGCTAAGTTAAAAAAAGAACATTTAAGTGAATAATATGCTCATTTCGAGTGGATTAAGGAATTATCTTCTATAAGTTGATACATCTCTTTTCCACTCGAAGTGTTCAGATTGACTTTTAAACCTCTTCTTTTTTGCTTTCCAAGGTCTTTTTTGTAAAGAGTTTTTTCTCCTTTATAATTTCAGCAATTCCCTCTGGTAACATTTCCTCCCAGCCATCTTCGCCGTTCATAATCTTCTTTAAAACATCACGGGAGAAAATATGCATAATTTCTGGCTCATAATCAATGATGTCCATCACCTTACCATTGTATTTGAAGAATTTATAAAGTTCCTTCATTCTAGGATGAACCTTAACGTTATTACTGGTCATGACCTGGCCAGTATCCGGATTTTTCATTGGATATAGATATACCTGAAGGTCTTTGAAAAATAATTTTCCAAATGCTTCCAAAATGCCTCCACTTAAATGGCGATAGTATTTTTCATCAAAAATATCCACCAAATTGTTAACGCCCATGGTAAGTCCAATGCGGTTTTTGGTGTAATTATTAAAATACTCAACCAATTTATAATACTCCTGAAATTTAGATATCATTACAGAATGCCCAAGTGAACATAATAGTTCAGCACGGTCCATAAAGTCCTGTTCATCAATCTCTCCAGAAGCTTTGAGGTTTGATAAGGTAATCTCAAAAATAACAATGCAATTATCCTGATCCACTTGCGGATCGCGGATAAAAATGTCATAGGATTTCTGGAACATATCCAGATTCACCTTGGTAACAGGTCTAAAACTCCCCCTTAAGGCGAGAATATTTTTCTTATAAAGTACTGCTGCTGGCAACAAGTTATTACCATCCGGTCCAAACATTACGGCATCCGTCATGTCATTTCTTATGAGTTGTAAGCTCATCAACCTATTGTCAACATCCTTAAAACTAGGCCCGTTAAAATTGATCATATCTATTTCCAAGGTATCCTTATCTATATGATCGTATAAGTATTTGAGCATTTTCTTAGGCCGGTCATATTTGTAGAACGCCCCGTAAATTAAATTTACGCCAAGCGTACCTAGAGTTTCCTGCTGAAGGCGGGCTTCATTCTGTTTAAAACGGATATGCAGGATTATTTCATCGAACTCTTTTTGTTTTGGATCCAGTTGATAACGTATGCCAACCCAACCATGCCCTTTATAGCGCTTGGAAAAATCAATGGTCGCTACTGTATTGGCATAGGAGAAAAATAGTCGTTCCGGGTGATTTTTACGGCTAATCCGCTCTTCCATAAGTGCCATTTCGTGGGAAAGCATGGTTTTAAGTCGAGCCTGCGTGACGTACCTGCCATCTTCTTCAATCCCATAAATTGCATCACTAAAATCCTTGTCATAAGCACTCATGGCCTTGGCAATCGTACCTGAGGCACCTCCGGACCTAAAAAAATGTCGGGCAGTTTCCTGTCCTGCGCCTATTTCCGCAAACGTACCGTAGATATCTGGATTTAAATTTATTCTTAGCGTTTTGGCCTTAATGGATGGGATATTCTCAAATGCTGGATCGCGCTTTAAAACTGAAGCCATGTTTAAAAATTTGCTTTTAACAAAGTTATAAAGATAACGGCATCTAAACCCTGATACTTATAAAAATTTATAATAAGTTTTGGTTTTATGAATATGTGAAAAGTCCCGCAATCAAAGTAATAATTACAAAAAATAAAGTCGATATCAATGCGGATTGGAACGATGGGTATTGGTGATTTCATTAGAAAATCCAAATATCTATTTTTTGAATAGCCTGACTAATTTTACCAAATGATGGTTTCTAGCGTATCCGAAGTAGCAAAATAAGGGTTAAATTTGCCAAACAATGGAGGGGCTTAAAATCACTTTTTTAGGAACTGGGACTTCACAAGGTATTCCCATTATTGGGAGCACCCATCCAGTGTGTTTAAGTGATGACCCAAAGGATAAAAGGCTCCGGGTTTCTGTTTTGTTATCATGGGATGATTGTAATGTAGTTATAGACTGTGGCCCGGATTTTAGGCAGCAAATGCTCACACAGAAGATGGTAAAATTGAACGCTATTCTTTTCACACATGAGCATGCCGATCACACGGCCGGAATAGACGATATTAGACCCTTTTTTTTTAGACAGGGCGATATTCCCATTTATGCACACAAGCGAGTTATCAAATCACTTAATAAAAGATTCGATTATATCTTTGATAAAAAGGATAGGTATCCTGGAGCTCCTGCAGTAGCTATCAATGAAGTGAAGAACGGAGAGGAATTTGAAATATGCGGTGAAACGTTTATCCCAATTGAAGCACATCATAATCGCTTACAGGTTTTTGGCTATAGGGTAGGGGATTTTACTTATCTAACCGATGTCAAATCAATGGAACCACAAGAGATGGAAAAAATAAAAGGTTCTAAAATACTAGTAGTCAATGCTTTGCGAACAGAACCGCACCATTCCCATTTCAATCTTGAAGAAGCGTTGAGATTTGTGGACCAAGTAAAACCTGCAAAGGCTTATTTTACCCATATTAGCCATTTATTGGGCTTTCATGCAGAAGTGGAAAAAGAACTTCCTGAGAATATACATTTAGCATACGATAATTTAATACTTAGCTTATAACAGTAATGAAGAATAAAATTTTCTTGTACCTATTTATTTTTACGGCATTAATCTGTCTTTATCTTTTTGTGAGCAGTGGAAAGATGGCGGATGCGAATTATAACTCCATTGAAAAACTGGAAAAGGAGGTAGTGGCACTTAATGATTCCCTTCAAGATTCACGTTTAAAGGTATTGGAGATGCAATATTTTTCTTTGGAAAATAATGATGATGCACTGGCATATTACGACCATTTAGAGCTGGATAATCCATCCGCATACGTATCCGATAAGTTGTTGGAAACCAATGAGTCCAAAGGTGATAATCCGTTAGTTCCTTATGAGGGAATGCAGAACGATTTTAAAATCAACAAAATAAAAGTACTGAATCACAAATGGATTTTAGCTGATTTTTCCGATGGAAAATATTGGGGAGAATTATTGATCAAGTACGAGCTTAAGGATGATTTGGGTGTAGATTTCACCCTTGTAGATCATTTGCTTTATGCTATGAGCAATTAAATTTTATTGGATAGCCAACTCTGAAACGAATAAAAATTTTGAGGAGCTACCCCGTGACCTGCTGGAAATTCTTCGTATACATGCTCAATATTTAGCTTCTTTAAAAACTTTGGGGCACGTTGTGCCCATTCTACTGGAATTACTTGGTCTACTTGTCCGTGAGATGCATAAATATCTAAATGTGAATAATCTTTAGCTTCCAAATTGTTTGCTAAAATTTTCTCGTTGATATAACCGCTAAGGGCTACTACGTTTTTTATTTTTTCAGGATAGGATAATGCCACCGCATAGCTTAAAATTGTTCCTTGGCTAAACCCCAGCAAGGTGACGTTATTATTGTCTAGTTGATAGGTATTACAGGCTTCATCGATAAATGTTACTATTTTATCCCGAGATATAGCAGCTTGTTCGTCATCGCTCCATTTTCCCTTTTCCGCATCAAAATTTATGGCATACCAAGCGTAACCCATCGGTTGTAGAATGTAGGGTGCTCTAATCGATATTATGCAAAATTCTTTTGGCAATTCTGGAGCAAATGAAAAAAGGTCTTCCTCATTACTACCATAGCCATGGAGCATAAATAGCACCGGAGGTTTTTTGCTGGTTATACTGGAGGGACGGATAATATGTTCTAAAGAGAGTGGGGCAGTAGTCATTTTATTATGATATAAAGGTGAACCATTGTTGGAAATAAGGACCTAGTATAGGTACGGCTTGTTCTTTATTGCTAAGGGCTCCTATAAAACCAAAGGTCCAAAGTATGGAGAAGCACAAAAAAAGGCCCATCGCGGAATAAATATTCCCATAGTTACTGGACAAAATTCCAAACGCGATAAATAACAAGTGCAATCCAAAAGCTTGCCTCGTATGAAAACGGGCGAAACGGTGTTTTGGTTCCGAGTTCATTGAAATGGCAATTAGTGCCCCAACTATGGTAAGGTAAGCTACTACCGCGGTTGTTTTGCCCGCTACAGTTTTGTCATCCATAGTTTAAGAATTTAGGATAAGGCCATTTTTGGAAATACTGCCCAAGACTTTTCCTTTTAAGGATTTACCCACAAAGAGACTGTTTTTAGAAGTGGAGAAAATGTCATTCATAGAAAATTCATATTTGGATGTCGGGTCAAATAATGTCAAAGCAGCTATTTCTCCTTCTTTAAATAACGGTTGTGCTATGCCAAAGTTTTCTCTTCCCTTAGTAAGCACTTCAATGGTTTTTTCAAGCTCCAAAACGGAATTCAAAGCACCGAACATACTTTCAAGTCCAATAGTTCCATATTCTGCGTTATCAAACTCCACCTGTTTAAGTTCTATGTTTAAAGGAGTATGATCTGAGGTTACAAAATCGATTACTCCGCTATTTACGCCCTTTGATCAGTTCCTTTGTTTCCGATGCGGTACGAAGGGGCGGTAGTACTTTGTAGTTCGTTTCAAAACTCTCCAATACATCATCGTTAAGGACGAGATTATGAACGGCAACACTACAGGTAACCTGTAATCCTTTCTTTTTTGCTTCGGCAATTAACTTAACGGATTTTGCGGTGGAAATCGTAGGGATGTGCAATTTGCCACCTGTATATTCGAGAATGAATAAATCTCGAGCTACCTGAAGTTCTTCCGCCAAAGCCGGGATTCCTTTTAGCCCCAATTTTGTGCTCGTCAACCCTTCATTTACAATTCCCTTTCCACTAATGTTTTTATCAAGAGGAAATGAAAATACGATTCCTCCAAAATTATCGGCATATTGCAGGGCTATTTTAAGCAGATTAGGATTGTTGATGGCTGATTTAAAATCATAGAAACCTACCGCACCGGAATTCTTCATATCGTACATTTCCGATAATGACTCTCCATCCGCTTTTACGGTCAATGTGCCCAACGGATGCAATTCGGTCGGTTCATCTTTGCCTGCATTCTTAAGAAAAATAATGTCGGAACTACTATCAGGAACCGGATAACTGTTTGGATTGAGGATAACGTCCGTGAAGCCGCTTTTTGCAGCAGTCCTAAGTCCATTTTTTATGGTTTCCCTTTCCTCGTAACCTGGCTCCCCAAAGCTAACACCCGTATCCAACCAACCAATGGAAACATGAAGGTTTTTGTGCTCAATAATTTTTGTTTTGGAAGAAGGGTCAATGGTTTGGGCAATTTTTTCGATTACTCCGTTCTTGATTAAAATATCCCGCTTTTTTAAGTGAATATCTTTAGTGGGGGCATTTACTATTTTGGCCGATTTTAAGAGTATATTCATTTACCTACGTGCTTGTCCATTAATCTAAATTACTTTATAAATCGCTGCAACAGCGTTTCAATTAAAACAAACAGTAATGCTAAAATAGCAAACCATTTCCAAAATTCATTTACCATATTGGCTTTTTGGGTTTCCTCAAAAAAGCTTGTGACCGATTCATTTTTGCTTTCCGCTTTTAATTGGGCAATATCCAAGTACCTTAAATCACTTTCCTTTCTATCATAATTAAAGCTAATATTTCTTAGAAAAGTACTGTTATCGGTAACTTGATAAATACCGTCTGTGGTCGGATTTTCCTGAAAAGAAAGACTCACTTTTTTTGGCAACAAGCGTTGTTGCGGAATAAATTCATAATCATCCTTTGAAACCTTTAAAATATTATCCTTTGTTAATGCGATGGGAATATCAATTTCCGTGGATTTTCCCAATAGTTCATATAGTTGGGGAAGTTTTAAGCTATTAACGGCCATGTTGTAGAAAGTGGGTACAATAAGTGGCGAATTTTTAAAATTGGAATTATTGGATGCTAATGATGCCGTAAAGAAATAGGTGTTGCTGTTTCCAATTAAAAAAGGTGCTCTGTTCTGTAAATTGAGCGCCGATGGCATCTGGGAACTAACATTGTAATAACTTGAGACACTTGGATACTGGAAGTTGGAGGCATTCCTTTCAAATACATTCTGAAAAATAGGATGGTTAAATACCACCTCTGAAATACTCACCTCTTGATTCAATTTATCTAAATATGCTACACTTGAGTAGTTTGACGTAAGACTATTATAGGAATTGTTGTCTATTGCTTCACCGGGTATGACGACCAAGCTTCCTCCTTCTGAAACGAATGAATTTAAAGCAGTGGACAAGGCCGATGGAATGGTTTCCAATTCATTTAAGATAACAAGGTTTTGGTTCTCAATACTACCATAATTCAATTGGTTTAGTGAGCTGTTCGAATACGAGAATTCTTCGTCCGAGTATAATCTTTTTAAATAGGAGTTATCTGCTGGACCTACTGAAAGCACTTTAATTTTTTCCCTAGTATCGATATTAAAATAAAATTGATTGTCATAGGAAAGACCGTTATCGGAAACAACCAACCTGCCATTTATGGATTCATTTGAAGGTATGGAAAAACTCACCTTTGCCTGATTTTTATCATTGAATTTTGCCGAGGTCTTGGCTATAAGTTTGTCCCCGTCATAAAGTGAAACAGGAGTTGGCTCCGTTGTTGTATTAGCAGAAATCTGGGCAACTATTTCCGTTGTTTCCGAATTCATTTTTTCTAGGTAAACGGAATCAATGGAGATATTTAAAAGTTCATCAATCGCTGGCTTAATGAGATGAACCAAAACGTTGGGAATTGTATTTGCATCCATGGATGCCATTCGTTCCTGAAAATCGGAGATAAGTACTATATTTTTTTGGGTACTTTCTTCTGTACTAAAATAGGTATTCCCTCTTAAAAGAATTTGCTCGAGAGTAAGCTGATTATCCGACGGCGAGAGTTCCAATAATGAATTTTGGATGTCTTTAACCTCTACATCCCGAAAGACATCATCGTTGGTAAACAAAGTAAAGTTTTGACCTTCAGGAATACTTTTTAGAAAGTCTTGGATTGTATTCTGCAGTAAAGTACCATTGGAACTGTTGGCCTGCATACTAAAGGAATTGTCCAGATAAAAGACATTCTCCTTGGCCTGCAAGGCAGTCTCCTTTGCGCTAAAAGGCTGTGCAAATGCCAAAACCAAGGCCGCAAAAAGTCCCAGCCTCGCCAGCAAAATGAGCCATTTCTTTAAAGTGCTGCTCTTTCTTGATTCCGAAACTACTTTTTTAAGCAACTTCACATTGGTGAAAGGCGTCTTTTTAAATCTTCGGAGTTGAAATAAATGAATAATAATTGGAATCAGTAGTAGAAGAAGGGCCCAAAGAATTTCTGGATATTTAAACTGCATTCCTGTTTTTGATTGGGCAAAGATAATTAAATAATGATTGCCATAGGCTTGGACAGACCTTTAAACTAATGTTAATCACGCTAAATTTTGATGTCTTTTTTGATTAAGGTCTTCTGTACCGTTTTTAGCAAAAGAAATAATAGTCGGTCATACTTTTTTTATCCAATCGGGAAAAAAACTTTATAATATTCTGTTGTGCCTCCTTATTGGCAACGGTCACGATGGTTTGGGGGTTACCCAAGGCTTCAAACTTATCAAAGTGATACAACTCTTTTCCATAAATTTCCTTGCCTATCTTTTTTGGGTTGTTGCAAATCCAATAAAAAGCAATATCCTTCCCCAACAGTAGTTTAGCAATGGTTTTGCCCTTGTTTCCTGCTCCCCATACGGTAAGTGGTCGATTGGCGTTCCAATCCAATTTTAAAAAGTAATGTAGTTTAATATCCAAAAAATAATTCTGTGCATAGTGTTCGCTAGTGCGGGAAGTCCTGTTGTCATAATCCCGCCAATAGAGCAAAACCTTGTTGCATGGAATACAGGTCAGACGGTTTTCGTAAAACCTAAATGTAAGATCGTAATCCTCCGGATATCTATCCGGTTCAAACGCTCCGCAACGGTCTAGATCCGCTCGGTGTACCATCCAGCAGGGGGAAGGAATTACGCACTCTTTATAGATTTCAGAAAAGTTCTTTCCTTTAGCGGTCAAATCGTTAAGCCATTTTTCGTAACATTCATATCCGTTGCGTATTCCTCGTGAAGAAAAATAGTTCACTTGTCCCACTGCAAGATGTCCCTCACCATTTAATAAAAGTGAGCCT
>CAWKFV010000019.1:0-128980 GCA_963848865.1 uncultured Flavobacteriaceae bacterium | reverse complement strand
GTTAAGTTTAAAGCAGGTGCTGATTTAGGCAAGGCTGTAAACTAATTTTAGCACATAATTTTATGGAAAGCGCCTTTATCGGGCGCTTTTTTTATATCCTCTTTTTGCATTTAGAAGGATTTGTCTTACTTTAGAAATATAATCATAGATAACTGATGGTCACCTTAAAACCAACCAAGGGTAAATTATTGATTGCGGAGCCTTCTCTCACGGGCGATGTCTCTTTCAACAGATCTGTTGTTTTCTTGGCGGAACACAATACCGAAGGGTCTGTCGGTTTTATTTTAAATAAGCCATTAGAATATCAAATTAACGATTTGGTAACCGAAATAGTGATCCCCTTTGCGGTATACAACGGTGGGCCTGTAGAACAAGACAATCTGTACTTCATTCATAAGGTACCACATCTCATTGATAACAGCGTTGAAATTTCTGACGGCATCTATTGGGGTGGGGATTTTGAAACGACCGTAGAACTGATCAATAAAGAAATTATATCAGAAGAGGATATTCGCTTCTTTTTAGGTTATTCAGGATGGTCTTCCCTACAATTGGATGAGGAACTCTCCTCCAAATCGTGGATCGTCATCGAAAATGAGCACGAAAGTCGTATCATTCAAAAATCGGCAAATGCTTTTTGGAAAGAAAATATGATCCAATTGGGTGGAGATTATCTATTGTGGTCCAATGCACCGGAAAATCCTAGTTTAAACTAAAGGTAATCCTCGCGGCCAATTTACCGACCAAATTCTGGCGTACTATCTGACAAATTTTTCTTTCTATATTTAGATATCGGAATAATTCCCTGAATATTGTTGGTGACAAAAAGCTCATCTGCCTTTTGAAGCTCAAAAGGAGAGATACTTTCTTCCACGAGTTCATAATCAACAACATTTTTAAGTATTTCTATCAATTTTTTTCTTAGGATGTGGTTGGTACATCCGTCCGAAAGCGGGGGGGTCTTGATAGATTTATTCTTTACCAAAAAAATGGTTCCCGTGTATCGCCTCCACTACCATTTTACGTTCATTAAGCAAAAGACAATTTTGATAATCGTTTTCCGCGGCATAAATGCCCCCGAGAACGTTTAATATAGATTAGTAGTACTTAAATTGGAAAGCAATGGTGGCACTTTTATAAAAATCCTTATACAGTTCAATTTCGTAGGGCGCTTCTTCGATGGTAAAAAAATCATGCCTTAACTCATCCACTAAAATCATATAGGAAGCATGTTGTTTTGGAGGGAACGATGTTGTCGCCAGAGTTTCTAAAAACGGAAAAACGTACACGTAAAGCTTTTGCCGATTTTCCGAGCGATCAATAGTCTTTAAAATTTCCGCCTCCATGAATTCCATCGTAAAGTTCATCGGTATTTCCATCCGAAGAATTCTCATTGAAGACATTAACCTTAGGTAATGGTCTTCTAAAAAATAGATCGAGCCTTTACGACCCGTAAGGGTTCAAAAACGGCATCCCCAAAAAGTAATCCTCGATTTGCCTTTTAAAAGGTATCATCTTCCTCATATAAAGCTCCATTAAAATTCAACATAAAAAAAGCCTTAAAAAATTAAGGCTCAAAGATACTGTAAATATGGCTGTTTTAGGAGGACCCAAGTACCTGTTTTAGGTCTGACACTTGGTTCGTCCAGAACATTTTAGACTCCTCGACCTCATCGTCATCGGCAAAATCGGTAATGAACAAGGAGACATCTTTGGTGATTTCATCGACGATAATCTTCATCTCGAAATAGGTGTCATCCTCTGCTTCCGTCCAGCTGAATCGCACAAATTCATCGGTCTTCCTTTTCAATAAATTGGCTTCCTCTTCTGCCCCGTCCCAAATAAAGGTGAATTTTTCACCCCTAGAATTCACATTATCAGCGAACCATTCCGACAATCCCGAGGGAGTGGCCAGATATTGATACAACATTTGTGGCGAAGACTGAATTACAAATTCTATTTCAAATTTAATTTTATCGCTCATTTTCCTACTGCTTTAATACTGGCAATATATATATTTCTAAATGATAAAAAAATAAATGATCGCTATTATTTTTTTAAGTTCCTTAAGTTGATGAACAAGAAATTAACCTTATATTTGCACCCGTTAAAAAATAATACGGCGAGGTAGCTCAGTTGGTTAGAGCGTCGGATTCATAACCCTGAGGTCAAACAGGTAAAAATTGACAAATGGCGAGGTAGCTCAGCAGGTTAGAGCGTTGGATTCATAACCCAGAGGTCGGGGGTTCAAGTCCCCCTCTCGCTACTTTATGATGATAAAAAACCCAAGACGAAAATCTTGGGTTTTTTTGTTAGGTACAACATAGGTACAACATTTTGATATTTTATCCGCGCATCAAATGGAATCCACTGGATACCTGATTTTAGTTTTTTACATAAGAAAAATATGATACTATAGCTTTTGAACTCTTTACAAAAGGTGCGTTCTGTAAAAAGTAGACTTTTTATAACTGTTCTACTCCGGCCAAGTGGATTTGAACAAGGGCGAATTATAGTAGAAAACTAATTTCAAATCTACAATCTGTGTGTCGCGAGTACGAATCAAAGTTAGGAACGCAAACAGCCTTATAATTTATTGTTTTAAAAGGCTATCGTACCTCAAAGGTAAATGAAGGGAACTTCAGGGCACCTTTTTTTTAATCGTTAATGGGTTGAATAATACTTTTTTCCTTGTTCTTAAATAGTTCCACAAAAAATGAGTGTTTATATTTTAAATCTTTCCGATACCTTTCTAATTTCTTCAAGTCATGATCTCTATCCCCATTTTTACCATCAACTTTAACTTCAATTATAATTGTATTTTCCGCAGTTCCTCTTTTATGAACAATTATATCGGGAAAAACTCGAGAACCTAAATCAGATTCGTCGGATACTTGCTCACATGATAAGCAAACAGTTTTGGCAAAATAATCACCTTCCGTTAAATACAGCTCATCGTTTTCTATTCTACCCATTCTATTGTATTCACAATCCACATCAAATGAATTACCAACGATTTGCTGCAAATACATACCTATTCGATGAGTTATTGCCCTCTCAGAAACATCATTTTCCAATAGGAAAATGTCCTTCTCATAAAACAAATCAATAGCGTTTTCAATTAATTCATTGGCTTTACTATCAGTCATAAATTTCATTAGGTTATAAAGAGGCAAGTTGAATTAAAAACCTATAAATTTCCACCATTGCCAACGTATCCAACTTACAATAGTCCAATAGATTTTTTCTTGTTGCCTCTATATTTTCGTTAAAGTCTTTATCCAAAACCATTCTTCCCCAGGTATCTAATGCCATTGTGCCATTATTGACATCCAAATCTGAATAGGATATATCGGGACATAAAACGGGCAATACTTTTTTAATTGAGCTTGAACCGTGAAAACGATAGTCTATATAATCTTTTTTAAAAATGGTTTCTAAATCAAATGTATGCTCGTTAATGTAAGTAAGATAACTTGTAAACTGAGGCAACCATGCCATTAAATCTTTGTTTCTGCCAATCTCAAAACTTGCATGCCACGAGACGAATGTGCCTGTGCTTCCTGTAAAGTCTTGCATTGCTTTTAGCATATCTATTGGCATTTTCATGGTATCCAATAAATATTCGAAATGCGTTAAAGTACCATCCTCCGTGAGGGTATGAATAGATACTTGAAAGGTTAAATGTTTATGCGGACTTAAGCCATCTAGTCTCGGAATAGCACTTGCATAGGTTTCATAATCTATAAAATGTAGTGGAAACTTTAATTTATCTAGTTCCCTTTTGATATTTGCTTCATTGATTTTAGGTTGCTCTTGTTTAACTGATGCTACCTGCGTTTGCTGATTTACATTTAACTCAAAATCTGCCGAAATATCAATAATTGCCAATTGCTCGTTATCTACTAATGAGCCTACTTTTTTCGCTGAAATACGACCTATTTCATAAATACTATACTCTGTAATATTAGAATTGAAATAGCTAAATGCATCACAATGATTTGACCTTGTTTTGTATTTACAAGAACAAATCATTTCATTGATTACTTCTTTATTAATAAAATTTGAAGCCGCATTTATTTGATTAACTACACTTGAATAAATGGCATCAACCACCTCTGTCACTTCTGTAATTTCTAATAACTCATTAGGGACGATAACACCTTGTTTTACATACGCCGCATTTAAGTGAACAATAGAAACTTTGGAAACGGTATAACCGCATTCTGTGAGTACATATTTTTGAAAACACACATCTTCTATTTGTCTATGCTTTCTATCTTTTTTTATCGAAGTAGACGATTTTACTTCATAAATGTGCCATGTACCATCAGCTAAACGTTCTAAAATATCTATACGGGCAAATACATCTTTATTAGTAATGAATGAAGGCTGAAAATAAACACTATGAGTATCTATTAATGCTTCTTGTGTTTCTGAGGGACCCCCATATTCTGGTAAGTCTATGCCATTTACAAATAATTGTTTTGCGTAAGCTTCAACTTCATACCCCTCTTTAATTAATTTTTCAGCAAATAATGAAAACTCCCCTTTAGGATATGCTTTCGGTTTATTCTTTAATAACCATATAGATTCTGGACAATCTAAATAATACTTGAAATCTGTTTTGGTTAGTTGATGCATCTATTTGAGAAACTTAATGGCTGGCTGAAACGCCTTTTCAAACCGTGGTAAATGCTCAACAAAAAATTCATTCATCTTTGGCCAATGTGATTTGTCAAATAAATTCACACCATTCATCATAAATTTTATGCGGCTCATTTTTTTATCTGGAAGTTCTTGCCATATTAATTTATTATCAAAAGCCTTTTCTATTTCCTCTTGACTAGTTTTTAATTTTTTAAAATACTTCTTGTTTGTCTCTTTTTTAGCCGCAACTAAACCTACTTCAATCTGACAATGAGAACCTGTAACAACCATTGTGTAGTTAACGCCGGTTTTACCAGCGCCCGCACTAATCCAATGCGATTTTGTTGGATTCACATTTGAGAACAGTTCTGTATTTTCAATCATTGGCAATAACTGTGACCAATATTCTTTTCGAACCCAAAAACGATTGTCTTGTACATTACCATTGGTGTCATATTTAATAAGAAGCTCCTCTTCCAAATCGAATAACGTCAAGAGTTTTTTCAGAATACTGAATTTACTCTCGCTATCTAGATTAAACTCCACATAATACCCATTAACAATTTCCTGTGAACTTCTGAAGTCATTATTGTCTCTTGAAACCTTTAAAATATTATTATTTAAAAACAACTCTGTGTTAATGGCATAGAGCTCCTTTAGAACATGCCCATACATATTTGCAATAGCCGATTCCTGAACTCTTTCGTCTTTGAAGATAAAGTACTCTAACTTTTTGTGCCTTGGTGAATCAGCTTCGAATATCAATTGTTCGGTTGTGATGTCGTTATCAGGCAGTTCAACATTCGGATATTGCCAAATATTCAAAAAACGAGTGCTTATAATTTTAAGACGAGCTTCATAATTTAAAATGTTCCATGAGTCTATTGTTTTCAAGTAATCATTTAGCCAAAGTCTACTATAGATATACCCTTGCTCACCCCCATTTGAATTCATTTTCTTTTTATCCAAAAAGGCCTTATTCCCCAATGAACCATTGTTCCCAGATAGCGTTAGGTTTGCGATGGTATTCAAATGTTTCTCTCTAAATAAAAGAAGTTCCTCTTCTTTTAAACTACTTACCCAATCTTCATGTGGCTTCTGAGGGAAAATATGTTCAACAGTAATGTCTTCTCTTGAGGTATCGACAAATTCTCTGTTGTTGAAGTTCTCCAAAAGTTCGAATAGGTAATTTCTATTCTTAGCTTTTATGTTGTACAAATCTTTGTCTGCCAATGTCGATGCCACATCATCGTCATTTGGGAAACGTGAATTCCCTTTCTTGCTTAGTAAAGCAATAGCAAGACTTTCTAAATATTCTTCTGTATCAATTTCAGAGTACAAAGTCATGAAAATCTTGTTCAAAGCATTAGTAGGCAACCCAACAATAAACCTGCGCCAAGCATAGTTTTGAACGAGTTTTAAAACTTGCAATAAAACATCTTTGTCAATTACATCGTTATCCCAATCTTCAAATACCTGAAGTAGAAAGGGGTAGGCAACGTTTATTTCCAAACGATTGATGTATTCCAATTCTTGACGTATTCGTGAATCATTGACAGTATGAGGATTCACAAACATTTTATAATGCAAGGAGAGTGCTTTAATACTCTCCAATTCATTCATGTAGTCTTCGCTCTTTTTATCGGTATAATTGTTTTTGAATTCTTGATAGACCTTACTCTTGTTTGGTATTTTTTTGTTTTTTAAAGTAAGGTAATCTCGTATGTATGCCGAGACTAAAGACTTCTGTTTTACCAAATCTCGTGCATTCTCTTCGATAGGGTTCCATATGGAATTAAAAACCTTCTGTTGTTCTTTGGGTTGCAAGTCCATCAGAATATAGTTGCGAATCAAATCAGATTGCGACAAATCTAATCCTGTTGAATTAAGACTCTCAAAAATTCGTTGTGGGTCGTCCTTATCTCTTTCTAAGGAAATTTCCACAAAAATGAGACGTTTGAGACCATTTTTAATAGTCTCAAAATTCGCATCATAGATTTGTGAACTGAAGTAAGAATAATTCTCAATTACATTAGAAAAGGTTTCATATCCCTTTTCGTTGCCCTCCAAAATAGCCTTAAAGGCCGTTGAGTTAGTATCAGTCTGTTTTAATTTAAGCTTGCTTGAATCTAATTCTACATATTGATTTACCAAAAACATATTGTAGAGCCTCTCAGCTTCGTTTTCCAATCCATTATTTTTGGCAAATCGGTATAGCGCCACATACAATATATTGATTGTAGTTAAACGCTGTTGGCCATCAATTATAACTAGTTCACGTACTTCATTTGTACTGTAGGTGCCTTCATGTATAAAGACAATGCTTCCAATAAAATGAGTTCCCCGGTCAGCTTGCTCTACATTTATTATATCATTTAATAATTGACCACATTCAGTTAACGTCCAATCATAATTCCTTTGATAAACAGGGATTACAAATTGCACATTTGATTCTTGTAAAAATCTAATAATTGGTAGTTCCCCTGCCTTCATTTAGTCTAAATTTTCGAAAGTTGCTTTATAATCACTTGAAGATAAAACAGTATCAAATAAGCCAATATCTTCTCCTTGATGCTTGCTTATTCCCATATAAACCAAACTAGCATCTTCGTACCGTTTGAATTTATAAACTGCATCGTTCATTAAACCACTATTGAATAAACCGAGGCCAACTAGTAGTTCGAAATCCTTTACAGTAAGACCAGTAACCTTTTTAAATAGGCCAGGTTCTAGTTGGGTGATTACGTCTCTGAGTGTTCTCTCTCTATAATCTGTTAGATACATAAAAACAGGTACACGAGTAGCAAATTTTATTAACTTCTCTTGAATTTGCTTTCGCATACTTTTATACTCCTTCTCTTCATCTGAGAGTTCTTTCCGTTCTTTTTTAGTTAGCTCTTTATCGTTAGCTTCTTTTTTTGCTTTCTTAACAGCTTCAGATTTGTTGATGATTGTTTCTATATCTTGATTTAAGGATCGAAATCCTTCTATTGACATTAGAGCTTTTAATGCCTCTTTGTTGTTCAATAGCCTTCTAAGAGTGTTATTATCAACATTAACCAGTAAGGCGCTTTCCCATCTTTTTGCTAATAAGGTAGCTGTAGTACCGCTCATAGCCATGTCCAAAATGCCAGCAGCATCAATCTGATTCATGGAACTACCGTCATATGCCAAAACAGGAAGAAAATGAATAAAATCAGCTACGCATTTCTCAGGATTCGGTTCCTCAACATTTAGTTGAGTACTGTATTCTGCAATCTGCCGCAGGGCTCTGGTAGGGGCAAAATCAAATACGTAACACTCCTTTTTAATTACCTCCTCTTTGTTTGGAGATTTATTATCCGGGTTTTTAATTGCCCAAGGAGTCTGTACCCTAAAAGCCGCTTGAAAATATGTTTCGGGACTAGAAGAATTTCTAAGCATTAAAATACCAGTCCATGGTTTAACTGATACACCAGTTGTCAATTTACCACAAGAAAGTGTTATGGATTTTGAATGCAAAGGATTTTCCATGGCCGCCACAACTGGGGGCAATGCATGTACTCCTATACCTGCTTTTGTTCCTGCTGCAACAACAATATTGTAGTCGTGATAGAAAGTATTTTGTCTTTCGTTCATTAAATTCCTCATGGCATAACATGAGGCTACCGTAGGCATGAACCAAAACGTATGTGTCAAAACTGAAAGTAAGCGAGCATCAGAAAATGGCATTGGAGGTTTTTTTGCCCCTAACTTTAAATTGTCTAACGTTGTTTCTAAGTACGACCCGCGAATTAATTCCAACCATTTTTGCACTTCAGATTTATATAAAAAACTAGCATCATCCCCTTCGCCTTCAGCTTTAAAGAAGATATTTAGGTCAAACTCATTGAACTCCCCTCCCATGGCCAATTCAGTAATCGCATCTGGTAATTGATAGGTCAACATGACCATTCTTGGGAGCGAGAGATAAGGATTATTGTCGCCTTGCCATTCTGCTTTAGCCCTTTGTTCATCCGAATAGGTCCAATTGAAAATCTGTTCTTCAATAAACTCCCCTGAAGTAATAGCCCTAAATGGCGTTCCGGAAAGATATAGATAACTATTGGTTGTGATAGGCATAATATCAGCGTCAAAATAATCACGACCTATTCCATCTCCGAATTCTTGTTCGTTTTTATCCTCAGATTCGAACAAGTCTTTGGCGTTTTCTCGCCATGCTCCAAAATGGTACTCATCAAAAACTACACAGTCCCAGTTAATAGTGTGCACCCATTCATTCTTGGATTTTATTCCTCCCGTTGATTTGTTCTTTCCTAACAAGTCTTGAAATGAACCAAAGCAAACAAATGGGCTATTCTTATCAGCATCTTCGTAATCTAGAGTGTCCTGATTACTAGATATAAACTGCCAACCTTCAAAATCAACATGGCTCATCAAATCTTCTTCCCAAGCACTATGTACTGCCGGCTTAAAAGTCAGAACCAAAACCCGTTTCCAATCCATTCTTTTAGCCAATTGATAGGCTGTAAATGTTTTCCCGAAACGCATTTTACAGTTCCAAAGAAACTCTGGAGTCTTGTCTGTATTCTCTATTTCCGCGTAAAAACTATTAAAATATTCCCTAGTTTTTTCTACTGCTTTGGCTTGTTCAGGCCTCATAGAAAAAGTAAGGGTTCGGTTTTCCTCATTTTTTTCTCCATTAGTAACGGCAACTATAGCTGCTTTAACATCGCTTAATGAGCACTCAAACCATTCGCCGTCGGTATTTTTAATTCCCTTATTTTTTAGGTAGCGATGTACTTCATGGTCGGTAAAAACACCCCCATCATTGCGCATAGCATCTGCTTCAAATACAATAGTATAATTGACACCACTTGTCTGCACTTGTTCTGCAATACGTATAGCAACGTCACGTTGTGTATAACCTACTTTTAGCAGCCCTTTGCGATTAGGGGCGTCTATGCAATAGGCATATATTTTCGGATTTACTTCGGGACGTAAAGGAAAAAATTCTTGGTCAGCCATTAATTTCTATTATTGATTTCATCAGTAGCTTTAATTTTAGAGTCAATAAAAGCCCATTCGGTATCTGAGATATCCCATCTTTCTCTTAAAATTTCATCCGTAAAAATTCGGTCATATTTGGGCAGATGTGGAATAAACATAAATTTTTCACGAGTAATGTCCTGAGAAACAACAGCTTGCAACAAAAGAAATCTTGCTATTTTTGTAAACAGGTAAGATTTAAAGTATTCAATTTCCTCCTTTGACTTTGTAGCAAAAGCAACCAGATAAGTTTCAGTACAACATTCTCCTGGCTTAGCAATTCTAGTATTACCATCATAATAAAAACCAACAGGTTTCGAAAAATCTGTTTGTCCAGCGATTGGAGATTTAGGGACTAAAAATTTCCATTTATCCAAAAAATTAAATCTATCTGTAATGTCTTCTTTTTTAGCAAATTTCATTCCGACTCTTTGCGTAAAATAACAGGGAATGCCCGATTTTTGAGGCTTATAAAAGCCTCTAATTCCGAAGGGTCTTGATGTAGAAACAACTTTGTTGAGATAATGCTTCGGATCTTCTTTTTCAATAATCTTTTTAAGTATTGGTACTGCTATATTATTTCGAATAAATATTGCGAATTCATTCAATTTCCTACTTTGGCTATTTTTAATGCCATCCCTGAGATTATAAATTTCGCAAGGGCCAGAATGGTCTTTATCCCAAAGAAAATAACATACGCCTCCGGCAATATCTACTCCAGGAAAAACATCAGAAAAGTTTTCAAAATCAACCAATTTGCTAATTCTATCATCATTTAGCATTTCTGTCCTAAACTCCTCTAAGCCTCTTCCCCCTGAATACCATCTAGCTGGAATAATCATACTCAAATATCTTGGATTTAACTTTTTAGCTTGTTCAATAAACTTATGATAAACAGGGCTAGCACTTCTGCCATGACCCCCATCACTCAATTGATAAGGTGGATTACCGACAATAACATCAAATTTCATATCGAAAATAGTTTCAGGTTCGTGAGTATGTATTAATTCGTAAGCATAGGTTTCTAAGGTATCTTCCCTTTCGTATTCACTTTTACTTGCTCCGCAAAAGGTACACTTGTCATTTTTCCAAGTATGCTCAATTCGGTCAAATTTTATATTGCCCTGCTGATTTTCAAAGCCATTAACAATTGAATATGTGCCATTTGCCGTTTTAGAACAGTAGACAGAACGTCTAGATAACAACGATGTCAATTCTGTAATAGCTATTCCATATAATTGATTCTTGAAAATATGGTTTATTCGCTCTTGTTGGTCTGGAATCTCCTTTTCTAACCCTTGAAGTAAGCGTTTAGCAATTTCTCTCAAAAACACACCTGATTTAGACACAGGGTCTAAAAAAGTGGTTTCTTTATTGCTCCAAATACTAGACGGTAATAAATCTAGAATTTGGTTTGCTAGCTCAGGAGGTGTAAATACTTCATCATTACTTAAATTGGCTAAGCATGAGAGTACATCAGGGTTGTAATTTTTAATTTCAAACATGTTCTGCCAATCTTAAAAAATGGGTTAATGGGTATTCAGCTACTGGTGTTGGTATAAACGCTTTATCGCCTAAATCAGAAAATAGATTCGGTCCATCCAAAGGTTGACTTTCTAGCAAATTTGCCATAGTATAATCTCTTCTTTTAATCATACTTCCGTTTACTGCCGACCACTCTGAAAAAACTATAGGTTTCTTGCCTTTAACATCCATAAGTGTCAAAGCGTCGCCTTGAATAATATTCTTTTGAAGAATGAATTCTAAGCTCTTAAGCAATTCCTTTTTATGATTTATACCAAAACGTTTGGCGTAGTCTGTAAAAACAATTTTATACAAGCGCGCTCTACATTCTTTCACGTTGTCTGCTAGTAAATCAATGCCATATATACTGGTAATAGCGGTTACTACATTGCGTTCATATTCCAGTTGATTTTTTTTATAACGCGCAATAACAACAGCCTGCTTTCGTCTTAAAACTTCTACCAAGAAATTCCCTGTTCCACAGGCTGGTTCCAAAAAACGTGATTCTATACGTTCGGTTTCTTGCTTTACCAAGTCGAGCATAGCATTGACCTCGCGTTCGTTTGTGAACACTTCCCCGTGGTCAGATACTCTTTTTTTAGATTTTACTTGGTTCATTGTGCTACTATAGGTTTTTAAAATTACTTGAATTCACAACATTTTCTAAAAGTGAATAGGATGCCGCTGCCGCATTACGAGCAGATGGGTGATAAAAATCTATGATTTTTGCTTTTTTAAACTTTCCTATTGCAATATTATAACCGCTATGTTTCCAATTTACCGTATCGAAAAGTTCATTTCTCAATGACTTCCACGTCAAACCTGTAACTATTATATCAGGTCCTATTATTGATATTTGATTTAATAACCTTTTTTTATTTTGAATAAGATGTTCTTTAATTTCCTCTTTGTTTGACGACCCTTTACCACCATTTTTTTTAATATTCATGAAAGAGACATAAAATAAAGCACTTGCAAAACCTTCTTTATCATGCCAGGTTTGTTCAAACGGTGGAAAATCATTTAACAAACCATAGCTCCATTCCGCCAATCGATGCGAAAAAGTGTCTTAAGACCTTCTTTCCACCATTCCCTGAAATCCCCAGCTTGCTGTTTTGGGTTATTAGGTTCTTTGGCAATAAATAGCACTTTAATTTTAGAAAGTCGGAACAGTTCTTCGTCATTGATTCCATCTTTTATGAACTTTCCCTTGTACTCAGGAACTTCGTTTTCCCATTCTTCAAAAAGCTGATTAAGTTTATCGGTTTTATTCATTTTCTACTTAATCTACACTTTCAAAAAACTTAATTGCGTATTTACAGTATTGAATAATCAAATCTTTATCCGTTTCAAACTCTTTTCGGCTACCTAGCCAATTTCTGCATTTTTCGTGAATTTCCTTTCCTTCTTTAAGTTCATTATAGGAAATACATTTAATGTGTTTTTGAGAGAGTAACACGAATAGGGCATTTTCGAATGGATATGCACCGTATTTATCAATGTCCGATAACTTCAAGCAACCGCTTTTACGAAATTTGACCTCTATAAAATGAGCCTGACTATCCTTAAAGACTACAAAGTCTGGCATTTGACGAATGTTTTTAGAAACATCGCCTCGAACCCCTTTCAATAAATCGGAAATACCAGGTATAGAATTCTCCATTCCATATTTGAAAACTTGGAAACCTAGGGAAATGAAAAGTTGTTCTACAATAGTCTCGGCAATTCTGCCCTTAATCACTCCTGAGACCCAAGGGTTTCCGTTCTTTTCTTGGTAGCAGTCTGTGCAAAGCCCTTTATTGAATTTGGTGTAGGCTCCACATTCAATACAATCTGGCATTAAATGGTTTGTGTTTTTATTATTCTACCAAAATAGAAATAACAAAACGGTTTCGCAATTATTGGCATAGTTGATTGAAGAAAATTCCTATTTATTTCCAAAGTGGTTCTTCCATCAAACCTCCTTTCAATCGATTTACCCATACTCATGAATCCTTCAGATTTATTTCGGCCTTCTTAAGAGCTGTGGCTTCACTAACCAGAAGACCATGCAGGTACATCATCAATTGCCCTAAGTATACTATCTAATCTATCACATATGTTGCATGCAGTATAAACAGGTGATGTATTATTCTCAATACTAGAAGGCCTATCCTCCATTCCCTCTAACAATACTATTATTCTATCTGTTCTTCGTTCATAATAATTAGTTCTTATTGGTTTAATATTTAGTTCTAAAGATGTTGCCTAAATATAATAATGAAAGCGTAAGAAAATTCGCTTAGATTTAAAACTATTCGACATTAATTCTAGTAAAATTCTTAAATTGAGCACATTGAAAATTAAATTATGGATAATTTATCTAATCTATATTCGGAGCTACTTAAGGTTTATACTGAACAAGTGGAAAAGCTCGAAAAAATAAAGGCCGAAGCGTCTGAAAAACATCATATTGGATGGATTCCGCATATGGCATTAAATACTAGAATGTTTACATACGATGAATATTTACAAAATATTCATCATGGAGGCTTTTGTTTCGAAGAAAAAAACAAAATAATGCCTCATTTAGTAAGATTTATAGCTACATACGAATGTAGTTCGGAAGAAGCGATAAAGAACTTTGAGCAAGAAAAAGAACAAAATAACTATCAAAAACAATTGGACAGCATCGTATTTGACAAAATACCCATAATTGATTTTTCGAAATCGCAACTTAGAGGATTGCGAGATGTAAAAGATACATACGATATACCTTACCCCCCAAAAAGGAGGAATGCCACGAGACAAATGGCAAAATACAAGACTGATAGAAAAAAATATTTTGAAAAAATAGACATTTTGAATAGATGTCGTGAAGAAGTTGAAGCTAGAATTGAATTAATTGAAAAAATACAGCAGGAAGTAAAAGAGTAGTCAATTACCGTAACAGTAAAAACTATTTGGTCTAAGTGTTGGTGGTTATTACAGAATAATAAAACCAAAAAATTAAAAATATATTAGTTATTATATTTTGCTTAATGCGAAAACTAAATTTATACAATAGAAATATACGTACCAGTAAAAATATACCTACGATAGGCGCAATCTGACAATAAAATGAGTAACCAGAATAACAGTTTTATAATTAACGATGTGATTAATGACCTTCTGGACGCTGAAAAGAGTCTGGTCAATCCATTAATGAGGCTAAATTATTTTGGACGACTGACCAAAAACGATGAATTGGTCGAGTTTACCAACAACGAAATAAACGGGTACAAAGACCAAGAGTCCGTTGTACCTGAATACAGAAAGACATTAGGTAGTCTAATAGTCGAGGCTCAGGCATATATGAACAGGCATACGATGGAGATACCTGTTTCAATGTTGGAGAGTCCATTTAAGGAGGCCTTGAGATATATCTATGTGAGAGAAGGGATTTCTACAGTAGAGAAAATGGCCAAAGAATTGTATGATAGTAGTGGAAATAAAAGCGAATTTCATCATCCAGTTCCAATGGAAATGCTTCATGTTATCCAACCTGCTTTGCGTAAGTTATATAAAAGCGACGTTAGACTGGATGCAGTAAGTGCCAAGTTAACTGGTAACGGAAATATACTGCTAGATATTCCGAGCTTTATCAGGACTAAACTTCTCGAATTTGTAATGCAGATAGCGGAGGAGTTTGGTTATGAAATCGAGATTAAGGATTACAACGAAAAACAGGAATCAAACAATCAAACAATCGTTCAATTTATGAGTACAAAAATCACGAATACAGGGGATGGCAACGTCATCAATACAGGCGACAAAACCAAAGTCGATGCAAATATTACAATCAACAAGGGTAATAAGGAAGAACTCTCCGAATTTCTACAAAAAAATGGTCTATCGGAGGAGGACACAACGGAACTGGCTGAAATCATCGACACCGAAGAACCAAACCCAGAGAGCCAAATTTTTGGGGCAAAAGTAAATGCTTGGATTGGCAAAATGATTGGTAAAGCATTAGATGGCTCTTGGACTGTCGGAGCTGGAGTTGCTGGAAATTTATTAGCTGAGGCAATTGGAAAATATTACGGAATTTAGGAGACCGTACCGAACAATGGCCGATTTGTTGGCGATAAATGCTAAAAAAGTATATATGAAATCTGAATGTAATTTCGATAATACATGAATCTATTTGCAACCATTCTCCTTATCATTATTGTAATACTTCTAGTAGGAGACCTATTCTTTTCTTACAAAATACTCGACAAGTTAGAAAATAATAGAAAGGAAAATATTGATGAGAAATACTATGAGCTTAAGTATCACATTAATTTGCTGAAATCGATTTCAGCAATCCTAATTTTTGTTTTCGCTTTCATTGGATATTCAAGTTTTGTTGACTTTAAGACAGATATGCAAGAGGATATCAATCGAACATTAGAATCTCAAAAGGACGATATCTCTGAAATTGATAGTTCGCTGAAAAATTATAAAGAAAATCTAGATTCATTGATTGTTTTTAAGAATCAATTAAAAAATTTATTGGAGGTTAGTGATTCGGATTTAAAAAAAATAAATAGCAAGGTTGCGAGTATCAATAGCTCATTTAAGTACAATCCAAAAATCTATATTGTAAATGGACTAAACTTCTCAGACCGCTCCGAGAAGACAAAATTCTCTTTTTCGAATATGACTACAGTACATGGCGAGAAACTACCAAGATTTAAAAGAGCTCCATTTATCACAGTTCAGGGCTATATGGCAGGAATAAGTATTCTCGAAGTGACTACAACCTACGTTTTGTTAGATATGAATATGACCTATATGAGTGATGACGGAAAGCAGATTGATAACTTTAAATTTGATTTATGGATTGGGTCACAGGAATAAAGTCTAATGAAAGGGTCAGCAATAATGTCCCTCGTATATTTTGCTAGATTTAAGAGCCATATAAGAGGCCACTATGATAGAAATTAAAATACAGGACAAGCAAAAGTATCTAGAGGAGTACTTTCCGTTCGCAGACCCTCCAAAATTACCAATAGTGTCAGGTGATATTAAAAAAGCAACTCTAGGTTGAAAAATAAATATCTTTTCACCTTATAGTGAGCAGGGAATATTAAATAATCCAAATGACATTGAGCCTTTGGAATAAAATCAGTAGGTAACAATCATAAAAATTGGGAAAAACATATTTATTAAAATCGTCCTATACCGAGTTAACCAAAGAAAATGTTGATAATCTAATCGAATACTTATATGAGATTGGAGGTAAACCTTTAACTACAAAATGCAAAAGACAAAATGCATTTAAAATTTCTTGGACAGACAAAGAAACTAAGTTGTTAACTCGATGTCATGTTCAAAATGCAGCAGAATATTTAAATTATATTAAGGGTAGTATTACAAGAGGGCAATTGAGAACAGTAGTCGCCGACATAGCTGACTATGTTAAATTTTTGGACTCAAATGAAGATACAGCATTCATAATTTTAAGTACTAACACACAACCTTCCGCAGTACAATTCGCCAGTGCAAAACGATTGTTTTATAATCACCAAATTAGGGCACAAAATCAAAACAATTACGCCACTGACCTATTGACTCTTTATGCGATAAGATTATCCCTAGAAAGCAGAGTGCGAGGACTTTTAGGAATCGATTATGCAACAGTCAAAGGAAAAAGTATTGGTTTATCAACCTTGATAAAAATTTCAAAAGGACTTAAATCCGTTGAATACTCAATTAAAACTGAATGGACTGAAATAGAATGGGTAAATAATTGGCTGAACCATCATATGCACAGACATTTAAGACCTTATCCATGGATTATTCATCAAGCTCTTGAGGTATTAAGACCATTTGCAGACCCAAAGGAGCCATTAATAAAATCAAACCGAACTATTCGCTCTTTCTACTCTGCAACGTACGTTAATGATGAAATTGCTTTAGAAAAGGAGATTGAATTTAATTTACAAGAACTATACCCAGAAGTCAAAATCAGATGGCTTGACAAAAGAGAAATAGTAAAAAAGAAATAAATATTGTTGTCAACAAATTTAAACAATAGAATGAATGTATATTTTGATTTAAACGTTTTTGATAAAATCGAAAAAATTAATTCTCTCAACGAGGATGAAAGTATAATTTACTCTGAGTTGGAAAATTTAGTTCTATCTGATAAAATTACTGTCCCTTATTCAAATGCCCACCTGAATGACCTATTTCGTGGTTTTCAAAAAAATCCAAATTATATCGACGGACATTTAGATAATATAAAACGTTTGACTAAAAACTTGTGCATTTGTCAGTATTGGGGTCAAAATAAAACTACTTGGCATTTTAGAGAAATCAAAGATTTTTTTAATGAAAAACAAAGTGAATGGGAGTTCGAGCCACAATCTTTCGAGGAACTCTTTGAAGAAGGACCAAATCCATTGCTCCTGTTAAAATTAAAACCGCTACCAAAAAATTGGAAATTAGGATATCAACAAGACCCAATGTTTGGGATTATGTATCCGATGTCTAAAATAGAAAACAACATGTATGGTTTAACGGCCGATATTTTTAACTTCAGAACACGTTTAGCCTCAGATTATGGTCTTTATAAAACTTTTAAAGTGTACCTAATTAAGGGATTAAACAAAATAAGCAGCAACAAAGAAATGTTGAAAGCAGTTCGAGGAAATTTAAAGGATTTACCTAAGCATCTCGATATTTTTGAAATGGCTGAAAAATATGCTCCTAAATCTAAGACTTCTGGAAATGAAAACTATTCCAGAGTTATTGAAACTTTTTACAAATATGATTTGAAAGGATATAAAACTGATGCGAATTTCAACAATATGTTTGACGACTCCTTGCATACTTTTTATGGTGCTCATTGTGATTTTTTCGTAACAAACGACGATAGATGTCAGTATAAAGCAGAAAAGACATACGAAAGATTAAAAATTAATACAAAAGTGATTAAAGCAAAAGACTATCTGCAAATAAAAAACCGCGTACAGCAAAACTTGTAAAAAATGTGGGCTTCTACCTTACATTACACCAATCGGTCGTACTATTGGAATAGAAGTTGAAGGCCCTGAAATAGGCTTCAGAAAAGTTGCACTCTTTACAAAATCCGCTTTTTGTAAAGAGTTTGAAATGTACGCGTAATTATGAAATCTGACAATGCTGGGGAGTTTTGTCAACTATGATAGCAGTTTAATCTTGAAAATTTGCTTCTGAGACTTAAAACATCATGTTAAACCTGACATTATTACCAATAGTGTAAACTAGTTGTATTTTTGAAGCTGTTAGGAAAAACTCATTACAAGGTTTTTGGTAATGGGAAATATTCTTCTTTTTCTCCCTATCCACAAAATAAGCGCCCGATAGGGCAAGAGCGTTAGGGATAGCAGCGGCATCGACCGCAGCAGACAGCTTAGGGTTCGTTGGCTTGTAAAGCGACAGCGGAGCTCTTTCAAGCCTTATGAAACCTTACGGACTGCAAGGTCGATATAGCGGATAGCCCGGCCAACGCCCAAAAAATCACAAGGAAATATGACGTACATTGGTTGATTGATGTATGGATTGTGTCTCGGACTTTGATGTTTCCTCTTTTTCTTCTGGCTCGGCATCATATTTTTCATCCAAATCAGTATTGATTTCCACTAACCGTTTTTGAACAAGCTCCAATTTTTCGGTCTTATCAAAATCGAGTTCCAAGACCTTTTTGTCGGCCTTGACCGATTTTTTGTAATCGGCGGCCAACTCTTTTTGAGTGGATAGCGATTTTGGTATTTTGGATAGGGCGTTGTACATATAGTCCGCTAAACTTTGCCAGTTGGTAACGATTCTTTTAGAACCGTAGCCATATGCGGCGTTCGGGGTAACTACCAATAATTGATGGTGCAATTTATCTTCTACATCAAGTACCAGCTTTGCGCTGGCTATTGAAATTATGGTATGCTCCCCAGCTTTCTCCTTTTTTGCTTGCAACAAAGTGTTTAGGTTTTCTCCCAACATCAAAACATCCATAGCGTCTGGAGTTTTGAGGGCTGCCCTTACTGCTGTGTAATAAGAACTTTTCTCCGATAACGAATCCCATAAGGGCAAATCTTTTTGGAGTTTGTCAATGTTCTTGGCTACCCGGTTCAATTCAGTTTCATAAAACGCGATATTATTTTTGGCCTCCAAACGGTTCTTTTTGAAAATGGATTTTTCCAGTTCCAATTCATCCAACTGTTTGCCCAGCTCTTCCTTTTCCAAATACAGCGGGTCATTTTTGGCAACTGCCAACAAGGTTTTGTAATCGATGGAGCCTTCATCGTTGACCGGCCCCATATCCAATTTATTGAACTGAATGGTGCCATTGGTCAATTGTTCGATAAAATTCTTTTTGATGTTGACGTTATTGAGCATCAGGGCATCGGTACAGTTCTCGACGATATAAAAGGAGACAACAACTTTGTCGCCATAAAATTCCTTGGCGCCCACATTCCCTTTGCGCACTCCCCTCCCATTGCGCTGGTCAATGTCCGTTGGCCGATGGGGAATGTCCACATGATGTATGCGCACCAACCGTTCTTGAATATTGGTGCCGGTTCCCAATTTTTCGGTAGAACCGATAATGATCCGATAAGAACCTTCATTGAATTTTTTAAAACATTCCAAACGTTTCGCATCGGTCTTAAAATCATGGATGAATACGACTTCTTCCGTTGGAACATCGAATTCTTCTACTAGGATGCGCTTCAATTCATCATAAATATTGAAGCTCTCCTTCGGTACTCCCAAATCAGAGAAAATAGCCTGTGTACCTTTAAAGGATTCGGTCTCTTTGTATGTTTTATAGACTTCTGAAGCGATGGTTCTCAACTTCGCCTCGCCAGGGTCTTTCAAATCTTGGTTCAACATTCTCGGGTCTATGGAAGCATTGCGCATATGATGCAGCGCAATTAAAGAGATGGCGCTTTTTTGTTCCTCCGTATAGTTTTTATCCCCGTATAAAAGGCTACTGTTCCCTGTTCTTAGAAATTCCTTGATTTGCTCAAAGTATTCCAATTGTGCAGGTGTGGGCTTTAGCGTATGTACGTCCAATAGCATTTTGGGCCTGTCGAGTTGATGCGTAGTTCCGTTGACGATAATCGAAATCTCATTGTACAGCGAAGACAACAGTTTCATCTTTTTGAACGAACGAAAGCGTTCACGCACCTTATAATCTCCAGAAACCGTAGGTTCAAATTCGTAGGATTTGTTCGCAAATACCTGCGCCCATTGGTCGAAGGAGGTTATGTTCATCTGGTCCATACGATGCGGAATCAGATATTTAAAGAGCACATAAACCTCGGTTATGGAATTGGATATGGGCGTACCTGATAGAAAAGTAGTCTGAAAATCCCGTTGTTTTGTTTTCTGCAAAGTGCGAATGGCCACCAATAGATTCTTACTACGTTCGGAACCTTGGGAGGTATTCAGACCCGCGACCCGATTATGCCGGGTGGTGTACATCAGGTTTTTGAACTTGTGCGATTCATCGACCATAATGTGTTCGAAACCCATCTTTTCGAAATTGATAGCATCGCTCTGTTTGGTCTTTATCTGGTAGTAGACCTGTTCCAGGGTTACGTTCAGGTTCTCCTTTCTTTGCTCCAAACCTTTCAATACCCTTTTGCCTACGTCGTATTTATCCTCATGGATGACACTCAGATCACGTTCGAGGTTCGCAAGTTCCTCGGTTATGATTTCATGAATGATTTCCGGGGATTGTGGTATGAACTTAAACGTATCATGGCTCATCAACACTACATCGTGAAGACTATCCCTTATCTTTTTAAAAAAAGTGCTTCTTTTTACCAAACCACTTACAACTTTATCGTGCGCGACCAACAGTTTCATTGTCGGAAATGCGTTCAATAGTTCCATTTCCAATTGGATTACCGTTGAACGCAAACCAATGACCAATGTCTTTTTGGACAGGTCTAACTCTTTCAGCTTTTGGGTGGTCAATGCGATATCAAGGGTCTTTCCAAATCCGACCTCCTTGTTGACCAACAACCCTTGGTTGACGATTATGCCGGCAACGGTATCTTTTTGGCTTTTGTATGGTGTAAAATGCCGCAGGCCCTCAAAATGGAGATAATCGCCATCGTATTTCGGATGTACCTGAGCGTCATAGGTATTGTAAAAAATACGTTCCAATCGTTCTTTGATTTCAGGTTTCCCGACGATGTACCCATTGAACTCTTTGTATATCTGGTCGAACTTGATCCGTACTTCTTGCATTTTTGCCTTGTCCGTCCGCTTGTATTGTTTTGAACCTTTTGAGATATAGGGTATGGTGGAATTCAATGCGCCTTCCAGTATTTCCTTGAAACCGTAGTACCGATGTTCCGATCGGACGCTGAATTTTTTTATATACTCATAGTCCGCTTGCTCGATCCTGACCATGTATTTTGAGGTACTATCGTTATAGGCGATATGCACTAATGAATTATAGGTGTCAAAAATGAATGCTTGTGTATATTCGATAGGAAACCAAGGTTCGTGCAGTTTGATGTCCAAGTCTTCGAATGGGGTCATCGGAGGTTTGACTCTTTCCAAAGCCAGAACGGTTTGTTCTATATAGGATTTATCCACATAGGACTGGTAATCGCCAAAATCGTTTTTACGATAGGTATTGAGTTTTTGATAAATAGTGCCCGATAAAAACAGGAACTTGGGAGCGAGTTCCCAACCTTCTTTGGTAGGGTTTAAAAAAAGGAGTTGCCTGTCCAATGCCTGTTTGATGATTTCCTCCTTGGCTATTCCCGTATTTGAAACCAACGAATCGATATCGATACGATTGTATTTGTTCAAGGAATAGTAAATAGCGTCTTCTAAGCTCAGAATTTTTGGTTGCTCTTCCGACTTTATCTCGGCATTTCCTATTTCGAGCGAAGCATTGAAAATATCGGACTTGACAAACACCCTATTTTTAGGGACTTCCAAGCCCAAAACCAAGGGCCCTTGAATATCCAATGTGACAAAATGATAGTTGGGCTTGTCATTGAGTTGGCCATATTGAAAATTGAAGGCATCATATTGATAATCGAGTTCGTCCCTGACTTTTTCCCTTTCTCCATCAGGACTTTCCAACAATCTGAAATACGTATCTCGTAATGCTATGATTTTTGATAGCCTGTCAAATTCCCGAGGTTTTACCTGTAACAATTCCAGTTCGTTCTCTTGATTGATTTTATAGAGTTTTTGATGTGCAATGGTCAAGTTGCCCGGTTTCAGCCCTCCTAGAACTATCGGTTCCACTGACTGAATATCATGCTGGGTTTCCATAGCTATTTCGTTGGATGGCGGGGCTATTGATATGCTTTTCTTTGTTTCTAGTTGTGGCTGTATTTGAAATTTCAATAGCGTTGCATGTATTTCGCTTGCCAATCGCTCAAAACTGTAATCTGGTTTTACCGTATAGTCCTGATTACTATAAAGTCCACCTTCGGCGAGGGTTCCCAATATATGGTCGGGATGGGATAGGAAATACTGATTTATCCGTACGGAGTTCGAGCTTAAGACTTCTTCCGTGCTTTGCGTAAATAGGACATTTATTTCTTTTTGTTCGATAGTCGTTTCTATTCGACTGCTATTTTGAAAAAGCAGGATGTCGGTAACTATCGCCGTGTTTTCTTGTGCAAAAGCGGAATCGGGTAATCGAATTCCCCCAATAAAATTATTGGTCTGCATCAAATGCTCCCTAATGGGCATATATTGCCTCTTATCCATAAAATTCTTGGTACAGACCAAAATGGACACTCCCGATGGTTTGAGGCATTTCAGGCTCTTATATATGAAATAGGAATGGATGTTCTTGGAAATTCGGGACTGCAAGAGATGGCCTTGCAAGTCAGTATCAAAAACCTTGTTCGCCCCGAACGGAATGTTGCTTATTACAAGGTCATATTTTTTGGGTGCATCCGTCTGGGCCAGATTTTCAAAAGGAACACCATAAACTTGCACGTTGGCATAGTTCCGGAAATTATGCTCCAAGATGCGTACCGTGAGTATTTCCTTTTCAAAAGCGATAAATTTTGAGGAGGGATATATTTTAGAAAGCCTTCGAATAAATACGCCGTTACCGGCACTAGGTTCTAAAATGGTCTGAGGATCGAAGCCTTCCTTCGATTGCAGATAATCCGTTATGGATTGTACCAGGGAGTCCGGGGTATAATAGGAATTGAGGGAGCTTTGCTTTAGACTCTTTACTATGTTCTGTGCGTATTCTTCCCCGTAATATTCTTCTAATTTTCCTATAAATTGGGTACGATACCGCTCGTTCTTTAGAATATCGAAGATGTTACCAAAGCCAGGGTTATTGATAAAAAAATGCTGTTGGGGATTTGGATTGTTGAGTGCGTCGAGCGTCCGGATCATAAAGTCCAGATACTTCTTTTTTGAGTATTTCATTTTGAGTAGTGAGTTAAGGAATTTGATAGGCTGCTTTTTTACATACTTAATCCATTTGATTTACCATTGGTTCTTAATTGATTTTTTATTGATTGTAATTCCCCTTTAGCCAGTGTAAAGCCTAAATCTTGCCTGAGGGCTTTATTAAACACTACATTGGCGTTTTCCGTCATATCAAGAAAAGATTGATGAGCGGTGCGGTTGTTCAAGAAGTACTTCTTGGCTAGACTTAGCTTGTGTTCTTCGACGATACACTTCCTCGCATAAAGCAGTGTTTTGCATATCCATTCATATTTAAAATAGAGCAGGTTTGCGTACATATCCCTGTTCGCAAAATAGTTGTCGGAAATTAACACGCCCGTTGACCTACTGTACATTCTAACACTACCGTTGTCATCACATTCACTGTAGTCCATATAATAGACGAAATCCTTGGTTTCCATTGCTTTTTCGAAGCTGTTGCCTCCATATATGATAGTGTTCTGTTCCATTTTATGAGGGTTTCATTTGTATGGTTTGCATGTCTTGATTTTTTTGAAGCTGCGTTACCGCTATACGGAAATTCTTGCTTTGTGAATAGGTATCGTTGATATGCTTCATCAAGTTTTTGTCAATAGGGCGAAACTTCATTTGCTCACTATTACTTAAAACTTCCGAAAAATACCATTGCCCCGTTCCATAATGTTTTTTAAGCGATGCCTCATTGGTATTTGATTTCAGTACAATGGCATCAGCCTCCATCAAAAAGTTCTTTTTGGTAATGACTTCGTTAGAGAGGTAATATTTCTCGGTGGCCGGAAAGGTCTTGGACTGTATGCGATTCTCGAAGCTGTCCCATTGCAATCTTTGTTGGTCTTTGCCTTCGCTGGGTTTTCCGATATGTAGGATACCATTTTGGACACCCAAGGACAGGTTGTGTTTCAAATGGGCAATAAGGGTAATACCACTATCCAAAAAACGGGCCCGAAATTCCTGCTTATCGAAATAAAGCGATTCCGGTTTTGGGGCGGTTTTCAGATAGGATTGAAAAACGAAATAACGATCTGTGGCTTCGGTCAAGGTCATTATAGTTGTTTTATCTTTTGATAGCGGAAGATGGAATTGTCGATTCAGTTGTTCTTTCGGGTCGGTCAATAAGTCCTCGTTCGGCGACAATACGCTATTCTTAAAATAAGTGTTGCTATGGAATGTTTTCTGAACGGCCTCATTGTAGAATTCACTTATTCTTTTTAAGTCGTCATCGGCAATAGTATGTATGTCCGGACTAAGAAATGACTGAATAAATCGGAGTTCTTTCCCCGATTGTGGATGTTGCGCAGCAAAATGTTCCTGTAGTTTTTGGCTATCGAACGGTTTCCATAAGGGTATATTCTCATGAGTTCGTGAAGCCATATAAAAGGAGGTGTCCGATACCTTAAAGCCCAATTGCATACCGTTCACTTGGTTTTCGCCCTCCATGACCTGAAAGTTTCCGATGGGAATTATTTTATGATCGTGATGCACCAAGCGTTCTTTTTCGTTCACATAGGTCAAACGGGCTGCGAGTTCTTTGTTAACGTATCCTTTTTCGGCAAGTTCGAGTTTCTTGATATAGCCAAGTCTTTTCGCGTCTTTTACATCTTCCGGAAGTATCTTTCCATATTCGAGCAAGCTGAATTCCTTGAACTCTACATTTTTCCTTTTTATCCAATAATTGTTCAATGAATGATATAACCGACGTGTTACAACTACCGTTTTGCGCAAACCTTTTTTATTGTTTTTCTCCATCGTTACTTTTATTTAATTCGATTAATTCGGCGTAGATGTTCCTTTTGAGGTTAAGCGATGGTATGGGGTCGATTTTTAGGTTGTTCTTTACCGTTTCATAATGTAGGTGGTAGCCTGTAGCGTTTCCAGAACTCCCAACGGTTGCAATAAGCTCGTGCTGTTTCACTTTTTGCCCTTCGACGACCAAGACCTTTTGCAAATGGCCGTACAGACTCTCAAAACCGAAGCGGTGTTTGATGATAATATGGTTGCCGTAGCCTTTATCAGAAAAGACTACCCTGGAAACCATGCCCGAGGCAGCCGCATAAACCGTCTTGCCTGATGGTGCCGCCAAATCGATTCCGTAATGTGTTTTAATTGTCCCGGAAATCGGATGGGTGCGAATACCATATTTGCTTGAAAGCCTATAATCGCCTTTCTCCAATGGAACCGCTGATGGTAGTTGCTTCAATAACTCAGGACGATATTTTAAATAGGTCTCCAAGGAATTCATATAGGAGTAATCGGGTACTTTATAGAGATAGACCACTATCCGTTCCTCAATAGCGAGGAGCAATTGTTCCCGTTCTTTCCTTGCTCCTATCGTATCGGAGCGACTGGAATCTAAATTCATCTTTAATCGTTCCCCGTACTGCTCCATGGCCATTTTGCTGTCCTGAACTTTATGATCGGAAACATCAAGGTCGTGCCTTAAAACATTGAACAGGCAGAGTAAGACCAGAAAAAGAAGATAGGCCACCTCTTTCTTTCCCAGCGATTTTATAGGATTTCCCGAAGCAAACGGACTCCTTTTAAGAAAAAAAATGATGTTTTTGATAAAATTCATTATTTTATTATATATTTACAAATATATTATTTATTTACACATTATCAATAAAAAATAGAAAATGCATAAAAAGTGGCTATCTGAAGATCCTCGCATACACCTTCCAAACCTAATGGAGCATTTGGGATATCAATTGTACCAAAAGGAGAAGACCCATCGAATCTATAAAAGTGGAAGTATCTACCTTGTGGTAATCTATTCCGATAATGGCTTTCTGTACTATAAGGTGCAACGCCCACAGGAAAAATTGTCCGCTTCCGATCTGATTACAGAACATGTATCGAAAATAGAGGGCGAAAACAAGGAACTGTTATGGGACAAAGTAGATACCTACTATAAAGAAGTATTAGCAACAGAGAACCTACTAATATCGGGGAAAGCTCAAGGTGCCCTACAAACCGTACCAAAAGACTTTAATCACTTTTTATCCTACCGAACTCCCCTAACCAACGTTAGCGAAGATCTTTATACGGATTTGGAAAGCTCAACTCCTTTTTCCGGTCGTGTCTTTCAAGATCATAAGGGAAAGCCACTATTTCCTTTGTTTAACAATCAAAATGAGGTTTGTGGATATTTTGAGGATGATGGTACTAAAATTATGCCCTATGGGGAGTCCGCTATAAACCATTCCCTTTGGTATTCCAACATTCCCAAATCCATAAAGGGGCTATTTCTCTTTAAGGATCCAAAGGAAGCTTTGGCTTTCCACAAAAAATTCCAGCTGAAAAATGTGGTCTATCTGGCGTTGGGCGAAATCAATTCCCAAACGACCGAAATACTTTTCCAGATACAACGATTGACCAAAATGGATAAACTCATGTTGAGTTTTACGGGGGATAAAAAAATTGAAGGCTACCTCAGGGATCTGCATTTTATATCCCATATAGAGGAATCAAATTTTAAGTTGGCCTTGACGGATAGAGATATCATCCTGCGATTTCCTATCGGAAGCGAAAAACCCTTTTCCAGATTTTACGACCATACAAAGCGGTTCAACAAAGAATTGACCAAGAGTTTTCAGGCCTACAATAAAGTAATCGACCAAAACAAAGTGAACCGGTATAGTATTATGGTTTCCAAGGATGAGGATAATATTATGGTGCGCTTGCCCTTGGAAACAAATGCCATCAAACTTTTTGTTTGGTCTTACTACAAAAACTATCTGAACAAGACGATAGACATATTAAAACCTCAGTCCGACAATTGGTATTCGGAATGGGAGACAACCAAAGATCAAAAAGGGAAGGAGGTGCAATTGGAAGAATACAGAATAGCATTATAAAATGGAAAAAGGACGCTCCCGTCCTCTTTCCTTCAAATTCCGTAACTCACAAATCACTCCTGATTTGAAAGTTATGTATTTCAAAAGTAAACAAATTCAAATTTCGTAACAATTAAAAATCACTCAAAAATGGAAAAACAAGAAGAAAAGAACATCGAAAGAGTCTTCGTACTTATTGCTCAAGTTTGGCAAAAAGGGGAAGCGATATTAGTGAATAATGAGAAGTACAAAATCAAAGTGGCCAACAATCCTTCATTTACATTGCCAAAGAACGATAAAGATTTAGAGGTCATAGAAAATGAGAAACAACAATTTGCCAAGGAAGATGTAAAACGGCGCTTGGAGGGAGCCTACATAAGTTTTGGGAAGCTTGATGATAATATTCAAGACTCAATTTTGGAAGGCAAAGAACAACTGATCAGAACAACGTACATCAGTGAGGGTCAGTTGAAGTCTTCGGTCAAAATGGTCCAAATGATATATAATTCAACCTATGGTTCCAGATTGGATGTACAGATCAAACGCAATGAACAGGTTAAATTGGAAGATGCCAATGCCTACCAATATCAATTTACCAAAGAGGAATACAATACGATGGTAAAGCAAGGCGAGACGATTTTATTTACGGGCACTTCCCTGAGCGGAGATAAGTTTCCAAAATTTGCCTATTACGAGCCGAGGCTAAATGATATTCGCACAAAATCCGCCGTTTCTCCGAATCAATACGTTCTTGGCCAACAATTGACCAAAGAACAGGCCGATGCCATGAACAAAGGAGAAGAGGTCGAAATTACTATTCGAAAGAGCAAGAAAGGCCCATTGACCTACCTGGTCAGATGGAGTATCAAGGGTCAGCGTTTTCTTTATAAAAATCCGGAGAAAGCTAAAGCACAGGAGGTCGATAAAAAAGAGCATCTGACCGTAGGCGACTTAAAAAAAAAGAAACAGCCTAACAACGCCATAAGTTTGTAACCCTTTTTTTACTAACTCAATGTAATGGTCGATATGCTTTTCATATCGGCCATTTTAAACCATTCCTATGTCAAGTCCGAACTACGGGGACAATCCCGAACATTACAAAAAGTTGATCTCCAAAATCAACGAGGGCACAAATTTTCACGTGTACCTTTATCGAAAGGGCTATAAGCTGATAAAGCAAAGTGCCGGTTCCATGGAGCTTCAAAATGATGACGATCGTATTGTACTTCAGACATCAAGAAGTCCGGTCACGTATTTCAACCGGAACGATTCTTCGGATAAAGGGCTTTTCTTCAAATTTCTTTTGCGGCGTAGTGCAAACTTCTATAAAGCGGTGCAGAACGGTCTGGAAATCGCGAACCAATCCTACGAGATTGAAAACACCGATCTAAAAATCGAAAAACCAAAGCAGTTCATAAAATCACTGGAAGAAAACTATAACATTGTTCCGTTGCGCAATTCAAACTATTTGCGACGAGAAAGGCATATTTCAAAAGAAACAATCAACAGCAAACTATTCAAGGGGCGCATTTTCAATGCCTATCACGTAAGGGACAATGGGGGTAAAATCGCCAATATCGCCTTTCCGAAGTACGATTTGGAAAACAAGCCTAAAAATTACATCCTCTATAACAAACCCTACAGAGGTAAGACCGACAACGAAATCAAAAAGTTTCGGTTGGTATTGAACCAAAAAGATCATTTCCTGTTTTACTCAAAACCGATAGATAATCCGGAGCGGATAATTTTCGGGGAAAGCGGTGCCGATTTACTTTCCTATCACGAACTTCATGGTAAACCCAAGAACTTCTATGTCTCGTTCGGCGGCAACGTTTATAGGGAGAAATTACAGTTTTTTATCCAGCTTATCGAACCTTTTATAAAATCCGAAAGGGTCGAATTAGTTTCAATTACCGATAACGATAATACAGGCTACCAATTTGATTTAAAGGTATTTACATCGGTCATAAATCAGTCCAATCCGAACGTATATATCGAGACATCGATTAAAAGGGACAATGTAAGTCTCCATATTCACTACACGGAAAAAGTCAGGAATCAAATCTCAAAACATGAGGCTATATTGAATGAAAAACTGACCTCCGATATCTATAAGATCGACCTTGCCTTTGGACTGGTCAAATGCGTCGGGCTATCGGATAAGCTACTATTGGAATTTTCATTAAAAAAGACGATCAATACCGATCATATCGAACAAAAGAAAAATATACTCCAAACATTGATTGGCACCATCAATGGGATATATCTCCCTTTCAATACTGGCATTCATAAATCACAGGAAAAGGATTGGAACGATGATCTTCGGGCTTCCAAAAGCACCAAATACCAAAAAATGGAACAGGTTATTCAAAGCGATATGGTCGTTGGGGACAAAATAGAATTGAAAACCTTTAAAGGGCCTGAAGGGGTGACCAACCAAGGAGTCATCAAATCTATACATGAGAATGGGGTCGCATGTGATTTTGGACTTAAATATACGTATGCCATCCCCTACTCGGCCATTGCATCGCATTTTAAGAAAGTTGTATTCCAGCATATCGAAAAAGAAAGCGAACACCTAAAAAAGAACAGTAAAATCAGTAACTTACAAAACCACACGTTATGAATATCATGGAACCATTATCGGAAGAATTACAGGACAACCAATATTACGTTACCCTGTTGGACGAACTCATCGAAGAGAACGACCTGGAGCTAAAGCACCGCTTACAAAAGGCGGATACCTATGCCCGTTTTATCAATGAGCAAGCTGGTCTTTTGATGGATAGGACCATCGATTACATCAGGGAAAATGAGGTTTCTTTTCCACTTGCATCTTCCATAGTGATTGAGCAATGGAAAGAACGTATGTTCAAATAGTCCTTCAACCCTATCCCTTAACTCTCCTGTTTAATCATGAAGGACAAGAATTTGGCGTTCTCGGCCATGTTGCTATCCGTAGCATTTTTTGCGGTTATAGGTTTTACGGCCTATTATCCGCTCCTTCATGTTCTGCAGTGGGATTCCAGCTTATCGGATATTGTTCATCGATTGCTTATACGGTTTGAGCCACTGCAACATCCGTTAAAAAGTAGGGGTTTATTACTGATGTGTATTTTAGGGGCGGTCATGCTCTATAACCCTAGAAAAAAGGAAGGCAAATCGTTATCCGACGGGTTGCTGTATTTCGGCTTGGGATGTATTTTACTATTGGTTTCCGGGTACTTTAAATCTGCCCATATTGGCCTTCTCTGGTCTTCGGTCGGTCTGTATTGCTTCGGTTTTGTTTTTACCGTTTCCGGTGCGGTGCATCTTTTTCAAGTGATGGATTTCGGAAATCTGGCCGAGGACGATCCTTTCAACGACGAGAATGAAACCTTTAAACAAAGTGAAGAACGTGTAGATACCGAGCATTCCGTAAATATCCCCTATGAATACAGATACAAAGGAAAGATCAGGAAGGGCTGGATCAACTTTGTCAACCTGTTCAGGGCTTTATTGATAATAGGAACCCCTGGAAGTGGAAAGTCATTTGCTTTGATAGAAGAAATCATTGAGCAATTGATCGAAAAGCGATTTACCCTTCTTATCTATGATTTCAAGTTCGATACGCTTAGTAAAATCGCCTATAACTATTGGAAGCGAAAAAAAGAGTCGTTGCAACGTTCTAACTCGGACAATCTTGCGGAAATGCCTGAATTCTATACGATAAGTTTTGACAATATCGAAAAGTCACATCGCTGCAATCCCATTGACCCCTATTTGATGAAAAGCCAAACCGATGCAACGGACGCTGCGACCATAATCATGAAAAACTCGAATAGGGATTGGATTAAACGTACCGACTTCTTTTCCAAGAGTGCCATAAGTTTTACTTCCGGTCTTACTTGGTATTTGAAAATCATATCGGAGAAAACAAGCAAGAATATCTGTACACTGCCCCATGTCATTACACTATCCATGGTCCGAATAGAATATCTTTTGGAAATCATGATGCAGGAGGTGGAGGTACGTAGTCTCATGGTGCCTTTCAAGGATGCCATGGACCGAAATGCAGGGCAGCAACTGGCTGGACAGACCGCGAGTGCCCAAATATCACTATCGATGATGGCTACCAAGGAAATCTATTATGTCATGACCGGCAACGACTTCCGGTTGGATATCAATCATCCAAAAAAACCGAAAATCGTCTGTATCCAGAACAATCCCGACCGTTCCGAAGTCTATGCCGCCCCTATCGGACTGTACATCAATAAAATTCTTCAGGTAGTCAACAAGCCTGGCCGTAGGCCTTTGGGGTTGATATTGGATGAACTCCCTACGGTGTTCATCATGGGACTGCGAAAGATCATCGATACAGGGCGGTCGAACTATATAGCCACCATATTGGGCGTTCAGAGCATCACACAATTGATCTCTGACTACGGCAGGGAATTGGCCGAGGTCATTTTCGATAATTGCTCCAATGTCTTCAGCGGTGCCGCCAAGGGGGAAACCGCCAAAAGGATCAGTGAGATTTTTGGCCGTATCCATCAAGAAAAAAAAACCAAGGCCATATCCAACAACGATACTACGGTCAATTTTAGCTCTGTCATGTCGGAACTTCTGCCCAAGAGCAAGATTACCAGCATGTCCACCGGGCACTTTGGTGGTATCGTAGCGGATACTTTTGAGCATCCCATACCGCAGAAACTATGTTTTGGACTCATCAAGCCCAATATGGAATCAAAGAAAATTCAGGGCAAATATGAAATCCCCGTACATACCGATTTTAAGCATAAAGACCACAAAGAGCTGGTCGAGGGAAAATTGAAATTGATACAGACCCTTGATTTCCTTGAAACGGTGGGCAAGCTCGATTTCGGGCAGACCGACTACCTTAGCTTCTATACTAAATATCTCAAGGAGTTTTCGGATAAACAGTATTCCAACCCCATCAAGCGCATGCAATTTATACCCGTGGCCAAGGAACTGGAACTGTTCGATCATTTGCAGCAACTGGAAGAATTGACCAAAGGAAATTCCAAATCGACAGAATCGTTGCAACTATTCATAGAAGGCTTGGTCGACCGGATGTTCATCGACAGGGAAATCGAACGAGTACTTGATGAGAATTTTTTAGGCGTTTTCAAGGATATCGACGAATTGGTTCAGCGGGAATATGAGCGCTGTACGGGAAAACTGCCCGAACTTACTATCTTCGACAAGAATAAAATGGGCGATAAAGTAAGTGCTGCCCTCGAAAAAAATGAGGTGATCGCAAAAAATTTCATGACCTCATATCGTAAAAAATCCAATAGGGAACTGGCCGACGCTTACCGAAGAATAAATGAAATAACTAATTTTGAAAGAGTTTCAAAAGTTGAGAAAGAATCGATTCCCGAAGAATCGGAAGATTTATTTTCGAGTTGTCTCGTTGAGCTAGTAGAAGATTAAATTGTATACATTTAGATTATGAAGGACATAGACGAAATAATGAGAGGCACGGTCGAAGATTTCGGTTACATCGGTGATCGTCTTCGCCTCATTCGCGAAGAACTTATAGAAAAGGATACGGGTAACAAACGTACCAGCCAATTTTCAAGAAGGAACATTGCAGATCGTTTCGAACTGGACTATAATACGGTGGCCAACGTAGAACGGGGGGCGGTGTCTTTGACTACGGTTAAACTGGCGTTGTACTACTATACATTGGGTTATAACCCGACTTGGATCTTTTCGCTTGACAACGAATTTATCCCCAAACATAATTTCAATGAGAACGTGGTTTACCAAGCCGATGTACAGGAAGAATACAAAGATTTGGAATCGTCGATTGTTACTGCGTTGATGGAGTTTAAGAAAAAGATTTGAAATTGACTGCTAATTAAATATGCTAATAGGTTAGCCTTGATATTTCATTTGTAGATAAACCCCAATTTTTAGGGTTTATCGTTTAACAAAGTATAATAACTAGAGGAAGCCACCTATCCAAAAATCTTGCACATATCGAGAGCGTGTATGAAATGGGTTTTTCACTTGACAATGACTATTGACCCAATTATGAGCCTATCATGAGCCCATTGAGCCTTTTATGAGCCTATTATCTGTTAAGCCTATAAATTGTACCTGCGCCTTTTTGTCCAACTTTCACAAGTAACTTCCACTGTTCGACTAGGTCGGTCAAATCACGAGTTGCCGTCGCTTTAGAAACATCGAACAACTTTTGATACTCCGAATTGGATATTTTCCCCTTTTCCTTTACGAAAAGTACCGCTTTTGCATGTCTTTCGTTCAATCCTAATTGATCTAGATACTCTCTATTAAGCATATCTTTTAAAATGGTCAACAGAAATCCCCCATCTTGTTCCATCATTTCAGGTTCGGGGAGTTCAGCGGCCTTACAACTATCGATAATCTTGATTGTTCCCCTGCCCCAAGCATCTATATACCCTCCTTTAAAAGAAACGTCTGCAATTACCGGGTTTCTTGGTCTCGAAGCATGCGGACGTTTCAAAGCTTCCAAAGTCAATCCTTCGGGCAAAAAGCCTTCGTTCCATATACTGATCTTATCATCATAGACCCTCAATTGAACCGGTGCTCCCATATAATTTCTATGCACGAGGGCATTCAATATCATTTCACGAATTGCCGCAACCGGATATTCTTCTTTTTCAATACGGTGCATTCCCTCAAAATCGATTTGTTTTACAAGAAACTTATGGTTCAACTGATCCAATATTTCAGGAACCAATGAAACCAGATTGCCTTCCACGGTTTCCTGAAATTTTAAGTCCGTATCGTCCTTCCCAAAACGTCCAATCTTTACAAAAGTGTTGGGGTAGAATTTTCCGGGTTCTTTCGCAAAAAGTATGATAGCGGCCCTTTTGAGTTGGCCCTTTTCCGTTAACCTCAATTTTTCCAAAAGTTCGGGAATAGGCAGCTCCTCATTTTCAGGAAGACGACCCGCTTTTTTGGCCGCCTTAAGATAAACCGTAATACTTTGTTCGTCAATATCGTCAAATGTGGCACGCTGTTCAAGTACATCGTCCCAAGTCTTGCCGGATTTGCCCAACAGGAATTCATTTAAAGAGGCGCCGGTCAATTCTAGTTTTGTACTTCCGCTTCGATAATAATACCTCCCTCTAAGCGAAATAGGCACGGAATACGATGGAACTACAATTTCAATGAATTGGCTGCCCTTTTCTTCAAGTAGGTTTACCTCTGCCGTAATACCCATGAGGTTTCGAATCTTGTTCGGAATTTCATCCATCAGCTTCTTAAAGTCGGCAAGATGGACTACATTTCCGACATCGTCCTTGCCAATAAAAATAACGCCTCCTTGGGCATTGGCAAAACCACAAACCCACTTTAGGTAGTCGTTATGCCAGCTTCTCTTGTATTCAATATTATGTTGTTCTGGCATAATCCTTTTAATTTGCGCTACTTTAAATAGTCTATGACAATATTCAGGTTTTTGTTTCAAATCAAAGCTCAAACAAAGATATTTCTTCCCTTAAATTTTCCAAAATCGGTAAGCTCGTCCTTGAAGCCATTAAATACCTCTTCCTCTTTATACCCTTTTCCGCCTAATAACGCGCTAAACGCATAAACACTCTTACGCAAGATAGCAGCCTGTTGGTAATTGATCTTACGTTCGGAAACTTCCAGTATTTCGTCCCGCAACCCGTTTTCCAAGTGATGTTCCATTGCTTCGTTCGCCAAATTCGGACGAATATCTTCATGAACCATCGCATAGGCCGCTTTTCCGTACTGCCCTTTTTCGATTAAGTAGCCAAGCCATAAATTTTTAAGATGTCCCCTACCCTTTTCCACGATATTTTCCAGAGTCTTGAATTGCCCTATAAGTAGCGTATCCAAATTCTTGACCGATTTAAGGTACGCTTGGGTTTTTGGGGTCAATGGGATACTAACCGGATATTTCGAATACATCGAGCTTATATGAAATTTGCCTTGCATCCCCTCAAAATAGAACCCTTTGGCATTGAACAATCTTATATAATCCGTTGGGGATTTTTCATGGGCGATATGAAATTGCTCCGCTGTTCTGAGATATGCTTTGAGGCTTTTTTCTTCAAATTTCTGCCGATACGTTTCGGTCATGGAACCATACAGTTCAGGGAATAGTAAGGGTAGGAAAAAAGAGGATGCGTTCAATTCGGATTTCTTGCCTTCTGCATCCGTTGTGAGCATTTCCAATACTTTTGCATTTTGGCCGATACTGCCCGTGGATATATAGGAAAGGTCGGTTTTTGGCAGATGGAAATCCGTGACTAACATTTTAACGGCGTGTGCGTTGGAATTCATGAAGGACACCTGACCGCCGCCATGCTTCAGCCCCAAACTTCGCATCAAATAAAATGGGATGTTTTTATTCTCTTTGGTATCGAAAACGTTGTTTTCCAACACCCTATTAATAATCGACGCTCTATTTTCCAAAGTTTTGACTTCTTTCTTGGTTTCCGTTTCATTCAGCGATGCTCTCTCGCTTACGAACACTTTTTGAAGTGCCATCAAGAGCTTTTTGTCGGTACTACCACTAGTATAATGACTTAGGAAAGAATAACGCTCAGAGCGTGCAATAAAGGGCAGCACATCCTTAAGATTATTGGTCATCACAAATTCCGACAATAACATGCGGCTTTTATCGGCACTCAAATAAGATTCATAAAAGGCGTTTTTTATTAGCTTGCGCGCTTCGAGAGCAAATTGATCGCTCTCAACGGATATTTGTGATTCTCCAAACTCGGAACCCCTTAATTTTGGATGGTTCAAAAAATCAATTTGGTAGCTTATTTCGGAGGTGTTGAACACGTAGCCGGACTTGTCATAAATGATAATATCCTTTAAGCGTTGTTTCTTTCCATAAAACAGCTCACAATCTATATTCTGGTACGATTTCAGTACGTCCGGCAGGTCTTCGACCCGAATACTTTCGAATAATTTGAAAGTGGTTATCAACTGCTTCTCCAAACGCTTTTTGTGCATTGGCAAAAGCTTTGATTTTGAGTTTTTTTCAAATTCAGCGGTAAGCTTTGGTCCGCTCAATTTTGGATGTACGGTAGAACCATTAATAAATTGGGTCTTGTATTTTTTTTGGTTGTCGATACCGTAAGCGACCCCTACCCTGCCATTTTCATTGGTCATCGTCCTTAAAGCGATGTGGTAGGGTTTTAGCAACGTTGCAAGTTGATCAAAACCCCGCACCTTATGTCTTTGGAGCATACTGTTCAGAACATCTTGAATATAGAATTTTGTACCGTTAGAGTCATCGGCCCCGAACTGTAATTCCGGTTGGCGGTATTGGGGCAACTCCCTATGATGTTTTGTATCTGGCGATGGAGAAAGTCCATAGGATTTTTCCAAATATTTCTGTGTGGCCACATTGCGCCTGTAGTCGTAGGATAGGTTTATCATACTACCATTTTCCTTTATGATAGAGGATACAATATGAATATGTTCGTGTAGTGTATCGTTATGTCTGACGACCACATAGGGTTGTTCCGCATAGCCCATTTCATGCATATAATTTTGGGCCAGTTCGTAAAACGTATCATTGTCCAAATGCTCCCCATGGGGAAGGTTAATTGTAATATGTGCGTACCGATTGGGGGACTCGTGGCGTTGGCCAAGATAATGAAGGACATTTGCAAAAAGCTTGGGGTCCGTTCCGAATTCCGAGTACGTATTCTTAAATCCCAAAATCGTGCTTCCTTCCTTACCGAACACATAATTCAGTACCCCATGAACACTTTCCCGATATAAGATTCGACCGATCATTTAGCGATATTTTCGTGCAATAATTCCAGTACTTGGCTCAATAATTCGTTCGATTTTTCTATTTCAGCGTCCAATTTCGCAGACGGATTTCTTAGATTTTTGGACTTCGCCACGGTGGTCAATTGATTTATATTGGTACCGATTTTATTGATTTGATAAATCAGATTGACTGATAATTCCGGTAATTTTTCCGCTTCAATTGCTTCCTTGTTCAATATCAAACGTCGCAAAAATGGGCCTAAAACACCTCTTTTTTCAATATCGAGATTATAGGATGCAACAATAGTCCGTACCGATTTCAACTCGTCCCTATTGAACCGTATTTTAACTTCATACGTTCTTTTTTCATCCCCTAAACGCTTTCTACCTCCTCTATTTCTTTCCATTCTGATATGGTATATTGTTCTTTAGATTACAACACTTCGAAGAAGTAGACAGTTTTAAGGGACTTAAAACATAACTTGCAGAATTCTTCGAATTTAAATATAACGAATTAATACGAAAAGTTAATGCCATTCCTATCTTATAATCTAATATGACAGCTTACAATTTGAAAGAAATCTATTAATGGGCGTTATATTAAGTTTTATACAAATAACATTTCCACCTTATTGCCAACTATTGATTTAGATTTTCAAATTAGTTGGCAGTAATAAGAACCTTTATTCAAATGCTACATGATAACAAGTTAATCTAGCGCTGGCTAAAAAAGTTCATGGGGCCTTTTCGCCATGGGCTTTGTGCGGGCCCGAGGAGGTCAAGGTTGCCGATAGGCTATCTTGACTTCCGCAGGGACATGGAAAAAACAAGTATTTACTTATTTTGGTTCGATAGGTTTTACTTAAAAAAGGAAGTTTTATAGGTAAAATTAACCCTGTCCCTGTCGGCTTCCCTGACCATATAAAACCATTTGAAACCATATAGCTACAAACCAGAATATTTATCATAAATACCTAAATATTAACGTATTATATCTATATATTCATCCAATGAATAATTATTTATTTAAATATTTAAAGAAATAAATACTGCACTAATTAAATAATTATTTACGTAAATATTTAATTAATAAAATATTGAAATATGGAGACGAAGATCATTAGTATCGTAGGCGAAAAAGGAGGAATCGGAAAAACCACCTTGAACATTATTCTGGCCTCCGATCTTTATTACGCAAAAGGCAAAAAAGTAGTGCTGTTGGATGTGGACAACCCGCAATATTCCATTCATAAAAAAAGACAGCGAGAAATTGAACTTTTAGATGCAGAAGAACAAAAACAAAAAGATGTGTATCCCATAGTACCCGTAACCGTGGAAACCATACAGGATACCATTTTGAAATATTACGGGCTGGTCGATTATATTATCATGGATCTACCTGGCAGTCTTAACATCGAAATGGTAAAGGGATTGCTATATGTAGAGCACGTGTTCATCCCCTTTGGCCATGACGAACTGGAAATCGACAGCACCTCTAATTTCTACTTTACCTTAAAGAACAATTTTTTGGACAATGAGGAAAGGGTACTAAAAAGTATCAATCTCTTCTTCAATAGATACAAATTGGTACGGAAAACTAAGTTCTCTGTATTGCGTCGGCAATTAAATGATGTCGGTATACCGATGATGAAAAGCGTGGTCAAAGACAAGACCATTTACAAAGAAGACTACCGAAATACGCTTTTTCCCATTCCCGAAAATAAAGAGCAGGGCGAAAAGGAACTCAAAAAATTCTTTGAGGAAATAGTCCAATTATCAAACTAAAGTACAGTAGAGAAATGGCAAACCGGAAAAAAGTAAACACGCTCGACCTAATCCAACAGATGACCCAAAAGAACAAGGAAACGTTAAATACTGTTGCGGATTTGAAACAGGAGCGGACATCAAGTACAGACATATCCAAAACAAAGCAACATTTAAAGACCAAAAGCGTTGTTAAAGAGGTGCAGATCGCAACAGTCAAGGACATCGAGGAATTAAAATCAAATCATCGATCGAAACAGGACCGGGGCGCATTGCAAAAACTAAAAGTACTATTGGAAACAGAAACTTTCATTGACAGGAAGGAGACTTTTACCTCGTCCCTGAGTAAAGATTGTTTGGCCCAATACGAAAAATTGGCTACCGGTATTTCTTATAAATCAGGTATCAAAACCACCAGAAATAAGCTAATGAGAAAAGTGCTGGAAGATTTTATTAAAAGGAAATATATAAAATTGTTAGAAGAAATCGAACTACAATAAAAGATAGAGATTGACCTCCAACTGGCACATACTCCCCTATATAGTGACTGGCCTTGCCGTTATTTGGTTCGGGTATGTCATGTATGTGCTATTTTTCACGAAAAAAACAAAATCAATAAAAAACAGAAAAAAACTTGCTTATGTGCGTTTAAATAATATATTTGTAAATAATTCCGATAATGAACAGACCGATTCAGGAGCTGTACTCGACCAGATAACCGAAGTGGAAAACGCTTCAAAACTTCTGGAAGTTTTTGAAAAGGGTTCATTGGAGGAAGATTCAAATTCCTTAACTCGCAAAAAGCATGAAAAACTCAAAGTTATCCGCAATGAGGATACGGCCGATGAAGATCCGCCGGATCCCGAAACCTGAAACCTTTCTACTCTTCCTAATCCTGGTAAGCATTCCCATTTGCTCATACGGCCAATTTGACCAACTGATCTCGGAAACACAGGAATTCAAAAACAATTCCGTAACACTTTCCAAAGATATTGTCTCGATCATCAAGATCATCGCTTTTGTCTCGTTAGGCATAAGCGGGCTGACCTTTCTTTTCATTAAGGACCAGCAAAGTGATGTAAGCACCAAATTGGGCAAGATTATCATCGGCATCGCCATTTTCTTGGCACTCATCGCCGTGGGCGAACAGATTGCATCATTATAAAATCTGGTCGTCATGGAAGTTTCATATAACATAATCCGAAAGGGGTTACAGAAAGATGTGCTTTACAAAGGGCTAAAGGCCAAGTACATCAATTACGGCCTAGTTCTTGGTTTCGCCGCTATCATCATTGGGATGGTACTTTCGGCATTCATGCCGATGGCATTGGCCATGATAATCATTGCTATACTTATATTACTGATATTCCTAATCCTGTTATTCTACTCCCGTACCTATGGTGCCAACGGCTTTGTCAAAAAATTGGCGGATGCCTCCAAGCCGGATCATCTAAAACTTTCCAACTCCTTTGAAAATCTATTGCTATGGAAAAACAGGTAACACTTTGGGACGCGTTCCCTATTTACGGATATGAAAGGAAATCGTTGATTTCAAAGGAGAAAGGCTGTGTAACGATTCCGCTTCAGTTGGAACTCCCCGAGGTCTTCACATTGGATGCACGCGAATACGAAATGCTCCAAGAACTATTCTTCAACATCATAAATATTTTAGGCCCGGACAGACTGTTGCACAGACAGGATTTTTTTCTTCAGGAAGACTACGTTCCAATTCCGGAAAGACTGCAAGGCGATATGCTCGAACGTGCCAACGAAAAACATTTTGAAGGTCGCCCCTTTTTAATAGGAACCCACTATTTGTATATCAGTATAGTTCCCAGAAATTATATCAAATACAGCTCCAAACGGGCAAACTCCTTTTTGGGCAAAAATCGGGAATTCTATTTGACCCATACCGTTCCCGAAGAATTTATCGAAAGAGAGGTGTTGACAGATTTCGAGGACCAGGTAGAAAGCGTCAACAACTTGATCAATTCAAGCGGACTCATCAAATCCAAAATTTTGGATTATGATATACTCTTTGCCCCAGATGGGCTGTATGCCAAATACTTTGGCTTGAAAGTGAACAACTCGAATTTAGCAGATGTGAATTTTAGTAACAATACCATCCAAATTGGAAACAAACAGGGCCAATTCTTCACGGTGGAAAACTTGGACCAGTTTACCAAAGACCATATCGCTACACACGAACTGTACGGCAAGTTCACTACCCGACACAACCGGTTTCCCATCGGCAATCTTTTCTCATTGGGTTTCAAGATACCCCATGAGCACATCATCAACCAATACATCTACATTCCAAATCAAGAAAAGGTATTGAGCAACCTCCGAAAAAAAGCAAAAAATTTCCATCGCTTCAGCGGAGGAAAGAAAGATGACAGTAATTCGATCTACGCGGATCAAATCTATGACTATACCAAAGAGGTTCTAGAGACCCACAAGGAAACAGTCTTCTATCACTTGAATGTGTTTGGATTTGAAGAAGAGCGGAACAAACAAAGGCAAATGGAAAATTCCATTTCCTCGGCGTTCAAAAAACTAAAGATAAATGCCAAACAAAATACGATAGACCGGAAGAATTTGTTTTTTGCGGGAGTACCCGGCAATGCCATTGGTATTTCTTCCGATATGTATATGCCAATGACCAGCGATATGGCCTCCTCCCTACTCTATTCCGAAGGAGGTTATAACGATTCCACCAAAGCTGTGGATGGATTGCGGTTGGTGGACCGAATTTCAGGTCGCCCACTATCAGTCAGCGTTTACAAAGAACCGGAAGAAAAAGATTGGATTTTTAATCGCGGTATGTTGATCGCATCAGGTTCAGGGGGAGGCAAATCCTATGTAGCGAACCATTATTTCGCTTCCGAACTGAGACATGGTGGCGAGGCCATCATCATGGAGGACGGCAACTCCTACGATAATCTGACCGAAGTATTTGGCGGGGTAATCTTGCAACACGACGATGAAAAACCGTTTACGTTCAATCCTTTTCTTTTGGACGAACACGATGTTATCGAAACCCGAACACATGGCAAGACCTTGACCGAGGGTAAATTGCTCTATCTCATTACTTTGTTAAAATTGATTTCTGGGGATAAAAGCAATACCAACGATCCGGAGGTCACAAATACGATTCTTGAACTTTTGGTTACTGGCTATTATGAGTCGATGTGGAGGGTGGGAAAACACTCGTTTAAGTTCGATACCTTTTTTGAATACTGTAAGACCCACATTGTGGCATTACTTATAGCGAAGGAAATTCCAAGGGAAATTTTCAATCCAAATGTTTACCTATTCATTTTGGAAAAATATTACGCCGATAACTCAAGGGGAAACCTGTTGAACAAAGAAGACGACAGAATTTCTAGCCTAAGCGATGAAAAAGTGGTGTATTTCAAACTGGCCAAACTGATAGATAATGAACTGCTCTTCCCCATTACCGCCTTGATGATTATGGACATCTTCAACAAGAAGATGCATGACCCCAATAAGCTATCCATCAATAAGATATTGGCGGTCGATGAAGCATGGAAGGCTCTTGAACGTCCGGAATTGGTACACTATTTTAACAGCCAATCCAGAATGGCACGAAAGCTAGGTGGCCAGCCGATTTTCATTTCGCAAAAAGTCGATGATTTTACTTCTTCCGAAATCATCAAGAATGCGATTGTGGTCAATTCGCACATCAAAGTGTTTTTGGACATGAGGGACTTTGCCCAATCTTTCGATAAGATACAGTCCCTTATGGGATTGGGCGAAAAACAAAAGCAGCTTATCCTTTCTATCAACAAAGACCTTCCAAAAGACCGGAAATTCCGTGAGGTTGCTTTTTGTTGGATGGACAGGGTCAAAGTTTACGGCGTAGAGACCTCCTTGGAAGAAAAATGCATTTATGAAACAAACCCGACCGAAAGCGGTAAAATCATACGACTACACAAAAAAAACCATAAAAACTGGGGGTTGACATCAAAGGCATATGCCTTTGAGAATACCCCAAAAAATTAAGACCATGAAACGAACAGTATTACTATTTACAATATTATTTTCCGCCATTTCAACAGCGCAGATCCCGGTTACCGATGCGGCAACCAATGCAAGCATCGGTTTGGTAAACAGTCAGCTTACGAGCATCAACATACAGCTAAAAGCGGTCAACAAAAACCTTTCCCGCCTGATTAACCTGATGGAAAAGAACAATAATGAAACCTCTAAATCCAGAAAAATTCTGAAGGAGGAACTGGAGGCCAAAAAGAAAGCTCCGGAATATGTGACTAAATCAACGGACGTAACCATGACCATTAATCTAAAATCAAAAATCTTGGAAGCCTACCGCACCTCCAAACAGACCGTTCAAGAACTGGAATATTTGGACCAAAAGGAAAAACAAGAGTTTATGGGTTATGCGGCCAATGCCATTGTGGAGACTAAAAATCTGTTCAAGCAATGCAACGATATCCTCAAGACCAAGGCCATCATTCTGCCCGAGGAGCGTCTTAAAAAGGTCAATGGCATCAACACCAAGTTGGAAACCGTTCTGGACAACTTGATCGCCTATAACCATAAACTTTCGCAGACGAACGCCTATCGAAAAGCAAGGCGCACCTTGATAAAGATGAACAAAGACTAAACTTGATATGCAGCTAACGGATAAAGGAATACGGGAAACGGTCAATGAACTTTTTGACCAATATATTGTGGATGCCTATGAATTGGTAAACCCAATGATTGAGATCGGACAGGTTTTCGCCTGTATTGGAATTTCCGTTTTTGCCCTTATCAGGTTTTGGAACAAAGAACATCGGGCGGATGTATTCGAATATTTGAAGTGGGTTCCATTGGCGTTTGTCCTTTTCACTTATAGAGCGTTGACCCGTACCATTTTGGAATTCTATCAAGGCATCGGAATGGCATTAAAGGCCAATGATATTACCTGGGATATCCTACAGATGAAAATATTGGTGGCACAGACCAGATCTATGGCGGATTATGGCGTTTCTTGGGTGCTCTTACAAGCAGACCCCGAAGCGTTGCAGGCACTTGTTCTCAGTTCTATTACTTCTGGAATTATCGCAATCGCATCGGTCATTTCCGCAGTAGTATTTATAGGTATAAAAGCGATGTCGGTAATCTATCTATTCGTACTCATTGTATTTGGACCATTGAATATCGGGCTATCCTTTATCCCCATTTTTTCGGGGATGTGGAAGGCATGGCTGCAAAAATTCATGAGCGTCTGCCTTTGGATACCCATGCTTTATCTCATCGATAATTTTATGCTGCATGTATTGGACAAACTGATCAATGAACTGCTCTACGATGGAGAGGCAAATTTGGGGCTCGTGCTCACGAGTGGGTTGCTGATGCTCATGAACGTTTTCGTCTATTTAAAAGCCCCGGTCCTTTCAAATTTCATTGTACAGGGCATGAACGTAAGTGCAAGTCAGTTGAAAGAGCGAACGAAACATTATGTCAAAAAAGCGGCGCAAACTGCGGTCGATGCAAAAACGGGAGGGGCTACAAAGGGAGTAAGAACATTGATACAGTAATCCACTTACCGATTATAATTGATTTTTAACGAGCACAAAAAAACAGATGGACGATAATTATAAGATTTTCAACGATTTAAGCAAGATTCGTAGCAATAGTAATATGGTGCTATATGTATCTTTAATTCTTACGTTCGTATCGACTTCCCTCAATATCTTATATACCTACAAGACGAACGAAAGTGCCAAGAAAAATTTCTATCTGCTCGATAACGGCCAAAAACTGGCAGCTGTCAGGATTAAGGACCATAAACGCGCAGTAGATATTTTATGTGAAGGGCATGTTGCAAATTTCCATGAACTATTCTTTGCTTTGGAACCCGATTTGCGCCACATCAAAAGGAACATTGAAGGCAAGGCGCTATATATGGCCGACCGTTCGGTGCAACGTTTGTACAATCGGTTGATCGATCAAAATTATTATGAGGATATCGCCAAAAGCGGCTATTCCATCGAAGTGGAAAAGGACTCTGTTTTTGTTGATTATTCAAGTTATCCCTTTCGGTTTCGCTTTGTAGGGAGGCAGCGCATTTTAAAAAACGGCAATGCCGAATATCGAAGTTTAATAACCAAGGGCTATATGGTCGAAACGAAATCGACTCCCAACAATTTGAACGGACTTAAAATTATCAAGTTCGATGTCCTGAACAACGGGGACCTATAACGACCGACCTATGAACGCATCTGTTGAAAAATTCAATCTATGGATAAAACGGCACAAGCTTTTCGCCGTTAGTGCGCCCATAGTCGTGATATTGACCGTCTACTTTATTTCGGCCAGTGTGACCTCCATGAGGGCAAAGGAAACCGATTTTTCACAGGAAGGTGACTATAACAATTCGTTGCCCGGTCAAAAAAAAGAACTGACCGTAAAAAAGCCGAACGACCTTTACAAAAAATCGCAACAAGATTCCTTGGCCGCACTCAGGGAAAAAGGAATTTTCAAAAGCATTCTCGAAACCAAGAAGGAAAACGACTCTTTGGAACGCCTTCTAGAGGAGCTCAATAATTTTTCCTTGGAACGACCGGAGGCAAACAATTTGGACTTTGGAAAGATTGACATGAATACAGTAGTTGAACCTCCCGAATATGTATCGAAAAAGACCGCTGCCCAAGAAAAATTGGACTATAGAAACTTATTGATGCAGGCAAGAAATGAACGCCTTTCCCAAAGCCAGGACTATTCCGCTCCCTATTCGGAAATATCCACTACCTCTGCGGCCACTTCGATTTCATTTGATGCAGCGATCTATCGCGACCAATTTATTTTACCAGGCAATCGGGTCACGTTAATTTTAAAGGAAGATGTGGAGTACAACGGGAAACGGTTTCCCAAGAACACTTTTGTCTATGCCACGGCAAACGTACAAGGTTCAAGGGTATTGTTAGAGGTAACGAACATCGATAACGTGCGGTTACCGTTAATGGCAATCGACCGAGAGGATGGGATGACCGGATTGCACAACGAAAGGGCGGGCGAGCTTATGCAAGAATTCAAGGCCGATGTCCAAACGCAAAGTGCAAACGAGCTGTCGGAAGCTGTTGGCGAAACTGTTGATATGCCTTTGGCAAAAAACCTATTGCGCTCTTTTGGCAACTATTTCCAAAAGAAAAAATACAAACAACGGGATAAGATTTTATTGGTCAACGGAGACCGTGTATTTCTAGTGGCAAAAAAATGAACGAATGATAAAACATCTTCTTTTCTTATTGGTATTCTTGTCGGCTTCTGTAGGCGCAGCACAGCATTGTAGCGATACGCTGGAGGTGTCGAAGAAATACAAGACCATCTTGATATTTCCCGAAAACATTTCCGAAAGTATCATCGGGAACGACTTTGGTTTTATAGCCGATTTGCCTAAACCCGAGGGAAGTAAATTTCATGGACGGATTTTAAAACTGTATTACGATGAATTGGCGACTGAAAAAGAGAATTTTACAAATCATACGGTAATTACCGAATCGGGCGAGGTCTATGATTTCATTTTGGAGCTAAAGGAAAAACCGGAAAAATTCACTTGGTATATTAAGCCTGAAATGGCCATTACGAATATTGATGGAAATTCCGGATCAAGAGGTTTGGACGCAACCGTTTTAAGGCAACAAGTAGATGAAAAGCACAGCGATGTTACGATAGAGCAATCTAGTTCATCCACAAAGAATACGGCAACGAACTCCATCGACAGGGCGACTAAAGAATTATATGAAAATGATCCTTTGGAATATTATCGTCTACGATGCTATTACATGCAATTCGATAAGGCCAAGATCAGCCGGTATTTTTCAAGGGTGGACAATGTTTTCCTTTGGTTAAAAGGAGTCTATTTCAATGAGGACGAACTTTACTTTCAGTATCGAATCGAGAATAAAGAAGGCCTGGATTTGGACATCAACTTCGTGAAACATCAAATTGCCACTAATTATAAAAACAGCAGTAGCAACCAAAAGCTGGGCATAGAGCCAGTCTTTGTGTACAAGCAACCAAAAACGGTCGCCGGTAAGAGTGAGAATCATTTCGTGCTCGTTTTCAAAAAATTTGCCTTGGACGAAAAAAAGGAAGTCGTCGTAGAACTGGACGAAGAATCTGGTAATCGAAATCTGTCCCTGAAAATCGGTCATGAAATCATCAACAATCCCATACACTTTTAGAATATGAAAAATTACGTAGCAATAATACTGTTCATCATTTTTGCTGCTTTTGGGTATTCCCAAAACGGTAATTATGCTTCTTCCATAGGACTAAGTGGCGGCTATGCGGAAGATGGTTTTGGTATCATGGGCACCTACAATTACCATTTGAACCGCAACCGATATGCCCAACTGAGCATTTTCGCTGCTATAGCTGAGGACAAGGGCACCTTCAACATTCCCTACAACATATTTACCGTTCAACCCGGATATTTCATAAAAGTTTGGGAACAAAAGAATTTTAAAAAATATGCATTGAATCTCGGCGGTGGAGCGATAATAGGTTACGAGGTAATCAACAACGGGAATAGCCTCCTGGAAACGGGGGCGGTACTGGAAGCTCGCAGCCAATTTATTTATGGTGCCTATTTAGGTCTTGAAGGCGAAATCACACTAAGCAATGATTTTTCGATTTTACTAAAAGCCAATGAATACTATCACGCAAATAGCGATGTGGGGAATTTTTACCCCTATGCGGGAATCGGCCTGCGCTATTTTCTTTTTTAAACACTTTGAAAATGAAACACTACTTTAAACCAACTTATTCCATACTAGGGCTGTTGATATTAATTTCAACTATTATAGTGGCCTGTAGCAAAGATTTTGAGGACGTGATTTTAGACGATTTCGATTTTAGCTTTTCCGAGGAGCATCCCGAGAAAAGCTTTGTTTTCGAGGGGAGCAGAACTTCGTTTTCCCTTATACCCGAAAAGGAAATAACAACGGTTGATTATTTTGTAAAGTATTCGTCTTCCAATAGGAAAGGATACTTTTTGAACATGGTAGGAGACACCATAAACGAAAATGATACTTTAAACCTTATCGACAGGAACTGGGCTTATAATTATGTGGCCATTGACACGGGAATTCATAAAATTAGTTTCAAGGCTTGGGATTCCAACAAGAGAACAAAAGAATTGGAACTTTTATATAATGTCAAATATGCCAGTTTCAGTTTTTTGCTTAACAAAGGGGTTAACGAGTTCATCATCAATTCGAAAAATCCGGTCAACGTTACATTACTTCGGGACAAGGAAACGGAAAACCCAGACAACAAAGGCGAATTTGAAATAACCTACCAAATAGAAAACGGTTCGGGAAAATTGTTTCTAAATGAACAATCTTTCGATGTCGGAAAGCCTTTCAATCTACCCAAGGGAATCTCGGAAATGGGCTACCTACCCGAAACCTTGGGCGAACATAAGCTGATTATAACGGCAAAAGCGCCCGACGGGGCTACCTTGACTGAAGAGCTTATTTTGAATGTCTTGAATCTTGGTTTTACTATCAACGCGACCGCCTCATCCACACAGGTAGAACTCGATACCAATTTGGCAATTGCAATCGACCTTACGACCCAAGATGAAGAATCGGATGTGGAATACGAGATTACCCATTCATTTGCCAACACTAGCCAAGGTGGCGGAACGGTCAGAGACCATAACGGTGGCGTGATGGATCCCGGACAATACAGAAACATTGTCCCCAATTCGTACAATTATACCTTTACAAGTACTCAATTGGGCCAAAGAAAAATATATTTCGACATCAGGGATTCCAATGGGCAAATAAAAAGGGATAGTGTTGAAATCGAGGTTGCCAACATTCCATTTACTTTTTCTGGAAACTCTGAAAGTAATTCTGTATTTATAAACGAACGTTCACAGTTTAATTTTAATATTAAATCCAACGGAAATACAGATAATATTGAGTATAATCTAACCTATGAAATCGTAGAAGGAAACGGTAGGGTTACGGGAATTAATGGGAACAACATCCAAAATTCGACTGATTATCCAGTTAATCTAGGGAATTTTTCCCTGTTCTATTTTCCTGAAAGCATAGGCTCCCATCAGGTTTCATTTTTAGTAACCGATAATTATGGGCAGGAAGTAGGGCCCGTCATCATCGACCTGGAAACCAAACAAAATGATTTTCAGGTAAACATCACACCATCGAAGACTTCAGAGTTCGCCAATATTCCTGTTAATGTAATTATCGATATTGATGAAATCCCAGATGGGGCGAATGGCACCTATGAAGCCTTCTATTCTTCAGGGCGAAATAGTTCAATGAGGGTAAACGGAACGGAATATGGCCCAGGAGAGAAATTCCCGTTGGGACCGAACAGCAACAATGTCGTATATACCGGAACGGAAGCAGGGCAACATGATGTCGTTTTAAGTGTAGAGTCGGATGCTGGTGTAACGCATACCGCGAACACAACAATAAACTACAATCAAGTTGATTTTCTGTTTACGGCAGGAAGCCAAAAATCGGATATTTCCGTTGGCGAAATCACTTCCTTGAATTTCAATATTTCCGAAAGTATAGGTTCTTCAGATTATACGATGCGTTACAGTTTAAATGGTAATGCCTTGATCAAAAACGAAAACGGAATCGAAGTAAGCGCAGGCAATATTTATGATGTCCCTAAAGGGAATTTCAACTGGAGCCTAGAAGGAACGGACGAGAGCAACATCAGTCTGACATTCTATGTTCAAAACGACACGGGCCTTGAAAAAACAGTTACCATTACCATTGATGTTACTCCGAAGAACTATAATTTTACCGCCAATAGTACACAGTCGCAGGCATATACCGGAGATGTTGTGGATATTAATTTCAACATTTCGGAATTGGGTATCGGTGGGGACACATACATCATGTACTTTTCCTCTGGTGGCAGCAATGGGAGTTTTGAATATCAGGGAACTAGCTATGCCGCAGGGGAGAGCTTTACCGTTCCAATAGGTTCATTCCAAGGAAAATATACTGGTATCTCCGAATCTAACCACAATATTGAATTCACTGTAAGATCGTCTTCGGATGTTGAGAAAACAGCCGATGTCAATATTCAATATGAGAAATATGAAGAATTCTTTGACTTTAATGTAAGTCAGTCGGCAGAAGACAAATATGAGGGACAACCTTTCTCTATGACGGTGGTAACCAACGCAACCTCAGGTCATGTAACCGAAGTCACTTATGAAATGACCTTTAATTTTACAGGTGCTACAGCAGGTTATATTATTTACAAGGGTATAATCTACCGGGAAGGCAATGTCATTCCATTGGATTATGGTTCTACCCCAATGCAGTTTTACCCTCAAACCGATGAGAATTTTACCATCAATTTCAGAGTAGAAAATTCAACAGACATTTCGCAAACGGTAAGTGAATCGGTCGAAATGTTTAAGAAACCAACAGTAGCAGCCAAAGGGGAAAAGCACAATGTTAGTTGCGGTGGTTTCAATGGTTGTGATTATCAAGTATTGATTTTCACATGCTTTGATACAAATTGTTCAGAGGCCTATAATGGCGCGACCCTACAACAAGTAGAAATCCGAATCTATAATCGCTTTGACAGAAGATGGGATACTCGACTGTTTAATTATAACGATGCAAAGGGTACAGGTGTAGATCGTTATTTTGAAATGGAAGAAGAACCAAGTGAAGGTAAACTTAGATACCTAGATCAGAAATATGAAGTAAGGGTCTTGGACACGAATGGGCAATGGAGTGAAAAAACTACTGGTAATATAATTAGGGTATAGTAAAAAATCTTTCAAATCAACTTTTGGTATATGTAATTGTAACTATAACATTTTCATTCCCTAAGTTATCGTTTGTGTCTATGACCAATTTGTTCTTGGTAAGCTCGATAATTCGCATTTCATTTCTAATGTCAAAGCGGATTGTACTATTATTTATTAATTCATAGCGATCTTCTTCAATGTTTGTAAATTGTCCGTCTTCTTCACAGCCAAGCCCGTTGTCATTAATACTATAATCCCCTTTCTCTCCTACCACTCGCGCTGTAAAAAACGTAAGATTATCTTTGATACATTGTCGAATTTCTTGTGTATTGTAAAGGTCGATGTTGAATTCTCCATCTCCATTAATATCTACCGCGCTATCCGTAGTTATCGCTTGGTATTCCCATTGGCCCAATAAAGCTTGACCTCTTTCTGATTCAGAAACCGAATTGTCATCACTATTACAAGAAAGCAATGATCCTATCACAAATGCGAAAAATACAATATTGTTTGTTTTCATAAGAGTCGAGCTTAGACCTTCTTTCAAAGATAAAATTATAAACCTCTATATCTTAAACTAAAAACCGTACAATTAATTGCGTGGTGGAAAGATAAAGGCAAGAGGCGATTTTTCTTCGCCTACTGGCTTTTATGCGCGGTTCCGAGGGGGTTGAAAAACCTGAAACGGAAAGGCCCCGAGTGCGAACCAGCGCAGCGGTTCGCTCGGGAAGTCTTGGAGTTGAGGGTTTTTCAACTTCCGGGAACATGGCTATTCCAAATAAATCTTGTTGGCAATACTAGATAGCTGTTAATGGGATTAATTTTGGCCTTTTCATTATTATCACGGACATGAATCTTCTTTTAAATCTCTAGGAATCAAACTATTTTAAATCAAAAAGGCCGCCTTTTTTGATAACGACCTTTATGGTTTTAATAATCGAAATTCTCTTATCTACGCAAATACAGTATTATAAAAATTACTAGCAATATCAGTATCGCAATTAATAGACGAGTAAGGTTTTTACAACATTACTTGATAAGTTGACCAATATGGATGGGTCACAAAATCTATTGAGCCAAAATCAAGTTGTGATTCCACAAAAAGTTGGTTTTACAAAACCGCCCTCTAAGCTATACTTTGCAACACAGTTGCATGAATTTCTTGTTATCTTTGCCAGGTGAAATCAATCGCGATCATATTGTCTATGTATTTTTTGGCACTCAACTTCATTCCATGTAATGACGGCGAGATGTCAGACGATGATACTGATATCGAATATGTAATCGGAATGGGAGGCAATCATGACCATAATGCCTCTGACCTATGCTCCCCATTTTGCAATTGCCATTGCTGCCATATTCATACCATCGAATCAAGTATTATTTCGTTTGAACCCTTACTTCCTATGAATTTTAAGGAAAACTTTGCCCATTTCGATAGCTTTGGCAAAGACATTTCACACTCCCTTCTACAACCACCTAGAGCTTAATTCAGTTTTATTACAGGATAGCTATATCCTAAAATCAACCCATTCAAAGGGTTAAGTCCCCATTTGGTATGATTTCGCACCTGCGAACAGTCATATCTAAAAGTACAACTGAATTAAATCTTATCTATGATTAACAAAATCATTTCATTTTCCATTAATAATAAATTTATTATTGGATTATTTATAGTGGCACTTGTAGGCACGGGCATTTACTCTATGGCCACTATAAACTTGGGTTCTGTACCCGACATTACCAACAATCAAGTTCAAGTTATAACAACTGCCCCGAACTTGGGAACGGAGGATATTGAGCAATTTGTAACCTATCCCGTAGAATTGGCAATGGCCAATTTGCCTGATGTTATTGAGTTGCGTTCCGTTTCCCGTTTTGGTCTTTCCGTAGTTACCATTGTTTTCGATGATGAAGCAGGAACATATTTGCCCCGACAGCTCGTGCAAGAAAAACTTGCAGAAGTGAGTGAAGAAATTCCCGAAGGATTTGGCAAACCATTTATGGCACCTATTACTACAGGCTTGGGCGAAATTTTGCAATACACCCTAAAAGTAAAGGAGGGCTACGAAGATAGATACGATGCGATGGAGCTTCGAACCATTCAGGATTGGATTGTAAAACGTCAAATGGCATTGGTGCCGGGTGTTGTAGAGGTCAATGCTTTTGGGGGATTTGTGAAACAATACGAGGTGGCCATAAACCCTGATAAACTAAAGAGTTTCGGCATTACAATGAATCAGGTTTTTGAAGCCCTGAAAGTTAACAATGCCAATACTGGCGGTGCTTATATCGAAAAAAACCATCAAGCCAATTTTATCCGTGGTGAAGGCTTGGCACGTAGCATCGCCGATTTAGAAAATACGGTTGTTACCTCACAGAACGGTAGCCCTGTTTTAATTCGTGATGTAGCTGAAAAAGTAGGCTATGGAAATCAAGTGCGTTATGGTGCATTTACCCAAGATGGACACGAATCTGTTGGTGGACAGATTTTGATGCTGAAAGGGCAAAGTCCGAGCAACGTGGTTAAAAATGTTGAGAAACGAATAACTGAAATTCAAAAATCCCTGCCGGAAGGCGTTTACATTGATACTTTTTTAAGCCGAAGCGACCTCATTGACAGAACGACAAGTACCGTTCAAAAAAACCTTGTTGAAGGGTCCTTGATTGTCATATTCGTTCTGGTGCTTCTTTTGGGAAGTTTCCGTGGCGGATTGATAACGGCCTCGGTAATTCCACTATCCCTATTGTTCGCATTTATCTTGATGAAGCAATTTGGCGTTTGGGCAAACCTGATGTCATTGGGAGCGATTGACTTTGGGATTATTGTAGATGGTGCGGTTATTATTGTGGAAGGAATGGTATTCCATATTCACCAACGGATGAAAAAAACGACATCAGCCATCAACCAATCTGAAATGGATGAAATAGCCTATGAATCGGCAAGTACGATGATGAATTCCGCATTTTTTGGACAACTAATCATTTTAATAGTTTTCACACCTATTCTGTTCTTAACAGGAATTGAGGGAAAAATGTTCCGTCCGATGGCGTTCACTTTCGGTTTTGCCGTTTTGGGAGCGATTATCCTTTGCCTTACCTATGTGCCAATGATTTCGGCATTATTTTTAAAACCCACCACAAATCAAAATAGTTGGTTCGCCAAATTTGAAAACAGGATTGATAGGTTTAGCGATAAAATCATGAACGGTCTCAATCGTGCCTATGTACCCCTGCTCAATTTTGCACTTCGCTTTAAGACTGGTGTCATTATTGCTGCGGTCGGGCTGTTATTGATTGCAGGACTTATTTTCAGCACTATGGGTGGCGAATTTATCCCAAAATTTGATGAAGGCGATATTGCGATGCAGGCCCTTATAAAACCCGGTAGTAGCCTTACGGAGTCCATTGAAGCCTCAAAAAAATTGCAAAATATCGTAAAACAATTCCCTGAAGTAAAAACAATGGTTTCACGTATTGGTGTTGCTGAAATCCCGACAGACCCAATGCCGATGGACATTGCCGACAGCTATATCATTCTGGAGAAAGATAAAAGCAAATGGACTTCGGCAGATAGTAAAGAAGAACTCGTAGAAAAAATCCAGGAGAAAATTTCCATGGTTCCCGGTGTCAACTTTGTGTTTACGCAACCCGTAGAACTTCGTTTTAATGAGTTGCTTACAGGTGTTCGGGAAGATGTCGCAATAAAATTATATGGTGAGGATCTGGGCGTGTTGGCGAATAAAATTCAAGAAATCGCAGCGGTCATCAGAACCGTTCCCGGAGCGGCCGACCTCAATGTGGAAGCCACCAGCGGTTTGCCTCAAATGACCGTGGTTTACAACCGTGCAAAAATGGCACAATACGGTGTTACCGTTGATAAGTTGAACGATTATGTGAGTGCCGCTTTTGCTGGGGAAAAAGCGAGCGTCATTTTTGAAGGCGAAAAACGATTTGATGTGGTCATTCGTTTGGCACAGGAATTTAGAAAGGACATCAACAGCCTTAAGAACCTTTATATCGATTTGCCAAGTGGTGCACAAGTACCTTTAAAGGAAGTAGCGGACATCAGTTACAAACCTGGCCCGATGCAAATTTCAAGGGACAATACCTACCGTCGTATTTCGATTGGGGTAAATGTACGTGGGCGTGATGTAAAAACGATGGTAGAGGAAATTCAACAGAAATTGGAAGCCGAAGTTAAATTACCTGCGGGTTATTATGTAACCTACGGCGGTTCTTTTGAGAATTTACAACGAGCCACAGACCGATTAATAATCGTAGTACCAATCGCACTGTTCTTAATCTTCATTTTGCTCTATTTCGCACTCAACTCATTTTCACAGTCCTTAATGATTTATATGGCCGTACCATTGGCGGCCATTGGGGGAGTTTTCTCGTTGTGGGTTCGTGGTATGCCCTTTAGTATATCTGCTGGTGTTGGTTTTATCGTACTCTTTGGAGTTGCGGTTTTGAATGGACTGGTACTCATAAATAAATTCAATGAACTAAAAGAAAGTGGAATGACAGACTTAAAAAAACGCATATACGAAGCTACGCACGAACGTTTACGTCCAATTTTATTGACGGCAACTGCGGCCATTATGGGCTTTATCCCGATGGCGGTTTCCACCTCGGGAGGTGCTGAAGTCCAACGACCTCTTGCAACGGTGGTTATTGGTGGGTTGCTTACGGCAACATTTTTGACCTTGGTGGTTATCCCTGTTTTGTATTATTGGCTCGAAACGCGGAAAGAGAAAAAGGGCAATAACGGCGATGAAAGTTATGTCAATAAAAGTACCACGGTAATTACTATTTTATTGTTGGGTGCTATGTTCACTTCTGGAAACAGCTTTGCACAGGAAGCAAATCAGGACTTGGTAATTCCAAAGTCCATTACTTTGGAAGAAGCCATTGCAATGGCAAAGCAAAATTATCCTTCCCTAAAAGAAAGCCAAGCCTTTATTGAACGCGAACAAGCAATGAAAGGTACAAGTTTCGACTTGGGCGGCACACAAGTTTTCACGGCCAAAGAAGAATATGGCAATAATCTTCTAGGAGTACAGACTACCATTGGTGTACAGCAGGGCAATATCGATTTGCTTTCGGGTTTTTCTAAATTGAGGTTTTATAAACAACGTGTGGCTTTGGGCGAAAAATTCTATGCGGTCAACGAGCAACAACTGGTGCGAAATGTGATGCAAGCCTATGACCAGATAAATTACAATAAGGCACAGCTTCTTTTTGCGGAACAATTGGATAGTGTTTATACCAATTTTAAGACTGCGGCACAGTTGCGGTACGATACGGGCGAAACTGGAAAGTTGGAATTTATTTCCGCTTCCTCGGAATACCAACAGATTCAAGTTTTAAAACAACAGGCCTACGATGATATTGAAATTGCCAAACGGGCCTTAAAGCAATATTTGGGAACGGAAGCAACTATTGAAACGGTTTCAGTTCTATACGAACCGATGAATTTGAGCACAATGATGGATTCAACTTCCGTGGCAAATAATCCCATGTTGCAATATTCCCTTCAAAATGTAGCGGTAAGCAAAGCCAATGTGGGTATTGAAAAATCAGAGTTCTTGCCAAAATTCAATCTTTCCTATGGGCGGCAAGTGGTAGATGATGTATCAGGCTTCAATACCTATCAGGCAGGCATTAGTATTCCGTTATGGTTCTATCCGCAGAAATCAAGGGTAAAGGCTGCCAAGGCAGATGCGATGGTCGCAGAAAATCAATATTTGGAGCAAAAGGCAATTACCGAAAGCCGTGTTTCGCAATTGCTGAAATCCCTCGAAAAGACTCAAAATACTTTACAGTATTACGAAGAGGGTGCCTTGCTTTTGGCGGAAGAACAGATTACCACGGCACAATTGGCATCCAAGGAAGGCGAAATAGACTATGTGAACTATATCACGATCCTCAATAGTGCCATCAGAATAAAGCAAACACATTTACAATATATCAATCAATTTAACCAACAGGCCATCGAGGTTCGATACCAGTTGGGCAATCTATAGTATTAAATAAAAGAGAAATGAAATACATATCTATTATCAGTATAGCATTAGTAACCTTTTTGGCGATGGGCTGCAATAATAAAGCTAATTCAGGTTCGGGACATAATGGGGAAAATACAGAGCAAGGAAAAGATAAGCACGAAGAAGGTGTTGTAGAACTAACAAAAGTACAAGCTGAAACCATTGGTCTTGAAACGAATACTTTGGAAAAAAAGAGTTTGGGCAATACCATAAAAGTTACAGGTCAGTTGGAATTGTTTCCACAAGACAGGGCAAACATAAGCCCATTCGTGGGTGGAAATGTACGTTCCATAAAAGTCATTGAGGGCGATAAGGTAAACAAAGGTCAAGTATTGGCATATTTGGAACATCCGGATATTATAACGATGCAGCAGGAATATCAAGAAAAAAACGATGAACTGGTATTTTTAAAACAGGATTTTGAACGTAAGCAAACGTTGTACGATAAAGGTGTTTCGTCCGGCAAGGAATTTCAAATGGCACAATCCAAGTTTCGTTCCACTACTTCTTCGGTAAACGGACTTCGTTCTAAATTGAGGTTGTTGGGTATAAGCACCGATCAAGTCCTACAAGGGCAAATTTATTCCGCAGTTCCTATCACGACCCCGATAAGCGGCTATGTGGATGAAGTGATGATAAGTCTTGGGGATTATGTAGCGCCACAGACCAAAATGTTCATGGTAAGCGATAATTCTGAAATACACGTAGATTTTAAAGTGTATGAAAAGGACATCCGAAAAGTAAAGGAAGGGCAAGAAATTTATTTTACGGTAGCATCCAAGCCAGACGAGCTTTTAAAGGCAAAAATCCACGCCATTGGTAAAACCTTTGAAACCGACCCAAAAGCATTGCACGTACACGCAGACGTTCATAATGAAGATAAAGAATTGCTTCCTGGAATGTATGTGGAAGGAAGAATCGTCCAAGACCAAAAAATGGCGTTTGCCGTACCCGAAGATGCCATCATCAAAGAGGGTGAACAATCCTTTATATTTATATTGGATGTAGATGGCGAAAAGGAAGAAAACAAAATGAAATTTAAAATGATTCCCGTTAATGTCGGAATTTCGGATTTAGGATATGTTGAAATAAATCTTCCTACGGAAATTGGACAAGATGTAAGAGTGGTTACCAAAGGTGCATATACATTATCATCAGAAATGATTAAAGGCGAATTGGGACACGATGATTAATTTTTTAAAAATAATTACAAAATAATGACCGAAATAGAAAAAAAATTGGAAAACAATGGGGTGCGCCCAACAGCGATGCGTATTCTCATATATAAATTTATGGCACAAAAAGAAGTCGCAATAGCACTTACCGATATTGAAAATGCGTTTGATAAAGCAGAAAGAACAACCTTATACCGCACACTAAAAACCTTCGAGGATAAAGGGATCGTTCATCACATTGACGATGGTACCGGGATTTCAAAGTATGCCCTATGCGAGCCCGGTTGCAATTGCGAGTTGGACCAAGACCTACATCTACATTTTCATTGTAGTAATTGTGATGAAACGGTTTGTTTGACCGAACATAAAATTCCTCATATCAACTTACCCAACGGCTACATTGCCGAGGACGCGAACTTGGTAATAACGGGAATCTGTGAGAAGTGTAGCGGCCAATAAATGCACTTCTGTTGCACTCTTTATTTCAATATATTGAATAAAAATTAAAATTATGATACAGTTAATAAATTCTAAAAACGAAAAATTGATTGCAATAAAATTGGAAGGTAAAATCTCAAAAGAAGATGTTGAAAAAATCCATCCGCTAATCCACAAAATCCTTAAAACCAATAATAAAGTGGATTTCTATTTTGAAATGCACGATTTCCACGGGTACGAACTGCAAGGTCTCTGGGCTGACATTAAAGTAGATACTTCCCATATTTCGGACTACGGAAAAATGGCTTTTGTGGGCGAAAAGAAATGGCAGGAATGGGCTGCCAAGGCGACCGATTTATTTACAAACTCGGAAGTGAAATACTTTGATTTAAAGGAGAAAGAACAAGCTAAAATTTGGATATCAAAATAGATGAAAAAGAAAAAAGTAAACTTACGCGATTTAGACCCTAAGAAACACCAGGGCGAGCACAGTCACGATGACGGACACAATCACAGCAGTCCGGAAGAAGCATCTAACTTCAGAACTTACTTACCAGCGATTTTCAGCTTTGTAATGCTGATAGCGGGAATTGCTGTCGACTATTTCGATGCTTTTCCCTTTTTCAAAGGTTGGGTTCGTATTGTCTGGTACACGGTAGCTTATATTCCTGTTGGATTTCCCGTAATAAAGGAAGGATGGAACAGTATCAGGAACGGCGATTTCTTTACGGAATTTTTCTTGATGTCCATTGCCACTTTGGGCGCATTTGCGATAGGCGAATACCCGGAAGGTGTGGCCGTGATGTTGTTCTATGCAGTAGGCGAATTGTTCCAGAATGCCGCTGTAAACCGTGCCAAGGGAAACATTAAGGCTTTGCTGGATGTACGCCCCAATGAAGCTCTGGTCTTTCGTAACGGCGACTTTGTTTCAGTCAATCCTGAAACCGTTTCTATTGGCGAGAAGATTCAGGTACGAGTGGGCGAGAAAGTACCGCTTGACGGTATACTACTTTCTGAAAAAGGTTCGTTCAATACAGCGGCCTTGACTGGAGAAAGCAAACCCGATACCATTGCAAAGGCCGAAAAAGTCTTTGCCGGTAGCATCAACCTCGATGGTGTTATAGAAGTGGAAACGACCAAGGAATTCAAGGACAGTTCCATTGCCAGGATTCTGGACATGGTTCAGAATGCCACAGCACGTAAATCGAAAACGGAGCTATTTATCAGAAAGTTTGCACGGATTTATACGCCTATCGTTGTTTTCCTAGCTATCGGTCTGACATTCTTGCCCTACTTTTTTGTTGATGATTATGTTTTTAGGGATTGGCTGTATAGGGCTTTGATATTTCTCGTGATTTCGTGTCCCTGTGCATTGGTCATTTCCATTCCATTGGGTTATTTCGGTGGTTTGGGTGCGGCATCTCGAAACGGGATTCTGTTCAAAGGCGCGTCTTTTCTCGATGCAATGACCAAGGTAAATACCGTAGTAATGGACAAGACGGGAACGGTAACCAAGGGGGTCTTTAAAATCAAGGAAGTGGCAAACAGCTCGGCTTTCTCGGAAGCGGAATTTATGCAGTACTTAATGGCAATGGAAGAACAATCCACCCACCCCATTGCCAAGGCGATATTGGAATACAAGGCAGACGGTACGGATTTTGAAGCGACTGAGGTTTCCGAAATCGCCGGAAAAGGGTTAAAAGGAACTGTCAATGGAAAAATAGTGTTGGTAGGAAATAAAGCCTTAATGACCTCGAACAAAATAGAGGTCAATTCAGAAACAGATAGTATCGTAGAATCAATTGTAATGGTCGCCATTGATGGAAAATTTGCAGGTTATGTAACTATTGCCGACGAATTGAAGGAAGATGCCCATCAAGCCATAAAACAAATTAGGGAATCAGGGATTTCCAAAATCATTATGCTTTCTGGCGATAAAGATTCCATTACCCAACAAGTTGCAAACGAATTAGGCATAGATTGGGCAAAGGGTGGATTACTACCAGAAGATAAGCTCAACGAAGTCGAAAAACTCAAAGCACAACCAGATACGAAGGTTGCCTTTATTGGCGATGGTATTAATGATGCTCCCGTTTTAGCGGCTAGTGATGTAGGTATTGCAATGGGAGGTCTTGGCAGCGATGTCGCAATCGAGACTGCTGATGTTATCATTCAAAATGACCAACCGAGTAAGATTGCACGTGCTATTCAGATAGGTCGCTCAACTAGAAGTATCGTTTGGCAAAATATTGCCTTGGCTTTTGGAGTAAAGATTATTGTGCTCATTTTGGGTGCTGGCGGTCTGGCTACCATGTGGGAAGCTGTTTTTGCTGATGTAGGCGTGGCGTTGTTAGCGATATTGAACGCGGTGCGGTTGCAGAAGATGAGGTGGGGGTAAAACCAGTAACGACTTGTGCTTTTAAACTTTTGTCAAGCCTAATTACAACAACTTGAACCTTCTTGGATTGGTGGGCAAGCAATAGTTCCATAGGAACAAAAGACGCAACAATCGCCCTCTTTAGGCTTTAAAAGGGTTTTGCAATTCCCGCATTCGTAGAAAAATTGGCACGCCGTTGTGGGCATCTCCTCCTTGGCTTCATGACCACATTTAGGGCAGGTAATTGTTGATTCCAATTTTATCTCCATTACTTCACTATTTTGTATCCGGTGCTTAGTATTGCAGTTTCTATTTTTTGAAGGTCGACCTTAGTTTCATCGTATTTTACAATAGTATTTGCCGCTTCGTAATCTGCATCGACGTTGAGTATGCCATCGAGTTTATATACTTCGTTTTCGATATGTGCTTCACATCCCGAACAGGTCATTCCTTCAATGATTACCCTGATTTCCTTAACGTTTGATTGCTCCACATATACAATTTCCTTACTTGTGTCAGGAGTGGGATAGAAAATATGGGAGTACTGGGGAAAGGCCAACATTGCTCCGGCAAATAGCGTTACCAAGAACAAAAAACCTTTGGAGTTGATGAACGTAGGTTTGTCATCTTCGCATTCACAATCAATTTCGGCCTCGGTTTTGGGTTTGAACTTTTGGTACCAGGCAAAGGTCAGGACTAAAAACGTAAATCCTATTAAATACGGTCTAAAAGGCTCTATCCAAGAAAAGGTAGAAGCCAAACCCGTTGTTCCTGCAAGTACAGCAAGTACGGGAGTTATGCAACATATGGATGCCGTCAGAGCAGTCAGAACCGAAGTGCCGATTAATTTGCTATTTCCGATCATACCAGAATATTTTCGTTTTTCAATAAATCAATAATTGGACTCAATGTCGCCAACTTGTCTTTGTTAAGCGCATAAAAAATCGTCTGCGCTTCTTTTGTGGAGTAGACCAAATCTCTATCCTTTAGTTTTCTTAGGTGTTGTGAAATTGCGGATACGTTCATTTGCAGTATATCGCTCAAATCACAAACGCAGAGTCTTTCTTCCCTTTGGAGCAAAAAGAGAATTTGAAGCCGGACCTTGTTTCCTGCCAAGTTTAGAACTTCGGAAACAAAGCTTAAAGAACTGTCCAACTCCTTGATTGAAGACCTACAGTCCATTATCTGTTTTGCGTCTGCTTCCAATCGTATGCATATCTGTTTTTCCATAAAACAAAGATATGTATTTTAGCATTTTCTTAAATAAAGGAATACATTAAATTTTTAGTTCAGTAAATTGGCCCTTTTTCGGGCCTCCCATACCAAATAAAGAGGTCATTAGCTGGAGTGTCCCATTTTCGGTCTCTTTTAATAGTTCCACTAATTAACCTTTTACGGGACTAAATATGGCCTATTAATTTTGATAAGAATATCTTCTTCTAAGGTATTTTTACAACCCTAACAAAGGCAGCAAAAAGTAAAACCCTTGAAGTTGAAAGTTTCCCAAGGGTCTTAAGGTACTTAGTAAAAGTGTCCAAAAGTTATTCTTTTTTGGACTATTCCTAGCAATCATTATTGAATGGTTCTTGGACCTGGCCCTGTCTTAACCCCCTAAATTCTGATTAAAACATTTGACCAACATTTGGTATAATTCAGGATGCTTTTTCTTTAGCAGGTCGGGTCGCTCAAAAAAGTATTCCGAGGCAACGGCAAAGAATTCGGCCTCGTTTGTTCCGCCATACTTTCGGATATCGGACTGATTGCCATTTATCGCTTCCATTTCTTTGTGAATCAGTTTCAACCAAGGAATCGCATATTGATGCTCTATCAAACGTTCCGGTACTCCGTCGGTTTCATCATCTATTTTATCTATAAGGTGTACAAATTCGTGAATCCCCGTATTGCTTTTATCACTGATATTGTTAAAACCATGGTATAATGCTTTTTTGGAAAGTATCATCTGTTTCTCGAACCTTCCATTGCCTACTAGTCCACCTATATTCCGTAATTGCCCTTTACTATTAAATTCTAGATCTTCATTAAAATGGTCCGGATACAATAGTACTCCACTTAGGTTGGTGTAATGCCATTCCTCGAACCCGAAAACCGGAATCACGGCACTTGCGGCAATCAATATTCTATCGAGTTCCTGTAAGTCCAACTGTACTCCGTCAATATAGACCTCTCTCAAAAATTGCATAATCCTTTTTTGAAAAACCACCCGTTTTTATTTGGAAAGGTTCTGATAAAAGAGCACATTTTCCATCAGAAGGGGATGCCAGTGCTGTGGAAAAGGCTTGACCTTTTTACTTTCTATTCTAGAAATAAAGTAAACTAGGAACAGAAGAATAAGTCCGAAAATTAGGGTGGAGATCATATCTGACGGAGTACAATTGGAATATAGCTTAATTTTAATCTACACTTTCCGCGTTGAACCCCACTTTTTGTAGCGTCGATTTTACATCTTCTTCAGTTGCCCCATTGCTATTTACAGTCAGGATTTTATCAGGATTAGCAGTATCTACTTCCCAAGAGTCTATTCCTTCTTGCTTGTTTAGAAAAGGTGTTACCTTAGATACACACCCACCACAATTGATATTTGTTTTAAATTTTAAAGTTTTCATCGTATTTGAATTTATAATTTATATTAAAGTTTTACTCGTTTGAGCCTTAAGCTATTTGCAACTACAGATACGCTACTAAAAGCCATTGCCGCACCTGCAATCATCGGATCCAATAAGAAGCCATTTATGGGATACAATACTCCTGCTGCAATAGGAATCCCAATAATGTTATAAATAAATGCCCAAAACAAATTCTGACGTATGCCCAACACCGTTCTTTTCGATAGTTCCAACGCTTTGGGAATAGATTGCAAATCTGACGTTATCAATGTCATTTTCGCGACGTCCATTGCTATATCAGACCCTTTACCCATTGCTATACTCACGTTAGCCTGTGCCAAAGCGTGGGAATCGTTTATACCATCGCCAACCATAGCTACTATCTTTCCTTCCGCTTGTAATTTTTCAACAAAAGCTGCTTTGTCCGAAGGCATTACTTCGCCTTGGTAATTTGTTATTCCTACTTGTTTTGCGACAGCAGATGCAGTTTTGTTATTATCTCCTGTAAGCATAAAGACCTCGATTCCTCTTTCTTGAAGCGTTGCTATGGCCTTTTTTGAAGTTTCCTTAATCTTGTCTGCAATGGCGAGTATCGCAAGCACTTGTTCTTCATTACCAAAGAATATGACAGTTTTTGCCTGCTCTTCGAGATTTTCTGCTGTTTGCATTAAGAAAGCGTCGATTAGAATGTTTTTCTCAAGCATTAGTTGATGGTTTGCCACAAAATATTTTGACCCATTTTCTGTTTGGGCTTTCACACCCTTTCCTGTAATACTTTCGAAGGAAGCAATTTCAGCTTGTTCAACATCTTCCTCTTTTAAAAGGTTGACCACCGCTTCCGCCAAAGGGTGTTCTGATTGCGCTTCGATAGCCAAAATAATTTGCTTGTATTCCTTGGTATTTTTAAGTTTATCGTTCCAAAGCACATCCGTTACTAAAGGTTTTCCCTCGGTAATTGTACCTGTTTTGTCAAGGATTACCGCATTCACTTTATGACCGAGTTCTAAACTTTCGGCATCTTTTATAAGAATGTTATTCTCTGCTCCTTTTCCAATACCAACCATTATGGCAGTAGGTGTGGCCAATCCCAATGCACATGGACAAGCAATGACCAATACTGCTACAGAAGTTAATAAGGCTTGCGAAAATGCATTCTCACCTCCTACAGACATCCAAACAATGAACGTAATGATAGAGATACCCAACACAACCGGAACAAATATTCCAGCAATCTTATCGACTAGTTTTTGGACAGGCGCTTTGCTTCCTTGCGCTTCCTGAACCATTTTTATGATTTGGGACAACAAAGTTTCGCCACCTACTTTTTCAGCTGTAAATTGAAAGCTCCCTTTTTGGTTTACGGTACCTGCGAATACTTTTCCGCCATCTGATTTTTCCACGGGCACAGGTTCTCCTGTAATCATACTTTCATCTACAAACGAACTCCCTTTGGAAACTTCCCCATCTACTGGAATCTTTTCTCCAGGACGCACCAAAATGGTCTGACCTACTTTCACGGACGAAATGGGGATTTCTTTTTCTTCCCCATTTTCAATAATTTTCAGTGTTTTGGGTTGCAATCCCATTAGTTTTTTAATGGCTGAAGAGGTATTGGATTTGGCCTTTTCTTCCAATAGTTTCCCCAAGGAAATAAAGGTTATAATTACCGTTGCCGCCTCATAATAAACGTGAGGTTCGATACCACGACCTATCCAGAATTCAGGAAAAAAAGTATTGAATACACTGAAGAGAAAAGCTATTCCTGTGCTTAAAGCTACGAGGGTATCCATGTTCGCCTTCCCATATTTAGCTTGTTTATAAGCATTAATGAAAAAGCTACGACCGAACCAAAAGAGGACAGGAAAAGTTACTACCAAGGATATCCATTTTCCAGGTTCCCATTGCACAAAAAACATTCCTAATACAAAAATTGGAAACGTAAGTATTGCCGACCAGATAGTACGCTTTTTTATATCCTGATAGTGCTTTTGTTGAAGTTCTTGTTGAACTTCCGAAGGGTCATCAGCATCTATGATAATGTCATAGCCCACCTGTCGTAAAGCGTTTTGCAATTGTTCTTCGGTAGTGGCTTCGTCATAATCCACCCATACCGAACTACTGGCAAAGTTAACCTGGGCGTCGTTTACACCTACGGTATGCGATAGGATAGATTCAACACTAGATGCACAGGCCGCACAGGTCATTCCCGTGACAGGAAAGGATTTTTTTATGCCCTGTTTATGAATCTTCTTTTCGGTTTCAAATATGTTGATTGTTTCCATAAACCCATTCTTATTTGTACACCACAAATTTCAGGATTAAAGGACCTTAATGTGTTACGTTATATGCTGAATGATTTGTAGAATTCTCCCATTTTCCTTATAACGAATCAAGGACTACAATCATCTTGTAGTCCTTGATAGCGGCTTGCTTAGCAAATAAGCTTTCTATTCTTTAGCTCAAGAAATCCTCACAAGCATCAGCACATTTTCTGCAGGCATCTGCACATTCTTGACAATGCTTATGATCGTGTTTGTCACATACATCTGCACATTTTTTACAGATATCACGGCATTGCTCTACCATAGCGCTTACATCGGAATAATTTGAAGCAAGCAAATTTGCCGTGGCGCTACAAATTTCAGCGCAGGCCCTATCGGTCCTGATACAATCAACCATCATTTTAATGTCGCCTTCATCAAGACAGGCATCTGCACAATAATTGCAGTGGGCAGCACAATTATTTAGTGCATCAATTAACTTAGAATGTTTCATATTATATAATTTTTAGTTATTAACTAACCAAATTTAGATTTTGACAGATAATTAGTGTGTTATAATATTGGTTAATATCTATATAATTTTGTCCAGTGATTTTCTAAAACCCTTTTGATTTATTTTATAGTCCGTTAAGCTCATACCTGTTTCGTTTTTAAACTGTTTACTCAAATGGTTTAAGTGTTTATAATCAAGCATTTGGCTAATTTGGGTAAAATTATATTCCTGAGATTGAATGAGTTCTTTGACCTTCTCGATTTTTAACTTGATAAAATATTTTTCGATGGTTACCTCTTCAATTAGAGAGAATGTTTTACTGATTTTGGAATATTCTTTTTTTATTTTTTTTGAGAGGAAACTTGATAGATTTTCTTCAAGCCCAAATGGCACTTGGTCCAATATGTGAATAAGTTCAATCTTTACCTTTTCTACTAATTTTTTCTCTGGGGATTTAATTATTGAAAAGCCATCATCTTCCAAAATAGCTATTATACGTTCAAATTGAGATTCATTTTTAATTCCCACTTTTATACGACCTAACTCGATTTCAATTAAATCAATATCCTCATTTTTAAATTCTGTTCTAAGCACTTTGATGCACCTGTCACAGACCATGTTGCGTATGAAAATTTCCTTAATCATAGAAGCTCGTAAAAATTCCTAATTAAAAAGTTTTGACTATAGCATCCAATATGTTGATGACTACACCCTGATATACTAATTTTTTGGGATTCAAATTTCAGGATTAATAGACTGTAATGTGTTACGTTATATGCTGAATAATTTGTAATATTCGTAGGTTGTGTTTATTTATCGGAAGAGGCCAATTTCTCTAAAGCCTTTATTTCTTTTTCAAAGGCTTTTAAATCCTTAAAAAACTTGCTGCCGATTTCCCTTGCTTTTCTGTAGTATGGAAGGGTAATTTTTGCAAAGCTTGCTTTTTTAGGCGCAAAGGTTTCCTGCTCTGTTTTCATTCTTCGGATATCCCCAAATTTAAGGAGAAGCTTCGTTGCACGGCTTAATTCGTGGGATAGCTTACGTTCCCCTATTTTATCGATCATGTTATGGAATTCGCTGTCATTTTTCCGGATATCATCTTTACCTTCATACCTTTTTAGCTGATCGATAAGCTCTATACTCACAATATTATTGAAATACATATTTATGTTATGACCGGCCCAAAACTTGTTCTTTTCATCATACCAAATTCCCGAATCATGCCACTCGCCATAAAATTGTACCGCATTTTTGATCCTAAATCCTTTAAGACCTTCCTGTGAGCCCAAAATTGTTGCAGTAATAGAATTAGGAAATAGCCCTGCTACCGTCTTATCTTCTTTGTAGGAATTGAAATGATCAAAGTAGAGTGCTTTGAACTTGTCAAAGACGGCAATAACCTTTTCCACTTTGGGATATAAAAACTGATTAATATCGAAATTAAACACGCCAACGCCATTTATCACTATCGGTTCTGAATCGTGCAGCATATACATATCATCCTCAAGCGAATAGGCCGAGTGAAAAAAGGTATTGCGTATTTCCTTAAAGTGATTTTCCTTAAAGAAGGAAATAATTTCATTTTTTTCGACATCGCTTAATAACTCAATTAGGAAATCGTGTTTTTCACCAATGCCCAATAATCGTTCATACTTTTTTTCTTCCAAAACAGATAGGAAGAGCCTTTAAAACCTAAGTTTATTCTGCATAAACTGCCAACGATATTATAGAAGTCGCTATTTTCAAAAAAGGTCGAATAAAGCAATGCTCCTATTCTTGCTTTTTCTTTGTCCTTTAAAGAATAAAATAGTCGTTTGTAAAATTCGATTGCATCAAACCACTCGTGCAGATTGGAGTTCAAATTGGCGGAACTTATTCCACGGTAATTAATTAGCGTCAGGACAAAATCAAATTCGTTCTTGGCCTTGGCTTCTTCAAATAATTCTTCAAATTCTTGTAGTACGGTTGGCATAACTTTGAATTTTGCAATGGTTCAAATCTCGTCCAATGATTTTCTGTTTTTATCCACTGACTTTTTGAACTTTGAGGGAGTCATTCCGGTTACTTTTTTGAATTGATTGCTTAAATAGGCAACGCTGCTATAGTTTAACTTATATGCAATTTCGCTTAAGCTAAGCTCATCATATGCTATCAGTTCTTTAATTCGTTCGATTTTTTGGTTGATGATATATTGTTCAAACGTAATACTCTCGACCGAGGAAAAAAGGGAACTTGAATACTTGTAATCAAGGTTAAGCTTGTCACTGATAAAATCAGGCCATTTTATGTCCAGTTCTTCATCGGAGTGATGTATTTTTTGGACCACCAGACTTTTCATTTGCTCGATAAGTTGGCTTTTGCGGTCATTGATTAAACCAAACCCTGCATCTTGAAGCTCTATTGACAGCGACAATTTTTTTTTCAAGTCAAGTGCTGAAACCAATTCCACTTCTCCCAATTTGACCGAAGTATGTGGAATGCCTAGTTCCACCAAAATTGTTGATACCGCCGCTATGCATCTGGGGCAGACCATGTTTTTTATATGGATGGTGTTACTCATTTAATTATATGTTCGAAATTGAGTCATTATTTTGACCAAGAAAAGGCATTAACAAGAACCAATATTGTTGCTATCAAGAATAAGAGCACTATGGCAATTATACCATAAACTTTGTCTTTCTTACTAATACTTGCCTTCGGTGGTTTTCTATCGTTTTTTCTTCTTTTCCTTCGATTTTCGCTCATCATCATCCGTCTAAAAATTCGGAGTAGGTTCAGTGCTGTTCCTCAATCTTCAATTTCTTAACAATACTGTTCAACTATTTAGACTTGTTCATATAAGGCCATAAGCAACAGCGTTATTAAAGTGTGTATCACAAACAGAATAATTATGGATATTAGGGTGTAGAGACTGTCCTTTTCAGTAAAGATTTTATTTGACGTATCCTGTAATTTTTCCATTTTCTTCTTATTGAGCCTCTGATTATCCTATATATTATCCCATTACGTGCTTTTGATTATTGCAATGTGGCTTTTACTTCTCCACAGGTCATCATTGCCTCTCCGTAGTATGGGTTTCGAATTTCCTTCTCGAGGCTTAGCCAGTTGGCTCCCTTATTGCTATCTGCCATTGGGCAATAGTTGTTGTACACTTTTTGATTGACTCCAAAAAGCTGAACGCTGCTGATCATGTGTGCCGATAGATGTTTAAAGTGGCCTCTTTGCTCCTTGATATCCAAAGTGCTAGCCATTGCACTAGAGGATGCTTTGAGTTCTTTTTGAACGGTCATCCAATGGTTGTGCGCTTCCTTGTCTTTCAGCAACTTCATATCGACCTTGGCCAAACTTCCCTCCATTTGTTTTGCTTCCTTTTGTGCTGCTGCACCATCGTCGTTTACCAAAGCGTTCTTAACACTTATATAGTTTTCGAAAACCTGCTTTAACTGGCCTTGAAACTCACCTGAAACTTCGATTCTTTTTTTCATCTTAGAGTGGTCGGTGCCAGTACTTGTTGAGGGTTCCATTTTATCTCCTTCCTGCATACCCAAATGACCTTCATGCCCAGTCATAGTTTTGCCTCCCTCTGCATTCATCATCGATTTTTTACCCTGTAACTGTGCAGCTGCATCAACGGTAAATGTTCCGTTGGTCACAATTCGATCCCCGTTTTCTAGGCCGCTAATAATTGTATAGGTATCACCATTGGTATTACCAAGGGCAACTTCGCGCATTTCGAAAATAGGTTCATTAGGATTCGTCTTTACATACACCACGGAGCGTTCCCCAGTCCACATTACTGCACTAGCCGGGACAACAACAGCATTTTCCATCTGCATTTGTGTATTTTTAATGGTCCCTTCCACAAACATGCCCGGTTTCAATAGATTATCTCTATTATTGAGTATAGCCCTTACCATAACTGTTCTTGTAGAAGAATTAAGCAATGGATCTACAAAAGATACTTTTGCGGTAAACTCTTTGTTCGGATAGGCATTGGTAGTTAACTTAACTTCCTGACCCTCCTTCAATAAAGATATTTGATTTTCATATGCATCGAATACGGCCCAAACGGAGCTTAGGTTTGCAATTTTGTATAATGGCTGACCTTGTTTTACGTAGTCTCCTTCTTCTACCATAATATCCGTAACTGTGCCAGAAACAGTGGCATAAACTGGGAAATTCTCTTGTACCTTACCTGCCTCCTCTATCTTATCAATTTGATTATCGGAAAGCTTCCATAATTTTAATTTATTACGGACGGCATTGTATAGTGCAGGTTGTGATGCCTTCATAGAGGCAGCTGTTAACAATTCCTGTTGCGCGCTTACCAATTCAGGGGAATAGATAGTCGCCAGAAGTTTGCCCCTGCCAACGCTCTCTCCCGTAAAGTTGACATTTAGCTTTTCAATACGACCTGCATAATAGGTAGCCTGTGTAGCATTGGCTTCCTCATTCTCGCGAATCTTTCCTGAAAGCTTAAGAAAACTCCCATCTGAATCACCAATACCAACGGTAGAGGTACGTATATTGGCCAATGCTAAGGCGTTGTCTGTCATTTTTATTTCATTGGCACCTAGCCCCACAGCTCCGGTTTCGGCAGGAATAAGCTCCATACCACAGATTGGGCAATCTCCCGGTTCTTGTTTCATAATTTGCGGATGCATGGAGCAAGTCCACATTTGGGCCACGGATTCTCCTGCGTGGTCGTGACCTTCGGACATTTCCGATTTGTCCTTCATAACGGATTCATCAGAAGACGAACTTCCAAAAATAAGATAGCCTGCCAATAGCCCCACTATCAAGGCACCTACGATAAAAATGATGTTTTTTTTCATGATTTAATTATTAAAATATGTGCTATTAAAGAAATTAGGGACGGGTTGATTTTTTCCAATACTAACAGTCAATATCAGGACATAAAGTACCCGTACCTAATCACCTTAACTTTATTATTTATCGTTTTGTAAACGATTAATCATACGTTTCATATCTGCTATTTCTTTCCTTTGGGCTTTAATAATATCTTCAGCTAACTTTTTTACTTCTGGATCTTGTATATCAGCACGCTCACTTGTTAAAATCGCAATCGAATGATGTGGTATCATGGCTTTCATCCACAAGATATCCCCTACAGTCGAAGCCTGATCGCGTACCAGACCCAAAGCACCGAAAAATAGAACAATGCTGCCTACGACTATTCCAATATTCTTCTTTCTGTTTTGATACATGCCCCGCATTGCCACAAACATTATTATGGCCATAGTGGCAATTCCTAGGCATACCATATAAAAACGTGTTAGACTAAACCAAACGTGGTCCCATTCATATGTATTAAGGTACATAGTGATGTACATTGCTACAAAGGATGCCGCGAGCATCAATACGAATTTTGTGTAATTGTTTTTACCCATTTTGGTTTGTTTTTCTTCTGAATTCATAGATTATGATTTTTAGTTATTATTATTTTGCTCGTCTTTTTAATTGTTTCCTAATGGTTAGCGAGCTAGTAAACCACAAGGTAAATCCGCTTAGTACGGTAATTAGCCCAAGCAAAGAAAAAGCTCTAAGGACTAGGGTATTAAAATCATCCCTTCCATGATAATCCATGGTATGGGTCATCCAAAGAAAATCGAACCATCGCCAATCGCGATGGCGTAATGTTTGGAACGAACCATCTTTGACTGATACATAGGCTTTTATATTTTCGGGTGTTTCATATGATATAGCGTAGGCTGGAAGTGGTCTGCCTCGATATTCACTATGGCTCCCTACCTCTTCGATGCGTTCTATGTCTTTAACCTTAAAATCAGGCAAAATGTTTTGTTTGGCGATTAAAAGCGCTTCATTTTTTGTAATTTCCTTTTTTGCCAAACCTGTTCTGGCATGATAAAGCAGATTCTTGTTAATATAAAAATACGGCTCGCCACCAATGTCCTTTAATTCTAAGGAGGTAATGTTTGACTGGTTGCTCATGTCCGAGGGATTTTTTAGATTTTCAAAAGCTGTTGTGATATAAGATTCATTCCTGAATTGGTCACCGTGTATTTCGTCAATATCCGTCCAACTAAAATACATACCACTAATGGTCCACATTAAGAACTGAATTCCTAAGAAGATACCTAGATAGCGATGTACCTTTCTTATTTTTAAAGCTGTTTGTCTTTTTACCATCTTATTTTACTTCAAATGGAAATTCAATAGTAACTTTCTCCCAACTCATTTTAATAGTTCCTGAGGTGTCGCTTGTTTTGTTGACTGAATATTCCAAATGTTCTTGAATATTTTCTGAAATTTTAGGATTCGTCGAAAAGCGTAAAACATCATCTTTTTCATCATATTCATCCTTACCATGTTGGTCCCAATTCGCGTTAAGTATAACCGTCCAATCTTTTGCGGATGGAATGACAAAAAAACCATATTTGCCTTTTGGAATTGTTTCCCCCTGAATTCTCAAATCTTTATCGGTCTCTATCCAAGTGGCCATATGTGCTCCAGCTTGCCACACTTCATCAAAAGGGAGTAAGCCTCCGAATATAATTCTGTTGCGAACACCGGGAGATGAGTAATCTATATGAATGTGTGCTCCTCCAACCATAGCCATTGCACTGGTATGGGGACTGAGTTTTTTCTTTTCAGTTGACGCTTTTTCAGTAGTCGTATGATCTTCGTGACTGGCTTCCGTCTTTTTCTTCTCTTCTTTACAGCTAATCAATAAAAGGAGCGTTAAAAGAATCAATGCTATTTTGTTGTTTTTCATCGGATATGGTTTTAACAGTTATTTATTTTTTTATATCCCTGGAGGACGAATGGGTTTTAATGATCTTCCAATCGCCATCTATTTTCTTTAAAACCGAAGTCGCCACCCCTTTTTTATGTATTGTTCTAGCTTCATTCCCATCTTTTGGTTTCAATACAATGGTGTACACATAGGTCTCTGTGGTAAAAGCATGGGGAAGACTTACTTCAGCTTCTATAGTATAATCAGTAAAATTAAATTTCTCAAAATGACCAAGTTCAGGCCCTAAATGATGCGCTATATAATTCTTATAGGTGCCTTCTACACCACCTTGCTCGAATACGGCGGAATTATCGATAAATAAATCAAAAGTGCCCTCTGTAGTAAGGTTTTGTAAGGCATCTTTATATTTTTTCAGTGTTAATACGACTGCTTCTTTTTCGGATGCAATGGTTTTTTCTTGCGCATTTCCGGTTGCGAAAATGAAGATAGCAAGCAATGGCAAAAGGGTTCTTTTAAATTTTCTCATGATATCTCTTTTATAATAATCTACAGTTACTTTTTTTATGTTCTAAAATTCTTTACCCAAAAGTTGAAACACAAGCGCTAGAAGAACTATTAGGGCAATAATTGTGTAAACCGCATACCCAAACCACTTTTTAAAGGTGGATTTCCCTCTCTTGCCTCCTCCACAATTATCACAACATTCTTTCATTGCAAATTATTTAGCTTATTGTGCCTGTCGAGGGAAGGGCGTTAAACACTACATCAACTAAATTTCCCTTCCCGTAACAGGACTTTTCCTTTATTAAAACAATCTGGGCGGTCATGGATTACACTAAATAACTAACCAATCAAAAAACACATTCTTGACCTGCCCAGATTTTACATTTTCAAATTCCTTTCGTTTATAAACTTATTACCAATCAAAAAAATTAAATATGGCAAGACTGCAAATTGTAATAGTGGCGACAATCCCACATTTACCCATGGAACTACAGGCATTGCCTCTGCATAGGCCCAATCGCCTCGTGATGTATGCCAAATTTCGCCAAATATTGCGCCAGCACTTCCAATCAAAATCAAGGGGAGTATTTTACTAATACCTATTGCACTTGTCCAAAAGACATTCTTATACACTAGAGAAAATCCGAAAAGTAGGATAAGTACCATCAACATATCTGCAATGGATGCTAATGCACAGAATGAGATATGTTGCCAATCGTATTCAAAATCTTTATATAACCAACCTTGACCCACCTCCCAAATAAAATTCAACGAAAACGCTATCACGGCGACCCTAATTATATAGTTTCTATAATTTTTTTTGTCCCGTTCCTGTTTGGCAAAATAGAGATACAGCAGAACGACCAAGGTCAACGCAATTGTGGGTACTATAAAAATGTCAAGACTCAATGCTTCCATTTAGGTTTTGCTTACGGTAAAATCATTTTTTGCACGTTATTTTTTAAAACTCTTAAAACTGTACCTAGCAACAATAAATTATTATTACCTGAAAAGGGGAAGTATTTTAAACACTAACCATTAACTATATTCAACCTCCCCTATCAGGCTTTACTTTTCGATTATGGCCGTCACTTTTCCGCAGCTGAGCATTTTAGCTCCATAATACGGATTGCGGATGTCCTTAATGGCAGATAGCCAATAAGCACCTCCGTTCAAGGCCATTGGACAGAAATCCTTATAAATTTTTCCCGATGTAACAGTTCCTTTCAACAAGGTTTCCATTTCATTGCTCAAATCGGAAAAAGCCTTTCGTTGTCTCTCTAGATTATCTGAGTCAGCGATTTTTTGCGAGGCCGATAATGCCGCATCGGAACCCTCGACTTTTTCGAGTGCTTCGTTCAACATTACCGCTCCCTTTTGGGCATCGCCCGGATTTGAACCGACCAAGTCATTTTTAATGTGTTCGTAATGTTCGTAGACATTGGCCACATTTTTATCGTTAAATTCCAACTCGACCACTTTCATTTCCATCTTGGTATGGTCATGGTTCAACTCTATTTTGTGCTGTGCGTAGCCCATTGTAACCCCCAACATGAGCAGGGTTGCTACACCATTTTTTAAATTTTTCATTTGTTGAATTTTTAGTTTATAAACTGTCTTTTAATTTTGAAACCCACTCAAGAACGATTTTTTTTTCGTCCTCCGAAAGTTCTGCTTCCCTATGAATTAGCGTGTAAGACCAAAGGGGCATTACTCCATCTTCAATCTGGCTAATGATCGATTTCAACTTGCTGTTCTTTCTTCTACTCGAATAATCGGCCCATTCATTAAAATTCAATTCTTCCTTGCCATGGGCAACATGATCCTCCAAAAACCAAGCAACAGGTTGCACTTTGTTGTACCAAGGATAATCCGTGTTGTTGCTATGGCAATCATAGCAAGAGGTCGTGATGATGCTCTCCACTTGTTTCGGTACATTGTTCACTATTATAAAATCGGTTTTCGGTGTAAAATCACTTTGGTTTTGCGAAGTGGGAAAAAATTGTATACCCACAAACCCGACTATAAGTACAAGAACTATGATTTTTACACTTTTCTTCACTTAGTTGATTTCCTTTTGTACACTACCGCAGCTCATCATTTTTGCTCCGTAATACGGATTCTTTATTTCCTTAGTAGCACTCAACCATTGCGCTCCTTTGTTCTTATTGTACATAGGGCAAAAATCTTGATATAATTTTTCTTCCGTTCCTGTAATGGCGATAAGGTCTATCATATCTTTGCTCAACACATCAAAATGTTCCCTTTGGTGGTCGATCGGGCTTTTTTCTATGTGTTCAGCATGCTCTTTGGCATCCTCTATGATATCCTTCAATTCTTGCTGTTCTTCTGAACCGAATGAAGAAGTTTCAAAATCGTTAAAAGCTGAAACCATCATACCGCCTGCCTTTGCCGCACCATCTTTGTCGTCGGCGACCAGTGCATTTTTTAGTTCTAGATAATTGGCAACAAGTGTTGTTGATTTTGATGCATGCTGGTCGTTGCCCATCATATCATTTGATGAATCCATAGTTGAATCATCATGACTCCCATCGCTGTGATGTTCATTATCGATATGTTGTTCCTTTTTAACCTCTTTACATGAAGTTACCGTTAGGGCTACCAATGTGATTGCTAAAATCCCTTTTGTTAGATTTATTGTTTTCATTGCACTTAATTTTAGATTTATAATTATTTGGATTATTCTTTTTTTCGTAAAATCGAAAGGGTTGATGTTTAAAGTTTTTCGATTACATTTTCCAACTTGGCCGTAATTTCTTCGGCCACCTTGTTCAATTTTTCATTTTCTACCGCTTGCATAGACGCCATCGGATTTACCGCTGCAACTTCTACGACCCCTTTTGATACTTCCTGCACGATTACATTGCAAGGCAACATGGTGCCTATCTTGTCTTCGGCCTCCAATGCTTGATGGGCATAGGGGGGATTGCAGGCACCTAGAATTCGATATTTTTTGAATTCTACATCGAGTTTCTTTTTCAGTGTTTCTTTGACATCGATTTCGGTCAGAATACCAAAACCTTCTTTTTTAAGTTCTTCCGTAACCCTCTCGATAACTTTATCGAAATCTTCGTTTAGGGTCTTGTTGAAATAGTATTTCATCGTTTTAGTTTTTAGAGTTAATCATTCCTTTTTGTTCTTCATATTCTTCTTTGGATATTTCGCCTTTCGCGAAACGTTCGTCCAGAATAGCCATAGGGTTCTGTTTTCTTTTTAATACATTCCCGTTCTTCCCAGCATACATCGATATGCCCAGAACCACAACTACCAAAACAATTACCCACCAGTACATCATCATAATCTGAATTTTTAAGTGTTATTCGTTCTTTTTAAAAACCATTTTTCCCCAGCAAAAACGAGTATCGTAAGTACCACCGCTACAATCACGACCAGCACGTCACTCGATATTTTTATCCATAGAAATGCGCCCAGAACGATAAAATCTAATATAATGGCGTTAACAATTATGGCCGCATTTGCCTTTATTTCTTTTCTTAGGTTTTTCAGAACGCCCCAATGGATTCCTATATCCATGACCAAATAGAGAATGGCACCTAAAGATGCAATCCTTGTCAAATCGAATAACACGGTCAATGCGATTGCCGAGACTACGGTATAAACGAGCATATGCTTTTGTATACCCCCTGGCATTCCAAAATGATTATGGGGAATTAAATCCATATCGGTCAACATGGCCGTCATTCTTGAAACGGCAAAAACACTGGCAATGACTCCTGAAATGGTAGCAACAATAGCAATGCCCACCGTAAACCAAAGACCATATTTCCCAAAGGCAGGCTTGGAAGCTTCCGCCAGGGAATAGTCCTTGGACTGTATAATTTCTTCTATCGAAAGATTTGAGGAAACCGCAAAAGCGACCAAAAGATATATGAGGGTGCAAATGGCCAACGAAATAATAATGGCCCTACCGACATTCTTATTGGGTTTGACAATTTCTCCTCCACTATTGGTTATGGTCGTAAAACCTTTGTAGGCCAAGATGGACAATGCCAAGGCCCCTAGATAGCTGGAGACCGGGTACTCGGACAAACTGCTAGAGGGGACTACTTCTGAAAAAGAGAATCCCGCGGCCCACAGACCGCCTATCGCAAAAATGGAAATGCCTCCTATTTTCAGGATGGCCATCACTAACGATGATTTGCCGATAACGTTGTTTCCCGAAATATTGATCAAGAACGCCGTAATCAATAGTAAAACTCCCAAAACTGGAACCCATACGCTATTATCGCCAACATCGAACAATTGTAAGGTGTACGACCCGAAAGTACGGGCAACCAAACTCTCATTGATGACCATGGAAAAAGCCATCAGTAAAGCCCCGGATGCCGTAAGCGCGCCTTTACCATAAATCTTTTTCAGATAGGTGGCAATCCCACCAGCGGAAGGGTATGCATTCGATAATTTGATATAGGAGTAAGCGCTAAAGCCCGAAATAATGGCACCCACCAAAAATGCAATAGGAAACCATTGACCCGATAGTTCTGCTACCTGACCCAACAGGGCAAAGATACCGGCACCGATCATTACCCCCGTACCTAGAGATACGGCACCGGTCAAACTCAGGCTATTTTTTTTATATCCTTCCATCATTTAAAATCTTGCCAAAAGTCCGCCACCCCAACCGTATCGGTTGTTATAGTTGCCTTGGATTGATAAATTGCGCGAAAGAATGTATGCAACCCCTACCAACCATTGTGTTTCACTTTCAAACGATTTGTTATTCTCTAAATCATTTACCCACCCAAAGTCCGCTCTATATTCGTATTCGCCTTCCAGAAAAATTCTAGGAAAAATCAATAATTCTCTGTCCAAACGTATTCTTGGGCGTAGCTGATGGTCCATACTCACATCTACATTAAATCTATAAGGCGTAAAATATTTTACACCAACCAATCCTACGGTATTAAATGTATCATAAGAATCCGGTGTTGAAGTTTCGGTATTTACTCCTGCATACACACGTACCCAATCATTCAAGTATCTATTATAATTCACTTCTATTTCGGCATTTTGGTTGTAGTCAAATTCGGCACGTAAACCAAATTCCTTGCGGATATTACTCGATATTAGATTAAGCTCATTGAAATTAGAACCTAAACGCGCTCTTCCCCAAGAATAATAATGGTCTGTTTCATCAATAAGTTTCTGAACAGGATAATCCTTCATTCTTTCGTCCCTTGGCGTATCGTAACTGAAAACCCTTGCCATACCTCCCATCATATGATACAGTATGTGGCAATGAAAGAACCAATCGCCATACTCTTCATTATAGAACTCTATGACCACTTTCTGCATTGGCGGTACGTTTACCGTATGCTTTAATGGGGAACGTTCGCCATTTTCGTTGATGACCCTAAAATAATGTCCGTGCAGGTGCATTGGGTGGTGCATCATCGTAAGGTTATTGAGCGTAATCCGCGTTACTTCGCCTCCCTTGATTTTTATTTTATCGGTTTCTGAAAGGGGTACGCCATTCATACTCCATACATAGCGCTGCATATTTCCCGTTAGGTTCAACAGTATTTCGTTTACCGGCAAATCCGCTTTGTAGGTGGTATTTTCCTTTGCCTTTAAAAAGTCGTAGTTGAAATAAGTTTTACGAGTGTCGTAATCAAATGAGGAAGTATCCTTCTGCATCTTGGGCATATTGTGATTCATATGGCCTTTCATTTTATCCGATGTTCCGTTATGGTTCATTGGCATCGAGTCTTTTTTCATTCCCGACCTATTGTCCATATTCATTTGGTCACTTTTAATAGGCTTTTCATCGTCCATCTTCATATCCATTTGGTCATTCATTTTGCCATCGTTCATAGACATCTTATCTTGCATCCCCATATTCATCTGACCGTCTTTCATATCCATCGCCATTCCATACTTCTGCATTAAAAATTCAGGCGTGTTTTTCTTTTTATTACCCGCCATTGCAGGTGCTCCCATTTTCATATCCATTTTTGCCATTTGCTTCATCATTGCCACTTTGTCCGGCCTGTCAATCGTTTTTGCAGGATAAAGTGTTCCCTGTCCTAAATGCAAGGAAGTATGCCCAGAGCCATCCTGTGCCGTTGCCGTAACTTCCAAAGCACCTTCAGGTATGGTTACGATTACATCGTAGGTTTCAGCTATACCAAATAGAAATCGGCTTTTGGATACGGGTTGCACGTCAATACCATCGCCGGAAACCACCATTGGGTTACCCCCACCAAAATCCATCCAATAATAGGTAGAGGCCGAAGCATTGATAAAGCGAAGCCGCACCTTTTCTCCTGGCTTGAATTCTGGATATTCCGCCATTTTTTTTCCGTTGGTAAGAAATGCAGGATAATAGATATCGGCAATATCAGCCCCTTCCATACGGTCTCTCCAAAATTTAAGTTGAGCGCCAAAAGCACCCTCTTTGATGACTCTGCCCAAAGGAACCGCTGTACCTTTTTTAACTTGATACCATTCGTTTCCCCTTTTTAGGTTACGCAGTACGTTCATCGGTTTTTCGTTGGTCCAGTCAGAGAGTACTACAACTAAATCTTTATCATAGTCCAAGGTTTTTTCCTTGGGCTGAATCATAATGGAACCATACACACCTTTCTGTTCTTGTAGCATCGTATGGGAATGGTACCAATATGTTCCCGATTGGTTGATTGGGATTCTGTACTGGAAAGTTGTTCCGGGCTCAATGGGTGGTGTAGTTAAATATGGAACACCATCGTAAAAATTGGGAAGTATCAATCCGTGCCAATGTACTGAGGTTTCTTCATCCATTTTATTGGTTACGTTGATTATAGCAAGGTCTCCTTCATTAAATTCCAAAACAGGTCCGGGAATACTACCATTGATGGTCATTGCATTGGCAGTAACACCATCAAGCGTCATTTTGTTCTTTTCAATGGTAAGGTCATACTCCTTAATAGGTCGCCCATCTTCTTTTCGATCTTGTCCGTTGGTCCCTACTTGGGCAAAGCCTTCACATGAAATGAGAAGTACCAACAACACCGTAATTTTTCTGATCATGATTCTCTTTTTATTATTTATAATATCCTACTATATCAAATTCAATCAATACATATTGCCCTTATCGATATGGGTCTTAGCTCCTTAAATAATTAATAATGGCCGATTGCACGTAGTAGCCCTTGATGGATTCGATTCGATTGATTTGAAACTTTAGCTGTAGCTCTTGAATATCGAGCACATCGTTAAAGTCGATGGTTCCCGTTTCATAACTTTTTATTAGAATTTCTTCGCCATCATTGGCCTGTTGAATATTTTTAGTTTGAGTTCTGAAACGAATTCTCGAGGACATTCTGTTGTTAACAGCCTCGCTCAAAAGCGTCTCCAATTTGTTCCTTCGTTCTTGCTTTTGGGCAGTTATTTCTTCTTGCCTTAATTTGTTCTGTTGGGAAATGGATTTATATTTGTTATTGAATATGGGGATGGATACCGATACCATTGGCATTAAAATATCCTTCCCATTGTCAGCGAAAGACATATCGGGCCTTTCGGCTACCGGTATATAATCCAATCCGAAACCAAGGTCAGGCAACCCCTCTTTTTGGTTCAAGATTTCGGATTGTTCGACCGACTCGTACAATTTGTCATACTTAAGAAGTTCGGGGTGCAGATCAAGGTTTCCTTCTTCCGTTATCGGGTCTTTTTCAGGTATTGTTAATCCATCGTAAGCAGTAACTAGGGTCTGTTCATCACGATTCAATAGGTTGTTAAACAAGGTTTGTTCCGCCAGATATTCTTGTTCCAGAACCTCCTTTTGTTGTTCCAGTTCGTTTTGCCTGATCTGAAGACGAAGTACATCAACGGCCGAAGCGTTGCCCACCTCTACCGAAGTCAAGGCAAGACGTTCATAGGTCTCCAGCAATTCAATATTCTCGTCCAGTACACCTTGCTTTGCCCTAATTGAGAAGAGTCGGTAATAGGATTGCGAGACCGATAAGGCCAATTTCCGTTTAACAATTACCAGTTCTTCGTACTGGGCATCGGCCAAGGAACTTGCATAATTTTCACGGGCGGTAATTGTACCGAACCACGGAATCATCTGTTTTGCCGAGAACCTTGCTTTCTGTGCTCCGGTCCGTGTTTCGGGTTCGCTTACAAAAAGCCCGGCGCCTAACTCTGTATTGGGCAAAGTATTAACCTCGTTCACTTTTTCGGATGCGATATTGTAACGCAGCTCAAAAGCCTGAATTTCTGGGTTGTTCAGTTCGGCTTGTTGGATAAGGTTTTCCAAGTCCTGTCCGTTCATTGAACCGATGGATACTATTCCAATCAATATGTATAGGTATTTCTTCATTTGGATACTCGTTTTAATTGAAATTCTGCCTTCCAACTATATAAGACCGGTACGACAAATAAGGTAATCAAGGCGATAAGCATGCCCCCGAAAGAGGGGATTGCCATCGGTATCATAATATCGCTACCACGGCCCGTGGATGTCAATACTGGAAGCAATGCTAGAATAGTGGTAGCGGTAGTCATCAAACAAGGTCGGATACGTTTTTCGCCAGCTTCTACTACCGAGTCCCTGACCGCTACGAGTGAATCGGGTTTGTTTCTGTCAAAGGTCTGGGTAAGGTAGGTGGCCATGACTACACCATCATCCGTGGCAATACCAAAGAGGGCAATAAATCCTACCCATACGGCAACACTCAGGTTGATAGTGTGCATTTGAAAGAGGTCTCGTAGATTTTCCCCGAAAAAGTTGAAATTCAAGAACCAATCCTGACCATAGAACCAAATCATCATGAAACCTCCGGCGAAGGCTACGGCAATCCCGGTAAAGACCATTAATGATGTGCCGACCGAACGGAATTGGAAATAGAGGATCAAGAATATGATAGCCAATGCCAAGGGTACTACGACGGATAAGGTTTTTTCAGCACGCAACTGGTTTTCATAGGTACCGGTAAACAGGTAATTGATGCCCTTGGGAACTACTAGTTCTCCACTATCTATTTTTTCTAGTATCAAGGCTTGGGCGTTCTCGACGACTTCTACTTCGGCAAAACCGTCCAACTTATCAAACAGTACATAACCGACCAAAAAGGTGTCTTCACTTTTGATGACCTGCGGGCCTTTTTCATACCTAATCGTGACCAATTCGCTCAACGGAACAGGGCTTCCTTTAGCAACGGGCACATAGATATTCTCCAAGTCCGCTGGATTCTCCCTTAATTCCCTTGGGTAGCGTACTCGAACGCCATAACGCTCACGCCCCTCAACGGTCTGGGTAAGTACCATCCCTCCAACGGCAACCTGCAACACGCTCTGCACGTCTTCAACGGTAATACCGTATCGTGCCAGTCTTTCCCTATCTATATCAATAAGCAAGTAAGGTTTTCCAACAATTCGATCAGCGAATACGGCTTCATCTTTTACCCCATCTGCCTGCTTTAAAATATCTTCGAGCTTGAGGCCAAAGGCTTCTATTTCCTTTAGGTCCTGCCCCTTTACCTTGATTCCCATGGGCGCACGCATGCCGGTCTGCAACATGACCAATCGGGTTTCTATCGGCTGTAATTTCGGAGCGGAGGTAACACCGGGAAATTTGGTAACCTTTACAATTTCGTTCCAAATATCATCTGGAGATTCAATTTCAGGTCGCCAGTTTCTAAAGTATTCCCCATCCTCATCGGGAATTAAATCTTTTTGCCTTACCGAAAAAACCGATTTTATTTCCGACGCTTCGTATTCGAGATCATCGTCCGTTTCAAGGTTGGGATTGGTCACGAAAGTACCGTCCCTGAGTTCGAACATACCGTCCTCATTAACCTTGAATCGCTGTCGCTCCCTTTTGTCATTTAACTTGTATTCCGGCTTGTACTGAATCAGGTTTTCGTACATGGATAGCGGTGCCGGATCCAATGCGGATTCCGTTCTTCCTGATTTACCGACTATAGTAGCTATTTCTGGAATACTGGCGACCGCCATATCCAACTGTTGTAACACCCGTTTGTTCTCTTCGACACCGGCGTGCGGAAGAGAGGTAGGCATCAACAAAAAGGAACCTTCGTTCAAGGAGGGCATAAACTCCTTTCCGGTATTTTGCATGATCAACACCCCAAACACTACTATAGCGGTGGGGATAGAGAGAAATATTAGTTTATTGCGTAAAGCCCAACGCAGTATCCTAGTATAATAATTTTGGAATATGGTAAAGAAACCCAAAAGCCCAAAACAAATAAGCGAAACGAAAATCAGGTTCCAAAAAATACTTTTATCAAGACCGAGCGGCCTCCAATATTCGGCCAGAACGAAAACAATGGCAAATGCCGAAATAATGATATTGATTAGATTTGCACGTTTTTCCGAAAGTGAAAATCCACTAGAAATGCGGGATGCCAATTCCGGATTTTTAAGCAAGCCTACAATGCCGAAAGCGATTAATATCAGTCCGAGTATATAACCATAAAAAATGGCCAGGACCCCTAAGAGTATCAATATCCCATTGAGGCCATATCCGGCTGTTTTCTTGATGCTCTTTTTTCGGAATAGAAACGCCGCAAATGGAGGTATCAAAAAGAGGGCTACTATGAGGGATGCTGTAAGCGCAAAGGTTTTTGTAAATGCCAGGGGCCTGAACAACTTTCCTTCCGCCCCGATCATTGTAAATACCGGAATGAAACTGATAATGGTAGTCATCACAGCGGTTAATATGGCTCCCGATACTTCTGCCGAGGCATTGTAAACTACGGTATTTATAGGTAGGCCCTCCTCATTTTCGTCCAAATGCCTTATGACATTTTCGGAGAGAATGACCCCAACGTCCACCATGGTTCCGATGGCAATGGCTATACCCGAAAGTGCTACAATATTTGCATCCACATTGAATAGTTTCATCGCAATAAATACCATAAGCACTGCAACCGGTAACAGTCCCGATATCAGAATGGATGCCCTTAAATTGAAGACCATTATGATGATAACTAAAATGGTAATCAAGATTTCCAAGGTCAGGGCTTCATTGAGCGTACCGAGCGTTTCTTGAATAAGTTCGGTCCTATCATAAAAAGGAACAATCGTGAGCTGGGATGTTCTGCCGTCCTCAAGTACTTTGGAGGGAAGACCGGCACTTAGATCATTAATTTGATCTTTTACATTATTGATGACCTCCATGGGGTTGGCGCCATATCGTGCGACCACAACTCCGCCGACAACTTCTGCGCCTTCCTTATCCAAGATGCCACGCCTAGTAGCAGGCCCATAAGAGACATTGCCAATATCCTTTAAGCGGATAGACGTGAAATCTTCTGAGGTTATGACTGCATTTTGTAGATCCTCGATGGATTTCACATAGCCAAGCCCGCGAATCAGATATTCGGCCTGATTAATTTCCAAGGTCTGGGCACCGATATCCCGATTACTCTGTTTTACCGCTTTTACCACCTGCTGTAGCCCAATACCATATTGCTTCATCAGCTCGGGGTTCACGTCCACCTGATATTCGAGCACATAACCACCAATAGAGGCCACTTCGGAAACACCGCTTGCCGATGATAGTGCATATTTCACATAGAAATCCTGAATACTTCTAAGCTCCTGTAAATCCCAGCCGCCTGTAACATTTCCATCGGCATCACGGCCTTCCAAAGTGTACCAGTAAATTTGTCCGAGTCCTGTGGCGTCAGGCCCCAAGGCAGGGTTGACACCATCGGGCAATAAACCGGCTGGCAACGAATTCAATTTTTCAAGAATACGGCTACGGCTCCAATAGAATTCGATATCCTCTTCAAAAATGATATAAATACTGGAGAAACCGAACATGGAGGAACTTCGAATGGTCCTAACACCGGGAATTCCTAAAAGTGAAGTTGTCAACGGGTAAGTTATCTGATCCTCAATATCTTGAGGTGAACGACCATCCCATTTCGTAAAAACTATTTGCTGGTTTTCGCCGATGTCGGGTATGGCATCAACGGCTACCGGATCTCTCGGTAACGAGCCCGTACTCCATTCAAAGGGTGCGTTTACGGTTCCCCAGCCCACAAAAAGGACTAAGAGCAAAACGGCTACCAATTTATTCTCGATAAGGAATTTAATGCCTTTATTTAGCATGGTATTGATGATTAAGTAATTAGAAGTATTGGCCGAAAACCAACAAAAACAGGATAAGCCCTAAACTGTTATCAGTTGGGCTTTAAAATTCTATTACTTAAAAATCAAATGAGGAAAATCTGATCTAGGATTTGTATATCCTTGACCAAAACCGGAGGAGGGTAATCACTAAATGGGACTATGTTTTCAGGTAGTCCTTCATAAAGATTAAGATATGTGTAGATGAAGCTAGCAACAAACTGTTGTTGTTCAAAGCTTAATTTTTCAAAAGATAATTTTAAGTCGTTCTGACCATCAACGGTAAGAACTTCGTCACTACAGCAATCGGTTTTAACCAGATTGCACTCTGGCAATTCTGCTGTTTCTTGAACTTCCATACCACAAGACTCGGCATGGCCGAACAAAGAATAATCCACAAGAACATCTCCACAATAATGCTGTGCAACCGTAAAAGAGAAGGTTGAGAACAGCACTACAAGAGCCATTGTGAAAGACGTTATTTTATGAAAAATACTATTCATTCGTTCTGCAAAACTACAAAAAAATAAATGGAAGACTTTTCTTTAACAAAAATTTAGAGTTGTGAATTTTCCATTTTCCTCGAATACAAACATAGAAAACCCTATTTATTGCTGATATGATAAATATCATGTTCTTGTTTAAGGTTTTGATTTAAATTTGTAGCAGTCTATCCTGCTAAAAATAGCTAACTATTTGTTTTTCAAATATTTATTTATTTAAAATTAGCTTCGGAATAATCTAAAGTCTAAACAAAATAGACTACCTTATAGATGATGAAACGCTTTTTAACCAAAATATTGTCCATCTTTTTAACGTTCGCGGTACTCTTTTCGACTACCTCGTTTACGGTGGATATGCATTATTGCTGTGATAAATTGGTAGATCTTGCGGTTTTCGGGAAAGCAATGCCCTGTGATCAAATAATCCAAAAGCCAGAAAACCCAATAAAAAAATGTTCTATCGGAGCTACAGACGACTGTTGCAGTAATAAGTCTTTTATTCAGGAGGGGGATGATAACCTAAAAAAGGTTTCCGCTGAACTGAATACCGAGAATTTTGTTTTTCTACATACTTTTTTCTACACCTATATTAACCGCTTCGAAGGACTTGAAAGCAAGGTCGTTACCTTTGTAAATTACGATCCTCCCTGGATCGAGAAGGACATACTCGTACTTCACGAAACTTTCTTGATTTGATTTTTGTTTAAGCAGATTATTGTTGCAATAATCTGTACTTCCCTTTGGCCACTATCAATGTATTGGCTGTACAATGTCGTACCCATTTTCCAACGACTACATTTCATAATTGGTCATAAAGACCAAGCATCTTTAGAATCTTGTTGGGTGTGAACCCTAAGAACATTAATACAATTTTGGTATGAGCTCCAAGCGAGAATACTGGATTAAAAATATGGTCTGCAAGCGTTGTTTAAAAGTCATTAAGCAAGAGCTTGAAGAAATCCATATAAAGGTACTTTCCCTTGAATTGGGAAAACTTACAGTAGAGACATTAGTTGGAACTAATGTCCAAATTGATAAAAGGGTTTCCGAGGTTCTCCACTCCAACGGATTTGAAATAGCAAAAAACGAAGATGAAATAATCGTTGAAAATATAAAGATCGCTTTGATCGAACTCGTTACCGAACTGCCTTTGCATATAAAAGAAAAGACCTCGGAACATTTGGCTTCTACGCTACATCGTGATTATAAGGTTTTGAGCAAAATATTCTCAAAAAATGAAAATACCACAATTGAAAAATACCTTATAAAATTGAAGTTAGAGAAGGTAAAAGAGCTTATTCAATTGCAGCAGCATACCTTCTCGGACATAGCCTATTTGCTGGATTATAGTAGTATAAATCATTTATCGAGGCAGTTCAAGAATGTAACGGGTTCGAGTATGACGGATTATAAAAATACCCAAGTCTGGGAGCGAAATTTTTTTGACGAAATTATATAAATATGAAAGAAAATTATGCAGGAAAAAGCTTTTCGTAACCCATACATTCAGACGAAGATATTACCGTGACCAAAAATCTAATGGTTAGGGTTAATACGGAAAACGATATGAAAACAAGGGCAGTTTAAATAAATAAGATACAAATACAATTGAGATTAATAGTAATTAAAAATCAAATATAATGAGAAAAACAACAATTATTTTATTAGCAATTGGCTTAGTAACACTATCCAGTTGCAACCAGAAAACAGATCCTAACGCAATGCTCGAAAATTCACAAACGAGAACGGAACTTTTTGATGCAATTGCCAGTAATCACAGTTACATGACTGAATTTATGGATAACATGCAGGGCAACGACCATGCAATGCAGATGATGCAGGGCAACCAAATGTTGATGGGTACTATGATGAAAGGCCAGGGTATGCAGATGATGAAAGATAGCATGATGAAGAAAAACATGATGCAGTCCATGATGAAAGATGGAAAGATGATGGGCAATATGATGCAAATGATGCATGAAAAGGGCATGATGAGCGAAGATTGTATGGAGTCATGCAAGAAGATGATGGGCGATAAGGAAATGGATATGAAAGGAATGGGCATGATGGACGAAAATGAATTAGATGCCATAGAACAAGGTGAACTCGCATTGAGCAAAAGCCAAAGCCATGGTAATCATCATTAGAGAAGATAACATTTAACGCTAAAAACAAAAATTATGAAAGGTCATTGGTTATGGATGGTGCTGGGTTGTGGACTTCCGCTATTATTTATTTTTTTCGCCCCCGCATTTGGTATCAAGGGCAATCTGACGCTTTTCACATTTATAGTCATCATGTTCGCGGTGCATCTATTGATGCCCATCAGACATGGTGGCCATACCCATGGGCTAACGGAGGATAACCTTAAAAGGAAAAAGGAAGAAAAGGAAGGGAAAGACCGAAAACAGCATCAACACTGAAATCTTGGAGAAAATGAAGAGAAAATATCAAATAGACGGAATCAGTTGTGGCGGTTGCATAACAATGGTCAAGAAAGTATTGGAGTCTCATGAAGATATTGAGGAGGCAAAAATCTTTTTAAGCCCTAAAGGAGTTGCCAAAATCAGTATGAAATCGAACCTTTCGGTCGATGATCTACAAAAACAGTTGGATCAACTTGAGGGTTATACCATTTCAGAATTGAATTAATTAAGTACTAACATTTAAAACTTTTAGCTATGCATTATTTTGACGGACATTGGGGCGGTATGCACCTTATTTGGTGGATAATATGGTTCATCCTATTGATTTGGATATTCTTTGTTCCATCTGACCTTCCATACCAAAAAACAAAGAACGAATCTCCTTTTGATATCCTTAAAAAAAGATTTGCCAAAGGCGAAATTACCAAGGATGAATACGAAGAATCGAAGAGGACCTTGGAGTCGAACACTTAACTAAAAAAACAAAAGTCATGAATCGTATTAATGTAAAGAAATTCGGTTTTGCCACCGGATTTACGGGAGCAATTATCTATTTCGGCTGTATGGTGGTCATGTGGACCGCCGGTCGAGAAGGAACCATAGATTTTTTCAACAGTCTGCTGCACGGCTTGGACACTACCAGTATCATCCGAATGGATGTGCCGCTTTGGGAGGTCTTGATCGGCATCGTTCAGACCTTCATCCTTTGGTGGCTTGTTGGGGCCTTGATTGCTGCGTTCTATAACGCTCAAATTAAAACAAAAATAAAATGAAAAATATAGCAGTAGTAGGATACGGGGTCATCGGGAAAAGAGTCGCCGATGCCATAAATGTACAAGATGATATGAATCTTGTTGGGGTTTGCGATGTTATCAGCGATTGGCGTATACAAAACGCCGTAAGAAAGAATTATGACATCTATGCAGCAACTACCGAAGCCGAAAAAGAAATGAAGGCCTCCGGCATTTCGGTGAAGGGCAACTTGCAGGACCTATTGAAAAAGACGGACTTAGTGGTGGATTGTACCCCTAAAAAGATTGCAGCAAAAAATGTGGAGACCTATAAAAAAAATAACATCAAATTCATTCTGCACGGCGGGGAAAAGCACGAAACTACTGGGCATTCCTTTAGTGCCGAAAATAATTACCGATCTGCTTTAAATTTAAATGCTACAAGGGTAGTTTCCTGTAATACCACTTCCATTCTTCGAACCTTGACTGCATTGAAAAGAGCGGATTTATTGGATTATGCACGGGGAACATTATTAAGAAGAGCGACCGACCCTTGGGAAAGCCATTTAGGAGGTATTATGAATACCATGGTACCGGAAAAGGAAATTCCCAGTCATCAAGGGCCCGATGCACAGAGCGTAGATCCTGATTTAGATGTCATTACTTCTGCAGTTAAAGTTCCCCAAACCCTTAGCCATATGCACTATTGGAATGTTAAGATGAAGAAAAAAGCTACTAAGGAAGAGGTGCTAAATGCTTTTAAAACTTCTAGCCGTATCAAATTGATACACTATGACCAAGGCTTGGTGTCCAACAATACCATCAAGGAAATGTTTATGGATATGGGCAGGCCATGGGGAGATATGTACGAGGTGGCTCTTTGGGAAGATATGCTCAAGGTCGTGGGCGATGAGCTTTTTTATGCTTATGTGGTGGATAATCAGGCTATTGTAATCCCTGAAACTATTGATGCAATTCGGGCCCTTACAGGCATTGAAACGGATGCCCACAAATCCATCGATAAGACCAATAAAAGCCTAGGTATTAATTAATAGCAACAACAATGAAGACTTACGAAAATGTAGTGGAACATTTAGGTGATAAAGCTTCCTTCTATTTGGACCATATTAGCGAAAAAATAACCAAGGACGAACTACAGTTGCCCGATAAAAACATTGTGAATAAGGTATTCGTCGACAGCAATAGAAATCCACAAGTGCTTCGAAGTCTTGCCCAAATGTACGGGCATGGCAATCTGAAGGATACTGGGTATTTAAGCATACTTCCCGTAGATCAAGGGATTGAGCACAGTGCTGCTTTTTCCTTCTATAAAAACCCCGATTATTTTGACCCCGAGAATATTTTAAAACTGGCTATCGGAGCGGGTTGTAACGGTGTAGCCTCGACCTTCGGAGTATTAGGCTTGTACGCGCGAAAATATGCGCATAAAATACCATTCATTGTGAAGATAAACCACAATGAATTACTGTCCTACCCCAATTCCTACGACCAAAATTTGTTCGGAAAAGTCAAGGAAGCTTGGGATATGGGCGCAGTTGCCATCGGGGCCACCATTTATTTTGGATCTAAGGAAAGTAATCGACAGTTAAAAGAGATTGCGGAAGCCTTTGCCCAGGCACATACCTTCGGCATGGCTACGATTTTGTGGTGCTACACCCGTAACGATTCCTTTAAAACGGATAAAGAGGACTATCACACCGCTGCGGATTTAACGGGCCAAGCCAACCACCTTGGAGTCACGATACAGGCCGATATCATCAAACAAAAATTGCCTACTACCAATTACGGTTTTAAAAACCTTCAATTCGGGAAATATGACGATGCCATGTACGAAACCCTAACCACCGAACACCCCATCGATTTGTGCCGTTTACAGGTCGCCAATTGCTATATGGGCAAAATAGGACTGATCAATTCCGGTGGGGGTTCCAAAGGAGCATCCGATATGAGCGAAGCCATCACAACCGCAATCGTAAACAAACGGGCCGGAGGCTCCGGTCTTATTTTGGGAAGAAAGGCTTTTCAAAGACCTTTTAAGGATGGAGTGGAATTATTACAGGCAGTTCAAAGTGTTTATTTGGAGGAAAAAATCACTGTAGCATAAAACATATATAATAATGCTTGATACGGAAATAAAATCATTAAAATCCCTAAACCGCTACCTGCAAAAGTTGGTTGAAAATCGACTTTGGCTCAAGGTTATTATTGCTTTGTTTCTCGGTGTTGGTGTTGGGCTGTTGTTAAGCCCTCAAAATAGTTGGATCACCAAAAGCACTGCCGATGCTGTAGGGCATTGGTTGGCCCTGCCGGGAATGCTCTTTCTTAAATTGGTACAGATGATCATGATTCCCCTGATCGTGGCTTCCATCATTACGGGCATCGTAAGTAACGATAAGGAAAATCTCAAACGGCTGGGCGGCGGTGTGTTCCTGTATTTTATATCAACAACAATTATATCCGTAACCATAGGTACAGTACTTGCATTGATCTTTAGGCCTGGAAAGTATCTGCACCAACAGGCAGAAGTCGATCATGCAAATGCATTGGCCGGTACCACCGAAAGTTCGGAACTGTCATTTGGAATAAACGATATTCCGAATGCCATAACAAATTTGTTGCCAGAAAACCCATTGGCATCCATGGTAAGCGGCGAAATGTTGAGTATCGTCATTTTTACAATTATAATAGGTGTTGCCGTTTTATCGTTGACCGACAACTTTCTCAAACCGGTAAAGTTGCTGTTAGGGGCCATCCAGGAAATCTGTATGACGGTGGTCAAATGGGCCATGTTGTTGGTTCCGATCGCCGTATTCGGTTTAATGGCACAGCTAACTTCGAGCGTTGGCCTGAACTCCTTAGCGGGTTTGGGCTTTTATGTGCTCGTAGTACTGATAGGATTGCTAATATTGATCGGTATTTACCTCGTGTTGGTAAGCATATTTGGCCGCAGCAATCCATTTAAATTTTTACGTAAGATAACGGATGTCCAACTTTTGGCATTCTCTACAACAAGCTCTGCCGCAGTAATGCCCTTATCGCTTAAAACAGCGGAGGAAGAACTCAAAGTGGATCCCTCCATCAGTAATTTTATAATCCCCATCGGAACCACCGTAAATATGGATGGGACAGCCCTTTATCAGACCATTACGACTTTATTCATAGCCCAGGCATACGGACTTGAAATGGGCCTTCTAAATATCATTGTTGTCATAGTTACAATAGTCGCCGCCTCCATTGGAACTCCGGCTATACCGGGAGGTGGCGTGGTGATTTTGGCTTCCGTGCTATCCAGTTTCGGAATTCCGGCCGAAGGAATTATTATAGTCATTGGGGTAGAGCGCCTGCTTGGCATGTTCCGGTCTGCGGTCAATGTTACCGGTGACCTAACGGCTTGTATGGTTTTCAATCGTTTTTATGGAAAAATACCCGATTTGATTACCGCTAACCTTAAAACTACAGAATCATGATTACTAATATTAAACATATCGGGGTGTTTACCTCTGGAGGAGATTCCCCGGGAATGAATGCAGCTCTATTTGCCATAGCAAAAACAGCCGAAGTCAACAAGATAAAGTTAAGTGGCTTTCGCAAAGGCTATGAAGGCCTGATCGACGGAGATCTGATCGATCTAGAAACCCGTGAACTTCAAAAGCTGGTGCATAGGGGCGGTACTTTTCTTAAGACCGCACGTAGCGCAAGATTCCTTACAAAGGAAGGAAGACAGCTCGCCTTGGAAAACCTTCAAAAAAATAATATTGATGCGCTGATTGCTATAGGTGGCGATGGAACGTTTAAAGGTTTGTTGGCTTTTTCTGAAATATGTGATCTCCCTTTTATAGGTATTCCCGGAACCATAGACAATGATTTGGCCGGCGCGGATTTTACGCTGGGTTTCGATTCGGCGGTGAATACAGCTATTGAAAATATTGATAAAATAAGGGACACGGCCGAATCGCATAACCGAATATTTCTAATCGAGGTAATGGGTAGAGACTGCGGATATATAGCCATCAATTCTGGATTGGGGGTAGGTGCGGATGCCATTTTAGTGCCCGAGAGCGGACAAGATTTTGTCCGCTTGCTCGAAAAGGTAAGCCAGTATGACAGCGAAGAAGCTTTTATAGTAGTGGTTGCAGAGGGCGATGAACTTGGAGCTGAAATAGCCGCATCGAAGATCAAGGAATTAAATTCCAAGGTAGACCTCCGCATTACAAAATTAGGACATGTGCAGCGTGGGGGAAACCCATCCGCCTCCGATAGAATGTTGGGAATACGACTAGGGGTGGCATCCGTAAAGGCGTTGCTAGACGAACAGAAGAATGTTATGGTAGGAATTCTAAATAATAAACTGAGCTTAACGCCTTTTGAACAGGTGGTAAAACAACATCAGGTAAATAATGAATTGTACGAACTCGTAAAGATTTTTGGTAAATAAAATAGCAAGAGTAAATGAAGACAACCGTATTCAGTACCCATAAATTCGAAGAGCCCTATTTAACATCCGCCAATGAGAGCAAGCATGAATTGAAACTGCTTGAAGTAAGACTGTCCGAACACACAGCTCCCTTGGCAAAAGGCTCCGAGGCCATTAGCTTGTTTACAGGGGATGATGCATCCGATAACGTACTAGAAAAATTAGGTTCGTTTGGAGTCAAATATATAGCCCTTCGTTCGGCAGGCTACAACCATGTGGATATGGAAAAGTCCGATGAAATGAATATCAAGGTCGCACGTGTTCCCGCATATTCCCCTTATGCCATTGCAGAACACACAATGGCGTTGATACTTGCATTAAACAGAAAACTGATCAGGGCCCATAATAGGGTCAGAGATATGAATTTCTCGTTGAACGGGCTTATAGGGTTCGATTTGAACGGAAAAACTGTTGGGGTAATGGGTACCGGAAAGATTGGGGCTATCCTAGTTAAAATACTTCACGGCTTTGGCTGTAAAATTTTGGCCTATGATGTCAATAAGGATGAAGACCTAGTAGATAAATTTGGTGTCCGCTATACCGACTGCAAAACGCTATGCAGCGAATCGGATATTGTCAGCCTTCATGTGCCTTTGACCCCCGAAACCAAGCATTTGATTAATGCCGAACATATTTCACTTATGAAGCAAGGCGTCATGCTAATCAATACTAGCCGTGGAGGATTGGTGGACACCAAAGCGGTCATTGAAGGGTTAAAAACGGGAAAAGTCGGGTATTTTGGAATGGATGTTTATGAGGAAGAGGAAGGACTCTTCTTTGAAGACCATTCAAACGAAATACTTCAAGATGATGTAATCGCACGTTTAATGACCTTCAACAATGTTCTGATAACAAGCCATCAAGCATTCTTGACCGATACGGCATTAACGAACATTGCGGACACTACCATATATAATCTGGATTGTTTTGAAAACCAAATACCTTCTGGAAATGATATTGTGCGGACCAATTAACACTAAAAAATTATGTTAAAAATAATTATTTTTTGGTATGAATCAATGGCGGCAAAAGCGGCCAAAAGGGTTCTTAAGGGGGATTTTAAGGATGTTGAGATTAAAGCAATCCTCGCGGGCTATTGGTCACGTTACAAGTTGTTGAGGAAAAAAATTGATAAGGAGCCGACCTTTGGAGGAACACTGATGGTGCATCTTGCAGCAATGTCAACTGCTTTTTATCAAGAATTGACTCAAATGGGGGTAAGTGATGCTAAAACCACCCAATACTTTTATGATATAGCCTGGAGGGTTTATAAAGTTATGGGGGAATTTTCTTGGACCCTAACAGGATTAAGATATCAAAGTAAAGCAAAAAGGTTAGCGTATGCTACCCAACTCTTCAGATTGTTCCCATTTAATAGCCCTTCCTATAAATGGGAAAATATTCCACAAACAGACAATTCTGTTTGTTTTAATTGTACAAAATGTCCGGTGGCTGAATATTTTGAAGCGAAAGGACTTTCAGAGTTCTGTGTACAAACATGGTGTGCACTGGATTTTCCTTTGGCTGAAATGTGGGATTCTAAGTTAGAACGTACCAACAGTATCGCCGGAGGAGCAAAAGTTTGTGATTTTAAATGGAAACCAAACAATTAAAAAAATAGAAAAATGAAAAATATACTCGTACCTACGGATTTCTCCGAAAACTGCAACAAAGCAGCCGATTTGGGCATTGAAATGGCCAAACTATATAATGCTGAAATACATTTCTTTCACTTGATACATACCCCCGTAGACTGGGTAAAATTGGACAAGCTAAAGGAGAAAAGATACCCAAAGACCTTGAGAGAGATTGGGGCAGCCAAATCCGCATTGCGCGAATTGGAAAAAAAGGCGGAGAAGCAAAATCTAAAGTGCTTGACTTTTTTGGAGTATCAGGTTGAGACCACTAATATTTTAAGACATTCCGGTCATTTCCATCATGATTTTATTATCACGGGGAGTAGCGGCACCAAAGGCACAGCACGGGAACTGTTTGGCAGTAATGTTGAAAAAATTGTACGAAAATCCGATGTCCCCGTAATCGTCGTTAAGGAGGACGAAGTTTCCTTTCCTTTTAAAAATATAGTATTTGTTTCTGATTTTATGGAGGATGTGAGTGGTGCTTTCGAGCATGTAATTTCAATTGCAAAAAAATGCAATGCCCATATTCGTTTGTTGCGTATCAACACCCAAACGGATACTAATAGCATCTCAGCAGGTCTGGATCCGATCAAGAAATTCTTGGAAAAATTTCCCGATGTGAAAAATTATTCCATGTACGTCAATAACGAACCGTCTGTGGAGACGGGTATAAACACGTTCCTAATACACGAACCTGCGGATTTGATTGCTATGTCTACCCATGGTAGTACAGGATTTTTGAGCTTGTTTTCCAAGAGTATCGCTGAAGGTGTAGCCAATCATTCCGCACTTCCGGTAATGACGATTAAAATTTAAAAAAAGCACAATGCGATGTCGGATAGCTTAAATCAAATACGAGAAAAGCCCTTCTACAAATTATTGTTGGGAAGAACCGTCTTGCCTCTAGTTACCATTTTGGGAATTGGCATCTTGTATGTTGTTTTAATGTCAACGATTGACCATAGTTCCTTGCCATTCCACATTATCATTGTAACAGCTGCATTGGGTAAGACCATCGTGATTACAATGACAACCTTGAAAAGACTGCCAAAATTGCTAAAAATCTGTCATTCATTGGAGCGATTGCTTTGGGTTTTCGGATTGATAATCATCATAAGTATTTTCTCCTTTGCAACCGATTATGCCTGTCTTTTCCAATTCAGTCATACCACGTTTGATGGTGTTCCCGATTATTCAAACTCGTACATGTATAATTTGTACCACTTTTTTTACTTCAGTGTGATTACTTTTTCAACTGTGGGCTACGGCGATATTGTTCCAACTTCCGATGTAGCCAGATTCGTTGTTATGCTCGAAATATTTTTAAGTTTTTTCCTCATCGTATTTGCTTTGGCAAATATCAAAAAAATACACATTAATGGGTAAGATAAATATTATAAAAGCAAGCGGGGAGAAAGCACCTTTTGAAATAGAAAAGGTAATAAGTTCATTAGAACGGGCCGGAGCTGATAAATTGTTGATCGAAGAGATAGTTCAAGATGTTGAAAAGGCAGTTTACGATGGAATGACCACCAAAAAGATATATCAAATGGCCTTTAGAATATTAAAGAGAAAATCTAGGGTAAGTGCCTCTCGATATAAGCTCAAAAAAGCCCTTATGGAACTCGGGCCAACAGGATTTCCATTTGAAAAATTTGTTGGGGCCATATTGGGTCGAGAAGGTTTTGATACAAAAGTTGGGATAATCGTTCAAGGCAATTGTGTACAACACGAAGTGGATGTAATAGCCCAAAAAGACAATAAACACTATATGATCGAATGTAAATACCATAGTGACCAAGGCCGGTTTTGCAACGTGAAAATTCCACTCTATATCCAATCCAGATTTTTGGATGTGGAAAAACAATGGGAAAAGCAGCAAGGCCATAAAACCAAGTTTCATCAAGGGGGTGTTTATACCAATACCCGTTTTACCACCGATGCCATACAATTTGGCACCTGTGTTGGGCTGATGCTTACAAGTTGGGATTATCCGAAAGGGAACGGTCTAAAAGAACGCATAGACAAATCCGGCCTTCATCCCTTAACCTCTTTAACAACATTGACAAAGGCCGAGAAATCCAAATTATTGAATAAAGGCATTGTGCTCTGCAAGGATATTAACGAAAACCCATCACTATTGGAGCAAATAGGTATTGCCAAGCAACGACAAAAAAAAATTCTCGAAGATTCAGAAGAATTATGCACAGCACATTAAACTAATAAACATTTATTAATCCTAAAAAGAAAACAGATGAAAACAGAAGCCTTACAAAAACAGAACAGCATAGACCTAGAGCCATTTTACCAAGCATTGGAAGATGAACCAAGGTTACTTGAAGAAGCCTTTGAAACATTACTGGAGATGGTAAACTCCGAGCCTCAATCCGCCAAGAAACTAGCCCTTCTTATCAAAGACGATTTTCACGATCTATATAAAGAAATAGCGGAGTTATGCCAACCGAACCAAGATAAGGGGAACACGCCCTCCTGCTGTGGAGGAAATTAAAATTTGCCAAAAAGACCTCAAAGACGGATTGAATGCATTGAAGAGGTCTATCAACACGTGAAGTCAAGAACTGTGATTGCAGTAAATCGGCAAAATAATAGTGATTCTTTCTATATGCAATAAAAAGAATTTAGAAGATTCATAAGAATTATTTACAACCTAATAAACTGTAAAAAATGAAAAATAACAAAATAAACATTCACTTTTTAGGAGCTACAGGCACGGTTACCGGTTCAAAATATCTTTTGGACACAGGGGACAAAAAAATATTGGTCGACTGCGGACTTTTTCAAGGCCTCAAAGAACTAAGATTAAAAAACTGGGAGTACCCTCCGGTCGAAGTCTCGGATATTGATGCGGTCTTGCTTACCCATGGGCATATGGACCATACAGGCTATCTGCCCAGATTGGTCAAACAGGGTTTTAAGGGCCCCATCTATGGAACGTATCCGACCTTGGACATTGCCAAAATCATATTGAACGATAGTGCAAAGATTCAAGAACAGGAAGCTGAACGAGCCAATAAGGAAGGCTATTCCAAACATAGTCCCGCCGAACCGCTTTACGATTTAAAGGATGTTGAAAAAACCGTTCCCTATTTCAGGGGAGTACCGCCCGGCCAATGGCTGCCCTTGATGAAAAACATAAAAGCTAGATTTCAGTACAACGGCCATATTCTTGGCGCTACTTACATAGAATTGGATGTTCTCGGAAAACGTTTTGTTTTTTCAGGGGATATCGGTAGAACCAATGATTTATTGCTCTACCCACCTCTAAATCCAAAAAAGGCGGATGTCCTTTTTATAGAATCGACCTATGGTGGAAGGTTTCATCCCGAAGAAGCAGAAGCACTTCCCGAAATTGAAAAATTGGTAAACAAAACCATTGAAAGGGGTGGAAGCCTTTTCATACCAAGTTTTTCCGTAGAGCGTGCCCAATTGATGATGTTGATATTTTGGAGACTATTGAAACAAAATAAAATCCCCAAAGTGCAAATGATTATGGACAGCCCAATGGGGGCCAATGTACTGGAACTTTTTCATCGTACAAGGGACTGGCACAGGTTGGAAGATAACGAGTGCGACGAAATGTGTTCCCATTTTACCGTGGTAAGTAGTTATCGAGAAACAATGGAATTGAGAAGCGATGAGACACCTAAAATCGTAATTGCCGGAAGCGGAATGCTCACAGGCGGTAGAATGCTCAATTACCTAGAAACCCAGGCGCAAAACCCCAATAACACTTTACTTTTTGTGGGCTATCAAGCGGAAGGTACTCGGGGAAGGAAATTGTTGGAAGGCGACAAGGAATTGAAAGTATATGGAAAAACAGTATCCTTTCAAATGGAGGTAGCAGAAATAGAAGGTCTTTCGGCGCATGCCGACCATGCCGAACTATTGGATTGGCCAAGCAAGATCGAACAGAAACCGGAACGGATATTTATTGTTCACGGAGAGAAGGAAAGTGCAGAAGCATTGCAAAAAGGTATCAAGGAAACTTATAATTGGGGTTCTGAAATCCCGCAGCTTTATAGCATTGAAGAAATAGGATAGGTTATGAAAATATCAAAAATGAAAGTTATTATGGAACAACGCTCAAATATCCTAAAATACAAGCACCTTGGTATTTACACACAGAACGAAAATGTGGTCTATATGCGGGAAGACTGCCATGTGTGTGTTTCCGAAGGTTTTGAAGCACTAACAAGAATTAGGGTCGCCAACTCAACCGGCTCTATAGTGGCTAGCCTCAACGTTTTAAATTCGGACATTCTCTTACCTCATGAAATTGGACTATCAGATGCGGCAGCTAAAAAACTAAAGGTATCCGGTAATGAAACCTTAAGAGTGTCCCATTTAGAACCTATAGATTCATTAAGCCATGTAAGGGCCAAGATCTACAATCAAAAACTGGATTATAAAGCCTTTAACGAAATAATTACGGATATTGTTGAAGGAGATTACTCCAATATTCATCTTTCGGCTTTTATTACGGCCTGTGCAGGAAATAGATTGGACATCAATGAAATCTCTGATCTTACCAAGGCCATGATCGCCTCTGGAAAACAATTGGATTGGAACAAAAAAATCGTGGTCGATAAACATTGTATCGGTGGCTTGCCCGGTAACAGAACAACACCGATAGTTGTGGCCATCGTTGCGGCCTACGGGCTTACCATGCCCAAAACATCATCGAGAGCCATTACTTCCCCAGCGGGAACAGCCGATACCATGGAGGTATTGACCAATGTTACCCTCTCGTTGGAAGAAATCAAGGCTGTTGTTGAAAAAGAAGGAGGATGCTTTGTTTGGGGAGGTACCGTACAATTAAGTCCGGCAGATGATATGCTCATCAAAATTGAAAAAGCCTTGGATATTGATAGCGAAGGGCAGTTGATTGCATCGGTTCTCTCCAAAAAGGCGGCTGCCGGATCTACCCATGTGGTCATTGATATTCCCGTGGGCGAAACGGCCAAAGTACGTTCTACGCAAATGGCACAACAGTTACAAGAACATATGGAAATTGTCGGCGAAGCCATCGGTTTAAAAGTCAAGGTTGTTATTACGGACGGAAGCCAACCGGTTGGAAGGGGAATTGGACCCAATTTGGAGGCCATCGATATTTTAAGTGTACTGCAAAACGAAGAAAGAGCCCCTAAAGACCTCAAGGAAAGATCCTTGGTGTTGGCTGGTCAACTGCTCGAATTGTCGGAAGAAGTCGTGAAAGGCAGAGGGTATGAAATCGCAACGCAGCTTTTGGAATCAGGAAAGGCCAATGAAAAATTCGAGTCCATTTGCAGGGCGCAAGGAAGATTTTCAAAAACCTTAGTTGCCCCATATCAATTTGAGATACATGCGCCAAAAAGGGGTATAATCTCAAAAATCAATAATAGAAAGATTGCAAAACTTGCAAAACTTTCCGGTGCGCCCCAATCCAAATCTGCGGGTATTTTATTGAACATTCATTTGAACGATGAAATAGAAAAGGGTCAGTTGCTTTATACGCTTTTTGCAGAATCACAGGGCGAATTGAATTATGCCTTGGGATATTATGAGAACCATGATGATATTATAGCAATAGAATAAATGAAAGGACAAATGAAAACTATATTATTCAGTCTTCCGGGAAACCAAGAACTCACGGAATTGTTGGCAGAAAAAATGAAGGCGGAAATCGGGGAATGCACCATACGTAAATTTCCCGATGGGGAATCCTATACTCGTATCCTTTCCGATGTGAAGGGAAAATGCGTAGTCATGGTCTGCACCTTGCACGAACCCGATGAAAAGCTGTTGCCCTTGTATTTCTTGAGCCATACCGCAAAATCCTTGGGCGCAATGTGCACCTGTTTGGTAGCCCCTTATTTGGCCTATATGCGACAGGACAAGATGTTTCATGATGGCGAAGGCATAACCTCCGGGTTTTTCGGAAATTTGATTTCAGGGTTTGCCGATAGTATAACGACCATTGACCCCCATTTACATAGGATACATTCGTTGGGCGAGGTGTATCACATTCCGAATAGGGTCATCCATGCGGCAGACGAAATATCGAAGTACATCAAGGCAAACATACATAATCCGGTACTCATCGGGCCTGATTCCGAAAGCGAACAATGGGTTTCGGATGTTGCCAAAAAAGCGGGATCTCCATTTATCGTATTGCAAAAGATTCGTCATGGCGACCGTGATGTTGAGGTTTCCGTACCGGATGTAGATAAGTATAAGGACGCCACACCCGTTTTGGTGGATGATATTATTTCTACAGCCCAAACCATGATAGAAACAACGGAACATTTAAAAAATGCAGGAATGAAACCTCCGATTTGCATAGGTATCCATGCCGTATTTTCAGGAAATGCTTATCAAGATCTTTGTGACGCTTATGTGGAGAATATCATTACCTGCAATACCATCCCACATAAATCAAATGCTATCGATTTAAGCGATGCCATTGCCAAAGAAGTAAAAGAGTTGATGCACCATATATGAAAATAGGATTGCACTTAATACTGTTCGTTTTTATGATTATTTCCGCATATCCCCAAGATAAAATGCTGATCGGACAATTGTCGGATAGACTGGTGGTACGGGAAAATTTTGATAAAAATGGCAAATTTCTGAACAAGCAGAGTTTTAAAGCGGGAAAACTAAAAGAATCCGATGGTTATTATGAAATTGTGATCATGACCGAACTCTTTGATGAAAATGGTACCTCCACCGATAAATATACCACCACTTACAGATGTAAACCGGATGAATCTAGTATTATGATCATGGCCTTTCCTTTTTCAAACCCAAAATCCAAAGAAACCGAAATCAATACGGTGTCCAAAAATTTCAAGGAACTCTATGATTTGACCAACTTGGAGGATGTGGAACTCGAGATGAGTTTCGACTCCGGATTGTTGAACTTCTTTGGTTCTAACAGCAAAGTAAAAATTTATGACCGGATGTTGGAATCCAGTGGAAAGGGGAAAATCATCAAGTCTAAAATCAATATTAAAGCCTACGCTATTGGTATACGGATAAAACAATTGGACTATTTGGCAAATGAAAAACTTACGAGTGAAAACTTGTTGTCGTTCCAGAAATTTACCGAGGAAGACGGCAGCTTTTTTACGATGACCTATAAATAAGCCCATAATGGGCATTTAATCACTAGTACCATTATAAACTATCAGAACAGAGTGAAGTGATGGTCAAAAAAATTATCAGATGAAAAATTATGACACCCTTTCAGAAGCAATTAATGACTTACAACTCAGGGGATATACTTATGATTTCAATTTAAAGCCCGAATGCCTGGAATGTGCATCACTGAAAATAGAAATCCATCCCGAAGAATTTGTGGTGGATGAACTGCACCGTTTTGAAGGTATGAGCAGCACCGACGATAACAGCGTTCTCTATGCCATTTCATCAAAAGATGGGATTAAAGGGCTTTTAGTGGATGCTTATGGGGTATACGCCGAGAATATCTCTGAAGAAATGAGAAAAAAATTACGATAACCCTTAAATAGAACGATATGGACAATAAAAATAATCACAAGGACAAAAAAATGGATCATTCAAAAATGGACCATACAAAGATGGATCACTCGAAGATGGACCACTCGAAAATGGAACACCCAATGTCGGATGACCATAGTAAGATGGACCACAGTAAAATGGATCATTCAAAAATGGATCATAGTAAGATGAATCATGGTGATCATGATCATGGCAGCATCCCCATGGGAATGGCGGGCCATGACCATCATAAAATGATGATTGCAGACTTCAAAAAACGGTTTTGGATTACATTGATTCTAACGGTACCCATTCTTTTCTTTTCCCCTATGATCCAAGATTTTTTTGGATATGGTATTCTGCTCCCAGGAAACCAATATATACTGTTCGCATTATCCAGCATTGTATATTTCTACGGGGGTTGGCCTTTCCTCAAGGGATTCTGGTCCGAGGTAAAAAAAGCGGCTCCCGGAATGATGACCTTGATAGCCATGGCCATCAGCGTTGCCTATTTCTATAGTTCCGCAACGGTCTTTGGCTTAGAGGGCGTCGATTTTTTCTGGGAATTGGCTACCCTGATCGCTATTATGCTGGTTGGGCATTGGATCGAGATGAAAAGCGTCCTCGGAGCGTCAAAAGCCTTACAATTATTGGTCAGCATGATGCCTGCGGAAGCGCATCGTGTAAAAGGGGAAACCATTGAAGACATCAAATTGGAGGATTTATTGAAAGATGATGTCATCCTTGTAAAACCTGGAGAAAAAGTACCTGCTGATGGAATAATTGTGGAAGGTTCTAGTTACTTGAACGAATCAATGTTGACGGGGGAGTCCAAACCGGTTAAAAAAGAATTGGACGATAAGGTAATCGGAGGTTCGGTAAACGGCAACAGTACCCTAAAAGTTAAGGTAGAGCATACCGGAAAGGACAGTTATCTCAACAAAGTAATCAAGATGGTCGAGGAAGCCCAGAAAACCAAATCCAAGATGCAGAACCTTTCGGATAGGGCGGCAAAATGGTTGACTTATATAGCATTGACCATCGGGTTTGGCACCTTGACGGTTTGGCTGATTTTAGGCTTCCCGTTTGTATATGCCCTTGAAAGAATGGTTACCGTAATGGTCATTGCCTGCCCTCACGCACTGGGTTTGGCCATTCCGTTGGTAGTGGCGATTTCCACTGCAGTTTCCGCTCAAAATGGATTGCTGATTCGTAATAGAACCGCCTTTGAGGAATCACGTAAAATATCGGCATTGCTCTTTGACAAAACCGGAACCTTGACTAAGGGAGATTTTGGGGTTACCCGAATTGAATCGGTAGATAAAAAATACGCTGCAGATGAAGTATTGCGGCTTGCAAGTGCCTTGGAACAAAGCTCGGAACACCCTATTGCAGTTGGCATTATCAAAAAGGTAAAGGAAGGTAAGGTTGCCATTCCAAAACCTGAAAATTTCAAAGCGATTACTGGCAAAGGTGTGGAAGCAAATGTAGAGGGCAAAAAAGTAAAGGTGGTAAGTCCGGGATATTTGAGGGACGAGAAAATAACCATTCCCGAGGATGCTTATAGCGATGCAGCCGAAACAGTGGTTTTTGTTTTGATCGATGGAAAATTGGCAGGTTATATTGCCTTGGCGGATGAGATCAGGCCAGAATCTGCCGAAGCTATAAAAATATTCAAAAAGAATAACATCAAAGTCTTGATGGCCACAGGTGATAATGAAATAACCGCCAAGGCAGTAAGCGATAAATTGGGCTTGGATGGCTATTATGCCGAAGTGCTGCCACATCAAAAAGTTGAAATCGTTAAAGAACTGCAAGACAAAAACGAGTTTGTCGCGATGACCGGCGATGGGGTCAATGATGCCCCTGCTTTGGCCCAGGCCAATGTTGGCATAGCCGTAGGCTCCGGCACAGATGTCGCTGCCGAGACCGCCGATATTATTCTGGTAAACAGCAACCCGCAGGATATTGCCAACTTGATTCTATTCGGTAAGGCCACGTATAACAAAATGATCCAGAACTTGATATGGGCCACCGGGTATAACGTCGTCGCCATACCATTGGCGGCAGGTGTATTGTACTCTTCGGGCTTTGTTCTGGGTCCGGCCGTTGGTGCCGTATTTATGAGTTTGAGCACTATTATTGTGGCTATCAATGCCCAGTTGTTGAAAAGGAAAATTACTAAAAAGTAATGGACAAAAAGGAAAAGCTCAACAGGATATTTTTAGTCCTGCTGAGCTTATTTGTGGTCATGTTGGGGTACGGTATTTTATTGCCTACACTTCCCTATTACACGGAAAGGTTGGCATTAAAGGACAATCTTGACACGGATTTAATCAACTTCCATATCGGAATGTTGACCAGTATCTATCCACTGTTCCAGCTCTTGTTCGTAATCGTTTGGGGCAAGCTTTCTGATAAATATGGTCGCAAACCCCTAATCGTAATCGGTCTTATAGGGTTTGTCGTGATGAACTTGCTAACGGGTCTGGCCACCTCACTTACAATGCTGTATATAGCCAGAATCATAGGAGGCATATTTACATCATCGGTCATTCCGGTAAGTAATGCCTATTTAAGTGATATTACTTCAGAAAAGCGACGGACAAAAATAATGGCATGGTCAGGGGTCGCTATCAGTTCGGGTCTTATTTTTGGGCCTGTTTTGGGAGGATTTCTGTCACAAACGAACCTACACTTGAAATTTTCATTTGGAGTATTTCATTTAGATCGTTTTTCGGTTCCTTTTATTTTGGCTGCGCTTCTTGGCTTTGTTGTAGTACTGATAATCGTAAAATGGTTGAAGCATACGGAAATAAAAAGTCGTGTTGCTTCTGAGGTAGTTAAATTCAGTTTTTCGCTGAGTAAATATTTTATCGTTTTGTTGCTGCTATCCTTTGTGATGCAATTTGTGGTTACTTTATTTGAGACCGTATTTTCTATTTATGGGAAGGATGAGTTGGCATTCACAAGCAATCAAGTGGGTATTGGTTTTATGCTTTGTGGTTCGGTTATGGCCGTTTTGCAACCTGTATTCGCAACCTATGGCGAAAAAATATTGACCTCCAAACAGCAAATAACGCTAGGATTATTGATATCGGGAGTTTCATTAATTGTGTTCCCTTTCGTAAGCAATGAGCTATATGTTTATCTTATGATAATACTTTTCGCAGCCGGGGGAGCCATGGTAACACCTAATCTTCTTTCGGCAGTTTCCTTAATATCCAAGGAAAATACGGGAAGGAATATATCCATACAAAGTTCCGCCAATAGTATAGGTCAAATTTTGGGTCCGGTATTGGGAACTTGGCTGATTGTAGGTGGATTTTATAATCCCTTCATCATTGCCGGGGCAACCGTTCTGGGCACTATGGGACTGGTTTATTTTTTGAAGCCACAAGGTAAGGAGGTTGAACTGGTTTTATTGGCCGACCAACATAAAAAACCATAGCGATGGACCATAAACATGCAGTTAGAAATCAAAATAAAAGGGTATTCCAAAATGTTGCGGACACTGCAAAATATGTTGAGTTGGTCCATTCGGGAGAAGACTATTTTTTGCGGCTGGAAAAATTAATAGAGAGAGCAGAAACAGAAATCCATTTACAGACCTATATATTTGAAAATGATGAAACAGGCAACCGTATAGCCGCCTGTTTGAAGGAAGCCGCTCAAAGAAAGGTTAAGGTATATGTTTTATTGGATGCCTATGGTAGTTCAGCATTACCCGAAAGTTTTGCAGAGGATTTGATACAACATGGTATTTTGCTTCGGTTTTTTTCGCCTTTATTCTCCTTGAACAATTTTTATATCGGCAGACGGATGCATCATAAAATTGTGGTCGCCGATGAAAAAATAGCATTGATTGGAGGAATAAATATTGCCGATAAATACCACGGAACCGCAGCTTCAGAACCTTGGTTGGACTATGCTGTTCAGTTAAATTGCCCTGCAGCTGAAAATCTGCAAAAACTGTGTGCTGATTATTTTTTCAAAAAAGCAAACTCAAAAAAAATAGCTCCTGTGTTACATTCAGTCGGTGGTGCACTTGTGGGAATTTTACAAAACGACTGGCTACGACGAAAAACAGAAGTCTGTGATGCCTACACAAATGCCTTAATTCATGCCGAAAAGGAAATAGTTATCGTAGGCTCGTATTTTTTGCCTGGAAGCATAATGGCAAAGGCATTGAAAAAAGCCTGTAAAAGAGGAATAAAAACAACTGTGATCTTGGCGGGCAATAGCGATGTGCCGTTGGTACGTAGGGCAACAGAATATTTGTACTCCTCTTTTCTAAACCATAATATGAAGATCTATGAGTGGAACAAATCCGTAGTGCATGGTAAAGCAGCGGTAGTTGATAACAAATGGTCCACTGTAGGCTCATTTAACTTGAATAGTCTTAGTTGCTATGGCAGTATAGAAATGAACGTAGGGATTCATTCCGTCGAGTTTGCCGAAAACCTTCGCGCTGACTTTGAAAAGGTTATCAGCGAGTGTAGCGAAATTACACGTGATACGCTCAGACAAAGAGCAGGGTTAATCAACTGGTCGGCAAATTGGGTTTCTTATCAAACGGTACGCACAACCATGCTTTTTCTAACCTTTCTTCCACATTTAAGGTTTTTGAAAGACTACAGGTTATAAGGTGTTGGCAAATGGTTAAATGGTTTGTCTTGTTATCGGTCTTTACCGCCGGAACCGCAAACCATGCTGTACAACAACTTAAAAAAGAAAATAAATCGATGGTGGAATACAAGCGAAAAATACACTTGGCACAACACATATATAACGATCAGTAATATTTAAAAACAATAACAATGACAGATTTAACAATTAGCGCGATTGAGCGTGTTCTCAGAATCAATTACCTCGGCCATTTGGCCTATTTATGGCAAGGGAAACCCTATTTGATTCCCATTACCTATTATTTTGATCATACAGACAATACAATTATTAGCTATACCTCGGAAGGTCATAAAATCGATGCAATGCGAAAAAACAACTCGGTCTCCGTACAGGTCGAAGAAATCCAATCTATGTTTAATTGGGAGTCGGCCATGATACAGGGCACATTTGAAGAACTTGAAGGCAGTGTTGCCAAGCAAAAGTTACACTTATTTACCGAAGGCGTTAAAAGTATTATAAAACAAAAAGAACATAAAGAAGTCGAGTTCATAAATGAATTTTCAAGTAAATTATATACTAGGGGTATTCCTATTGTTTACCGTATTAAAATACTAGAAGTAATGGGAAAACGTAGGGAAACCTAAAGGTAACTTTGATAACCAGAGAGCCCCTTTTGGGTTTAAAGATCTTAACCGGTTTAATTTCTAGAATAGGAATTTCAAATACGGTCATAAAAAGTTTGGCTAACCATTTACAACAACTTTTGAACTCATCGAACTATCGTTTTTTTAAAGAGAAAAAATCCCCAAAATAGATACGATTAATGTTATGATAAAAGGTAACTTTTAAATTAGTTAGGTTATGCTAAAACAAACAATTTACATATTATCACTTTCATTGTTGGTTATCATGTCATGTAACGACGATGACCGAAGTACACCAGAGGTTAATCTATTGTTTACCGAAGATAATCTAGCAGGAGATTGGAAAAGAATCGCAGAATTTAGAGGACAACCTAATGATTCATTGGGAATTTTGGAACCGACAGAGGATTTATTTGCCCAATTCGAAAATTGCCAAAAAGACGATATGATACGGTATGTCAAGGCAACGCAACAAGAAGAAAACACCTATTTCTGGGGAATCGGGGAAGTTGCATGTCATAACCAGATAGCCAATTCTTTTGTAGAAATTGGCACTTGGAGTCTTCAGGAATCAGGAAAATTAAACCGCTTTTATTCGGATGTGAACGAACCCTTTATCTTAGTCTTATTGACAAGCCAACAGTTACGTATTCGAAAGGAATCGGGAATAAAGTCGAACGACGGAACTATTTATGAATTTACAGCATACGAACGTACGGATTAAGAAATTAGACATTATCCCAAAGAAAATCCTATTCCTCGGGATAGTCTAAAAATCAATAATTCGCATTAAGCCCGACCCCGAACCCCATATCGCTATCATAATGGGTAGTAATCCCCAGATTTCTACTTGCTATATATCGCAATCCTCCCATATATTCCTTATCCGTATTCCACATAAGATTCATCCGCAACCTTTTGGTTACCGGAATGTCATTGCGTTCAAATTGCAGCCTGGCATTACCGTCTGTAAATATTTCGGCCTGAGCCATGACGAGTATAGGAAGTGTATAATTGACACCAACACTAAATACAGCACGTTTGTCCTTTGAGTTTTTTTGACCGAAAAGATTTTCCTCGACCTCGTTATGCCCTAATTTTCTATAGCGCCAATCAAAGCCTACAAACGGCATCAACCATTGCATTTTTCCGATATACCGCCCTATGTGGGTCTCTGTTTCATAACCGTGCATGTCATTGTACCCCAAACGCCATTCGGTGCCAACGCTCCATCGTGTATTTTGAAACATCAGCTCCCCATCGTTGCCGTTGGTGGCAAAATCATTTTCTGCCATAAAATGAAACTCCCGATCGTCAGCGAACAATTTTCGCTGTGCCAATTTTGGATTTGGGATCAAAGGGTTCGGCGCTTGATTTTCATAGGTAAAAACCCTGCCCATACCGCTCATCATGTGGTACAGAATATGACAGTGGAAAAACCAATCGCCCTCGACATTGGCATTGAACTCAAGGGTGTCCGTTTCCATCGGCATGATATCTACTACATTTTTCAGTGGTGCATTGTCACCTTGCCCATTCAACAGTCTAAAATCATGCCCATGAAGGTGCATCGGGTGGCGCATCATAGAGTTATTATACAAGATAATCCTTACATTTTCGCCTTTTTTAATAAGGATTTTATCCGATTCCGAAACTACCTTATTGTCGAGGCTCCACACATAGCGGTTCATGTTTCCGGTAAGTTCAAAATGGAGCTCTTTAACATGTGCATCCTTTGGAAGCGTAGTTTCTACAGTTGATTTTAACATCGCATAGTTCAGGGTGGTAATTTCCGAAAGGGCATTGGAATTGTACTGCTCGCTATCCATTTTCATATCCTCCATATCATGCTTCATTACCTTCTTCTTACCATCATTCTTTTTGGCTATTTCGCCGGTAATTTCCTGATACATCACTACGTTCATATCCATCTGGTTGAGGCTCATTTGCATGCCCATATCGTCTAGGTCGCCGTTCATTTTCATCATCCCGTTCATCATTTTCATACCCTCAAAATATTTTAGCTTTGGCAAGGGTGCCGTCAATTGTTTAATGCCGTTCCCTAAATACAAAGAAGCGGACTTCGTCCTATCCTCGGAAGTGACCAAAAATTCGTAGGATACGTTATCCGTGGGAATAGAAACAACTACGTCATAGGTTTCTGAAACCCCAATGATCAACCGGTCGACCTCCACAGGTTCAACATCGTTTCCATCATTGGCCACTACGGTCAATTTACCGCCAGCATAGGTCAACCAAAAATAGGAAGAGGCCCCTCCATTGGAAACCCGCAACCGAACTTTATCGCCCGCCTTGAAAGTCCTGCCTTCCGCACCTTCCAAAGGGCCAACAAGCTGACTTTCGTTTTTACCATTGATCAAGAACTTATCATAGTACACATCACTAACGTCCATAGCGTTCATACGTTTCCATTCGTTGCCGACCTTGGTCTTGAAATAACCCTGCTCGATGGCCTCCGCATAACTTTGGGTAGTCCCCTTTTTAATGGCAAACCAATCCGAGGCATTATGCAATAACCGATGGACATTTTCCGGTTTCATATCCGTCCACTCGCTCAATACCAAGGGAATACTGGGCAAATCATCTATGCCCTTTCTAAAAGTAGGGTCGTCTACCTTCTTTTTCATTACAAAATTCCCGTACATCCCAATTTGTTCCTGTAGCCCATAATGACTGTGGTACCAATGTGTGCCATTTTGGATTATCGGGAACGTATATTTATGGGTCGTATGCGGTTTTATCGGCATTTGGGTAACATACGGTACGCCATCCTCTTTATTTGGAAGGAAAAGGCCATGCCAATGTAAGGCTGTTTCTTCTTCAAGTTCATTATGAACATATATTTCGGCAATATCGCCTTCCGTGAACGTTAGGGTGGGCATGGGTATTTGTCCGTTTACGGCAATGGCCCGCTTTTCCTTGCCTGTAAAGTTGACAAGGGTATCACGTACATAGAGATCGTAGCGTACCACGTTTTGAGCCTGTATGGCAGCACAGGATAAGAGCAGAAAACCAAAAAGTATTTTTTTCATTTTATTTTCGAGTCGTTATGTATGATCGTTTTTTCAGTTTTTTGCTTTGATGGTTTCGACCGTGCTTCCACAACTCAGCATCTGTGAACCGTAATAAGGGTTCTTTACTGCACTATCCATACTTAACCAGTTCGCATCCTGCATCGGGCAGTATTGGTAATAGATGGTAGCGTCAGGTCCGGAAACTTTTATAACCTCGAACATGTTCTTTGAAAAGGATTTAAACAGTTCTCTTTGTTCGGTTATATCGTTACTTTCAGAAATGCTTTTAGCGTTGGCAGTCAGGGGTTCCAATACTTTCATCAATGCCATATGAACGTTCATTTCCAGAGACTCCATCTTTAGCGATTTTAAAGCGGCCAATAATTTACCGGCCTCTTCGGAAGCAGTTTTACCATCCGTTTTTACCAAGGCATCCTTGACCCCAAAATAAGCGTCAAAAGTCTTTTTAAGTGGATTGGATTCCTGCGCCTCTGGAAAGGTTGTATTATTCTCCATTGCCATTGCCCCGTGCTGTTCCATATCCATGTTGGAATCGTCATTCATTGCTGCTACCATGGTTTGGCTTTCAGGAGAGTCGGGTTTCGACCTTTTATATTGGCAGCATTCCCCCAGTTTGGCATAGGTTTCGTCCGGCGCATAGTATTTTTCATTGTCGTAACCTGCCAAGGCCACTCTTTTTAAAATAGCGTCGGCATTGGTTTTAGTGGCGTCATAGCTAATCACTGCCATTTCGGTCTCTTTGTTGAAATCTATATGAGCCACATTTTTGAGGTTTCCTGCCTTTTCTATGTTTGTTTTACATATATCACAGTTTCCATAGATTTTTACATTTTCCGTCTTTGCATTTTTTATTTGGGCGTTGCCCATTGTATATGATAGTACCCAAATAGTAACTATCAACATTTTGCGTATTGATTTCATTTTATATTTTTTTATAAATTGTTGTAGATAATAATTAGCAAGATAACCGCTCGCTACAGGACAGTTCTATGGCTGTCAAGGAAATAAACTAACTCAGTTTTGGAGGGGACCAAATGGGGAAATATACTGATTTTGGAAGTTGTTCTTCAAATTGCCAAGTGTTCTTTTTGGATGAAAAAAACAAATGGTCATTCTTATCTTCTCCGATTGGAGAAACTATGGAAACCATAGTAATCGATGGGCAGTGACAGGCAGGACTTCCACAGTTGTGATTGCCGCTGTTTTTGCCGTCATCGTGTGTGCCCTCGGCACAGCAAGACGTAGTATCGCTTCTTTTGCAACAACTATGTGAGTGGATATTTTGTGAAACGGCGGCCCTTGAACTTTGAGGTATAATCCGCAAAGCACTAGCAACATTTGTTTGGAAAACAAATAAAAACAACAAAACAATCACTATTTGGAATTTCATTTTCAGCCTAGAAAAAAACAAGTAAATGTAGATTCTTTTAAAATTCCTATTTCACAATTCGTTGTTAATATTTTTCCCTTAGATTTTACATTAAATAAGGAAATCGCTTCAACTGAATAATAGGTCCTATCCAAGCCAGCAAAATCCTTTCTAGGCCATTGGCTCTTATGTTTACCGGAATCGATAGGTTTGAACAACGGGTCTGTTGGTACCAAAAGTTTTGGGATTACACTTTTAATATTTTCTTTACATTCTGAAAAATTTGTAGCCCATGGTAGTCCCAATCGCAAAAATAATAAATAGGCAACGTTAGATAGCGTTTGGACAGCCTTTCTAATTTTTTCGTGTTATTTCCACCAACGCGCCAAAGCTCTATATTTTCTTTTGTGAATTTCCAATACGATTTTAAAAAATCTAAATTTTCACACAAAAGCATTGCCTCTGGGTTAAGGCAGTCTATAACAAATCGCCATTGATTCTCTTTAGTACCCTCATCTGGAAATTCTCCTATTTGGAGCAAGAACATAACATCATTGAGTAACCCAGGTACGTGAGGAATTGCTAATTAGTAATAAAACCAAATATGTGGACTACAGTTGTGTTCAGAATTTAGTTATTTCCGGTTGGTCAACGGGAAAAGTCCAATCCTCTACCCAGATCTTTACGGTCAACCTTCTTTGAATCCGTGTTTTGAATCTCGGATGTCTTTTTATTTGATTCTTTGTGCTGGATATTTTCTTTGTGCTGCCCTTGAGTGACTTCATTGCTATATTGCTCCATACCTACGTGCATAGCATTAATACGCTCGTTACCGGAACTTATATCTTTGAACATTGGCGTAGTCAAATTCAACTCTTTAGCCAATTCATATCCAAGATTGAAAGCGGCTTTATAATCTTTGTCAACTTTTAGATTTTCTTCCATAATTAATTAAAAGGTTTCGCGTGCATGTTTTTCAATATATTCATGAATTGAGTCCCGATCATAGATAATTATTCTTTTCTGTGGCTGGGAAAATCTGATTTTTCCCTCATCTCTTAATTTTTGTAAGGTTGTCGTCGATTTGATATTAAGCAATCCCATTGCTTCTTCGCCATCGATCCATTTGGCAGGTTTATCGTTTCTTTTTGATTCTATATGTTCTACCACCTTATCGAATAAGGCGTAGAAAGCTTCCTCTTGTAGGCAGACTACTTGCATGGATATTTCTTAGCCAAAAATGGTTTGTTCCATTTTTTGGGTTTAATAATCCAATAATGTATCAATTTTTCAAAACCTATCAATCTAAAACAGTCTATCGGTCAATTAATTGGTTGAACGCACCATTGAAGGTTCAGAAATTGATGACTTTTTCCAATGCATCATCAGTTTCTTTGTGCATAAAGTTAGATTGATAGTTGACCGTTGTGGTAATTGAAGAATGTCGATAGAGCTTTTGAAGCATCTGGATTGGAATCTTATCCCCAGAAATATTCCCGAAAGTATGACGGGCAATATGCATGCTAAGTTTCTTTTCGATTTCAAGCTTTTCAGCAATATTTTTCAAGTGTCGATTTAGATTTCTCGTAATAGTCTTTACCCTAGTCGCTACCCGCTTTTCATCTTTCATGTCTGTTCCTACTAAGTATGGAAAGACCAAACCACTTTTGTTTTTCTTAAATTCAGCATGGTAGCCCAATATTTTCTTAGCTTTCCCAGGAACTATCATGGACACCAATTTTTTGTTCTTTCCCATTCTATAATAGAGCCTATTATCCTTAAAGTCCGACCATTTCAGCTTTATCACATCCCCTACCCTAATTCCTGCAAAATAAAAACTCATTAGCCAAGTGTTAAGCGCATACCGTTGCTCTGGACTCAAGTTTTTCGCCAATTCCAATAATTGAACCTCTTCCCTATTCAATCCGATTTTTTCCGATTCAGGAAACTTGATCTGGATTTTACCTTTGCCAAATGGATAATTCCTATCGTCAACATGGTACTCATTTCGAGCGGAGTTGTAGATAGTGCGAATGAGCATGAGATAGTTGATAGCTGTTCTTGGAGCAACCTTTCTTTCATACAAAAGATATGCCTCAAAATTTTTCAGCAACGTCACATCCAAATCCGTAAAGGAAAGTTCTTTACGACCTAAAAACCTTTTAAATATTCCAAGTCTTTTTTCTTGATTGTAATGCTGATTGAATTTTTTCCTTTTGAGCAGGTTGGAGAGAAAAAAATCACTGGCTTGAAAAAAATCCAATTTGGTCTTTCCCACGATTCTTTTCTTAATTTTTCTCGCCGATTGAGCATTAGCCTGACTATCGCTCTCAATCAGTTTATCATTTGCCTCCGCTAATTTTGTCGTCAAAAGATGGTTCAAACGATTCGCATTAGGATGGGATTTCTTTACTCTATTGGATCTTCCATCCCAATACTTCTCATCGATATACTGTCCCGTAAAAAGAAAAGATGATTTTCTGTCTTTTGTAAGCCGAATAGCCAACGGAAATAGACCCGCGCTATTTGGCTTTTTTCTCAAAACTGCCTTAATTGTTGCCATAATCCCCTATTTTGTTATGTACAAGATACGAAATTTAGGTACAACATAGGTACAACATTTGATGGATTTACTTAAATATTAATGATTTTTCAAATCTTTCAAATTTCATAAATCATTCATAACCAATTGATTGTTAGACCAATTAAGACCAACTAAAGCCAAATGTCTCAGGATTCATAACCCGGAGGTCGGGGGTTCGTGTCCCCCTCTCGCTACAATTAAACCGTTGATATTGAATTGTTTAGACTCAATATCAACGGTTTATTTTTTTTATGATTGCCGTATACGATTACTAAATAAATCATATAAAACACTGTTATTGTGAACGTTACGAATATAAAACCGTCGGATTTGTAATAGTTAAGTTAATTATAAATTTACCATGATTAAATATCCTGTAAAATGGGAAGAGGTCAAGCGCTTTTTTAGTATCAAATAGTCACTCAAACGTAAACTCTTTATGTAATAGTAGTGATATCCAATGAGTTCTTTAAACACAAAAAGGGAATAATCACAAACAAAAAATCCTAAAACTTTAGTGATTGGATTTTCTTGGTCGGGGTGGCAGAAATAGAAACTCATAGCCTATTCCTCCCATAATCAATTTATTACAATATTTTTTCTTAATTGGTACGCTTATCAAAGCGTTTTGACGCTTTCGTACCATACTAAAAGAAGAACAACTGTCTAAGCATTTGTTCTCGACTTCCCCAAATTTAATTGCCTTAGTTGCGGAAAAAGATAATAAGTTAATTGGCTATTCGACTTATATGAAACAGTTTTCAACTTGGGATGCGGCACATTACCTTTATATGGATTGTTGGTTTATTACCAAAGAATCAAGAAGCTTGGGTATCTGAGAAAAGCTGGTGACGAGAATTAAAGAAGAACGGCGGAAATTAGGCTGTACACATATTCAATGGCAGACTCCTGACTTTAACAAAAGAGTAATCAAGTTTTACCATAAAATTGGAGCTACTGGTTTTATACATTCCTAGTTACCTAGTGGATATAAAAAATGGACCACCTAATCTTACGACCATTAATACCCGCATGCTTGACAAAACAGGAACAATTGAAAGATAACCTTCGGATAATCATTGGCCAACACTAATCACAATAATGTCAATTTTGCAAAGGCTTCAGATAAAATTCAATAAAAATGACAATTCTTACTAGTAGCTTAAATTTGCAAAATTCAAGCTACTACAATTGTACACAATACCTTTTCAATTTTATATACCCTTACTGATTCTGCTCCTTCTTTAGTACATATTTATAAAGATTAGCTTGTTATGTTCCTAACCAAAATGATAAAAGGACACTATAGAGAATGGTATTCATACAATGCTTTAGCTCATTAAAAATAAAAACTATAATTACGTTTTTTGTTTCCTTTCAATTTGATCGTCTTGTAAAGAACAACAAAAAATAAATCAAAAAATCTGTAACCTTATTGAATTGACAATAATCATATAAGTGTAACTTTTAAAACATAAAATAATGGATGATTTTATATTTGGGCCTGGAATTGTATTAATGGCTTTAGTTGTAGCCTCAGGATACACGATCTACACTTTTATCAAAGCATCGCATTTAGAGCGAATGGCTAAAATTGAAAAAGGTATTGATACCAGCGCGCCGTCCAATAGCAGATATTTGGAAATAAAATTAGGAATGTTAATGGTAGGTATTGCTTTCGGTTTGCTTTTGGCATACGTAATTGAAAAAACTTTGAAAATAGACGAAGTGGTTTTTTACCCGTCCTTTATGCTTTTGTTTGGTGGAGTAAGCCTTATCGCATCATTTTTCTGGGCCAAGCGATTACAGAAAAACAAATAAACCTTTATGGATGCCCATTACATAAATGAGGTTTTAAAGGGAAACACCAATGCGTTTGGTTATTTCATAAGAACGTATCAAAACAAAGCATTTGACCTGGCTATTTCAATTGTAAAGCGCGAAGATGATGCAAAAGATGTTGTTCAGGATAGTTTTATTACCGCCTATGCTTCCCTGACCAACTTTAGAAACGACTCAAAATTTTCCACTTGGTTTTACCGAATTGTAGTCAATACGGCATTACAATTCATAAAACGAGAAAAGCGGAAAGATGAAGTGGTGGGAGAATATTCGATTACAAAAGATGAAAAAACCGCATTCAATAACGCCATTGATCAATTAGAAAAGCAAGATTTAAAAAAACTGATAAAAAGAGTATTTGAAAAAATACCTGCAAAAGAAGCTTTGGTATTACAACTGTATTACATCGATGACCAAAGCATTGTGGAGATTGAGGAAATAACCGCCTTTACCAAATCTAACGTAAAAGTCCTTTTACATCGGGGAAGAACAAGTTTCTATAGGGTGCTAAAGGATGAAAAAATAAAAAAGCCCTATTAAAATGGAGGATAAACACCACTTAAAAGAAATTTTTGGGAAAATAGATCAAATTAACGAACCTATTGACTTAGAGGCAGTTATTTTAAATGCAATACAGAAAGAAGAATTTTCAAAAGCTCAAATAGCCCGTTACAAGGCAAAAGGCTTGAAAGCTTTAATAGCCTCTGGTATCTTGGTTATAGTGCTTGGAATACTTTTTAGCCTACCAAATAGTGTTCGTTCAGTCGAACATTCAATTGTAACATACACTTCAATAATCATAACATTAATTATCCTTTTCATTTTGCTTGAAATGGGAAGAACAGCGATATTCAATAATCTGAAAAACAATTTATCATGAAATATAACGAACGAAAAAACCGTATGGAAATTAAAACGAATTACTTCAAAATGACCGCTTCTATTGTGCTGATGGCACTAATATGCTCTATCTGTGTAAATGCTCAAATAACCCCAGATAGGGTTGCTGCAGCAGTCGAAAAAACGAGAACATATTTAAATGAAATGGATTCCAAAAATGGATTTAATGGTACAATATTAATTGCGGAGCACGATCGGATTCTATTTCAAGAAGCATACGGGTATGAAGATGAAAATAGAGAAACGCCGAATACCATTGAAACGAGTTTTGACATTGCTTCTATGGGGAAAATGTTCACAGCTGTTTCAATATTGCAATTACAAGAAAAGGGCTTGTTGAAATTAAGTAATACAATCGGTGAAATCCTCCCAGACTATCCCAACCTAGATGCAAGAGAAAAAATCACAGTTAAACAGTTATTATCACATACCTCAGGTTTAGGCGATTTTTTTAGCAAAGAATTCTTTGAGCAACCAGAAGGTACGATTCAAAAGTTAGAGGATATTTTGCCTTTTTTTGTAAACGATCCGTTAGAGTTTTCACCTGGTGTATCGTTTAGGTATAGTAACGCTGGTTTTGTTGTATTGGGGTTGATAATAGAGAACATAACTAAACAAAGCTATAATAGTTACGTTCAACAAAATATCTTTAAACCCTTAAAAATAAATAGTTCGGTTGAATTATTCAGTTCTGCTGGCGGCGGACGATTTAAAATAACTGACTTGCATAAATTTGCCTTAGCTTTAAGAAGCACCAAACTGATTTCTGGAAAATCGTTTAACTTAATGACGACAGATAGTTTTGAAAATCAGTATGGTCTTGGATTGAGTTTGAATACTATAAATGGCATTGAAATTTATGGTCATAATGGAGGAGCACCAGGTGTTTCGGGAGAAGTGGACATCACTAAAAATACACCTATAATCATAATATCACTCTCCAATAGAAGCCCTATGGATGGTTGGGCACAAGTACGAACGTTTATTCGAAATGAATTTTTTGGGGAAACGAAAGAGAGTATTCAACTTGTTAATACCGAGGAAGTAATTAAAACGTATAATGAAAAAGGATTTGAATTAGCGAAAGCAAAACTGAATGAATTGAATAACAATATTTCCGATAAAAACACTTTTCATTATGCACAGGAATATCTACATCAACAGAAATTTGATATGGCAATCGATGTGATGAAATTGATTGTGGAAGCTTATTCAAATGAGTGGTATCCCTACAGTTATTTAGCTGATTTTTATCTTGAATCAGGACAAAAGGAAGAAGCCATATTTAACTATAAGAAAAGTTTAGATATGAATCCTGAGAACCAGCGTGCTATTGATCAATTAGCACTCATTGATAATTAGTTAATACCCCCCTTCTTAAAAAGGTAAATGCAAATCGTTTCTTTGAAAATACCCGTGTAAAAGGACTATAGTATTGGATTTACCTGCTCAATTCATAATAAACATGATTTATTATTTCTAAGCATTCTAAGGTAACGTTTATATATAAAATTATAAAAGGTATTTTAATTATAGTCTCGGAATGCGCCTTAGCCTACCAAATAGTGTTCGTTGAGTAGGACATTCAATTGAAACATACACTTCAATAATCGTACTATTATTTGTGCAGTTCATTTAGCTTGAAATGAGTAGTACTGTACTGTTAAATAATATAAAACAATAAATAATGAAAAATATAATAGGAATTGAAAGAGTAAATAATAGTGTTAAATACTTCAGAACCGCCACAATCGGTCTTCTCATTGTATTATTTAGCATAGTGTGGGCCAATGCCCAAATGACTGCGACACAAATAGATGACCTAGTTAATAATGCAATGAGCGCAATTGATAATACTGTAGGCTTTGCTGTTGGTGTCGTCAAAGACGGTGAGATTGTCCATGCCAAAGGTTATGGTATAAATTCAGTTGATTCAAAAGAAGCTGTAACGGCCGATACCCCGTTTGGCATTGCCTCAAATTCAAAAGCGTTCACGTCTGCTGCATTGGCTATTTTGGTTAACCAAGGTAAAATTAACTGGGAGGATAAGGTTATAGATTATATTCCAGAATTTAAGATGTACAACGATTATGTCACCTACAATTTTACTATTCAAGACCTTCTGACACACCGAAGCGGCTTAGGGCTTGGTGCTGGTGACCTTATGATTTTTCCAAGTGATTCGGATTTTACTATCACGGATGTGCTGACGTCTTTTCAATACTTTGAACCTACCACGGCCTTTAGAACTCAATTTGATTATGACAATTTATTGTACCTGGTTGCTGGAGAATTTACGACCAGAGTTAGTGGAAAAACGTGGGAAACATTTGTGGATGAAGAAATTTTGAAACCTTTGCAAATGAACAATTCGTTCTCAAGCTTTAGCGATGCATGGAAAAGTGGGAATTACGCAGTTGCACATTCCTTTGATGGCCAAACGCTGAAAGCTATAGAAAATCCAAAACCGGATGTTAATACAAAACAAAAATTGAATGGTGCAGCAGGCGGAATCTGGGCTAGTGTAAATGACATGTGTAAATGGATGTTAGTACAATTGAACGAAGGTAATTATGGTGCTGATTTCGAGAAAACACTGTACTCAGAACAACAGCAACAAGAAATGTGGCGAGTTCATACACCTATTAAAATTCAATCAGACCCGATGTTGCCCTTTAAATCCAACTTTTCAGGATATGGATTAGGTTGGTTTTTGTCGGATATGAATGGTTTTTTCAAAGTTGAACATTCGGGATTAATTGCGGGAATGTCTTCTGAGGTTATCTTAATTCCAGAACTTGAATTAGGAATTGTAGTTTTGAATAATTCCGAAGGTGCGGATCTTATGAACGGCTTAATGGGTTTTAATTTACTGGATGAATACTTAAAGCTAGAAACTGGAATCAACTGGCTAGAAATGACAAAGGGCCTTCAGCAGCGACGTCAACAAATGAGAGATTCGGATTCCGACAAAGTTTGGGCTAAAGTGAAATCGAATAAAGCTGTCAAAATTAACAAGCACAATTATGTTGGAGTTTATAAGGATGATTGGTTTGGAAAGGTTGACGTATTTGATAAGGACGGGGATTTATGGTTCAAATCGCATAAGTCGCCAAGATTAAATGGTAAAATGGAATTTTATGAAGGCAATGCTTTTGCGATAAAATGGGAATATCAAGATATGGAAGCCGATGCTTTTGCCATTTTTTCGCTAGATGAAAATGGTAACGCCCAAAACATTAAAATGAAAGGTATTTCTCGTTTTATCGATTTTAGTTTTGACTTTCAGGATTTGGATTTAAAAAGGGTATTAGAAAATCAACCAATCGAAGAAAGAAAGAAATAAGGATTGATTTAAGCTGGAAAAAGTACTGGAATATATCTGTTTTATGGTTAGTTTTTGCATTTACTTTTAGTAAGTCCTTTTTTGTAGCGATCGAGTGAGAAGTTGACCTTTCCAGTATGTAATTCGGTCCGATTGAGAAAACCTTCAGTAAATCATACTGTTTTTTTAGGTGTTGTATATAACGATAAAATGTAATGGCAATTTGCTTGAAATTAATAGCTGAAATATGAAAAATACAGATATTGACGAGTGGTTGTTGAACAATAAAATTGACCCAAATACAGAGATAGTTGCAGATGGAAAAGTGTGGTTCTTAGCTGACATACTTGAGAAGTACTTAAAAGAGGAATTTGCTGTGCACGGAGGCTTGTATTTCTAGAAATAGTGTTGTGCGATGACTTGTACTCAGCTGATTGGAATGGTAAGTGTTTTAAATGCGGTCAACATAACCTTACCTAAAATTAAAATTGATTTTTTGAACGTCTTTTAGAAAGAAAAATTTTAAACTTGAGAAAATGCTCTATATATCTCAAATACTATTTTTTTTTGGTGCCATTGGCGTTTTCAACAGTTTTATTGTTGCCCTTTATTTATTAATAAACAGCTCTTATTCAAATAAGAGCAATCGCCTTTTTGGTTTATTCTTATTAGTATTAAATCTTAGGGTTTTAAAAGGCTTACTGTATGCTTTTTCTAGCGAGGAACCAATTTGGTTTTTACAATCCGGCCCTTCTTTTTTTTTATTAATAGGTCCATTGTTGTTTAGCTATGTGGTAAGTGTTGTACAGCCAAAATCCTTCTGGATCAGGTACTGGGTTTACCACCTACTATTTTGGTTTTTTGTCGTTTTTATCATTACCTTCTTTATTCCTTTTCAAGAAAATAATGAGCTGGCAAAAACGATTATTTTACCAGTTACCCATTTACAAGGATTCATTTATATCCTAATCACTGGCATGTTTTTGAAATTAAATTATAAAAACCGAAACGTACCTTCACTTATAACCAAATGGCTTTTACTTTTGACATTATCCGTTCTAATTGTTTGGGCATCTTACGCGTTTATCAGTTTTAATTATTTTGTAAGTGGTTCCATCATTTTTTCAATGTTATTCTATGTATTCTTCATTTTCTTTCTCTTAAAAAAGAAATCCACTTCAACGATTTTTGAAAAGCTGAAAAAGAAAAAAACATTAGTACCCTCCAAAAAAAATGATTTACTCATAAGAGAATTAAATACTATTGTTAAAGACAAAAAATTATATACAGACCCCAATTTAAAACTATTGGAAGTAGCGCACCGTTTAGATATTTCCGCACATGAATTATCAAAACTGATCAATGAATATTTAGGGAAAAACTTTACCGATCTAATCAATGAATTTAGAATTGAAGAGGCAAAACAATTACTTGGGGGTAACTCCCTCTACACTGTAGAAGCCATAGGTCATCAATGTGGCTTTAACTCCAAATCAGCTTTTTACAAGGCGTTTAAGAAATTCACCCATCTCACACCAACACAGTACAAATCTCAATAATTGGTTCTCATTTATAAATCAGAACAAAAAAATACTCTTTAGATAGTTCATCTGTAAACGGTAGCGCTTAAAATTGTGGAAAATAAATGACGTTTACATGAATACCTACAAATTATTAATCTGCTTAGTTACCTTATCCTTAGTTAGCTCTTGTCAATCACAAGCTAAAAAATCCATAAAGAATACCCTAGTAGAAAAATCTTTAAACGATATTGACGCAACCATTTTGTATTACGAACATTTAAAAAAAGAAAAATTAGATCACTATAATTTCGAAGATGAAAACGAACTAAACAGTTTAGGGTATCAATTGCTCAACGATGAAAGAGTCGAAGATGCAATTAAAATTTTTACCCTTTTGATTTCAGAATTCCCAAACTCTGCCAATGCATATGATAGTTTGGGAGAAGCATATCTAAAAAATGATAATCGAGTTCTCGCGATAAAAAACTATGAAAAATCCTTGGCACTTCATCCAAAAAATGAAAATGCCGAAAGAGTCATAGTTGACATAGAGTTTGAAAACAGAAATAAGAACAAGTTTTACAAAGTATATCCAAAACAAAAATATTTGGACGATTTAGATGAATTGGCATATACACTTACCACAGTAAATCCACACCCATATAAATTTATGCCAAAAGAAGATTTTTGGCGCATTGTCAATGAAAAAAAACACTTAATAACAGATAAAACAAACTATGGGGAATTTATATGGCATTGTAGTGAACTCTTTGCTAACATTAATTGTGTGCACTCTGGATTAGGTTATTTTAATCAAGAAAGTGAAATGTTACCTGTAGCATTACGATTTCCTTTGGAAACAAGGTTTATTGATAAAAAACTTTTTGTCACAAAACCACTAATAAATTCAAATGTTAAAGAAGGTGTTGAAATCCTAACCATAAATGGGACAAAGATTGAAGACTTACGAGAAGAAATCTTTAAACATATTCCGTCACAAGGTCACATTGAGACGGGCAAAAAGCTTTTTTATAGTGCCTACGGCACAGCCTATATAGCCTATGCTCTAGGTTTTCCTGAAAAATATACGATTCGTGTAAGGGGCAGCAAATCCCCTTTAAAATTAGAACAGCTTACAACATACGAACCTGCAAAAAGACATTTCGCCACTAACTTATGCGAAAGCAAAGATCTTTGCTTAGATTATCTTGATGATAAAACTGCTGTACTCACCATTATAAATTCCGGTGCTTACTATGGAAATCGCTTTTCGATATTCAAAGATTTTATTGATCATAGTTTTCAAGAAATCAAAGCTAAAAACGTAAAAAATCTAATTATAGATATGCGTTCAAATGGTGGTGGGCCTGGAAATACTGGTGTTTACCTTTTGCAATACTTGGTAAAGGAACCGTTTATCTATAAAAAATTAGCTGAAGGTTCAAATATGGCGGGTCAATCTTTTGAACCAATGGATAATCGCTTTAAAGGAAAAAAATATTTCCTAATAGATGGTGAAGGGGGGTCAACCACGGGGCATATCTTATCATTTGTTAAACAAAGAAAGTTGGCTACCATAATTGGTGAAGAACTAGGTGGCAATCACTTTTGTACCGGAGGTCAAAGACCATTTAAATTATCGAATTCAGGTATCTTCTACTGGGTTGGTAGGTATACCCACGAAACAACAGCAGATTCCTTTCCCGATGAGAGAGGTATTATGCCCGACTATTTCGTAACACAAAGCATCGAAGACTATTTAAATGACATTGATACGGTAATGGAATATACCTTAAAGCGGACCCAAGAAAAATAGCTATAATAGGATTTTTTTAAGGGTCACGACTTTGCTTAGTGCCATACTGCAAAAAAACTATCAAAGTGAACCACTGAAAACGGATTTTTTTTGAACCACTTTAAAAATCGGTTTAGACAATGCTACAAAAAGGTTTGTATTAGATATGTCTATGCTCGCTTTAATACGGCGCGGGTGGTACACTGTGTCCGTCCTTTCCAATTAAGTCAAAAAAAACCTGTTAATCAATTGATTATTAGAATTAGAATATTAAAAGTCGGGGTGGCAGAGTTAAAACCGCTAACCAATCTTCTTTAATATTGTGCACATTACAAATATGAATAGGAGAATTTATACAAGTTCAATATTTTTACAAAGTAAATCGTATACGCTACCAAATACGGTTTACACTAAAACAATAAAAATATATTTAATAATTAATTGTTTTTCAATAGGTTGTTAAACTTAAAAATAGCGGTTAAAGTTCATAACCCGGAGGTCGGGGGATCGTGCCCCCCTCTCGCTACATATTTAGTCTTTAAAGCCCAGTTTTTTAAATGCTGGGCTTTACTGTTTTTATACCCCAATCTACAACAACTCTAAATACGTCTTAAAGGGGATTTTACATTTTACTTTTAGCGTTCAACGGGCCGTACCGATCTTCTTCATCTTGGTCTTTGCCGTGACCATATGCAAAACCAATCGTTGTTTTCGTCCATTTACGAATAAGGTAGCTCATTATAGCGTATGCTCTTTTCTATTTTGTCTTTCTACCCTTCGTGGCAAAAATGACAAATTGTTCCGGCACACTACTCGAAGAGCACACGAATCGAATTATTTCCTTTAACACGATACAACAGCTATGATCATGCATGCTTTTTTCCTGCAGTTTACAATTATCAAAATAACTTCCTTTCCAAATTAAGGTAACCACCTTAAACCTTTAAATTTGCAACAAAATTACCTCGGGACGAACTCCCGAGGCGTTCAAAAGAAATTAAAATTTTATTTCGACGCAAGCCTGCCTGTTCGGCAGGCAGGTGTCGGTCCATTAAATCTCGATTATCAAGTAAAATACCTATTCATGAGCAAGGCCATCTACATTGCCACCACAGAACCTAACAGCGGAAAATCTATCATTTCTTTGGGATTGATGCAATTACTGTTGGCAAAAGCGGCAAAAGTCGCTTATTTCAGACCCATTATCGATGATTTTAAAGAGGATGAAATTGACAACCATATCAACACCATATCTACCTATTTCAATATGGATATTCCCTTCGCAGATGCATATGCGTTTACCAGAAGTCAGGTAATTCGAATGAAAAACGAGGACAAGGAAGATGAGCTTATCAATACCATCATCGGTAAATACAAAGCCATCGAGGAACGGTTCGATTTCGTATTGGTCGAGGGTACCAATTTCTCTGGCGAAGGCACGATCATCGAGTTTGACATCAACGTTGTCATTGCTAAAAATCTAGGAATACCTGCGATTATTCTGGCCAGCGGTATTGGCAAGACCATGGATGCCCTAGTGGGCAACCTGCAAATTGCCTATGATTCGTTCGACGATAAGGGGGTTCAGGTATTGGCCGCCATTGCAAACAAAGTAGCCCCCGAAAACCGGACACGGGTAGTGAAAAGATTGAGGAGCCAGGTACCTGCCAATGTTTTGGTCGCCGCCATACCGTTGAATCCGATTTTAGCCAACCCATCGGTAAAAGAAATCAATGACAGTTTACAGGGCAACATACTTTTTGGGGAGGCCTATATCAACAATAGGGTCGATGGTTTCAGCGTGGGAGCGATGCAATTGCGGAATTACCTGAACCATATCAAAGAAAACGGACTGGTCATAACACCTGGGGATAGGGCCGATATCATTTTAGGGGCTTTACAGGCCAATATTTCGGCAAACTATCCTTCCATATCCGGGATTGTATTGACAGGAGGCTTAACACCAGAGGATGCCATCATCAAACTGATCGAAGGCCTTTCGGATGTCGTTCCGATCATTTCAGTAGAAGGCGGCACATTCGCTATGGCCAATAACATTGGATCGATAAAATCACAGATGTATGCAGAGAATACGGAAAAGATAAAAACGGCGATCAATGATTTTGAAACCTACGTACCTACGGAAGAGCTTGCAGAACGGCTTATCACGTCTAAAGCGAATGGGATAACACCTAGAATGTTTCAGTATAATTTACTAAAACGGGCCAAAAAACACAAAAAACACATTGTGCTTCCAGAAGGTACCGATGAACGCATTCTACTTGCGGCAAAAGGTCTTCTCGATGTGAACGCAGTAGAATTGACCCTGCTTGGCAATCCGTCACAAATCATGGATATTCTTTCCAAGCTTGATATCACCTTAGATTTCGATAATGTACATATCGTAGATCCGGCGGCATCCGAACATTTTGAAGACTATTCAAAAACCTTGTTCGAGTTACGGAAACATAAGAATGTAGACCTGACCATGGCCAGTGATCTCATGACAGATGTCTCCTATTTCGGAACTATGATGGTCTTCAAGGGCCATGCAGATGGCATGGTCTCCGGGGCGGTACATACCACACAGCACACGATTCTTCCCGCGTTACAGTTCGTGAAGACAAAACCGGGGGTCTCTTTGGTTTCCTCGGTATTTTTTATGTGCCTTCCAGATAGGGTTACGGTGTTCGGGGATTGTGCGATAAACCCTAACCCTAGCGCCGAGCAGTTGGCAGAAATTGCCATTTCATCTGCGGACACTAGTACTGCTTTTGGCATTGAGCCGCGCATCGCCATGCTCTCCTACTCCTCGGGAGCCTCGGGAATCGGTGAAGATGTGGACCGGGTTCGAAAAGCTACCCAGCTAGTCAAACAAAAACGGCCAGACTTGAAGATAGAGGGTCCCATTCAATATGATGCTGCGGTTGACCTAAAGGTAGGCCTGAGTAAATTACCGAATTCTGAAGTGGCGGGAAAGGCCACCGTTTTTATTTTCCCTGATTTAAATACAGGAAATAATACCTATAAGGCGGTACAACGGGAAACTGGGGCCTTAGCCATTGGCCCGATGTTACAAGGTCTCAATAAACCCGTAAACGATTTGAGCCGTGGTTGCACCGTAGATGATATTTTCAATACGGTGGTGATTACGGCCATACAGGCAGAAGGTTTCTAGGGTCTTCCGCGATCACGCCCGATTTTAAATCGGGTAAAACGTTAAAAAATGAAAAAATGAAAATTCTTGTCATTAATTCTGGAAGCTCCTCCATCAAATTTAAGGGTATTGAAATGCCTTCAGAAACGGTCATCTGTTCTGGAATGGTGGAACGTATCGGTGAATCCGAAGCTACCCTATCCTACAGAACGGCATCTGTTTCCATCAAGGAAGTAGTTCCCATAGACACGCATGCGACCGGACTCAAAATAATAGCGGGCCTTCTTTTACATCCCGAAAAAGGAATCTTGGCGAATGCTGATGAAATTGACGCGGTTGGGCATCGGGTGGTACACGGGGGCGACTCGTTTTCCAACACCACAATGATCACGGAATCCGTAAAAAATGAAATTCAACATTATGCCACGCTTGCACCGTTACACAATCCACACAACCTAGAAGGCATCAAGATTGCCGAGCAATTGTTTCCGAAAGCCATGCAAATAGCGGTTTTCGATACCGCTTTCTTCCAGACCATGCCCGTAAAGGCCCGTAAATTTGCCATTCCAAATGCATTATATGAGGAGCACAGGGTTCAGGTATACGGCTTCCATGGCACGAGCCATAAATACGTTTCGGAAAAAGCCATTCGATTTCTGAAGAAAGAAAAATCGAAAGTAATCACCATCCATCTGGGTAATGGGTGCAGCATGACCGCCATTGTAAACGGAAAGAGTATGGACCATAGTTTAGGCTTTAGCCCAGGAAACGGCCTTATCATGGGCTCTAGAAGTGGTGATATCGACCATGCACTGATTTTTCACTTGGTGAACAGCTTAGGATATTCGATAGACGAGGTGAATCGAATGCTTACCAAAGAAAGCGGAATGCTAGGCCTCACAGGGTTCAATGACCTGAGGGATATTCAATCTGCAGCCGAACAAGGGAATACAGCCTGTAAACTTGCCCTCGAGATGAACGCATACCGCATCAAAAAATACATTGGTGCGTATACCGCCGCCATGAACGGTTTGGATGCCATCGTATTCACCGCTGGTATTGGGGAGAATTCTTCTAAAATCCGTCACATGGTGTGTACCGATATGGAGTATTTGGGGATGCACATCGATCCCAAAAAGAACGAAGCGAAATCCGATCAGCTTCGGGAAATCAATACTACCGGCTCACGTGTTAAAATTATGGTCATACCCACCAACGAAGAATTGGAAATTGTCAAACAGGTTT
>CAWKFV010000018.1:0-88753 GCA_963848865.1 uncultured Flavobacteriaceae bacterium | reverse complement strand
AGTGGTCATTCTAACCTTGTCTACCTTTAAGTCCTGTTGATAATCAAAGAAAAAGTCAATGGCGTTATCCTCGGTAAGCTCAAATTTTTCTTCTTTTTTGGTCTCGGTTTGTGTCGTGGCCGTATCTACCTCTTTGACGACCGGTTCAACTGTGTTTTCTGATTTCTTCGGGCTATCTTTGCATCCGGAAAATATATGACAACCAATCAGGAGATAACTAAGAATTTTAAGTCTACGCATGGATTTCGACATTTTTGAACAACGAATTTCAAAAATAAAAGATTTACCTCTTCCAGGCGAAGCTTCGCATTATAAAATGGCACCCGAAGTTCGTATTCGTGAGTTGTTGGATGGAAAAATCAAAAAGAAAAATCCGAGGAAGGCTGCTGTATTGGCCTTGTTCTATCCCGGTGTTGCGAACAGGACACAATTGCTGTGCATTTTACGAAAAACGTATAATGGGGTACATTCCAATCAGGTAGGTTTTCCCGGAGGTAAAGTAGAAATGGAGGATGAAAACTTAATGGTTACCGCGCTAAGGGAAACATATGAGGAAGTTGGGGTAGAACCAAAAGATGTGGAAATTGTTCGTGAAATCTCTGAAATTTATATTCCTCCCAGTAATTTTGAAGTCCAACCCTACATTGGATTGTATAAAAAGCCTCAGCCATTTGTACTTCAAGAGGACGAGGTTGAACGTTCTATTGAAATTTCCTTGATGGATTTTCTAAATGAGCACAATGTGGTGACCAGAAAATTAAGCACATCGTATGCTACAGAAATAGATGTACCTGCCTTTAAATTAAATGGTTATATCGTATGGGGTGCTACGGCAATGATGTTGAGCGAGATTAAAACGCTATTGAATCAAGCGTTGTAAAACAGATTTACTATTTTAGCTTTTATGGGATTATTTAAGAAAAACCCTTTTGGGCATAATTTGTTTTTGAAGAAATGGCTGATCCGTATTCTAGCGGTACTGTCCCATCAGCGCTACAAAAAATTCAATAAACTGGAAATTGACGGTTCGGAAATCATAAGAAGCCTTCCCGATACCAATGTACTTTTTGTGAGCAATCATCAGACCTATTTCGCCGATGTTGTGGCTATGTTCCATGTTTTTAATGCAAGTTTAAGTGGTCGAGAGGATTCTATAAAAAACTTGGGCTATATCTGGCAGCCAAAATTGAACATGTATTATATAGCTGCTGCCGAAACCATGAAGAAAAGTCTGTTGACCAAAGTACTGGCCTATGCAGGTTCTATTAGTGTAGAGCGTACATGGCGTGCCGAGGGTAAGGACGTTAATCGCCAAGTGAAAATGAGCGATATTTCCAACATAGGGATTGCTTTAAAAGATGGGTGGGTAATTACCTTTCCGCAAGGCACAACTACCCCTTGGAAACCGCTGAGGAAGGGAACTGCACACATTATTAAAAAATACAAGCCAGTTGTGGTCCCGGTTGTTATAGACGGATTTAGGCGCTCATTTGATAAAAAGGGTCTACGAGTAAAGAAAAAAGGAATTCTCCAATCCATGGTCATAAAAGAACCATTGGAAATTGATTATGATAATGAATCGAGCGAAGCAATAATCGAAAAATTAGAATATGCCATCGAGCAACATCCTTCTTTCTTAAAGGTAATTTCAGAAAAAGAACTATTGGCCTACGAAGAGGAAAACCAGCAGCGAAGATGGAGTAACTCTTAGAACTCCAACTGTCTTAGTTCCCTATAATTTTTCTTTAGTTTTCGGAGTAATAACCCATAAAGGAGGAAATATATGGCTCCCATAAAAAGGGTCATTAATACTCCAAATATTCCGATACTTACCATTAAGGTAGCTCTGAGCTTCTCTGGAGGAATTTCTTCTAAACCTTCTCTCAATTCGGGAAATAGATGCACTACATCATTGTTTAGATAAATGCCGATAACCGTGATTACAGTAAAAATCAATATGGTGGATAAGGAAAATACCACCCAGTGCTTTACTGTTCTCCTTGTACGAATAATCTTTGTTCATCAATTTTTTCGAATCGTCCAAAACGGATATCTCAGCGAAACCGTTTATAAAATTGATAGATAAAATAAATGGCAGCGACGTAATAAAAGATGTTCAAAGCGAAAAAATAATTGCTAACTCCTAAATTTTCGTAAACCTTCATATTCTCTTTCATAGAGGGTAAAAGATACAGAAGGTGGGGAAGGGCAAATTCCAAAATACTAATGATCAATATCCATTTCACTATTGATGACGATTTTTTCCAAATCATCTTGTGGATATCATTATAGGAAAGTTGAGGCAAATCTTTATCCTCTTTTTGCCAGTGTTTTTTTAACAATTCCAATTCATCCGTCATACTACTATGGATTCAAAATGGTTCTTAATTTTGTTTTGATGCGATTCATTTTAACCCTCGCATTCACTTCGGAAATACCTAATGTCTCGGCTATTTCCGTATAATTTTTATCCTCTAGGTACATAAATACCAGTGCTTTATCAATATCTCCCAATTGCCGTACCGCTGTGTACATCAGTTTTAATTGTTGCTCCTCGGTATCGTCATACTCGTCGGCCTTTATTTTAAAAATTACCGATTCATAATCCTGCGTATCCACACGCCTTTTGGACTTTCTGTAAAGTGTAATGGCCGTATTTAATGCTACACGATACATCCACGTGCTGAATTTTGACTCACCCCTAAATTTTGGATATGCCTTCCATAATTGAATCGTTATTTCCTGAAACAAATCGTTGTGGGAATCCCGGTCATTTGTATATAGCGTACATACCTTATGAACAATATTCTGATTGTCCTGTAGCTCCGTCACAAATTGATGTTCCAGTTCTTTGTTCACTAGTGGTTGGTAGTTCTTACGTAATAAGTGTTGAACAGGTTTGTTTTGTTACACTTATATTAAAATTTTTACTCGATAGTCGAGATTTATTTACTCTGATGCTTAGGTGGAAATCTAAATTTTGTTTCCTTTCAATTTCTGATGCCCTAATCTTGAGGTAGTTGTACAAAAAAGTTCAAGCCCATGACCTAAATTGGTTTTTGAACTTGAACCTGGTTTAAGCTTTAAATTTTAGTTTCTGTAATCCAGTGCCGGAGGACGGTCTCCCAATAGAGGTGTATATACAAAATCCGCACCTCTTTTTTCTTGAAACTCTTTTTTAGCCTCCGCAACGAGTTTTTCATTGCTGAATAAATCTATTGCCGTCAAGGTTAATGTTTTGGCGGCGACCATCATTCCTTTTTTACCAATAGTTGTTCCTCCTGCTGCCACAGCCTGCCAGCTATGGGCGGATGTTCCAGGTACCCAAGTTGCCGTTCCAAACCCTACAGTTGGAACCACAAAGCTAACATCACCAACATCTGTTGAACCATAAGCCCTGGCTTCGGTCTTATAGGGTTGGATATTTTTTGCGGTTTCTAAATCCGCCTTTTCCTGTCCTAATGTTTTTGCGATTTTATCTGCGAAAGCTTTTTCCTCTGCGTTGTATTCGATACCTCCGACTTTGGATAAGTTATCGTGCACTAGTTTTTGTAACGTTAGGTTGGGCAACAGTTCGTGGACTCCGTTGACAATTTCGTAGTCCATTGTGGTTCCCGTACCCAGGGCCGCACCTTCGGCAGCTTTAACAATACGGTCGAATATACTTTTCACCACATCCCTTCGATTATGGCGTGCATAATAATACACTTCGGCAAAATCGGGAACAACGTTGGGTGCTTTTCCACCATCGGTAATTACATAATGTATCCGAGTCTCTTGAGGGATGTGCTCCCTCATCATATTTACCATAGCGTTCATTGCTTCTACACCATCCAATGAAGAACGACCTTTTTCAGGAGCTCCTGCTGCATGTGCCGATACTCCATAAAAACGAAACTTTGCAGAAATGTTCGATAAGGCTGCCGCAGCGCTAGCCGCGTTCTGTGCCCCGGGATGCCAATGCAAGGCAACATCTACATCGTCAAAAAGTCCTTCGCGGGACATATAGACCTTAGCGCCGCCACCTTCTTCGGCGGGAGTACCATAAAATCGAATAGTGCCTTGTTTTTTATTTGCGTTGAGCCAATCTTTTGTCGCAATAGCGGCGGCTGTGGATGCAGTTCCGAACAAATGATGGCCGCAAGCATGGCCAGCAGCCTTTCCGGCCGACTTTTTCTCCGCCACTGCTTCTTGGGATAGTCCCGGTAAAGCATCGTATTCTCCCATAATCCCAATTATTGGGCTTCCACTACCATATTCCGCAACAAAGGCCGTAGGTATATTGGCAACACCTTTTTTAATAGTAAATCCGGCATCTGAGAGGGCTTTTTGCAGAAGCTCGGAACTTTGTTCCTCCTGATACCCCATTTCTGCCAAGTTCCAAATTTCTTGGGCTATGGCACTGTAATCTTCAGTTTTTTCATCTAGATTCTCTAATATTTTTTTTTCGCTTGTCTGGGAATTGATGGTGTAACTGCAAAGCAAAATGGATGCAATTAAAACTATTGATTTTTTCATTTTTTAGATTTATTTGAGTTAGCGTTTAAATATACTAATAAACCTATCATTCTTTTCTTAAAGGGGTTGTGATTGTTTAATTTTACCGGATAGATTTGAACTATGAACATACCACGCACTAGCGCTCCTAGAATTGTCATCATCGGTGGGGGTTTTGGAGGCATTTCCTTGGCCCAGCAACTTAGTAAAAAAGAGGTACAAGTTGTTTTACTGGACAAGAATAACTATCACACTTTTCAGCCTTTGTTATATCAGGTTTCTACCGGTGGGTTGGAACCGGATTCCATTGCCTATCCTTTGCGAAAAGTACTGATCGGTTATGAAAATTTTTTCTTTAGATTGGCGGAAGTTAAGCAAATAGTACCGGAAAATAAATCAATAAAAACCTCTATTGGGGACCTTAAATATGACTATTTGGTAATTGCCACGGGTTCTGAGACCAATTTTTACGGAAATAAGGAATTAGAGAAAAATGCGATGGCCATGAAGTCCATTCCGCAATCCTTGAATCTACGAAGTCTTATTTTGGAAAATTTTGAACAGGCTTTACTAACGGATGATTACCATGAGCGGGATGCTTTAATGAATTTCGTTATCGTTGGCGGTGGACCAACAGGCGTAGAACTGGCAGGAGCATTGGCGGAAATAAAGAAAGGCATTCTGCCAAAGGATTATCCGGATTTGGATACACGTAGGGCACAGATTAATCTGGTCCAGGGTTGTGATAGGTTACTTGATGCTATGAGTGATCAGGCCTCCACAAAAGCAGAGGAATTTTTGGAAAAATTAGGAGTTCAGGTCTGGAAAAATGTTAGGGTAACAGGATATGATGGTAAGACAGTGACCACTAAGACAGAGTTAACCTTTGAAACGGCTACCTTGGTTTGGGCAGCGGGCGTAATGGGGGCCACCATAAAAGGACTGGACGCAAAAGAATTGATTGCAGGTGGCAATAGATTGATTGTGAACGAATACAATCAAGTAATTGGACATCCAGAAATATTTGCGATCGGGGATATTGCTTGTATGCAAAGCGATGACAATCCTAGAGGTCATCCAATGATGGCACAACCTGCAATACAACAGGGAAATCATTTAGGTGAGAATTTGGGAAGACTGTTGGACGGTAAAGAGTTACAACCGTTCGTTTATAAGGATAAGGGGAGTATGGCCACTGTTGGTCGGAACAAGGCGGTTTGTGATCTTAAAAATTTTAAGTTTCAAGGGGTTTTTGCTTGGTTTGTTTGGATGTTCGTGCACCTGTTTTTTCTTATCGGGTTTAGAAATAGGGTAGTGGTATTCGTTAACTGGGTATATAATTATATAAAATTTGACCGCGAGGCGCGACTCATCATTAGGCCTTTTAAAAGAAGTTATAGTCAGTTTAAGGATTAGTGAATTAGGGGTCGAAACAGTTTTAGTGCTTAGCTAAAAATGCACCAAGGTTTTTCCCAGAGAATTTTGGCGTTAAATTCTTCACAAGTGTTGCTGACTTTAGGTAATATGAAATATCTTTTTGAAGTCATATCAACTTCAATAGTTATTTTAAGAAATGGGAAGGATAGTTTTCTTTGTTTCCATATTGTTCGGTCAGCTTCTATTTTCCCAAGTGGTAGAAGAACCCATCGATGAGGGAATGAAGCCTCAAAATAGATTATTCATTGGAGGTCGGTCTTATCCTATTTTTTTAAATAATGAAGAACATAGCGCATTTTTAATAAGGTACACTATCTCAGAAAGGTTAAAGCTGGATTTAAACGGTTTTTACGATACCTACTTGATGACAAACAGAGTAAGAACCAACTTAAAGCCAAAATGGTATGTAAATGATAATTTATATCTATTTTCTGGTATGGAAATAGAAATGGAAGCTAATAAATATGCTCAACTAAGACCAATGCCGCCAAGAGTCGGGTTAATCAGTGGAGTGGGATATGATATCAATGGAAATTTAACGATAGAGGCCAAAAGTAATATTCAAATGAACAGCTCACCCATGGGAGCATATGGAGAATATTTAGTACCCATGCCTCAAATTTACACCTTAGGTGGCAAACTCAAGTTTTAATTTCTAGGATGAAATTTGTTCATCACATCCGCCAAATGGCTACGGTCTACATGCATGTATACTTCGGTCGTGGTGATGCTTTCATGTCCCAGCATTTGTTGTATTGCCCTGAGGTCCGCCCCGTTCTCCAATAGATGCGTTGCAAAGGAATGCCTAAATGTATGCGGGCTTATAACCTTATCAAGGTTTATTTTCTTAGCAAGGTCTTTCACAATGGTAAAAACCATGGCTCTTGTAAGTTGTTTTCCCCTTCGATTTAAAAAAAGAATATCCTGAAAACCTGGTTGAACTTTAAGGTGTACCCGTATCTCTTTCCGGTAAATATTAATATATTTTTTGTTGATATTGCTGATGGGTACAAATCGCTGCTTATCGCCTTTTCCCGTTACTTTAATAAAATCCTCCTCAAAATAGAGGTCGGAAATTTTTAACCCGATAAGCTCGGAAACTCGTAGCCCACATCCATAAAGGGTCTCCAGCATGGCGCGGTTGCGTTCACCTTCCGGTTTACTCAGATCTATGGCCGCTATCAATTTGTTTATTTCGTTTTCAGATAGCGTGTCTGGCAATTTTCGACCAATTTTAGGAGATTCTATTAGATCCAGGGGGTTATCCAAGCGATATTCCTCAAAAACCAAATAGTTGAAAAAACTTTTTAGACCGGATATTATTCGTGCTTGAGACCTAGGATTTACCACTTTGGCAACTTCATACACGAAACGCTGCACGGTTTCTTTGCTGATTTTGACCGGAGTTTCTGTAAGATTGTTCTCTGCTAGAAAGGAAACCAACTTTTCCACATCCAATACGTAGTTTTTTATCGAATTGGAAGCTAGTCCACGTTCCAACTTTATATAATGCTCGTAATCCTGTAAGGCCTGTTTCCAATCCACGGTTTAAATATACATTATCTTAAATTCCAAGGGATATATTAATTTGATAACTGACAATGTTTCTTAAGATTTATATATTTGTTGCATCAATCTAAACACATATAAAATGAAAAAGGTTATTTTTTTACTGGGCATGTTCACTCTCACGAGCTATACTTTGCAAGCCCAGAGTTTTGGTGCAAAAGCGGGTCTTAATGTTTCATCATTAGGTGGGGATGCCAACCTTAGTTATGATGCCAAATTAGGCTTTCATGTTGGTGGGGTTTTAGAGATACCCTTTAGTGATCAGCTTATGATACAGCCGGAAGCGCTAATCTCATACCAAGGTAGCGGAGGTTTCTTTCAGGATGATTTAAATTTCTGGTACTTAAACGTTCCAGTAATGGCCAAATACAATGTTTGGGATGAACTTTATGTAGAAGCAGGTCCCTATGTAGGCCTTTTGCTGTCCAATAATGTTGATCGGAATATTTCTGGAACGGGTGCTAGTTTTGATGCTACCAATGGTCTGGACCTCGGATTAGGTATTGGGGCAGGATATCGTTTGGATGAAAACTTCTACTTTCAGGTACGTTTTTCAGCGGGATTCATAAATGTAATCGAAGATGTGAACTCCAAGAACAGGGTTTTTCAAGTTTCCGCGGTCTACTTCCTTTAAGAATTACACAAACAATAGTAAAAAAGCGGAAGTAAACCTTCCGCTTTTTTAGTATATCAGATTGTAAATCAATTCAATCACTTCTTTAATTATTGTTTCTACAACGCTCTAGATGTAGTTGACAACAAAGATTATCGCTGGGCGATAACAAGCATCTATTTTTACTTCAACAAACCAAACCATTATAAAACCGTGAAGTTTAAGTTGTTATTGTTATTCGTTTTTTCACTTGTTACTATTGGTCTACAAGCACAGGTTGATAGAACCAATTTTAGGGCCGGTGCAAATGTAGGACTTGTAGTTGGGGATTTTTCGGAAGCATATAGTCTTAACTTAGGATTGGATATCTACCAACACTGGGGAGTTTCCCGCGAAATTGATTTAGGTATTGCTACAGGTTTCTCAAACGCTTTTGGTGAAAAACAAACCATTTCCAATGGAGGACTTAATGTAGAGACCGAGTTTGCCAATGTACAATTTATTCCCGTTGCGGGATCTTTAAGAATCTACCCGACCTCAGGTTTTAAAATTGGTGGAGATGTCGGCTATGCCATCGGGTTAAATGAGGGTAATAATGGTGGATTTTACTACAGACCTAGTATGGGCGTGGATATTAGTGGTGGAACCACGGAAATTAATATTTCCTATTTTGCCGTAAATGATGATGCTACGTTCTCTGCAGTTTTACTAGGTTTTTTGATACTTTTCTAGAAAGCTTATTTTTCCAATACTTCAATTATCTTTTCTTGATTGTCCGATTAAGGATACTTCTTACCTTTTTTTCAAGGTGAAATATTTAGTACATTTATCCCATGAAAATAATCATTATTAATGGGCCAAATCTGAACCTGTTGGGCAAAAGAGAACCCGAAGTTTACGGAAACAAAACTTTTGAGGATTATTTTTCAGAGCTTCAATTCAAGTATAAGGATATTCAGCTTGAGTATTATCAATCCAACATAGAAGGAGAACTTATTGGTAAAATACAGGAAAAAGGTTTCTCCCATGATGGCATAATCTTAAATGCCGCTTCATATACCCATACATCTGTGGGGATCGGAGACGCTGTGAAAGCGATAGAGACACCTGTGGTTGAGGTTCATATTTCCAACACCCACAAAAGGGAGGATTTCAGACATGTTTCCTATATTTCTGCAGGAGCTAAAGGGGTCATACTTGGCTTTGGTCTTCAAAGTTATGATTTAGCCATACAAAGCTTTTTATAATACTGCCCACCTATACTTTTCGTATTACGTCCAAAATAGATGTTTTTGCCGTACATCTATAAACCCCATTGCTATGAAAAAGTTGTTACTTGTGGCCATTGGCATCGTATTATTTCTGCTTGCATCTTGCAGCAATGATAATGCACCTGCACCTATCCCTGAAAATTCGGTCGACTTTGTTAATGCCTTTCCAAATCTAGTGTTTAATAGACCTTTGGACTTACAGAGTCCCGAGGATGGTTCCAACCGACTTTTTGTTGTGGAGCAGGGAGGAGCAATCAAAGTTTTTGATAACGATGAGTCAGTGGAATCCGCTTCTACTTTTTTGGATATTGGGAATAGAATAGCAAGTTCGGGTGAGTTGGGATTATTAGGATTGGCGTTCCATCCCGATTATGGTACCAATGGATTTTTCTATGTAATGTATACCCCATCGAATAATTTAGCGGTAGTTTCACGATTTACGGTTTCAGCAAATGATGAAACGCTAGCAGACAATTCTAGCGAAACTATTTTATTAAGAATTCCGCAACCTTTTACCAATCATAACGGCGGACAGTTGGCCTTTGGGCCTGATGGGTATCTGTACATAGCTTCCGGAGATGGTGGGGACGGAGGGGACCCTTTTGACAATGCCCAAAACTTAAACACCCTTCTCGGTAAGATCCTGAGAATAGATGTGGATGTAATGGAAGACGAATCGGAATATTCGATTCCTTCTGATAATCCTTTTGTCACTACTCCAGAGGCCCGAGGAGAGATTTTCGCTTACGGTTTACGGAATCCATGGCGATTTAGTTTTGATATACAAACCGGGCTAATTTGGGCCGGGGATGTTGGTCAGGGACAATTGGAGGAAATAGATGTTATTGAAAATGGAGGTAATTACGGCTGGAATATTTTGGAAGGGACTTCTTGTTATAATTCTCAAGATTGTGCAATAGAAGGGACTATAGCCCCAGTTTACGAATATAATCATGATGCTAATGATAAATCCGTTACTGGAGGTTACGTTTATCGCGGTTCCTTAGTCCCGTCTTTGCGGGATTATTATGTATATGCTGACTTTGTTTCTGGCCGTATATGGGCGCTTAGCACCAATTTGGGCGGTAATATTAGCAATCAACTGGTATTGGAAACAGGACTGAATATTTCATCCTTCGGAACGGACAGTAACAACGAGCTATATGTCTGTAGTTTTGATGGAAATATCTACAAATTTGAAGAGCAGTTTTAGAATTTAAGATGCTACAGGTCTAAGATACTTCTCTTCCACATAAAAAGTGGCAAACGGCAATAATGATGCTATCCCGAATATAACAAGTCGTTTAAAACCCCATTTTTTTTGAAAGCAAACAATTATGGCTAGCGCTATAAATGCGATGAAAAGCACCCCATGCGCATAGCCCACTATCATATTAGGCTCGGGAATTTCCGCCCAGTACTTTAAGGGCATGGTGATGCCAAAAAGGGCTAAATAAGAAATTCCCTCTAGAATTGCAGTAGCCCTAAATAGTTTTAGCATTGTTTATCAATTTATTAAGTTCTCGACTGCGCTCGTACAGACAGATATTGTTAATTCCTACAAATGAATTACTTCATCATAGGCATCTGCTACCGCTTCCATCACCGCTTCACTCATGGTAGGGTGGGGGTGTACAGCTTTTAATACCTCATGTCCGGTAGTTTCAAGTTTTCTGGCCACCACAGCTTCTGCAATCATATCAGTTACACCGGCTCCAATCATATGGCAACCTAACCACTCACCGTATTTGGCATCGAATATCACTTTTACAAATCCATCCGAAGCTCCGGAAGCTTTTGCCTTTCCACTAGCGGAGAATGGAAATTTACCCACTTTAATGTCCAAGCCTTTTTCCTTGGCCTGTTTTTCTGTAAGTCCAACGGATGCGATTTCTGGTGAGCAATACGTACATCCAGGAATATTACCGTAATCCAATGGTTCTACGTGCATTCCCGCTATTTTTTCGACACAGAGAATACCTTCTGCAGATGCCACATGTGCAAGAGCTTGGCCGGGTGTAACATCCCCGATGGCATAGTATCCGGGAATATTAGTTTGGTAATAGTCGTTCACCAAAATTTTATCCCTATCGGTTTTAATGCCGACGGTTTCCAAACCTATATTTTCAATATTCGTTTTGATACCTACTGCAGATAAAACAATATCCGCTTCCAACACTTCCTCGCCTTTGGAAGTTTTTACTGTTGCTTTAACCCCTTTTCCCGAAGTATCAACAGAAGTTACTTCAGCAGAGGTCATAATTTTTACACCTGACTTTTTTAAAACTTCGTTCCAACTGTTTAGAAACATCCTCATCTTCTACCGGAACTATATTCGGAAGGTATTCTACAACGGTTACTTCTGTTCCCATAGAATTGTAGAAGTAGGCAAATTCAATTCCAATAGCCCCACTTCCAACAACGATCATGCTTTTTGGCTGATCGGCTAGGGTCATCGCTTCGCGATAGCCAATAATTTTCTTTCCGTCCTGAGGTAAACTAGGTAATTCCCTACTTCTCGCCCCTGTTGCAATTATGATGTGTTCAGCACTATAATCCGTTTCGGAACCGTCTTCCGCTTTAACCGAAATTTTCTTTCCGGCTTTTAAGGTTCCAAAGCCTTTTATAACCTCAATTTTATTCTTTTTCATCAAGAATTGAACCCCTTTACTCATCCCGTCCGCAACACCTCTACTTCGTTTAACGACCGCATCAAAGTCCTTATCAACCCCATCCGCCTTTAATCCATAATCACTGGCATGTTTCAGATATTCAAATACTTGAGCCGATTTTAATAAAGCTTTTGTTGGGATGCATCCCCAATTCAGGCATACGCCTCCAAGACTTTCCTTTTCTACAATAGCCGTTTTTAATCCAAGCTGGGAAGCCCTGATCGCAGTAACATAACCTCCTGGACCACTACCTAAAACAATAACATCAAAAGCGCTCATATTTCTATTTTTATGTTGTTTTCCCGGTATCTACCAGGAGCGGTGCAAAAATACAAAATAGGAGGTGAAGCACAAGAGTCCTGCTAAAAATTAAAAGTGCAAGTTTGAACCCAACATAAGGTTCTTTTGGTCAACTTAGGTTTTGACGTATAGGAAAAGAATCATTCTAGAATATTTCATTGCTATTTTCTCTTCCGGAGAGAAAATTCTATATTGAAACTTTCAAAAAAGGTTTTAAGCAAGTGAAAATCAATGTCGTTATAGCGCTAACATTTATGGTAATTTCATTGGTCCTTGGAATTACTTTCTATTTGGATATTAATTATCCAGAGCATATAGGAGGTTACTTTAAAAAAGACTACTACGGGCAATTTGGGCCGTTAGCTATCTGTATAGAGCTTTTGATTGCAGCCATTTATCTCTTCTTAGGACACAAAAAGTCAAATTTTGCTTTGGCTTTGTTTGCATTTACCGCTTTATTGGATATTATTTTCAATCTCACCGGAGTTTTTATAAGTGGTGTGCCTGTTTACGGAATGATTCTATTTTTTATTTGCGCGGTAATATCCCTATTTATTGCCTTTTCCAATGCTTTTAATCTAGGCAAAATTACCATTATAGGTGCCATTACGAGCTTTATTTTAGGAAATGCCATAGAGCTTTACTTTAATTTTTTTTGATTAGTGTAGCATCAACGGTAAACAACTCCATTTTTTCTTCTTTTCCTTTTAATTCAGTCGGCCCTAAAGAAGTAACATGAAATCTATTGCCAAGTTGGAGCTCCTTCATCAAATCTTCAGAAATTAAGTTGCTGACGTTGTATTGATTGCAAAGACCTTGAATTCTTGCAGTTGTATTGAGCACATCGCCGGTAAAAATAATCTCTTTTTTAAGTGTGCCTATTTCACCTGTGGTTACCATGCCCACATGAAGTCCCGCTTTAAATGTTGGGACAACCCCAAAAGCCTTATCGTACCAATCCGCCCTTTTTTTAAGCGCTTTTTTCATGGCGAAAAAGCAGTTGATACAATTATTGTTTTTGATTCCATCTTCATTCTTCCAAGAAATGACGATTTCATCCCCAATATACTGATAGACTTCCCCCGAGTGGTGAATGATGGCATCGGAGAAATCGGAATAGTATGCTTTAAGCAATTCGAAATATTTAATGTGGCCCAATTGCTCGGCGATAGTAGTCGAGGACTTCATATCCGAAAACAGGAAAATCCGTTTTTCCTCGATGGGTCTGTGATACTTTCCGGTAAAGAAATTCATCAACATTCCGTGGCCGATGTTCTCACTGATTTCAGAATAGAACAGACTTACGAACAGACTGAAAGAGATAGAAACCATGGTACTTACGAATTCAATATTCCCGAGAAAATCCCACAATTTGTCCAGAATGATGGGGTCAAAAAGAGATATTTGGGACTCCAAGGCGGCCGCGATAGGATAGGAGATGAGGATAATCAGCAGCAAGAACATGGTATAAAAGACAAGCTTGTAGCCAATTTTCCGTAAAAAACTCTTTTTGCCGAACAGATTGCCAAGCCATACGACTTCGATGGTACCTACCAGTAATCCGACTACAATGATTGCTATACTGGCAAAAAGAAAAACCGTGGGAGTCATCCTGATAACGGCAGACTGAGTTGAATTTTCTTCGAGTGCAGCAGTCAATACGGCTTCCTGGGAAAATAGGTTAACCCACCCTAGCACAAGCCAAATCACGGCATAAGGAATAATTCGCGAAATATTTCTCTTTGTTTTTGGGGATAGCATTACCAACGGATTTATACGAAAATAAGATTCATTCCTTAATCTCTGCTTCCAATAATTTCAATATAGAATTTAGATTCTCCATCAATGGATTGTAATGACTTTCTTCTGTAGAATAGCTGGTTAGGTAAAACATGAACATGTTATTCTCGAACGCTTCGGAACGTAATAAATTCAAATTACTAATGGTATTATCGCTTTTAGGAAAGCTAACTTGCTGATTTGCGTCTGCGTATTCAAAGACGGTGCGTATGCTATTTTCATCTCTCCTGAACATATCCAGCACTTTTCCCCTTTCATTGGCCAAATCTTGTTCTTGACCAGCAATATCATCCAATGTAGAAATCCAATTGGTTAGATATATCCTTAGGTCCGAATTTGTAATGTCTTTTAAGCTGCCGGAATTAATCATTTCATTTAAAAGAGAGTTGTTAGGGTTAAAGGCAATATCAAAGGAAAAGGATTGATATAACAAGTTCGAAAATTCCTCTTCTGTAGGCGTTATTTCCGGATTAGTAGTAAACTCCAAGATTTGTTTTGCCCCTAGGTAATTACGTTTGTTAATCTCAATCAATTTAACCAGTTTTTGTTTGCTGATTTCAAACTCCCCCTGTAATCCTTTTAAATAAGTTTGCTCTTTTTTTTCTAGAATCTTTTTCTCTTGACCATTATTGATTGCTAGGGCGATGAGTATTCCGATAACCACAAGTATGATTTCTCCTACCGCATATAGTAGATAGCTGCGAATTTTATTTTCAGCGACTAGCTTTTGTCTTATTTTTCGAAATAATTTCATTACTGGTTCAGTTTTGCATAATAAATATATCCTTTATTTAAACTTTTGCTGATTCAATTCTTTGCAATTACTATTTTCCAATGATGTTATTACTGATTTTCCACAGATCGTATCCCAAAAATTAATAAATAACCAATCATCCAAAATTCTCCGATGGTTGCCGGTAGAGTTAGAAGACTATTGAAGCTAAAATCAATACCTGCGTAGCGGATAACGGTGCTAATTAGATAGCCAATACCACCTAAAACAATAACTCTTCCTAACCAGACAGGCATTCTTTTTGATTTAATGACTATGTATCCCATAGGAAATAGCCAAAGCCCAAAGAAAAGACCACCAATGCCCCAAGCATTTGAAATTATATTTTGAAAGCCCTGAATTAGTAAAACTTTGTCTTCCGTAGCACTTATGTCAGAATTGGCAACATCTATAGCAGAGGCGATTGAAATTGCACTAATCATAATGGCTAAAGCATTCACCATTCCCCATATACCTAGAGTCCAAGCTTCCCATTCATAACTATCTTTAAACAATTTGTAAAACCAAACTGCGGTAAGTGCCTGGGATATTACAATAGCAAACTCTAGAAGCAACCTAATTCTCGCAGTAGATTCTAATTCTATTAAATTCTTTAGCGTTTGTTCAGGGTTCCCAGACATAAATATTTGGGAATGAAAGACCATAAAACCTAAAATCCCTGAAATAGCCATCATTAAATACCACACGCCCGTTATTCTTGCCGTTTTAATCAATTGTTTTTGTTCTGTATTTACGATCATAAATGATTTGATTTTAATTTTAAGTTATTCGCTACTTTCTCCTTTTTAAGATTTTTACAATACGTTTATATACTTTTTCTGATACGTTCCAAGAGTATCCGCCACTGGTATTTACAAATTGAACAACCACAGCATCAATATCCTTGTGATACTTGGCAATACTGCTGTATCCTGGTAATAATCCTGTATGTTCATATGCATAAATTGATGAATAGATAGCTTGTTCCTTATCATTGAGCAAAGAGCCATCGTTTAGCGCCCTCAAGAATATACCCACATCCTGTGCTGTAGCCACCATGGAGCCGGCGGGGCTTACAAAATCATTGGGCTTTAGGTCTGGCTCATAATCCACGGCATATCCGCTCATAACATCGTCTAAATTCACTTCGCTTAGCAAACTGTAGGTGTGGTTGAGCCCGAGGGGTATTAAAATTTCTTTTTTTATAAATTGGTGATGACTAAATCCCAATGTTTTATCCAAGATTTCGCCAATCAACAGGTAATTGGTATTAGAGTACCTATATTTTTTATCCGGTTTAAAATCGGAAGGGGTATCGAGGACCAAATCGAGCGATTCTTTGGTATTTTTCGAATAATCGTTTATCCAAAAACCTGGAGAGTCGGTGTAGTTCGGAATACCACTTCGATGTTGCACCATCATTCTCAAGGTGATTTTATCCGCATTTTCAATTCGTCCCACCAGTTCCGGCATATAATCAGCGAGTGTTTTGTCTAAAGACAACTGATTGTCATTAACTAATTTTGCTACGGCAACAGCAACATATAACTTGCTAATGCTGGCAATCCGGAATAAAGCTTTTGGGTTGGCAGGAATTTTATTTTTTCGATCCTGCCAGCCAGCGGCATAAAATTGAGGTGGCTTTCCAGCTTGGTCTACATAAACAATCATGCCGTCCAACCCGTATCCAATAGCATCATTGACCTGTTCCTGAACCGTATCCGGTAATGGTGTTAACAGTACTCTTAGCAAAATCCATGGTACAAAAAATAGTGAGCTGATGCTTGCCATAATCAATATGATTTTGAGGATTCGTTTTGTTTTTTGCTTTGTCATAATTCTGTAGTTTTTCTATACTATCTGAAAACCTATAGGTTCTCAATTTTCGCCTTTCGCCAAAAATAAACTGCAAAAATTGTCGTGATAATTGGTAGCATTAACCCATATTCATCTATCCAAAAAGTAGTACGGTCATTTGTTATCGTCAACGGCGTGAAAATCTTCTGTATGAATATATTGTGCACGGAATGAAATAGGGCCGCAGGCCACAAGCTGTTGGATTTAAAAGTATAATAGGCCAAAATGACCGAAATTGCCACTATCATTACGGTAAAGGCTGTAATGTGTAGCAACAGGCTTCCACTTCCTTTGTAAACCAAAAAGATAATTGGCCAATGCCACATCGCCCAAATTAGGCCACTAATTAAAGAAACAGTGCCAAAGGAAAATAGTTTCCGAAGTTCGTAGATGAAGAATCCCCGCCATCCTATTTCCTCGCCCAATGTCGAAACAATGTTCTTTATAACACCAACAATAGATAAGAGAACAATCATAGTCAATAGTATGGCAGTACTACTGAAACCTTCCATGCCTAATTCTTGTGACCACTCGGTAATGGTTTCCTGATTGAGCACATTTCCAAAACCGAAAACCCAAATCAATACATAGGAAATCATAATATAGGCTACCGGAATCAAATAGGATAGGCGCAAATTTTTCAAACTTTTCAGACCCCATGGAAGACTTGAAATCGGTCTTTTCAGTAGCTTCAATGTAATAAAGGCGGATAATGCAGGGCACATCATTAAAGCCCCGACATAGATGCTTGTCGGGTTCAACTTGAGTATTGCGTAATAACAGATAGCACTTAGCAAGGTCAAAATACCCAAAAACAACAGTATCGTTTTCCGGACTTTTTTCTGGTTTTTTGGTTCGTTACTCATAATAAGTTTATTAGGTGACTACACGCCTATTTATAGTGCTAATTTGATTGTTTTTACCTCTTTGTTTTTCTTGCCAACGGTGCTTAATAGCCGTTCAATAGCTATCCTTTGCCCAATGAATTGGTTATCATTCCTAACAGCCCATTCCACTAATGGGAACTGGTACTTTTACCTGTTCTCAGCGTTCTAATTCCTAGCGCTCCCAGCGATATGATTAAAATCACGAAATAGAGTGTCGTGAGCGTACTCTTAAGAAGACTGAAACTACTGGTTATTGCTACAGTACTATGGTCTATTTCGGGATAGCTGTTGAGTATAGCAATGATTCCTATATTTTCGGCGTAATCCATCGCTCCGGCTAATAAAGGCAAAAGACAGAGATATGCCAAAACCGTTTTTAGTTTGTCGAGTTTGTTAAGAAAATAGGCAAGTACTAAGCAATAACTTATTCCAAATAAAAGTGGATAAACCATATCCACAGGTATTTGACTGCTTAAATAAGTTTTACGTCCAATTTCTCCGAGTGTGTTGAATAGTTGATCGACATAATTGAAGTCATATCCCATTGGTAGCATATCAAGCAATTTCATTCCATTTGAAAATTCCATTATTTTGGGAATAGTAACAGTTAGCATGAATACATATACTACATTGGTAATTATGAAAAGTGATAATACTTTTTTACCAGAAATATTATTCTGAAAGAATTTGGTTATTTGTTTTGTTTTTTTCTTGGTCATTTTTTCATTGCTAGTGTTTGGCTAATAAGTCTTGAGAATTTAATCATTGGTAATCGCATCTATTTCCTCGATGACGTTTTCACCTATATCTTTTAATTGACCATACAAAGCAACCATGGTATCAAACTGCCAAGCTGCTAAACTAATCACGTTCCGATAGGGGACGGCCGATGTATATGCCGCAAAATCCTCAAAATACTCATTTTGTGTTGTCGCCCTTATTGCTAGGGAATCTGGTGAAACAAAAACAGAGGCGAGCATCAAAGACCTATCGAATTGAGTGGAAAGATACGCCTGCTGACTTTTTGCATACTCATTAAAACTGTTTTCGCTTGCAGCTATTTCCTCAATTAAACTATGGTATTTGGTCAAGAGGGAATCCAATGGCGTATTGTTGATCTTCCCAAAATAATCGGAATTTTTTAATGCTTCATATCCCCCAGCATTCGGTTTAAAATATAGATCTGCAAAAGCGAAGCCACTAGACATAAAAAGAATAAGGTTCTCGTCTTCTGTCTTATCCAGGATACTAGTACGGGCCTTTTTACAAAGCTCGGCTATTCGCGTTCTACCCCTTGAGATAGAGTCCAGTTTGTACAGGTCTTCTTTGGTATGGGACTTGATTTTCACTAAAAACTCATTTAAGGCTTTGTTATCCTTTTTGGCTTGGTTCCAATTGTTGATCTGCAAAGCAATTAAAATACCTATAACCACCAGAACAATCTCACCTATAGCATACAGTAGATAATGTCTAGTCTTATTTTCACCCAAAAGTTGAAACCGTATTTTTCTGAAGATTTTCATTATAATTGTTTTTTGGTCGAATATTGAACGAAATATTATTTTTATAGGACGATGTCAATGACTACATTTCCCCTTTTTCGTCCCGTTTCAACATGTTTATGGGCACTTACAATTTCATCGAGCGCGAAAGTTTTATCAATAAATGGTTGTAGTTTTCCTTGTTCCGCTAGCTGTTTTATCTTGATAAGATGCTCGCCTTTTTCTTTTGTCAACATTTTGACCGATACGAAAGCACCTCCCGTATTTAAAACTTTTTTCGCCTTTGCTTTGGTGGTCTTGCCCACCGCATCAAAAACGATATCGAATTTTTCACTGCACAATCTGAATAATCCTCTTTTCTTATAATCTACTACTTTTTCCAGCGCCAAGGGATTTTACCATCTCAACATTGGAACCGCTACATACGCCTGTAACCATTGCCCCTTGCTTTTAGCAATTTGCACGGCATAGCTTCCCACGCTCCCAGAAGCACCGTAAATTAATATCTTTCTGTCCCTACTAAGGTTCGCTTTCTCAAGAAGGAACATGGCGGTCATGGCTCCCACGGGTAAGGCAGCAGCTTCTTTAAAACTTAGGTTTTCAGGTTTCTTTTCGACAACCCCATGTTTCCACTCTTGTGGTAAACAGATATATTCCGCATAAGAACCTGTCTTCAGCATGGTTGTAGTTCCAAATACGTGATCACCGATTTTGAACTTTGTAACATCTTTTCCAATCGCTTCAACAGTTCCGGACAATTCATGACCGAGAATCTTCTTTTTTGGTTTGAACAGTCCGAAAATCAGCCTTGCCGGAAGCCAGAACAATGGCGGAAAATCTGAACCACGAAGTCTGATGTCCCCCGAAGTAACCGTTGCTGCATGTATTTTAACAAGAATCTCATCATCTTTTGGTATCGGTTTTTCTATTTCCGTCAACCTCAGCACATTTGGTGGTCCGTAATTCCGGTAAATTACTGCTTTCATATAATTTTTTCTAAAAGAACGGAATTTGGGCGCATAATGATTTATTTTCCATCCAAGGAATATGATAAAAATAACAAATAGCCGCTTTACATCAGCTTGCGCCCTTAAATAATGGTTTCCATAAAGATTTGAATTTAGGTAGTTTTACTTGATTGTGCTGAAGGGATACTAGTTTAATTATATGAAATCTACAAGGGTCTTCGGCAATTTACGTAGGTTAGCCGTTGTTAAATTTTTTGCGATTAAAAGCCACAGAACCACCTTTTGGTACGGAAAGAGAGACCCATTCTTTTCCTTTTATCATTTTTCCCAGCAAAACAATTTGACCTACATGATTGGCATAATGAGCTAGCTGTCTGTTTATCGCTTCTATTATGTGTGAGTTTCATTCCTAATTTTGATTTTAGAATCAAAATTTTCCGCATCAATCTGATTTAAACTATCAAAAAGGCATTGCCAGCCTTTTTCCCAAGCCGAAAGTATGTCCGATTTTTTGGTCAACGGATCTACAAATTCATTATCCCTGTTTCGCCATGGTTTTTCACCATCTTCAGTTAAGAAATTTGTCCATCTACTCAGCATATTGCCCAACATATGCTTCACAATTTGGACTATGTTATTATCCGTGGGAGAATAGCGCCATTGCAACTGCTCTTCGGTAAGTTGTGAGAATGTTTTATTCCCCAGGGTTTTGTAGCGTTTGAATTCGAAAAGGGCACTTTGTATATAATGGTCGGGCATAATTTAATCCTGGAATGCCCTAAAATAAGACTTCCAAATGATAAATCCACTTGGGAGTTATCTATTTGGAAGTTAATTTATTAATCTTAACTATTTAATTTGATTCGGGAATGAAATTTAAAGCCACCCCATTTATACAATGCCTTTTGCCAGTAGGAGCGGGACCATCGTCAAAAACATGGCCTAGATGTCCACCGCAGGTAGCACAATGTTCTTCAGTACGTTTGTATCCTATTTTGTAATCTACGTCATAACCAACATTTCCTTCGATTTCCTCGTAAAAACTTGGCCAACCCGTACCGGAATCGAATTTGGTACTACTTTTAAATAATTCCGTCCCACATCCAGCGCATACATAAATTCCTTCTTTTTTGTTGTCCAGCAATTCACTGGTAAACGGATTTTCCGTAGCAGCTTTCCTAAGTACATAAAACTCGGAATCCGTTAGCTGTTGCTTCCATTCGGCCTCTGTTTTTTGAACAGGAAAATTCTGTTTTGCTTCGGTTGTGCTGTCCTTCGCCATATCTTTTTCTTGCGATACTCCTTTGCAGCTTGTGAATAGCACCATCAATACTACTATAATCTTTAAATCCATCGTATTCTTTTCTTATTTAGACGTTTCTCTTTCGTAAACCTTTCAAAGTTATCATACCTACGATAAATTTATCGTTAAGGTTTGCCTAATTTCCATGCCTGAATAAAAAAAGCCCTGTTAAATGACAGGGCTCTGATTTAAACATTTCTTCGGTGTTAGTTTAAGTTTATTTTCTTAACATCAGATTCTGAAATCCCTAAACTTGACATTAAAGAGGACATGCTGGAGGTGTCTAATTTCGCACCCGAGGCGGCGACCCCAGGCAAAATGGCAACCCTAAAAAGCTGGTTATCCGTGAAGTCAACATCTAAAGTAGAAAGATCAAAATTTCCATCAATTAAAATTGCTACATCCCTTAACGTATGTGATGGAACATATTGTATTGTTCCTTGATCTACGAAGAAGTTTTGAGGGATTAATCCCCATGCATCCGCTATTTCTCCATCATTGAATTCTATTGAACCATCCCATCTGTATACCAATATTGCATCCTCCTTAAGGACTTCAAAGCTGGTAAAATCAGAAAAGTTGAGCACAGTTTCCCAGACATTATCCGTGTTTATATAGGTTAGGTTTACACCATCTACCTCAAAAATTTGTGCTTGAATACCTGGTTCACCATCTAGACCGTCTAAACCATCCCTTCCGTCAAAACCATCAAACCCCGGAGGACCCTGTGGTCCTTCACATGCAATAAAAAATAAAGTTATAAATGCGCCTAGAATTATGTTGAACTTCTTCATGATATTATTGATTTTATATGTTATTAGATATTTATTTTATTTATCTTTTCAAAAAGCGTTCCATTTTTATGATTTTGGATTTAATACCAGAATTGTTTGGGCTTTTTTAAGTTAAAGAAGCAAATTACATTAGTTAAATCAAAGTTCATTAGATTTACCAAAATTTATAGCAAACATGTCCAAAGTTATTGTACACTCACTATTCACGGATTTTGATATCAATCTTTTTAAGGGAGGTAAACATTATCGTTTATATGACAAACTTGGGTCTCATCCAACCGAAGTAGACGGTGTAAAGGGAACCTACTTTGCGGTTTGGGCACCATCTGCCAAGGCGGTATCGGTAGTCGGTAATTTTAATTACTGGAATGAAAGCGAGCACAAATTAAATGTACGATGGGACTCCAGCGGCATCTGGGAAGGTTTTATTCCAGAGGTAGGACACGGCGAAATTTATAAATACAAAATACAGTCCCATAATAATGATATTTGGACGGAGAAAGCGGATCCTTTCGCTAGACTATGCGAACAACCACCAAAAACAGCTTCGGTAATTTGGAAGACAGCGTATAAATGGAAAGATACCGATTGGATGGGGTACAGAAAGGATAAGAATGGATTGGATAGGCCTTATTCGGTTTACGAAGTGCATTTGGGATCTTGGAAAAGAGATAAGGACAACAAATTTTTGAGTTATAAGCAATTGTCCAAGGACTTGGTTTCCTATGTTAGGAATATGGGCTATACCCATGTGGAGTTCATGCCGATAATGGAATATCCTTATGACCCTTCATGGGGATATCAACTTACAGGTTATTTTGCACCCACCTCCCGGTTTGGATCTCCAGAGGAATTTAAATTGTTGGTAGATACGTTTCATCAAAACGATATTGGGGTTATTTTGGATTGGGTACCTTCCCATTTTCCTGAAGATGCCCACGGACTTGGTTTTTTTGATGGATCTCATTTGTATGAACATCCGGATAGGAGGAAAGGATATCACCAAGATTGGAAGAGCTTAATTTTCAATTATGGCAGAAACGAGGTTAGAGCTTTTTTAATAAGCAACGCGCTGTTTTGGTTGGAGCAATTTCATGTGGATGGTTTGCGTGTGGATGCCGTTGCCTCTATGCTCTACTTAGACTATTCCCGTGAGGATGGTGAGTGGGAGCCCAATATGTATGGTAATAATGAGAACTTGGAGGCAATGTCCTTTATACGCGAACTGAACGAAGAAGTATATGCAAGTTTTGATGGTGTACAGACCATAGCAGAGGAATCTACCGCTTTTACCGGGGTTTCCAGACCGGTCAAATATGGTGGACTTGGGTTTGGAATGAAATGGATGATGGGCTGGATGCATGATACATTGCAATATTTTAAAGAAGACCCTATAAATCGGAAATATCACCAGAACGATTTGACGTTTAGTATGACCTATGCGTTTACGGAGAACTTTATGCTTCCATTTTCCCATGATGAAGTAGTATATGGGAAACAATCCTTGGTCTACAGAATGCCCGGGGACGAATGGCAACGCTTTGCTAATTTAAGATTGCTTTTTGGGTATATGTTTACACATCCCGGAACAAATCTGATGTTCATGGGCGGTGAATTTGGTCAAACTTCAGAGTGGAATTTTCAGCAAAGTTTGGATTGGCATTTGCTTCAATATGACGGTCACGCTGGCATTCAGCAGTATGTAAAGGATTTGAATGCTCTTTATAAGAGTTCTCCAGCGCTCTATGAAAAGCAATTCAGTGCGGAAGGTTTTCAATGGATAGATTACGGGGATCATGAAAATTCCGTTCTTACTTATGTAAGAAAAGGGCATGATGATAAGAATGACCTAATCGTTGCATGCAACTTTACACCCGTAATACGGGAGAATTACAGGATTGGAATTCCTAAAAAAGGAAGGCTGAAAGAAGTATTTAATAGTGATGCTGAACAATACGGTGGGTCTGGTAAGCTAAATGCCACTGTAAAATCATCTTCCAAAGCTTGGCACGGACATAATAAATCTGTAGAAATTACTATTCCTCCGCTAGGAATCGTCATTTTAAAGTAGCTTTTTTTATTTAAAACACTATTGTTTGTAATTGCTTCTATATTATTTCGCAATTAGCACTTAATATGTTTTTTTTGTTAGTAACAAAAAACCAAATTGCATGATTACAAATACCGAACTTGAATACAAGGGGAACCTTTCCCCTAACCACATTGTTAAGTTCAAACGGGATACCCATAAAATATACTTTACTACCGAGAATGGGGTAGTTTTGGAAATCACCGTTCTTAGGGGAAGTTTGATCCGGTTTAGATATGCAACCAACTATATTTTTGAACCTGATTTTTCCTATGCCATTGATCCAGAGGCAACCTTTGGGTACAGTGTTTTAGAAGTGGAGGAGAATGAAACTGAGTATGTGATCAGGACCGCACGAGTTAATATACTTGTCGATAAAAAAACGCTTCGAATTCAAATATCAGATTTAAATGGCAATATTATAAATGAGGACGAAATAGGTTTTCATTGGGAAGAAAATTATGAATACGGCGGCAATACCGTAAAAATGAGTAAAATCACCCAAACAGGGGAAAGTTTTTACGGTATGGGTGATAAATCTACCCACAGTAATCTTAAGGGGAAAAGATTGGAAAATTGGGTAACGGATTCCTATGCATATGGAAAGGACCAAGACCCACTTTATAAAGCTATCCCTTTTTACGTAGGACTTACGAGAGGAGTTGCATATGGTATTTTCTTTGATAATAGTTTTAAAACCCATTTTGATTTTGCCCATGAAAGAAGAAATACTACCAGTTTTTGGGCCGATGGTGGGGAAATGAACTATTATTTCATTTATGGTCCCGAGATGTCCAAAGTAGTTTCCTACTATTCCAATTTAACCGGTACACCAGAATTGCCTCCGATGTGGGCTTTAGGATATCATCAATCCAAATGGAGTTATTATCCGGAAAGCAATGTCAAAGATATAGCAAGACAATTCCGAGACCTTAATATTCCTTGTGATGCCATTTATTTGGATATCGACTACATGGACGGTTTCCGATGTTTTACTTGGGATAAAAATCACTTTCCAGATCCTAAAAGAATGATTGGCGAGTTGGAAGAGGATGGTTTTAAGACCGTTGTGATGATTGATCCTGGAATAAAGATTGATAGGGATTATTGGATTTATCAAGAAGCGCTGGAAAATGATTATTTCTGTAAACGTGGGGATGGTCCCCTGATGAGAGGTAAGGTATGGCCAGGGGAGTGTAATTTTCCAGATTTCACCAATCCGGAAGTACGTGAATGGTGGGCGGAACTTTATAAGGAATTCATGACGGATTTGGGTGTTCATGCCGTTTGGAATGATATGAACGAACCGGCGGTAATGGAAGTGCCTACCAAAACAGCACCTTTGGATACCAGACATGATTATGATGGTCACCCTTGTACACATAGAAAAGCCCATAATATTTATGGAATGCAGATGGTAAGGGCAACCTATGAAGGTGTTAAAAAATATGTCTATCCAAAAAGGCCTTTCGTAATTACCAGAGCTGCCTATGCAGGAACGCAGCGTTACTCATCTACCTGGACTGGCGATAATGTTGCTACTTGGGAGCATCTATGGATTGCCAACGTGCAGATGCAACGCATGTGTATGAGCGGCTATTCCTTTGTAGGATCGGATATCGGGGGGTTTGCGGAGCAGCCCAATGGAGAATTATTTGCCAGATGGGTTCAATTGGGAGTTTTCCACCCCTTCTGTAGGGTACATTCCAGTGGTGATCACGGAGATCAGGAACCATGGTCTTTTGGCACCGAAATAACGGATATAGTTAGGAAATTTATAGAAATAAGATATCAATTGATGCCCTACTTGTACACGATGTTCTATAAGTATAGCAAGGAGCAAAAACCAATGTTGCAAGCGCTCGTTCTCTTTGATCAAGAAGATACCCAGACACATTTTAGGACAGATGAGTTCATCTTTGGGGAAAAAATATTGGTTTGCCCTATTCAGGAGCCCAATGCACAGGGGCGAAGAATGTACATCCCGCGCGGAAGGTGGTATGATTTCTGGACTCATGAGGTAACTGTTGGAGGCAAGGAAAAATGGGTTGCCGCCGGATTGGATAAATTACCCATTTACATTAAAGAAGGTGCTATCATACCTAAATATCCGGTTCAGCAATACATAGGGGAATTGGAAATAGAGGAACTTATTTTGGATACCTATTTTAAATTGGGAACGGAAACTTCAGAAGTGTATGAGGATGCACAAGACGGATTCGACTATAAAAAAGGCAGGTTTTCACTGCGTAATTTTAAATTGACGGGAAAGGAAAAATCGCTTACTATTCAACAGTTTAAGGACGGGTCTTACCTAACTGATTATGAGACTTTAAAGTTTACATTTCATGGACTTCCTTTTAAAATTGGGAGCATTCAAGTGGATAATGAGGAAATACCTTTAAAATCAGTAAGACCAAATGGCGGTAACAGTTTGCATATAGACAAAAACTTTACTGTTTTGCACATAATAGGAAAATAATAATTTTGTATTTTTCGTTGGTAAACATGTTATAAAAATGAAAAAGACACTCTTAATAATTGCGCTATTTGTAGGCGTAGCAGCCTGTAAAACAAACCCTTTTACAGGACAGAAAACATTGAACTTCTATCCTAACAGTCAAATTTTTCCAACAGCTTTTGCTCAATACGACCAATTTTTAGGTGAAAATAAAGTCGTTACGGGAACTGCAGAAGCCAACATGATTAGGAAGGTTGGTCAAAGGATTTCTTCTGCCGCGGAACGCTGGTTATCAGCAAACGGATATCCAGGGTATTTATCAGATTATAAATGGGAATATAACTTGGTGAAAGATGAAACGGTGAATGCATGGTGTATGCCCGGTGGTAAAATCGTTTTCTATACCGGTATTCTACCTATAACACAGACCGAAACGGGGGTGGCCGTGGTAATGGGGCACGAAGTGGCACATGCCTTGGCCGATCATGGGGCACAACGTATGAGTGCGGGGACGCTACAACAATTAGGTGCAGTTGCTGGCAACGTTGCCATAAAAGATCAAAAGACCCTAAATATCTTCAATCAATCCTATGGAATAGGAACTTCGGTATTGGGAATGCTACCATTTAGCAGAAGTCATGAAACTGAAGCAGATCGTATTGGATTGCAAATTATGGCAATTGCGGGTTATGACCCGTATGAAGCGGCGGAGCTTTGGAAACGCATGAAAGCCGAAAGCGGCGGACAGGCGCCGCCTGAATTTATGAGTACACACCCTTCCAACGATACAAGAATTAATAATTTAACGGCATGGGCTCCGGAAGCGAAAGCCGAAGCGGAAAAATTTGGAGTGACCAAATTTCAATAAAATCTATCCGTATTAATTGTATATTGAAAGCCTTACACCAAGCTGGAGTAAGGCTTTAATTATAACATATGGCCAAAGCATTTGCATTAAAGGGAAGTAAAAAGTTATTGAATGCTTGGGCATTTTATGATTGGGCAAATTCCGTATATGCCTTAACCATTGCATCTTCAATTTTTCCCATTTTCTACTCTGCCTTGTTTACTTCGGATGAACAACTTGTATCGGCTTTCGGATTTGAAATGAAACCGACTGTTTTAATTGAAGTCATAACGGCGTTTACTTTTTTGGTCGTAGCACTCTCTTCCCCAATATTATCTGGAATAGCAGATTACGTAGGGAATAAAAAGAATTTCATGCAGTTCTTCTGCTATCTTGGCAGCGCCGGCTGTGTAGGGCTCTATTGGTTCGATCTTGATCAAATACACACCAGCTTATTATTTTATTTTATGGGTTTGCTGGGGTATTGGGGAAGCTTGGTTTTCTACAATTCGTATTTGCCGGATATTGCCTTTGAGGAGCAGCAAGACCGGATTAGTGCTAAAGGATTTTCCATGGGTTATTTTGGCAGTGTACTATTGCTTGTATTGAACTTAGCTATGGTGATGAAACCTGGCTTTTTTGGATTTGATATTGGTACTACCGAAGCGGACTTGAATATGGCAAAGTTTGAAGCTATGAGAATTTCTTTTATTACCGTAGGCCTCTGGTGGGCGTTGTTCAGTCAATATACATTTGCGATTTTACCCAAAGGAATTTCAAGTGGCCATAAGGTAACCAAGGATGTTTTATTTAATGGTTTTAAGGAACTACAAACAGTTTGGAAACAGCTGAAACAAGATCTTAGGCTAAAAAGATATTTGCAGGCATTTTTTGTGTTTAGTATGGCGGTTCAGACTATCATGCTTATCGCCGTTTATTTCGGTGAAAAGGAAATTCAATGGGTGGATAGTAGCGAAAAAACCTCAGGACTAATTATAAGTATATTGGTAATCCAATTAGTCGCTATTTTAGGAGCGGTCTTAACTTCAAGGGCTTCAGAAAGATTTGGTAATATTAAAACTTTAATCGTAGTGAATGCCATTTGGATGTGTTTATGTTTCTATGCTTATTTCATGATTACGCCAATTCAATTTTATATTGCTGCCGGCTTCGTTGGCTTGGTCATGGGGGGCGTACAAGCCTTGGCCCGATCCACATATTCAAAGTTCTTGCCTGAAACAGAAGATACTGCCAGCTACTTTAGCTTCTATGATGTAGCTGAAAAAATTGGGATTGTTATCGGTATGATACTGTTCGCAATTGTAGATGAAAATTACAATATGCGATATGCGATATTATTTCTGTTTTTGTTCTTTCTGATAGGAATTGTTTTGCTTTTCAGGGTACCAAGAAAAGATAAGGCATCTGTAAGATTCTGAAGAATCAACAAATTAGATTTATGGTAATTACTATCCATTAATATTATCGAAGTGGCATTCTTATCGAATAATTTTTAATTATTTGACAATTTCTACTGCGGAATGCATCAAAATCACCACCAATTGCAACATGGGTTCTATTAATACTTGTTACTTACAAGTAACTTTATGAAAAGTTGTCTGAAATGTTTTTTCCTGGTGAAAATTCCTACTGAACTTATACCAAGTCAATAATTTTTCATCAATAACTAAGATTAACGAATTCAGTACAATTGAAACAAGTATTTTTTAATCCCTTAAAACCCCACATATGAAAAAAAATTACTTTTTAAATTCGTTAACTGCTGTTCTGTGCTCAGTATGTTGCCTAGGTTATGTTAGCGCACAGAATCTAATCCCGAATCCCAGTTTTGAGGAGGGAACAGGAGACACGTTTACCAACTGGTCCAAATTCAATGGTCCAGATGCGTTATTGGAAACTACTATTGCAGCCGAAGTACAAGATGGTTCAAGGGCCTTAAAGGCTGTAGTGAGCGTTGATGGACTTCCTTATGAAGTACAACTGGTCAGTGATCCCGTGCCAACCGTTGTTGGTCAAAGCTACACGTTTACCATTTATGCCAAGGCTGAAACAGCAGGCACCCAAATTCGATTTTCAACGAATCCCAACGCACTGTATTCAGCAAATTACTCGGTGACCGAAGATTGGGTACAATTGTCATGGACATTTACTGCAAATGATGAGGCTACTAGAATGGTGCTGGATTTAGGGGCGCAGGCGAATACCTATTTCCTTGACAATATGGAGATGGTTGGGCCACCTGTTGCACCTGTTGAAGGGGAAAATATTGTTCCCAACCCAAGCTTGGAGCTAGGTACGGGTGATGATTTTGAGAATTGGAGCAAATTCAATGGGGCAGATTTCATGGTCGAAACCACAGATCCAAACGAAGTGTATGACGGAGCACGCGCTATGAAAGCTACTGTAGAATCAGACGGCAACCCTTTTGATTTGCAATTTGTAAGTGATGCCATTCCAGTAATTGTAGGGGCAACGTATACTTTTTCCATGTACATCAATGCATCGGAGCCTGACAAAACTGTAAGGGTAACCATTAAAGACCAAGATGGGGCCGATTTATCCTATGGAGCAGACCAAGTAGTCCCTACGGAATGGGGCCAGATGTCCTGGTCATTCACGGCAAGTAGTTCCAATGTTAGAATCGCCCTTGATATTGGAGGTTCTACCAATACCTATTTTATCGATGCCATGGAAATGATAGAGCCCGATTTTGATGAGCCCAATTTGTTGCTCAATTCAGGTTTTGAACAAGGCAGTGGTGATGATTTCAACAATTGGAGCAAGTTTAATGGGGCAGAGTCCCTTTTAGCAACTACAGAAGGATCTGATGTCTACCAAGGAAATAGGGCCTTAAAAGTTGAAGTGGCGGAGGACGGCCAAACTTTTGAAGTTCAATTGGTCAGTGACCCATTTGCCACCACACCTGGGGCTACCTACCGGTTCAAGGCCTTTGCCAAATCATTATCTGCTGAAAGCACTACTATTCAACTTTCTGCCAAAGACGCCGAAAACGGAGATTCGGATATAGCGTACAGTCCTTATTTTTTCACGGGAACCGATTATGGTTTGATTGAATGGTCCTTCGTGGCAACTTCAACATCTTCTCGTGTGGTGTTCAACATGGGGCTTTTGGCCAACACTTATTTTTTGGATGAGGTCAACGTGCAGCCCATCTGCGGTGAAACTTTGTATTCTCCTCCAGCCGACCAAGAACCTATCGCAGCAGGAAAAAACAAATTTTTGGGTACGGTTTATGACCCCAATGACCCGGATATCGACAAGTATTTTAATCAAATAACTCCGGAGAATGCTGGTAAATGGGGTAGTGTGGAAACTTCTGAAGGGGTATTCGACTGGTCTGCACTTGATGAGGCACGTGCTTTTGCCGCCCAGAACGGATTTCCATTTCGGTTTCACGTGCTTCTATGGGGCAATCAACAGCCCACTTGGCTAAAACCTCTGAGTGATGAAGAAAAGGTGACACAGATTAAGGAATGGTTTCAAGCCGTTGCCGAACACTATGATAATAGTTCCGATGCCAGAAAAACACTCGAGTATTTGGAAGTGGTGAATGAAATTCTCAATGATCCGCCAGATAACGAGGGTAACAATGCAACTGACGATACTAGTGGTGATTATGTTAACGCATTAAAATCCTTGAACGGGGAATTGGGTACGGAGCCAGGTCCTTATGATTGGATCGTAAATTCTTTTAAGCTGGCAAGGCAATATTTTCCATGTGAAACAAAATTGATGATCAATGAGTATCGAGTGGAAAATGAACCTGCATTTACGGAAGAATATGTAACTATAATCGAACTTCTTAAAAAGGACAACCTAATCGATGTTGTAGGCATGCAGGCACACTCTTTCAGTACACGTAGGTACGGGAACGGTTCTTTTGAGGATGCCACAGCGAATCTTGAGAATAACCTGAATACCATGGCGTCAACAGGCTTACCGCTTATGGTAACGGAAATGGATGTTGATGGCGATGCCTCTTTGGATGAAAATGGGGAACGGACCAACGATGGAACGCAAGAGGAACAAGATAATTTTCAGCTCTCCGAATACGAGCGGATTTTTGACCTTTATTGGAACCATCCTTCCGTTATCGGTATCACCCTTTGGGGATATCGGACGGGCCTCTGGAGAACAGCTCAGGAAGCCTATATTATGGACCCCTGTGACGGTGCGGAAAAGCCGGCCATGGCCGAATATCTGAATACCGTTATCCGAAATGGTGAAAACCCTCCTTTGAATGAAGTATTTCTCGGAAAAACAGCAGAAATTAGTGTTGACCCCATGGTACAGCAATATTCTGACAAAGTGACCATCGCGGTCAAGATACCCGGTGGTAACCGCAATTGCGACTTAGGTGAGCAAATGGCGACTATTTTCATTGAGGGTCAAGAATTTGGTGAGGTGAGTCTGGTAGCAAACGGTACAGACCTTGTCGGAAGCACGACTATAAACCTACTGGAATCTGAAAGCGAAGGTTTGTTCGAACCAGGAAACAAAAACGTTTCCGCTGTTTTTGATGATTCATCTGTGGAAGACGCCCAGACCGTTCTTGAAGTAATACCCGAGGATGCGGATGTGTCGTTGTGGGGCAGAAAAAAGTATGTGGTCAAGGCTTCTTCTGGAGTTGCCAAGCTAAAACTTCAGGCAGTATTGACCGATAACGGTGAAGATGAAGGTGGTGAAATTGGCGATTTGACCAATGCAAATGTTAGATTTTTATTGAACGGAGAGCCTATTGTGGTTCCCGATAAAACAGATGAAGAAGGCTATCTTACAGAAGATTTAAAAGTTTTCAAGACTCCCGTAAAATCATTTGCAAGGGCTTCTTTGGATTATGACCTTTATGTTGATTCCGAAATAGGGGAAGCAAATTATGACGTTATAGCCGAGGTAAATGGTTATTATTATGGGATTTCCGATGTAGGAACTATCACCGTAAAAACAATAAAGGGTCCTCCTTCAATTAAGGTTTGGCCAAATCCAACGTATAATGAATTCAATATTTCACTTTATAATTTTGAGGATGACCAAGATGTTAAGGTTAAGGTTTATAATCTTTGGGGAAGAAAGGTGTATTCCAAAAATAGGTCTGTTGACGATACCATTACTTTTGGTGAGAATTTTGATCGGGGTATTTATCTTTTGTACGTTGAGCAAGACAAACTAAAAATCTTTAAGTTACTTATCAAGAAGTAAAAAAATAGAGAAAAATAAAAAAGCCCTGCCTTTTAAAGGCGGGGCTTTTTTTTGATGGATGTTCGTTGATTGATTTTGATAAACTCCAATTAGTACTTTGATATATCCCCAGAACCTGAGGTTTTTGTGTCTAATTTCTCTGGATTTCCTTTATAGGTAATATCACCTGACCCAGAAACCCGTGCTTTTAACATCTTTGTGGCTGTTACTTTTATATCCGCAGAACCGGAAACCGTAGCATCAACATTATCGGCTTCCATATCAAAGGCTTTTATATCGCCACTTCCGGAAATTGTGGCATCAAAATCTCTGGTTCTCCCCGAAAGCGTAATATCACCAGACCCGGACATGCTTGCATCTACTGAACTTGTATCTACATCTAACGTAATATCCCCAGACCCAGACATCGCTGTACTCAATCGGTCCGTTTTAATAGTTGTTTTGCTTACGATATCTCCAGAACCGGACAATGCAATGGCATTAACACTTTCCACAGGAACAGTAATGCGAATTCCACTATTCCAGCTTGATGGTTTAAGATTTACTCCTTTTTCGGATTTGATTACTAACTTGCCATCTTTTACCTCGGTAATTATGTATTCCAATAAATTGGATTCTCCTTCCAAAGTTAGTTTACCTTCCTGGCCGTCCACCAAATCAACATCAAACCATCCTGATACGGCAATCGCATCATAATCTCCCGTAGATCTGTTGATGGTTACTTCATCACCATTACCTTTAATGGTTTTACCCCACTGTGCCGAGCAGGAAATTGTAAATGCAAATACTACTGTTAAGATTCCAAATTTTTTCATTTTTCTTTTGTTTTTGACCCCTACCAACCGGCAAGGAGGTTGTTATTTTTTTGTGAAACTAATTCCGCCGTAATCACTTGTCAAAGTAATCATGTTGCTACTTCCTTTGCTTCCATAATAACCTTCGTAGTGCCTGGACGAGGATTTTTCCGTACTAATATTCATTTCAAAATCATCTTTTCCACTTACTCCGGCATAATCCGTAGTGATATTGAAACTAAAATGGTATGCCGAATTGTATCCAATCTTAATTCCTGTATAATCTGTTCTAATATTAACGTCACCGGCATCAGGTGCTAGCTCGTCAATTCTGATGGAGCCATAATCGGCAATAATATCCACATCCCCATGTACTGTTCCTAATTTTACGGAAATATAGTCGCCATTGCCCTTAACACTTTTCACTTCTTCAACTTCCATGTTGCCATAATCGCTAGTGTAGTCCAGGTTTCCCATTTCACCTACGGTTACATCTGTATAATCCGCATTTATCACTACATCCCCGGCTTTTTCGAGCTTAAAACCTGAATAATCCGCTTTAATTTCACCACTGTTCATGTAGTCAATAGTGGATTTTGAAGTATAATCAAAGTTCAACTGGTTGTTCCGGCCATGTAATTCGCCTATTTCCAATCGCCCGTAATCGCAGCTTATTTTGGCATGACCATCTACACGGTCCAATATAATATTACCATAGTCGTTATCAAAATTCACACTATTCTTAATTGGTAGTTTTATGGTGTAGTTAATTTGCATATTAACATTGTTACTATTGCCCCAATTCCAGCCCCAATTGCTCTTTTTTTGACCAAATGTGGTTTTAGCGTAGACCATACTGCTAGAAGCTTCGAAATCTACGGAGATTTCATTGAGTTTGTCCTGTACCTTATCCTCATTATTACCGTTGGTCTGAATATGTACTTCAATAACCACCCTGTTTTCGTTCCAAGAGGTAACAGTGAGGTTGCCATAACTGTTATTGACTTTCAACAGCGCATCTGAATTTACATTGAACTCCTTTTTAATGGTTTTTTCCTTAGTGTACTTACCTCTTGTTTTTCCATCATTTGCAGAAATAAGTCCAGGACCTATCAGCAATAGTAAAACAGTATATTTAAATAGTAAAGTTTTCATCATTTTGGTTTTTTAAATTTTTTATCGTTTCAATTTGAGTTAAAACATCGTTCAACAAGTCTATTCTTGTTTGAAAATTGGTAATCATTGCACTAAGTATGAGCTTACTGTTGCCTCCTTGAATAAGTTCTTCTTCAAGAAGTTCATAATCCGTTTTTAAATTGGATAGTTGGCTCATGGTGTCCGCAATTATTTTTTGGGTTTCCGGTGAATCCTCGGCCTTGAGTTCTTTAACCTGCTGCTCTATGAGGCTCGCAAAATGAAATTGTGCATTGGAAACTTCTGGAGAAATCTCTGCCACACGCTCTTCCATTGTGGTTTTGCCGTTAAGCTGTATAAAAGCAATACCAAGCACCAACGCTATGGAGGCTGCAATAGAAAGCGGTTTCCACCAATTTACTTTTCCCCTTTGGAAGGTTACTGCATTATTGGAAGCATTCAATTTTTCCAAAAATCGTCCTTCATGACCTTTGTCAGGTTCATGAGTGTCAAAACTCCCCTGTAGGCCTTCAAATAATTCTTCTATAATATCTTTTTCCATTAGTTCGCAATTAGCATTTTTTGTCTCAGACTTTCCTTTGCCCTAGAAATCGTTGTTCTACAACTCGCATAGCTTATGTTCATTATAGTACAAATCTCTTCATAGTCATACCCTTCTATTAAATGTAAGGTCAAAGAAATTCTGTAATTATCTTTTAAGCGTTTCATGGTCTCCATCACTTTTTGAGCCTTTTGTTCTGTAAACACATGATCCGAAGTAATTCCATCGTTATCTTCGACCTTGTACATTATATCCTCCAGTGCAACTTCTTTCTTTTTTTGTTGCTTTCTGTAATGATAAATACTGTTGTTTACTACAATTCGCTTTAGCCAAGCTCCAAAGGCTACTTCACCTTTGAAAGTATGCAGTTTCGTAAACGCGTTCAAAAACGATTCTTGCATAATGTCTTCAGCCTCAGCGCTATGTTTTACAATACGTATTGCCGTGTTGAACATGGCTTTGTAATACCTGTTGTAAACTTCTAGCTGTGCACTTTGTTTTCCTTCCATGCACAATTGCAGTAATGCATCAATATGTACTTTTTCTTGGCTCAAAAAGTGATTGGTTTGTCTTATAGATGATTCAAGTTACAGATTGTTACAGTTTGATGAAAAAGATTCTATAGTAATAGTAAATATTGATATTTAACAGAATCGGACGGGCAGGAATTTATTTACTAAGTAAGGTTGGCACAAGAATTGAAATATGTTATGGAAAAAAATTGCTATTTTCTTTGTTTAATTGATGAACAGGGCGCTAGCAACATTTTATAAACGTTTTAAATAGAAACAATTCTGTTACTATAGTGACAGAATGACCGATATATAATAGATGGGAGATTCTAAATTTTCAAATTTTGACAATATGTCCTTGCAAGGTATTGATGAGGAATCCGAGTTGATACCCTTGTTGACGCCGGAGGATGAAGAACAAATGAACAGCGAAATACTACCGGAAACCCTACCGATTTTGCCTTTGCGCAATACGGTTTTATTTCCAGGAGTCGTAATTCCAATTACGGCGGGTAGGGATAAATCCATACGATTGATAAAGGATGCCAATAACGGCTCCAAGGTCATAGGTGTAGTTTCCCAAAAGGATGAGGAAACGGAAAACCCGGATGTTAAGGATATAAATACATTGGGTACCGTTGCAAGAATACTTAGGGTACTGCAGATGCCAGATGGAAATACCACCGTAATCATTCAGGGAAAGAAACGTTTTGAGGTGGCGGAAGTGCTTACCAAAAAACCTTATTTAACGGCTACTGTAAGGGAAACCAAGGAGGTGAGGCCAGAAAAAAACAATAAGGAGTTTTTGGCAATAATAGAATCCATTAAAGATTTGGCATTAAAAATTATTCGTGATAATCCCAACATTCCAAGCGAGGCTTCCTTTGCCATTAAGAATATTCAGAGCGATTCTTTCCTGATCAATTTTGTTTCCTCTAATCTTAACTTGGACGTTAAGGCGAAACAGGAATTATTGGAAATAGGTAATCTCCAGGATCGGGCTTTGGCTACGTTGAAGTATATGAACGTGGAAATGCAGAAGTTGGAATTAAAAAACGATATACAATCCAAAGTGCGGAGCGATTTGGATCAACAGCAACGGGAATATTTCTTGCACCAGCAGATGAAAACCATTCAAGAGGAATTGGGTGGGGTCTCCTATGATGACGAGTTGGAGGAAATGAGGGCAAGGGCCAAGAAAAAGAAATGGGGCAAGAAAGTTAAGGAGCATTTCACCAAGGAACTGGCGAAAATGCAGCGGATGAATCCGCAAGTTGCCGAGTATTCTATTCAGCGTAACTACTTGGATTTGATTTTAGATTTACCATGGAACGAATACTCCAAGGATAAATTCGACCTTAAACGTGCTGAAAAAATCTTAGATCGAGACCACTATGGTCTGGAGGATGTGAAGCGCAGAATTATTGAATACTTAGCAGTTTTGAAGCTACGAAACGATATGAAATCCCCAATATTATGTCTTTATGGACCTCCAGGAGTAGGTAAAACATCGTTGGGTAAATCGGTCGCTGAGGCATTGGGAAGGGAATATGTTCGTATTTCTTTAGGTGGACTGCGAGATGAAGCCGAGATACGTGGACATCGTAAGACCTATATAGGAGCGATGCCCGGTAGAATTGTTCAGAGCCTCAAAAAGGCAGGGACCTCCAATCCGGTTTTTATTTTGGATGAAATTGACAAATTGTCCAGCAGTCACCAAGGAGACCCTTCTTCTGCCATGTTGGAAGTTTTGGATCCTGAGCAGAACAAGGAATTTTATGATAATTTCCTTGAAATGGGTTATGACCTATCCAAAGTTATGTTTATTGCTACAGCCAATAATTTAGGGACCATACAGCCCGCATTACGGGATCGTATGGAAATCATAAATGTTAGTGGTTATACCATTGAGGAAAAGGTGGAAATTGCCAAAAAACATCTTTTGCCAAAACAGCTCAAGGAGCATGGTTTGGATGCCTCCCATATTAAGATTGGTAAGCCACAATTGGAAAAAATTGTGGAAGGCTATACTCGGGAATCCGGGGTACGCTCCTTGGAGAAACAAATTGCCAAAATGGTTAGGTATGCTGCAAAATCAATAGCTATTGAAGAGGAATACAACATAAAAATCACCAATGAGGATGTCATTAAAATTTTGGGAGCGCCCAAGATGGAGCGTGACAAATATGAGAATAATCAGGTAGCCGGAGTGGTTACCGGTTTGGCTTGGACAAGTGTAGGAGGTGATATTCTCTTTATTGAATCGATTCTTTCCAAAGGGAAAGGTACGTTGTCCATTACCGGAAATCTGGGTAAGGTGATGAAAGAGTCGGCTACTATAGCCATGGAATACATAAAATCCAATGCGGACCGTTTTGGTCTGGATTCATCGATTTTCGAAAAATACAATGTACATATTCATGTTCCGGAAGGCGCTACTCCAAAGGACGGCCCAAGTGCTGGAATAACCATGCTAACTTCCTTGGTTTCCTTGTTTACCCAAAAAAGGGTAAAGAAGAGTTTGGCAATGACAGGGGAGATTACGCTAAGGGGAAAAGTTTTGCCAGTCGGTGGAATTAAAGAGAAAATTCTGGCTGCTAAGCGTGCACGGATAAAGGAAATTATACTATGTGCCGATAACGAAAGGGATATAAAGGAAATTAAGGAAGATTACTTAAAGGGATTGACATTTCACTATGTCAAGGATATGCACGAGGTAATCGATATCGCTTTAACTGACACAAAAGTAAAGAACGCCAAAACGCTTTAATCTTTTATTTAGGATAATTGTGCTGTGACGCAGTAGTAATTCTTCCTATTTTTATAGATACGAATCCCCATAAAATGAAAAAAATCACCATAGCTATTGACGGTTTTTCCTCTACTGGAAAAAGCACACTTGCCAAACAATTGGCCAAAGCTTTGGGGTATGTTTATGTGGACACCGGAGCCATGTATCGCGCGGTTACCTTATTTGCAATGCGAAACGGATTTGTTGGTGGAGAAAGCGAGAATATTGTCGCCTTGAACAAATTACTTCCTAAAATCGATTTGAAATTTAAATACAATGATGCTTTGGGTTTTTCTGAAATGTATTTGAACGGGGAAAACGTGGAAAAGGAAATTAGGACTTTGGACGTTTCTAAAAACGTGAGTAGGGTTGCGGAAATAGAACAGGTAAGACACAAGCTTGTTGACCTTCAAAAAAAGATGGGGAAGGAGAAAGCTATTGTTATGGATGGTCGCGATATTGGAACCGTAGTTTTTCCAGATGCAGAATTGAAAATTTTTATGACCGCGTCACCGGAAAAGAGAGCGTATAGAAGATATAAAGAGTTATTGGACAAAGGTGAGAAAGTAAAATACGATGAAGTTCTGGAGAATGTCCAGAAGCGGGATTTTATAGATTCCAATCGGGAGTTTTCACCTTTAAAAAAGGCGGAAGGCGCCATTGAATTCGATAATAGCGATATGGGTCTTAAAGAGCAGTTTGAACGCATCCACAACCATGCCTTGAGGGTTATAGAAAAGTAAAATCATTTTGCTTTTTTGTTTCGATGAAAAGTGAAGAAATCATAAAAAAAGCTCCTGAAATCTTTCAGGAGCTTTTCTCTTTACAAAAAGTATATGTTTTATGGATTTGGAATTACCAAGACCTGATCTGGATGAATTACATCCGGATTGCTTAGAATATTGGTGTTGGAAGCAAAAATTTGCTTGTATTTCATTGGGTCTCCATAATAATGTTTTGCTATTTTGCTAAGGGACTCTCCACTCTTAACCACATGTCTATGGTACACAGAACTATCCGCAACGGTAATATTCGCTTTAATGTCCGAAGGGTTTTCTCCCCCTATAGCTTTTATTTTATCCCAGATTAAATCCTTCTCATATTGGGTATTGGCTTCCCCTTTTACCTTAAGGGTATTTCCTTCCACGGTAACATTTCCGTCCTTGATACCAAGTTGTTCCCCAAGATCCAGAACAGGTTGATATTTTGCTTTAACGCTCATAATATTGTTTTTAATGGTTAAAAATTTTCTATGGTAAGGTAAGAATATTTGGGGTGAATTGACTAGAAAAATGCGTAAAGTCTTTAACATTTAATAGGCTGGTCAATTAAATGTTTGTAAGTAAACAATTTAGTTGTATTTTTGCACTCCTTTTTTGACAAACCGTCGGAGTAAAAAGGGAGGATAAAAAAACGTAATAACAACTTCTGTACCAATTGTCTAACTCCGATACGGTTTCAGAATACAAATTTTAAGCTATATAATGGCTGAAGAAAAAAACGAAGCTGAAGTAGTTGAAACTGCACAAGCAACTGAAGAAACTGCCGAAGCAGTTCAAGAAACCAAAGAACAGGCTCCTGTTCAAGATCCAAAGGAGTTTTTAGAAAATTTTAATTGGGAAAAATACGAGCAAGGAATTGAGCGTGTTGATGATTCCAAACTAAAGGAATTCGAGGAACTGGTAGCGGAAAATTTTGTTGATACTGCCGATGAGGAAGTAGTTACAGGCACTGTAGTTTATCTTACTGATAGAGAGGCTATTATTGATATTAATGCGAAATCTGAAGGCGTTATTTCCTTGAACGAATTCCGTTATAATCCAGATTTAAAAGTAGGCGATAAAGTAGAAGTCCTTATTGACATCCGTGAGGATAAAAGTGGACAATTGGTACTTTCCCACAGAAAGGCGCGTACGATTATGGCATGGGACCGTGTAAATGCGGCACATGACAAAGAGGAAATCGTTACCGGATTTGTTAAATGCAGAACTAAAGGAGGAATGATCGTTGATGTTTTTGGTATCGAGGCATTCTTACCAGGTTCTCAGATCGATGTTAAACCTATCCGTGATTACGATCAGTATGTGAATAAAACAATGGAATTTAAGGTGGTGAAAATAAACCATGAATTCAAAAACGTTGTTGTATCGCACAAAGCGCTTATTGAAGCGGATATCGAAGAACAGAAAAAAGAGATTATCAGTCAACTTGAAAAAGGACAGGTATTGGAAGGTGTGGTCAAAAACATCACATCTTACGGTGTCTTTATAGATCTTGGGGGTGTTGATGGTCTTGTACACATAACTGACCTTTCTTGGAGTAGAATCAACCACCCGAACGAAGTTGTTGAACTTGACCAAAAATTGAACGTTGTAATTCTTGATTTTGATGAGAACAAATCTAGAATTCAACTAGGTCTTAAGCAATTGGAGAAACATCCTTGGGAAGCGCTAAGTGATGAAATTAAGATTGGAGACAAAGTAAAAGGTAAGGTAGTTGTAATTGCTGATTACGGTGCATTTATTGAGGTTGTAGAAGGAGTTGAGGGTCTTATCCACGTTTCCGAAATGTCATGGTCTACACATTTACGTTCCGCTCAGGATTTCGTAAAAGTAGGGGATGAGGTAGATGCGGTAGTATTGACCTTAGATCGTGAAGATCGTAAAATGTCATTGGGTATTAAACAATTGACGCCAGACCCATGGACGGATATTACCACTAAATATCCTGTAGGTTCTAGACATAAAGGAATCGTAAGAAACTTTACAAACTTTGGTGTGTTCGTGGAATTGGAAGAAGGAATTGACGGGTTGATTTATATCTCCGATCTTTCTTGGACCAAGAAAATCAAGCATCCTTCCGAGTTCACCAATGTGGGTGATACTCTGGAGGTGGAGGTATTGGAATTGGATGTTGATGGACGTAAATTGAGTTTAGGTCATAAACAGACAACTGAAAATCCTTGGGATAAGTACGAGAAAGAGTTCGCTTTAGATACCGTTCATACAGGTACTATCGCCGAGGTTGTTGATAAAGGTGCTACAATCGATTTTAATGAGGATATCACGGCATTCGTTCCGCAACGTCATTTGGAAAAGGAGGATGGTAAGAAACTAGGAAAAGGCGATGAGGCCGAATTCAAGATTATTGAATTCAACAAAGACTTTAAACGTGTCGTTGCCAGTCATACCGCAATTTTCAGAGAAGAAGAGAAGCGTAATGTAAAGGCTGCCGTTAAGAGACAAGCTGCCGCTGCTGATGAGGCTAAACCTACTTTAGGGGATGCCAATGATGCATTACAAGCGTTGAAGGATAAAATGGAAGCTGCCGATTCTAAAAAGAAGAAGTAGCCTAAGATTTTATTTTAAATAATGTAAAAGCCCTGACCTATGTTGGGGCTTTTTTGTTTCTAACTAACAACCGCCATTATTTAAGAGAATTCCCTATTTTTGTTCAGCCAAAATGTGGATGGACTATTATGGGTCAAAAAGTACTACTTTCCTCAAAAGAAATTAACATCATCCTGCATCGTTTGGCTTGTCAACTTCTTGAAAATCACTTGGATTTTAAAAATACTGTTCTTATAGGTATTCAACCTAGAGGGATATTTGTCGCTGAAAGATTGTGCAAAATCTTAAAAGAGGAGTACGGTATAAAGGAAATTGACTTGGGTTTCTTGGATATCACTTTTTACAGGGATGATTTTAGACGGGGCGATAAGACCTTGGAAGCTACGAAAACCAAAATCAACTTTTTGGTTGAGGATAAAAAGGTGGTTTTGGTGGATGACGTGTTGTATACGGGAAGAAGTATCAATGCCGCATTAACAGCGCTACAATCCTTTGGAAGGCCATCAGAAGTTGAACTTTTGATTTTAATCGATAGACGGTTTAGCAGGCATTTACCTATTCAGCCGAATTATAGAGGGCGACAGGTAGATGCGATAGATAATGAAAAAGTAAAGGTAATGTGGGAGGAAAACGACGGTAAAGATGTTATTTATTTGATTAACAGATAGGGAATGAGCGAATTAAGTGTAAATCACTTGTTGGGAATAAAATATCTAGAAGAGGCGGATATTCAACTCATTTTTGAAACCGCCGACCATTTTAAGGAAGTTATTAATCGCTCTATAAAAAAAGTACCTTCCCTTCGCGATATTACCATAGCCAACATATTTTTTGAGAACAGTACCCGTACAAAGCTCTCATTTGAACTAGCGGAAAAGCGACTTTCTGCTGACGTGCTAAACTTTTCAGCGAGTCAGTCCTCCGTTAAAAAGGGCGAAACACTAATAGATACCGTTAACAATATCCTTTCCATGAAGGTGGATATGGTTGTGATGCGCCATCCTAATCCGGGAGCAGGGATTTTCTTGGCAAAACATGTGAAGGCGTCTATCATAAATGCCGGGGATGGGGCTCACGAGCATCCAACACAGGCACTATTGGATTCGTATTCCATACGTGAAAAATTAGGGGATGTATCCGGAAAAAACGTAGTTATCGTGGGGGATATTCTTCATTCAAGGGTGGCATTGTCCAATATTTTCGCATTAAAACTGCAAGGTGCAAACGTAAAGGTTTGTGGCCCTAAGACACTACTTCCAAAACATGTAACTTCCTTGGGGGTGGAAGTAGAAACCAATTTAAGAAAAGCATTGGAATGGTGCGATGTTGCCAATATGCTCAGAATACAGAACGAACGGTTGGATATCAGCTATTTTCCAACAACAAGAGAATATACACAACAATATGGGGTAAATAAGGCCTTGTTGGACAGTCTTAAAAAGGAAATTGTTATTATGCACCCGGGACCTATTAATAGGGGGGTAGAGATAACCAGTGATGTGGCCGATTCCAAACAGTCGATTATTCTAAATCAAGTGGAGAATGGAGTCGCCATAAGGATGGCCGTAATTTATTTATTGGCTTCTAAAATCAAACAATAAGAATATGATTTTTGATAAGGACGAGAATACCACTATCGTATATCAGGAAAAAACAGATTTTGTAAAATTCCTTAAAAATTTAGAGGAGGGGTATGAAAAGCTTAAGAACGATAATTTAATCCTTAATCTTTTCTCTTTTGAAAAGCTTTCATCCGATGATGTTATGGAATTTCTTCAAATTTCCAATACACATCGGGAAAGGGGTAAATCCTTTGTGCTTGTAACGGACAAGGTTTCCTATGATGAAGTGCCGGAGGAAATAATAATAGCTCCAACACTTCAGGAAGCTAGGGATATTATTGAAATGGAGGAGATAGAAAGGGATTTGGACCTGTGAAATTAACGATATTAGGATGTTACGCCGCGACACCAAGAACACTTACTAATCCAACATCCCAGGTTCTGGAGATTAAGAACCACATGTTTTTGATTGACTGTGGGGAAGGAACCCAGATTCAACTTAGAAAGCATAAAATTAAATTTTCCAGAATCAACCATATTTTTATATCCCACCTGCATGGAGACCATTTTTTTGGTTTGCCAGGTTTAATATCAACTTTTCGGCTTTTGGGTAGGGATAAGGAAATGCATATTTATGGTCCAAAAGGAATTAAGGAAGCCATTACACTTTTATTAAAATTAGGAGATTCATGGACCAATTATCCGCTTTGTTTTCATGAATTAACTTCCAACGCTAGTCAACTTATTTATGAGGATGACAAGGTCTTCGTGGAAACGATTCCATTGGATCACAGGATTTATACAAATGGATTTCTGTTCAGGGAGAAACTTGGGGAACGGAAACTAAATATCGAGGCGGTTGCCAAGTATAGGATAGATAAAGCCTACTTTCAAAATATTAAAAATGGTAAAGATGTAGTGTTGGAATCCGGTGAGATTATACCGAACGAAATGATGACTTTTGATCCACCAGAACCAAAATCCTATGCGTTCTGTAGTGATACGGCCTACAAACCAAGTTTGGTATCACAATTAAAAAAGGTTAATGTGTTGTATCATGAGGCTACTTTCCTGGAATCTGAAGGGCATTTATCCGAAAAAACAAAACATGCTACCGCAAAGCAAGCTGCAGCAATTGCAAAATCAGCCGATGTTGGGAAGCTTATCTTAGGGCACTATTCCACACGTTATAAATCCATCGAACTTTTTAAAGAAGAAGCTTCCACAATTTTTCCCAACGTTGAACTGGCGGAAGATGGTAAATCTTTTGAGTTCTAAACAAGCAATAAAAGAACTTATTGAACTTCCTTTTGTACATTCTTTTTAGGAACTTTGATTATCTTACTTTTTTGAATAGATAGCATGCAAAAAGACTTAGGTAATTATAGGAAATCGTATGAGAAAAGTGCGTTGATGGAGGATACTATATCCGACAACCCGATGCAACTTTTTCAAACCTGGTTTTATGAAGTAGAACAATCGGAAAGTATGGATGAACCCAATGCCATGACGGTAGCTACTATTGGTCTTGACGGGTTCCCTAAAAGTAGGGTGGTGCTTCTTAAAAAATATACGGAAGAAGGCTTTATATTTTATACCAATTATAACAGCGAAAAAGGTAAAGCTATAGCAAATAATCCTAATATATGTGCATCTTTTTTCTGGCCCATTTTAGAACGTCAAATAATTATAAAAGGTAAGGCCCATAAAATAGCAGCCAATCTTTCGGACGGGTATTTTGAATCGCGTCCGAAAGGAAGTAAATTAGGTGCATTGGTTTCAAACCAAAGTCAAGTCATTGCTTCCAGGGATGTTCTGGAGGAAAAATTGAAGAAACTGGAAAATGAATATGAAGGCAAAGAAGTACATAGGCCGGACAATTGGGGCGGGTATATAGTAAAACCTACTTCCATTGAGTTTTGGCAAGGAAGACCCAATAGGCTCCATGACAGGATACGCTATAGCCTGCAAAAGGATTTAAATTGGAAAATAGAACGATTAGCACCCTAATGGATAACAATTGATATGAAGAATTTGCTTTTAATGCGACATGGAAAGTCCTCTTGGGAACTCAATGTAAGCGACGAGAATAGACCTTTAAAACAGAGAGGAATCAACGATGCACAATTGGTAGGTGCAGAACTCTCAAAAAAGTCGCTGGCAATTGATTATGCCTTTTCCAGCCCAGCTAACCGGGCTTTGCATACTGCCATGATTTGTCTTAAAGCTTTGAGATTTTCCATGGATGAATTCAAAGTGGTTCATGAACTCTATGACTTTTCAGGAGGTCAGGTAATCGATTTCGTAAAAAGTTGTCCGGACGACCTGAACACCATTCTAATTTTTGGTCATAATCATGCTTTTACCCATATTGCAAACTCATTAGGAAATAAACATATTGATAATGTTCCTACAAGTGGATTCGTGCATTTGCAATTTAATGAGGATTCCTGGGGCAAGATCACGAAGGGTTCAACGGTTCAAACAATTTTTCCAAAGGCATTAAAATAATGGTGAAGTCTAACAATCAGTACGTAAATAGAGAAATAAGTTGGTTGTGGTTCAATGAACGAGTACTACAAGAGAGCGCGGACAAAAATGTTCCTCTAATCGAAAGACTTCGTTTTTTGGGAATTTTCTCGAATAATCTGGATGAATTCTTTAAGGTTCGTTATGCTACGGTAAAGCGTATCGTTGAAGCTGGAAAGAACGGAAAAAGTGTCCTTGGGGGAGAAAAAGCCAAAGACCTGTTGGAAGAAATCACTAAAATCTGTATTGAACAGCAGACAAAAAGTTTGGGAGTTTTAGAACAAATCCAGGATGAGCTGGAGAATGAGAACATATTTATACTTCAGGAATCGGAACTTAGTGAAAAGCAGCAAGAGTTCGTAAAAAACTACTTTCTTCAAAAGGTAAGTCCGCAGTTAATGACTATCATCCTTAATGACCTCACCGGGTTTCCAACGTTGAAAGATACCGCAGCCTATCTGGCCGTGCGTATGTTGATTAAAAGTAATGGTGGAAAAAAGGAAAAGCGCTACGCGCTGATAGAAATTCCTAAGGGAATAGATCGTTTTGTGGTTTTACCCAAGCAAGGAGACAAAAACTATATAATTATACTGGACGACCTCATACGTTACTGCTTGGATAGTATTTTTACAATGTTTGAGTATGAAGCTATTTCGGCCCACATGATAAAAATCACAAGGGATGCGGAATTGGATATGGACAATGACCTGAGTAAGAGTTTTATCGAAAAAATATCATCGAGTGTAGAGCATCGAAAAATAGGTGATCCGGTTCGTTTTGTCTATGATAAGAGTATTGGCAAAGACACCCTGCAATTTTTACAGGAAAAGATGCATATTGAGGATACAGATAGTGTGATTCCAGGTGGAAGGTATCACAATAGAAGGGATTATATGGGTTTTCCCAGTCTTGGAAGACAAGATTTGTTGTATGATAAGATTACTCCATTACCAATAAAAGGGTTGAGTATGGAAGGCAGTATTCTGGAGGAAATAGCTAAAAAGGATTATTTACAATATACGCCTTATCAGACTTTTGCCTATATCTTAAAATTTTTGCGTGAGGCAGCTTTAGACCCTAAAGTTAGGAGCATTAAAATTACGGTGTATCGTCTTGCAAATAATTCTCAAGTTGCGGCGTCCTTAATAAACGCAGTAAAAAATGGAAAGCAAGTAACGGTACAAATTGAACTACAAGCTCGTTTTGATGAACAAGCGAACATAGAATATGCGGAACAGCTGCAAAGCGAAGGCGTGAAACTAATTTTTGGAGTTCCTGGATTAAAAGTCCACAGTAAGATATGCTTAATAGAACGGGAAGAAGGGGATGAGGTTAAAAGATATGGTTTTGTAAGTACAGGGAATTTTAACGAGTCTACCGCCAGAATCTATACAGATTATACCCTTTTTACTGCCCACGTACCAATATTAAAGGAATTGAACAAGGTGTTCGACTTTTTTGAAACCACCTATAAAATAAATAAATACAAGCACCTAATAGTCTCTCCACACTATACTAAGAGTACGTTTACAAAGCTTATTGATAACGAAATAGCAAATGCCATTGTAGGAAAGCAAGCTTATATTAAAATTAAGATGAACAGCTTTACTTCTTACAAAATGGTAGATAAATTATATGAGGCCAGTAGGGCGGGAGTAAAGATCCAGTTAATTATACGCGGTATCTGTTGCTTGGTCCCCGGTGTTAAAGGAATGAGCGAAAATATTGAAGCCATAAGTATCGTGGATAAATTTCTGGAACATACACGGCTTTTTGTCTTCGCGAATGACGGGGATCCAAAAGTGTATATTTCTTCCGCGGATTGGATGACCCGTAACTTAGACTACAGGGTAGAAGTCGGTTGTCCTATTTACGACGAGGACATAAAGAAAGAATTAGTAGATACTTTTGAGATTTGCTGGAAGGATAATACGAAGGCTAGAATATTTACGGAGAAGCAGGATAATGCCTACCGAAAAACAAGAGGGTCCAAAAGCAGGTCACAGTTCGCAACCTATGATTATTACGTTAACAAATTAAAGGAATAGAAATTCGTTATTTTTTAATCAATAGTGGAGTTTTAGCCGTGAATTGTCTCGGATTTACCAAGTTCTTTCATGATTTCAGCTTCATAGGCTAGCAATGCCTGCCACTTCTGATTTACTTCATCCGGACTCCCATATTTACGGGCAAACTTTAAGAACATGGTGTAGTGCCCGGCTTCGCTCACCATCAACTTATGGTAAAAATCCGCCAATTCCTCATCCTCAAGTTCCTCGGAAAGAAGCCTAAAACGCTCACAGCTACGGGCTTCTATGAGTGCGGCATACAAAAGCCTGTGAACTAGTTGTGTTGTTCTGCTTCCTCCCTTTGGGAAGAATTTGATGAGCTGAAGCACATATTCATCCTTTCTGTCTCTTCCTAAGGTTTTTCCACGAGCGACGATTCGGTCATGCACCATCTTAAAATGTCCCATTTCTTCTCTGGATAAAGCTATCATTTCCTCAACAAGTTCCGTATATTCAGGAAAAGAAACAATCAAGGAAATTGCGGTACTTGCCGCTTTTTGCTCACAGTAGGCATGATCCGTAAGAATCTCATCAATATTTTTCTCAACAATATTCACCCATCTGGGATCCGTAGGTAGTTTTAAGCCTAGCATATCATGTTCTATTTATAGTGAGGTTTTATATCTAAAATGGCTGCTTTATGTAGCAAAAATAAAGCTTAATGGTGTTTAATTAATTATTTTTGAAGTTAAGTAAATTACAAAACCACTTATGCAAATTAGTGAAGCTGTCCTTGAAGTCTTAAATAATTACGGAAAGAAAGAATCAATAACTTGGTTAAACCAAAGAATAAGTAAAATTGAGAATTCAAAATCGGGTAGGGATTTATTCATGACCTATAGCTTATTATCCTCAAAATTTGATAGTAACGAACCAATTGACTTTGACTCAGATAAGAATGTTTTGGTTGAGTCTTTTGTTAAGAATAACGCTAGCCTGCTTGAGGTTTCTAGGATTTATCTGCTGATTAAGGTTTTGGAAATCGATTTCAACTACTACAGCGCCAAAAGTAGCTAATATTATACAGGTGGCGGACACAAGAGAGTTGGAAACTTTTCTAAGATACCTGGTTTTATTACCTAAGCCGGACTTCTTTAGGAACACTGCTGTGGAGGCGCTTCGTACGAACATAGCCACTATTTTTGATGCCATTTCAATGGAGAATCCTTATCCGGCGAAATATTTTAATGACCAACAATGGAATCAAATGTATTTAAAGGCCGCTTTCATGGAACGAGATCTTTCCAAGATTCAGTCCATAGACGAGCGAGCGAATAAGGACTTGGCTAGAATTATTTCCGACTATGCCCATGAGCGTTGGGCTGCTTCAAGAAAAATTGACCCCATGTTTTGGCGTCCAGTTTCAAAATTCATTGACGATGTTTTACTGGCTGATATGGAGCGGTTACTGGCTAGTGATAATAGTGCCGAAAATAGGGCCGGGGCCTTATGTTGTTTTCACTCCGAAAATGAAAAAGCTCAGGCATTGCTTGATGACTATCCAGTAATAAAAGATGAAATTGCCTCAGAAAAAATCAATTGGAATACTTTAAAAGAATAGTTTATGGATGATAAGATGATGATTATAGACCCACATGTGCATATGACCTCTCGTACTACCGATGATTACGAGGCCATGGCTTCTGCAGGTGTGGTTGCAATTATAGAACCTTCTTTTTGGTTGGGACAGCCTAGGACGCAGGTTGGGTCATTTCAGGATTACTATAGTAGTCTTGTAGGTTGGGAACCTTTTAGGGCAAGCCAGTTTGGCATAAAACATTACTGCACGATAGGATTAAATTCCAAAGAGGCCAATAATGATGCGCTGGCGGAACAGGTAATAGAACTTCTCCCACTGTATCTCCATAAAGATAATGTTGTTGCAATTGGGGAGATTGGCTATGACGATCAAACCCCGGAAGAGGATAAATATTTCAGGATTCAATTGGATATGGCTAAAGAATTGGACATGACCGTTCAAGTGCATACGCCACATAGGGACAAGAAGGCAGGTACTATTAAGAGTATGGAAGTTTGTTTGGAACATGGTCTTGATCCGTCAAATGTCATTATAGATCATAATAATGAGGAAACGGTAAAGGAGGTTTTGGATAGGGGTTTTATTGCTGCATTTACTATCTACCCAAAGACCAAGATGGGAAATGAACGCATGGTTGAAGTGGTTCGTAAATTTGGAAGTACCAATATAATCGTTGACAGTTCGGCCGATTGGGGAGTGAGTGATCCTCTGGCAGTACCTAAAACAGCTTCTTTAATGTTGAAAAGAGGTATTCCCAAGGAAGATGTGATAAAGACCTGTTATCAAAATGCACTGGATGCCTTTGGTAAAAACGGGAAAATGAAAGAGGAGCATTGGTTAAATCCAAATGGTATTGATCAATCCCGTCTTTTCAATGATAATAGTGTACTTCGCGGTCAGGCACCCCGAATAGACGAGGACCAAATCAAATAACATGAAAGAAAAGCTTTTGGGTTTTGCGCGTTTGGCAAGGCCTGCTAATCTTCCTACTGCTGCTGCCGATATTTTTGCAGGAGCAACTATTGGCTATTATTTTGGGAATATTGAAACAGTAGGATCTAATCCAGAAAAATTACTTTTTCTTGTGTTTTCCTCAATATTTTTATACGCGGGAGGGGTCGTTTTCAATGATGTTTTCGATGCGAAGTTGGATGCGATTGAACGTCCCGAAAGGGCAATTCCTAGTGGGTTAATTTCCATAAAGGAGGCAGTTGTCTGGGGCTTTTCATTGCTCGTGTTGGGGACTTATTTAGCATTTAATGTTGGTTTTGTAAGTGGTGCTGTAGCAATACTATTGGTCATAGCTATTTTGACGTATGATGCTTACTTAAAAAAACATGGTTTTTTTGGGCCACTGAACATGGGTGTTTGTAGGGGGCTAAACTTAATACTGGGTATGTCCATTGTAGAACTATCAACAGCAATTTGGATTGCTGTGGTCCCAGTGCTTTATATTTTCGCCATAACACTGATAAGTAGGGGGGAAGTTCATGGAAACAATAAAAATCATATTCTATGGGCCGCTGCAATGTATGCAATAGTAATAGTATTGATTGCGTTAACTATTGGAACACAGACGAACAACTTGATGTTGGCAATACCATTTTTACTGTTATTCCTATTTTTAGTCTTTAGTCCTTTGGTGAAGGCGTATAAAGTCAATTCTCCTGATCATATTAAAAAGGCGGTTGTTTCTGGGGTTTTATCTTTAGTGGTTATGAATGCCTGTTGGACGGTAGGTTTTTCCAATTGGTATGTTGGGTTAGGTGTTTTATTGCTTTTGCCCTTATCTTTATTGCTATCAAAATTATTCGCTGTTACTTAAATTTATGGAGTTAAAGCCGATTAAGCAGTCTTTTTCCGTTCAATACGAATACCAATTACATTTCACTCAAGGGTTATTTCAGAAAGGAAATAAGCTTTTTTTGAATATTATCAAGAATTATAATAACCAAGAACCGGTTAAATTGCTATTTGTCATTGATAAGGGAGTGTCCGCGGCACATACAGATTTATTGGGGCAAATAGCGTTGTATTGTGAGTCAAATCCAAGCCATTTGAAACATCAAGAAAGTCTTTTGGTAGATGGGGGCGAACAGGCCAAAAATAGCCCTGACTATGTGGAGACCATATTAAAGGGCATTAATGAAAATGCAATTTGTCGTCATTCCTTTGTTGTGATTATAGGAGGAGGTGCTGTTATAGATATGGCCGGTTATGCTGCGGCAATCGCTCACAGGGGTGTCAAATTAATTCGAATCCCCACCACGGTCCTTTCCCAAAACGATTCTGCGGTAGGAGTTAAGAACAGTATCAACGCCTTTGGCAAGAAGAATTTTCTTGGCACCTTTGCTACGCCATACGCAATAATTAACGATAGTGACTTTTTAAAGACATTGGAGCAGCGAGATTGGATTTCGGGAATAGCGGAAGCAATCAAGGTCGCCTTGATTAAGGATAAGGCATTTTTCGGATATATTGCTGGAAATACATCAGCTTTAAAAAATAGAGAAATGGATTCCATGTACCATGTAATCTACAAATGTGCGGAAATGCATATGCACCATATTTCTCAAGGAGGAGACCCTTTTGAATCGGGATCTTCCAGGCCTTTGGACTTTGGGCATTGGGCGGCTCACAAGTTAGAATATATGACCAACTATCAAGTCAGACACGGGGAAGCGGTTGCAAAGGGAATCGCACTGGATGTAACCTATGCGCAATTGGTGGGGTTAATCTCTGAGGAGGAACTGAATCATATTTTAGATGTGATGATAGCAATAGGTTTTGATATTTCGCTTCCCTTGAATTCAAAAGAAGAGATTTTGGAATTGTTGAAAGGCATTGAGGAGTTTCGGGAGCATTTAGGAGGCAAGTTGACTATTACATTGATTTCTGGAATAGGGAACAAACATGACGTACATGAGATTAATCTTGATTTGATGAGAAAAGCCATAAAGAAATTAAATAATCATCTTATTTTAAAATAGGAAATGCTAATTAACAATACGTTTCACCTTTCTTATTGTACCAATATCCATCCGGGACAGGATTGGGAAAGCACTTTTCAAAGTATAAAGGACTATGTTCCAAGAATAAAGAAAAGTGTATCCTCCAAAGGTCCTTTTGGACTCGGTCTTCGCTTATCCAATAAAGCAAGTGAGGAGTTGGAAACTGGCTTAAATATGCCCAATTTTCAGAAGTGGCTAAAAGATAATGATGTATATGTATTTACCATGAACGGTTTTCCTTATGGAAATTTTCATGATGAACGGGTGAAGGAAGAAGTTCATACCCCAGATTGGACAACCGAAGCCAGACTTACGTATACTATTAGACTTTTTGACCAACTGGCGAAATTGCTTCCTAAAGGAATTTCCGGAGGAATATCAACCTCACCAATAAGCTATAAACATTGGTATACTAATGAAAGTGACAAAAGGATAGCTTTTGAAAAGGGAGCCGAGCAAATGGTTCTGGTAGCTAAACATTTGTATGAGATTGAAAAAGCAACAAGTACCTACCTACATCTGGATGTAGAACCGGAGCCGGACGGACTTTTAGAGAATAGTGATGAAGTGCTTTCTTTCTATTCTGATTACTTAGTGCCAATAGGTGTAAATTTACTAAAGGACGAATTGGGGGTAGGTGCTACGGAAATAGAAAAAATTCTAAAACGCCATATTACCGTCTGCTATGATATTTGCCACTTCTCGTTAGCGTATGAAGAACCTAAGGAAACTTTTGCCAAGTTCAAATCGGCAAATATTGTTATCGGTAAAATTCAGGTTAGTGCGGCCTTGAAAATATTATTTAGTGGTAGTGAAGATGAAGCAGTTTGGAATTTACTCTCAAAGTTTAACGAACCAACATATTTACATCAGGTTACTGAAAAAATAGGGGATAAGGTTAAAACATCTAATGATTTGCCTGTAATACTTGAGGAAAGGGGTGACTTTCAGGAACTACGAGCACATTTCCACGTGCCTATATTTTTAGAGCAATTTGGTGTTTTACATTCTACCCAAGATCATATTCTAAAAACGATTGAGTTTTTAAAAGGACAAAAAATATCGGAACATTTAGAAATAGAAACATACACTTGGGATGTTTTGCCACTTGAATTAAAAGAGGATTTAGCACAATCTATTATACGGGAGATCAATTGGTTAAAGGAACGCTTATAAATGAAGAAAACGGTCGTTATTAACGTTGTAGGGCTAACCAAGAGATTAATTGGGGAACACACACCTTTTATAAAATCCTTTTTGGAAAAGGGGAGTTCAACATATATAAAACCTGTCCTATCCTGCCGTAACTTGTTCCGCTCAGTCGACATATCTAACTGGGAAATGGCCTGCTGAACATGGTATCGTTGGTAATGGATGGTATTTTAAGGACGAATGTGAGGTAAAGTTCTGGAGACAGTCCAATAAGCTAGTACAACAACCCAAAATTTGGGATGATTTAAAGACAAAGAACCCCAATTTTACATGTGCGAACCATTTTTGGTGGTACAATATGTACTCTAACGCAGACTATACAATTACGCCAAGACCTAATTATCTGGCTGATGGCCGTAAAATACCTGATATTTATTCTTATCCAGATGAGTTAAGGGATATGTTGCAAGCTAAGTTTGGAACATTTCCTTTATTCGAGTTTTGGGGCCCCAAGACTACAATTAATTCATCAAAATGGATTGCAAATGCTGCCATGGAGACAGATGGGCTTCATGACCCAACGCTAACATTCATTTACTTGCCGCATCTTGATTATAACTTACAGCGTTACGGGCTAGATTTTAAGATCATCTCAAAGGATTTAAAGGAAATTGATGATGTAGTTAAGCAATTGGTTGAATATTATGAAAAATCCGATTCGAACATCATATTATTGTCAGAATATGGTATAACTAACGTTCATAGACCTATTCATTTAAATCGTGTTCTACGGAGGAACGGATATCTTAATGTAAGAGTTGAACGGGGATTAGAACTATTGGATGCTGGTGCCAGTGATGCTTTTGCCGTTGCCGATCACCAAATTGCACATATCTACATCAAAAATCCTAATCATATTGAAGCCATAAAGGAAATCTTGGAACAACAGAAGGGAGTAGAAAAAGTACTTTCAGGTGAGGAAATTAAAAATGTACATTTACAACACGAACGCTGCGGGGATTTAGTTGTTGTGGCAGATAAGGACTCTTGGTTCACTTATTATTTCTGGTTGGACGATGCTAAGGCACCAGACTATGCTAGGATGGTTGATATTCACAAGAAACCGGGTTATGACCCCGTGGAAATGATGACAGACCCAAAGGATAAATTGGTTATGGCAAAGGTCATAGGCAAACTCTTTCAAAAGAAGTTGGGTTTTAGAACCGTTATGAACATTATACCCATAGACGCGACTCTGATTAAGGGTTCGCACGGCCGCATACCCGAAGATATAGAGGATTATCCTATCTTAATTAGTAACACAAACAAAATCTGATATAGAAGAAAGTACTGTAATTGAGCCTACCTCAGTTTACGGATTTATTGAAGATTGCGTTTTAAATTAATTCAATATGAATATCTTATTTAAGTCAATTGGTTATTTGTTTACTGTTTTGTTCGCCTTGGGTGCAATTGTCCAATATAATGATCCGGATTCCTTGATATGGATTGTTATTTATGTAGTAGCAGCACTTTTATCTTTACTTTTTGCACTTAACAAACTGAAAATGATATTACCGTTAGTATTGGGAGTCGTTTGTTTTATAGGATTTATTTACCTGTACCCATCTGATTTTCAAGGATTTGATTTGAATGATGGAGATATTGAAACGGTAGAATTAGGAAGGGAAGCATTTGGGCTATTGATTATCTCCTTGGTACTTTTCCTTTATGCGTTTCGATTAAAACGGTTAAAGGTCTAAATCGAATTCTTTTCGCAGTAAATCGATAGCAGGATTTTTCTCTCGTAATTTTTCGTATTTCTCCTCAGGGGTAAAAGCGAATTTCTTGGCACTTTCTTCATTGACGGATATTTTCAGTTGGATGAAGTGGTTGTTCAACTTTGTTCTAAGATATTCCATCAACTCATAGCTCTCCCGCTCTATTTCCTTCTTCATGGTACCATTCGGCAATTCAATACAGAGGGTAAAGTCTTCTTTTAGTTTTGGCATGTCCATATTTAAGTTGGAGGCCAATATTTTCTGACCTTTACCGTCAATTTGCTTCACAAAATCTGACCAGTGCTGCTGCATCACTTCCTCTGTAAATTCATCCTTAGGTAAATCCTCCTCGTTTAAAACGACTTCAATTTTATTCAGTTCATGTGCTTTCTTAGCCTTTAAGCTGGAAATGGATAGACCGGAAACCCGTTTTGAAGGGGTTGGGATATTAATTTTTACGGCTACGGATTTTTCTAGAACAGTTTCAGTACTAGTACCAGTAGCAGGGGAAGGTTTATAAGAATGTACTGCTGCTTCATCAACTTGCGCGTTGGGCGCATTATTCTCTTCAGTTTCTGAAACCTTCTGTGTTTCCTCCGTTTTAGCTGCGTGTTTTTCAGCTATTTTTTGAAATTTTTCCGCAGTTTCTTCAGGAATGTTATTGACTTTAATTTCAGGTTGTTCAACAGGGTCCTCGGATGTTGGGCTGGCTTCTTTTTTTGAAAGGCTGTTATTATAGAAAGAGGCGGGGGCTAATAAATCTGTAGATTTTTGTTGTTGTCCTACCGATTCAGAATTTTTTTTTTGACCATCAAAATTGATGGAGGCAAGTTTCATTAGGGTAAGCTCCACCAGAAGTCGCTGGTTTTTGCTAGCCTTATATTTTAAGTCACAGTCGTTAGCAATATCCAAGGCACTAAGCAGAAAACTACCGGATGTTTTTTTGGATTGTTCCAGATAGTTTTTTTTGGCAGCTTCACCCACCTCCAATAACGCAATTGTGTCTTCATGCTGGCAAACCAATAAATCCCTAAAATGGGAAGCAAGACCAGATATAAAATGATGTCCGTCAAAACCTAAGGACAAGGTTTTATTAAAAAGAATCAATAGTTGGGGAATGGCATGGTCAAGGATTAAATCCGTTGCTTCAAAATAAGTGTCATAATCCAACACGTTCAGATTCTCGGTAACCGCTTTTCTCGTAAGGTCTTTACCGGAGAAACTAACGACACGGTCAAATATGGAAAGTGCATCCCGCATGGCGCCATCAGCCTTTTGGGCTATAATATGCAACGCATCTTCCTCCGCATTAATTCCTTGGTTTTCCGCAATATACTTTAAGTACTCAGCTGCATCCTTAACCGTAATCCGTTTAAAATCAAAAATTTGGCATCGGGATAAAATAGTAGGAATTATTTTATGCTTTTCCGTTGTTGCCAGTATAAAAATGGCATGCTTGGGAGGTTCTTCCAAAGTCTTTAAAAAGGCATTGAAAGCCGATTGGGACAACATGTGAACCTCATCAATAATATATACTTTGTATTTCCCTACCTGTGGCGGTATGCGCACCTGGTCAATGAGGTTTCTTATATCATCAACAGAGTTGTTGGATGCGGCGTCCAACTCAAAAATATTAAAGGCAAAATCCTCATCTTCACTTTCCGTACCATCGGAATTTATTTGTTTGGCCAAAATACGGGCACAAGTAGTCTTGCCAACACCCCTTGGTCCACAAAATAACAATGCCTGCGCCAGATGATTCTGGTCTATTGCATTCTGCAGCGTATTGGTAATGGCCTGTTGACCTACAACATCCTTAAAAGTTTGTGGTCTGTACTTGCGCGCCGATACAATAAATGGTTCCAAATGGTTATGGTTTATGGACTACTACAAATATAAAAATAGCCGTTTAGTATGCTAGAGTTTTGAAAAAGGAATCCTCCTTAGTTATCAACAATTACAGTACATTTGCCGTTAGCAGGCCACCTTATCGCGTTTCGTTTATCGGAACGAGGAAAGTCCGGACACCATAGTGCAGCATAGCGGGTAACACCCGTCTCCGCTTTTCGGCGGAAGGACCAGTGCAACAGAAAGCAAGTACAGTTCGGCTGTAGTGAAACCAGGTAAACTCTATGTGGTGAAACGTCATGTAAATCGGTGTTTGAGGGCTGCACGCCCGAGCCGAAGGGTAGGCGGTTAGAGCTTTTGGGCAACCAAAGGCCTAGATAAATGATAAGGGTCCGTTTTTGGCGGAAACAGAATCCGGCTTATGGCCTGCTTTTTTTAATAAGATAGCAAATCTTTGATTTGTGCAATCGAATTAACCCCGAGCGTAGTGGAAGGGTCTTTAAATCAACTACTTGCCAGTTAAAAACTTTTTTCTATAAGTCGATAAGGACTTTTGGATGGGTCAACAATGATATCAAAATCGATTACACCTAAGACGAGTTCATCATCCGTTATTACTTGTACTTCCCACTGCCCTTCCTTTACATTGCTTTTAAAGGTATAACCACGGAATCCGTCATCCCGCCCTCCGGTTATTTCAAAACCAATATCCTCTACAACTTCCCATTGTGCGGTGGCTTCGTTATACCATCTCCACCTATGTAAAATCGATTTTTCCAAAGCCGTTGGAGCAAATACGGAAGAAAAGATATAGATGTTCTCACCGGGCTCATAAATAAATTCTTTTCTGTGGTCTCTCCAGAAGACAAAGGAGTCGTCCCTTTCATATTGTACAATGTAATTGCCATTTTTTACTTGGATGTGATGAGCTACGATTCCGGCATCCAGAGCCAAAGGTACCGGAGGAATCAACCTGAAAAAATAGAAAAAATTGATTATTGCGTAAATGCCGATAATGATACCTAGAAGTTTTCCCAAATAAATTTCCGCCCGTGTACTTGCGCTACTGCTATATATACTAACGATTAAGACTATGGTAGAGCTAAGGCTTATGGCCCCTGAAATTAGGAAAATCGTCGTATTCATTTTTGCCAGAAAAACCGGAATCATAAACGTGAAAAAAGTAAAACTGAGAAAGAAGTAGACCCCAAATTGCAAATACTTATTGGAAATCCTTTTCTTAAGAAACTCGTTGGCAACAAGTAGCGCCAGTAGAATAACGAAAAATGTAACCGTTTTGGAGAGCGACACGCTTCTGGAAAAATAAATGACGTAGGCACTGGAAAGGGCCCCAAAAAAGAATTGGATTACCAAGGGAAAATACTCCACATAACGGTCCAAAAACGTATTCTCCCATTTACCATCGTCTACCAAATTATATAAATAGAGGGTAATACTAAGATTGGTCATATGAAGACAAAGCATGACTAAATCGTAGGTTCGATCTATTCGTCCGAGGGTGAGCATATCAAACAGTACACCACCAATAAAGAAAAGAATGGGCGCAGTTTTTTGATGACGCCGAATAAATTTTCTTAAGGCACTATTTCTGTAACGAACCAGTGTTCTTTTCATTGCTATTCCTTGGTTAGATAGGCCAAATGTAAAAGTATTATTGGATTATGATTAGCTTTTTCACAGTGTTTTTTAGCACTTGAAAAACCCCATATTTTGGTAATCATCAAAAGAATCTTTTATAAATCCGTAAATGAAAAGACGAGTTAGTGATTAGTGCTGAAAAAAGCTAAAAACGCTACCACCATATTTTCGGGAACGTTTAAAATTAGGTAGGTGTTCCAAATTGGTCTGTTTAGCGTGTTCAATTATTAGGACGCCTTCTTCCAAAAGCATATTGTTGTTAAAAATTATTTCAACAAGCTCAACGAAGTTTTCCAATTCCATACTGTAGAAGGGATCAGCAAAAACGACATCGAACTGTTCCGTATTTCGATTTAAAAATGAAAAAACATCGCTTTTTAACGTGCGTATACCCATTTCTAAGTCGGTCGAAATTTTATTGATGTAATTAACACAACCCATATCCGAATCCACGGCTAGAATATCCTCAACGCCCCTTGAAGCAAATTCATAACTAATATTTCCTGTTCCCGTAAACAGGTCCAACACCTTTATATCTGGAAAATAATAGCTGTTGTTCAGAATATTGAAAAGCCCTTCTTTCGCCATATCCTTCGTAGGTCTAACAGGCAGTTTTTTAGGGGCTTGCAGGTTTCTGCCTTTATGTTTACCAGAAATAATCCGCATTATAAGGTGTTTAAAACGGCAAAATCAATTGAGTCCAGCTCTGGTTCGCCCATTTCAAAATGATGCGGATAGCTTGGTACAAAAATTGAAATATTTTGAACATACTTGTAGCAAAGTTGATAAATGGAATCATCCTCCTCAATTTTCCCGAATAGTTTCACAGGAACCTCTTCCGCGTTCAAATCAAGCTGTTCCAGGACAAACAGAAGATAATATGCAAAGTCTTCTTTTGTATCAAACTTGAAGCTGTTGAAAAGGAGGAGTTTTTTTTGGGATATGACCGTAATATCCAATTGTTTTTTGCTTACATGGACGTAACAGACAGCATCATTGGTATTGCCATAATTGGTCAATATGGATTGTATGAGTACCGTACCGTTATGCATGTACGTGAATTCACCGTGTATATCGTATACATAATTGTTCACGTTCATGTAGGGTACATATACATTTATAATATCTTGATTTTCCACTTCGTCATATGCCAAAACATCCGTGGGAAGTACTTTAGTGTTGAATTGCAAATAGTTGGCAATTTCGTTGGCATCAAAAAGTGATTTTGGCACCAAACCGAACAAGGTGTTCCTATGAATAACTATAACTTCGTCAAAATGCTTTTTGTGAAGCGTATGTTTATGAAACAGCTTTTCTAATTCCGCCATTAAGAGCATAGGGTTCATATCCTCCTTAAATAGTATACTATCGGAATAGAGCAATTTGTGCGACACCGTATCCGCCACACAAAAAGAAAGTCCATTCAAGCTAACCTGAATGGACAATTTCTTAAAATTTTTATCCGCTATGTCTACGCTAGTCTTGATCTCCTTTTTTGTCATAAAGAGGTGGCCAGTTTCCGCTAGTACTAACTTCGGTTAATGAACCAACATAAATTTCGGGACCATTGACTTCTTCTACGCTCATTTGTGCATTTTCACGTGCCAATAAATCCTTTGGTTGATCATATAATACAACATTCTTAGCGACCTTCGCTTCAAAAACAGGAGCCCTATAGCCGCTCTTGTCGATAATATCTGCTTTCATGGTAAATTTCTCACCATTTGGCGCAGTAGGCACAGTGGCCAAATCTTTATATCTCGTATCACTTTTAAACAAAGAATCCTTCACGGAAACAAAGCCAAGCGTATCAATAATTTTAACTTCTTGTAACAAATCAATTTGATAGGTCTTATCAAATTCCATGAAAGAAGAATCCCTTTGTTGTGTAATCACATAATTTCCGGTATCAATAAACCTAACTAGACTGGGAAAGTCATTTGCGTACCTTCCGTTAACAGTTTTATAGGCCTCTTGAGCATTTCTAATATCTTTTAATTTGGCAACTACTTTTGCAAAGCGTTCTTGTTTAACTTCAGCAAATTCAATAGGTCCGGTAATGGAATTGTAAATAAGGTATCCCAAACCTATGCAAGCAATCCAAAGTACAATCTGTATTATGGTCTTCATTTCGTAAGTGTTAATTTAATTTAGTGGTTCTCACAAATCTACAATTTTTTTTTAATGGTAAAAGTTTTTGGCCCAAAAATCATCTTTATCTTTGAGCGTTCATGAAACCATTGACTACCGCAAATTTTTACACTCAGTTAGAATCCAAGTTTCCGCATGTGCCTACCTTAAAACAGGAGGTAGCGCTGCAAAAATTATCCGAGTTTATATTGTCCAAAAGTAAGGAGGAAGTTTTTCTTCTTAAGGGTTTTGCGGGAACAGGTAAGACTACACTTATAGGTACATTGGTAAACAGCCTTTGGAAAACCAGGATGAAATCTGTTTTAATGGCACCTACGGGAAGAGCAGCAAAGGTCATGTCCAATTATGCATCCACCCAAGCGTTTACCATACATCGGAAAATTTACTTTCCAAAAAAACAAAGTGGAGGAGGAGTGCAGTTTGTTCTAGCGCCTAACAAACATCGGGATACTATTTTCATAGTTGATGAAGCATCCATGATACCCGATACCCCGGCTGATTCCAAATTATTCGAAAATGGTTCGCTTTTGGATGATTTGATGATGTTCGTTTATTCCGGACACAATTGCAAGTTAATGCTAATTGGTGATACAGCTCAGCTTCCACCAGTCCACCTGGTACTTAGTCCTGCCCTGGATGGGGATAAGCTTTCCCTAAATTATAATAAGGAGGTCATACGCTTGGAACTTGACGAAGTAGTACGACAGGCCGAAGATTCGGGAATACTGGTAAACGCAACCCTGCTACGTGAACAATTGGTGGGAGATTATTTTGAAGGGTTTCAGTTTAATCTAAACGGATTTAAGGATATTGTCCGATTGATAGATGGACACGAAATACAAGAGGCAATAGACGGTTCCTATTCAGAAAATGGAAAAGAAGAGACCACGATTATCGTGAGGTCCAATAAAAGGGCCAATCTTTATAATTTAAATATAAGGGAGCGCATCCTCTTTCTGGAAAATGACCTTGCAGTTGGTGATTTTATGATGGTCGTAAAGAACAATTACTTTTGGTTGAAACCCAACTCCGAGGCTGGTTTTATAGCAAATGGCGATATTATAGAAATATTGGAAATTTTTGCTTTTAAAGAACTATATGGATTCAAATTTGCCGAAGTAAAGGTCAAAATGGTGGATTATCCCAATATGAAACCATTTGAAACGGTTTTGTTATTGGACACCATAAAAGCGGAATCACCCTCATTATCCTATGAGGACGGGAACAGGCTTTATCAAGAAGTGATGAAGGATTATGCTAATGAGAAGTCCAAATACAAAAAGTTTCTGGGCGTTAAGAACAACAAGTACTTTAATGGGTTGCAGGTAAAATTTTCCTATGCCATTACATGTCACAAATCCCAGGGAGGCCAATGGAACACTGTATTTGTAGAACAGCCCTATCTTCCCAACGGAGTGGATAAGGAGTATTTACGCTGGCTGTATACAGCAGTCACTAGGGCAAAACAGCAACTTTATCTTATCGGTTTTAAGGATGATTTTTTTGTTGACTAGGAAAAGTCTATTTTAGTATTGGATGCAAAATCCAAATTGTATGGCACTGAATATTCGGAATTTTTTACGAAATAAGAGCAAGTATGGAAACTGAAACTATACTTAGTTTATTTTTAGGAATCGGCCTTGCCGCCTCTGTTGGGTTTCGTGTGTTCCTGCCTCTGTTCGCGTTGAGTCTGGCATCCTATTCTGGGGTGTGGGATTTGAACGAAAATTGGCATTGGATAGGAAGTTTGGCGGCTGTTCTAACTTTGGGTATAGCTACACTGGTTGAAATTTTCGCATATTTTATCCCATGGGTGGATAATCTTTTGGATAGTATTGCCGTTCCTTTGGCGGCAATAGCAGGTACGGCGGTAATGGTATCTACCGTTGCCAATTTAGACCCAGTCGTAACTTGGTCTTTAGCCATAATTGCCGGTGGTGGAACGGCAACGGCTATTAAGGGTGCAGGTGCCACCAGTAGGTTGGCTTCCACTGCAACCACGGGTGGATTGGCAAATCCGGTAGTAGCAACGGTGGAAACCGGTACAGCAGTAGTGGTTTCTGTGGCATCAATATTTGCACCTATATTGGCAGCCGTTTTGGTGTGCATTATCCTATTCATAATATTTAGAATTTATAGAAGCTTAAGGCCAAGATCAAAAACATAAATAACCTTTTAGTGAGAATAATTGCAATGATACCCGCTAGATATGCGGCCTCTAGGTTTCCGGCAAAATTAATGCAGGATTTGTCGGGTAAACCGGTAATCGTCAGGACATACCAAGCTGCCGTTAAAACCGAGTTATTCGATGCGGTCTACGTGGTTACGGATAGTGACATCATTTACGATGCCATAACAAATGAAGGTGGGTTGGCGATAATGAGCAAAAAAGAGCACGATTGTGGCAGTGATCGTATAGCGGAGGCTGTTTCGGATATGGATGTTGATATCATTGTAAACGTGCAGGGAGATGAGCCCTTTACGGACCGCGAAAGCTTGGAAGGAGTCCTTGAGGTTTTTAAAGAAGATGAAGAAAAGGAAATCGATTTGGCTTCACTAATGGTAAAGATTACCGATACCGAAGAAATAGAAAATCCAAATACGGTAAAGGTTATTGTGGATAATAGGGATTTTGCACTATATTTTTCACGTTCGCCCATACCTTTTCCAAGGGCAAAAAATGAAAATACGGTATACTATAAACACAAAGGAATCTATGCTTTTAGGAAGAGGGCTCTAATGGATTTTCAACGTTTGCCCATGCTTTCCTTGGAAGCCACAGAAAAAATTGAAGCTATACGTTATTTGGAATATGGGAAAAAAATTAAAATGGTGGAGACCTCGGTGTTGGGCATAGAGATTGATACTCCTGAAGATTTGCAGAAAGCACAGGCAGCATGGAAATAAATTTTAAGGGAATCAAGGTAATAGGTTTTGATGCCGATGACACACTATGGGTAAATGAAACCTATTTTAGGGAAACGGAGGAAAAATTTGCTGAACTTTTAGAGCAGTATGAAACAAAGAATAAAATTGATCAAGAGCTCTTTAAAATGGAAATTAAGAACCTAGATTTATATGGATACGGTATAAAGGGTTTTATGTTGTCCATGGTTGAAGCTGCCTTGGAATTATCCAATAATCAAGTCTCGCAATCAACCCTTTGGGAAATTTTGAATCTTGGAAAGCGAATGCTGACCCATCCGGTCGAATTATTGGATGGAGTAGAAAAGGTGCTGAGGGAATTAAACGGAAAATACAGATTGATAGTTTTGACCAAGGGGGATTTATTAGATCAGGAAAAAAAGCTGGAGCGTTCCAATCTTTCTGAATATTTTCATCATGTAGAGGTTTTAAGTGATAAAAAAGAAAAAAATTATCAGGATTTATTGGACCATTTGGAGATTCCGGTCGACGAGTTTCTGATGATTGGTAATTCGCTCAAATCCGATGTGCTGCCTTTGGTGAATATTGGTGCAAGGGCCGTGCATATTCCTTTCCATACTACATGGCAGCATGAGGAAGTTGAGCCACCAAAGGAGAAGAAAGGTTACATGACCATCAACGAATTAGTTGATGTTTTAGATTACTTGTAAAATTTAAAATGGAGATTAAAAAAGAAACAATATTGAAGAAGATACCTACCAGAGCTTCAGAAAAGTATAGGAATTTCCCAATGGTTCCCAGAGTTGTTTTCGGGAATGGGAGTTTTGACCAATTGGGGGATATTCTGCTATCACAAAGAAAACATTCCGAAGCGCCAATGATTTTTTTGGTGGACGATGTTTTTGAAGGATCTCCAATAGTTAATCGCATCCCCAAAATATTCTGTGATCAAATTATATTTATTTCTGCTGACGAAGAACCTAAAACGGAGCAAGTTGATGTATTGGTGGAAATGATACAATCTAGTTACCAAGAGCTACCTTCTGGAATTATAGGTATTGGCGGTGGAACATTATTGGACCTGTCCAAAGCTGTTGCCATTCTATTGACCAATAAGGGCGGAGCAGCGGACTATCAAGGTTGGGATTTGGTACATAAAAAATCGATCTATCACGTGGGTATACCTACCATAAGTGGAACCGGGGCGGAAGTTTCTAGGACAACGGTGTTGCTGGGTCCAGATAAAAAGCTGGGAATTAATTCGGATTATACGACGTTTGACCAAGTTTTATTGGACCCAGAATTGACAAAAGGAGTTAAGCCGGAACAATGGTTTTATACAGGAATGGATTGCTATATCCATTGCATCGAATCCCTAAATGGCACCTATCTAAATGCATTTAGTAAAAGTTATGGGGAAAAGGCCCTAGAACTCTGCAAAGAAGTTTTTTTGGACGATTTAACGGAATCGGAATCTCGGGATAAATTAATGATGGCTTCTTGGCACGGCGGTATGAGCATTGCTTATTCACAGGTAGGAATCGCACATGCCATGAGTTACGGATTGGGATATTTGCTAGGCGTAAAGCATGGTATTGGCAACTGTTTGGTATTTCAACATTTAGAGGAGTTTTATCCAGAAGGAGTAAAGCTTTTCCATAAAATGGTTCAAAAGCACCACATAAAATTACCAAAAGGGATTTGTTCTCAATTAACGGATGCCGAGTTGAACGAAATGATCTCAGTAGCCCTTGGCATGGAGCCGTTATGGGAAAATGCCCTTGGCGATAAATGGAAATCAATCATTACCGTTGATAAATTGAAATCGATTTATAAAAAAATATAGATTTCGTTTACCCTTTAAATTATAAAGCCAATAATTAGCAATACAATCTCTTAATACGATTATGCAAAGACTGGCCAAATTTATTTATTTCAAAATAATTGGTTGGTCTATAAAAGGAGAATTCCCTTCTCATCTAAAAAAATGTGTCATTATCGTCGTTCCTCATACCAGTTGGTGGGATTTCTTACTGGGTCTGCTTATCAGAAAGGTTTGGAACGAGGAAATAAATTATGTGGGAAAAAAGAGCCTCTTTGATTCCCCATTTGGCTGGTTTTTTAAATGGACCGGTGGTGCGCCTATAGATAGGAGTAAAAGTAGCGATACTGTTTCTGCTGTGACTAAAGTTTTCCAGTCCAAAGAATTATTCCGGTTAGCATTGTCCCCGGAGGGGACTCGAAAAAAAGTGGATAAATGGAAAACAGGTTTTTACTTCATTGCCAAATCCGCCAAGGTTCCTATTGTCTTAGTCGCCTTTGACTACGGTAAAAAGGAAATTAAGATTTCCGAGCCATATTATCCAACAGAGGATAAAACCATCGATTTCAAAAACTACGAAAATTTTTTCGTTGGTGTAAAAGGAAAGGTGTAAACCTCTGCCATTAAAATTATTTACCTTTCCAAGATTCAAAATTAAATTTGCTAATTATATGATAATGAACATTCTAATTGTTCATCTTTTCATTTTTACTACCAATTCGACCAACTGCACTTTTTTTAACAAACCTTTCAAAACCCTAAAAGCAAACCTCCGTAAGTATGGCAAAACAATTAAATCTTATTTGATAAACAGAATTTTTTTAAAATTATGAATGGTAATTACCTTAGGTTCTTTTCTAATAAAATGTTGTAGTAAAGAAGATGTTGCTGGTAATCAAACTAGGGTTGCAGGAAGTGCTACTTCTTTAGGAAATCCTGTTGCGACCGAATATGATGCTGCTTCAAATACTGTATTTATTGCAGAAGCGGCCAATGATGGTGGTAAGGTTTTAGCGTTTTCGAATGCCGATGCTGGTGGGAACTTGACCCCTTCTGTAAATAATAATTTATCAAAAGCTTCATCGCTATATTTCTATAGCAATTAATAAAAAGTTAGTTTTTTTTGGTTTGTTAGGTTGTTAGTTAAATGGCTCGTTTTGGGAAACGGGCCATTTTTTATTCCTGCATCGTATGGTATACGTTCTGTACGTCATCATCCTCTTCTATTTTCTCCAATAGTTTTTCTACATCCGCGACTTCCTCTTCATTTAAGGCTTTGGTGACCTGAGGGATACGTTCGAAGCCAGAGGACAGTATTTCAATCTCCCTGTTTTCAAGTTCTTTTTGGATAGCACCAAAACTTTCAAAAGGGGCGTAAATCAAAATTCCGTCATCGTCCACAAAAACTTCCTCCGCGCCGAAATCAATCATCTCTAATTCCAATTCCTCCGGGTCAATTCCTTCAGCCGGAATCCTGAAATTACAGGTATGGTCAAACATGAACTCCACTGATCCGGAAGTTCCTAAACTACCGTTACATTTATTGAAATAGCTTCTTATGTTAGCAACAGTTCTTGTGTTATTGTCCGTTGCTGTTTCAATGAGAATGGCTATTCCATGAGGCGCATAACCTTCAAACAATACCTCTTTGTAATCTCCTAGACTTTTGTCACTTGCTCTTTTAATGGCACGCTCTACATTGTCCTTGGGCATGTTTACCGACTTGGCATTTTGTATTACGGCTCGTAGTCTTGCGTTGGAGTCTGGGTCTGGCCCTCCCTCTTTTACGGCCATTACAATATCCTTACCTATTCTTGTAAACGCCTTGGACATTGCCGACCAGCGCTTCATTTTACGTGCTTTTCTAAATTCAAAAGCTCTTCCCATAATTATATTTTATAATACCGTGATGACAAATTTAACAAAATTGAATATTCTGAGATTCGAACAAAGCTAAGCTATCTTAAGGCTGATTTAGATTGGTGATGCTAATCGCTTTCAACAATTTCTTCAATACTTCTAGCAAGTACAAAATCCTTCTCTGTTACCCCGTTAGCATCGTGGGTGCTTAAACGAATATTTACCGTTTTGTAGACATTGCTCCAGTCTGGATGGTGGCCCTGTGCCTCACATTCAAATGCTATTCTGGTCATTACCGAAAAAGCTTCCTTAAAATCCTTGAATTCAAAAGTAGTTTCAATAGCGCCGTCTACATATTCCCATCCTTCCAATTGGCCTAAATAATCTTCTATCTGTTTATCAGTGAATTTTTCCATGTCCTTCATTTTTTCTATAAAATTAATTCAAAATATGGTGCTCAATAATTTCTTGGTAGGTAAATTGTAGGTTTTTTGGAAGTTTGTTGGATTTTGGTAGAACAGCAAGATAACGCTCTTCATTCGTTGTATAGACTCTTTTCAAAATAGGATTAAAATTCCCAACGCGCTCCAAAACCTCCTTTATAAAATCCTCGTGATGTACCAAATCATTACTTCCTAAATGATAAATTCCTGTTTTGTTCCTATTGATAAGATAATGAATTTGTTGCGTTAATTTATCATCATTAGTTACATTAAGAATAAGGTTGGGAAAAACTTCCACAGGTTCATTGTTTATAATCAAGTTTTTCATCTCCTTAATCCGGGGTGAACTGTTTCCAAAAACCATAGGCACTCTTAGAATTCCCATTTTATTTTTTGGTAAGCGGAGCAACATGTTTTCAATCTTAATTTTTAATCGGCCATAGATACTTTCGGATAGTGTCTTGTCATTTTCATACGATGGATATTTGCTGTACGAATCAAAGACATTGGCGGAAGAAATGAAATACAATCGACATTCATTTTGATTCAAGTATTCCACCATATGTTGATGCGCAACTACCTGAGCAGCAAAGTTTCCCCGAAGAGCAGAGATGATAACCTGCGGTTTGACCTCGTTAAGAATATCGAAAATATCATCTTCCTCCAAATCATATTTTAAGAACTGTTTGTTGGTTTCAAACGATTTCCTTTTGCTGAAATATGTACCATAGGTATTAAAATAGCTACAAAGCTCTTTATAAAAAGCATTGCCCAAAAAACCACTTCCTCCAAGGATTAATATTCTTTTACTTTCCAATTAAAAAATAGATAATCCGGTTTCCGTAGTTAATTGTTCCAAAGCCATCATGCCTAGTGCGGAATTTCCTTTTTTGTTGAGTCCAGGAGACCAAGTCGCAACACAATACTTATTGGGTAAGAGTGCCACTATACCCCCGCCTACACCACTTTTTCCGGGAAGGCCCACCCTAAACGCAAACTCTCCCGCCTCGTCGTAGAAGCCGCAAGTAAGCATTAAGGAATTAATTCTTTTAACCTGGTTGGTTGTTATATGGGTATTTCCCTTTTTGCATTGCCCTCTATTGATTAAAAAATAAAAGGTGTCGCAAAGCTGGGCGCAGTTAAGTTCCAAGGAGCATTGATGAAAATAAAAATCAAGTACTGTTTCAACATCATTTTTAAGGTTTTCATAGGATTTTAGAAGGTTAGCGGCAGCATAGTTTCTAAAACCTGTTTCTTTCTCGGACTGTGCAACTCTTGGATTGAAAGAAACGGTATCATCATTTGCAAGCCTTTTCACGTAACCCAAAAAATCTTCCTTTGGATTTTTAAGTTCGGAAACCAAAATATCCGCAATTACAATGGCACCCGCATTAATCAAGGGATTTCTGGGAATGCCGTTCTCCATTTCCAAAAGCGATAAATGATTAAAGGGGTCACCGGAAGGTTCAACATCCACCCGTTGCCAAACTTTTTCTCCCACGAGGCCCATTGCCATGGATAGCGTTAAAACCTTGGATATACTCTGTATGGAAAAATGCTCCTCAAAATTGCCTGCGGCATAACCAGATTTATTGATATCTAATAAATGAATTCCGAATTTACTACTATCAATACATGCCAGTTCAGGAATATAGGTGGCTACTTTTCCTCTATCCGTACTTTCATTGGCCAGCTTAGCGATGGAATTGATGATTTTCTGAAAATCAGGCATTATACTTTGTAGAATGGAAGTTTAACAACGGTTGCGGGAATTGCCTTCTTTCTTATTTGTATGTGTATTTTACTCCCAATTTTGGAAAACACCGCGGGTACATAACCTAAACCTATTCCTTTACCAAGTGAAGGCGACATAGTTCCTGAAGTAACGACTCCTATTGTTTTTCCTTGTCCGTCCACAATATCATAATCATGTCTCGGAATACCCCTTTCGTCCAATTCAAACGCAACCAATTTTTTTTCGGGTCCATGCTCTTTTTCCCTTGCCAAGGATTCGCTGTTAACGAAGTCTTTGGTGAATTTTGTAATCCATCCCAGTCCAGCTTCAAAAGGAGAGGTTTCATCATTTATATCATTTCCATAAAGACAATACCCCATTTCCAAACGTAGGGTGTCCCTTGCGGCTAGGCCAATTGGTTTTATGCCAAATTCTGCCCCCGCCTCAAAGACTTTATCCCAAATCTGTTTCACCTCTTCATTTTTGCAATAAATCTCAAAACCACCGGAGCCTGTGTATCCGGTTGCGGAAATTATTACATAGTCAATTCCGGCAAAATCTGCCACTTCAAAATGATAGAATTTAATTGCCGATAGGTCTATTGAAGTAAGCGACTGCATTGCTTCTACAGCTTTTGGCCCTTGTATTGCCAATAGCGAAAAACCTTCGCTAATGTTCCTCATCTCCGCATTAAAACCAGCGTTATATTTAGTGATGTGGTTCCAGTCCTTTTCGATATTAGAAGCATTTACTACTAATAAATATTGTTCCTCCTTTATTCTATACACTATAAGGTCATCAACAATACCCCCGTTTTCATTGGGCAGACAGCTATATTGTGCTCTGCCTATTGTAAGTTTGGAAGCATCGTTTGAAGTTACTTTTTGAATAAGTCCTAATGCATTTGGTCCACTTATCAGGAACTCCCCCATGTGGGAAACATCAAAAACACCAACTCCCTTTCTAACCGTTTCATGTTCCAAGTTAACGCCCTCATAGGAAACAGGCATATTGTATCCCGCAAATGGCACCATTTTGGCTCCAAGCGCTTCGTGAGTTTCGGTAAGTGCGGTATTTTTCATAATTAATTCAGGAGTTAAAAAAGGTTTTATTCCACGTTCATTAAAACTGGCTACAGCTAATTTTTTCCGCAGCAAAGCTAGAGAATAATTTAAGTTTGGAGAAATTTGAAATTAGATGTTTTTATGCTGCCTATTTTAATTCGAAGCTATTTAGGTGTCAAAAAAATTGAATATTAATTAACGTTGTTCCAAAAAGAAAATAGCTATTTTGTGCTTTTAAAATTGGTATGGATATGAGAAATTTTATCATCTTATTTATAATTTTAATAGCGGGAAAAAGTATTTCACAGGACGCACCGACCGATTTTTTGTCTTCGGATTTTCACAAAGAAAGAAGACAGGCGGTTAGGGAAATGATGCCGCCCAATAGCGCAGCCGTATTTTTTGCCAATGCCGAGCGTAACCGTGCAAACGATGTCGATTACATTTATCATCAAGATCCGGATTTTTTATATCTAACTGGGTATAAAGAGCCAAATTCTGTTTTGGTAATTTTTTCAGAGGATCAAATTAGTGAAACTGGAGATAATTATAATGAGCTGATTTATGTTCAAGAGCGGGACCCTGAAGCGGAACAATGGAATGGGAAACGATTGGGCGTGGAGGGAGTTAAGCAACAGTTGGGTTTTGATATGGCCTTTAATGGAGAAGAGTTTGCGAAAACTCCTATCGATTTCAAATCTTTTGACAAAGTGCTTTTTTTCGATTTCAAAAACGATTACAGAGACAAGCGTGGGGACGCCGATCTCTTTGATTTAATCAAAAGTTTTAAGAAAAAAACCAATTATCCTTCGGATTATAATGCTACAAAACAGCAATTGTATAGTATGATAAAGTCCACTAAGGTGGAAAATAGGGCAAACGTTGCACAGACATTGGGGCGCTACCTAAATTATTATGATGAGTTGAAAGACGATGAGTTGTTACGAAGTTTCGTAGATGCAAAAGATGAACAGTTGGTAAATGACATAAAGGAAAAGGTCTCTTTACGATTGGAAGCGAATAATTTGGATTCTCAGTTGATCTCTGAAATAATGAATACATTACGAGAAACCAAAACGGAGGAGGAATTGGTGCTTCTAAAAAAAGCAGTTGAAATCTCAGCGGTAGGTCAGGTTGAAGTGATGAAAGCTATGCATCCAAATATGTCGGAATCTGAAATACAAGGGGTTCATGAATATGTTTACAAGAAATATGGTGCGGAGTATGAGGGATATCCTTCCATAGTTGGGGGTGGTAACAATGGCTGTATTCTGCACTATATTGAAAACAACAAAACCGAAGTTGGTAATGATTTGGTATTGATGGATTTGGGAGCGGAGTATCATGGTTATACAGCAGACGTTACCCGTACCATACCTGCGAACGGAAAATTTACCTCAGAACAAAAAGCGATATATGATATTGTGTATGATGCACAAGAAGCGGGAATAAAAGCCAGTGTGGTAGGGGCTCCCTTCCAAGCTCCGGGAAAGGCCGCCAGTAAAGTGGTAACAAACGGACTTCTACAATTAGGTATAATAAAGGATGCCAGCGAGGCGAGAACTTACTTTCCACACGGTACGTCGCATTATTTAGGACTTGATGTGCACGATAAAGGAACCTATGCTCCTTTCAAGGAAAATACGGTTATAACAGTTGAACCTGGAATTTATATTCCAGAAGGTAGTGATTGTGACAAAAAATGGTGGGGAATTGCCGTTCGCATAGAAGACGATATCCTAATTACCGATAACGGGCCGGTTAACCTTTCCGCAATGGCACCAAGGACAACCGAGGCAATTGAGGCTATGATGAAGCTTCCCAGTCCGTTGGATGATTTTAAGTTGCCGAGTTTAGACTAGGAAACGCTCGCTAGTAATTGGTCTTTTAATTCGGAATATTCTTTAATGTTGACGGATACTTTTTCTTTACCCATCACCTTCTGAATTTGAGTTGGTATTGCAACGGAAGTTCCAAGTGTTTCTTCCACTACATCCAAAAACTTGACTGGATGGGCAGTTTCCAAGAATATCCCGAAGGTATCTGGATGGGTAGATTGATATTTTTTTAATCCCAAGTAACCAACAGCACCATGTGGATCCGCAATATAATCGGAAGTTTTAAAGATATGTTTTATCGCTTCCCTAGTTTCATCGTCGGTAAAAGTATAGGAAGACAGGTGTTTTGATAGCTTTTCAAAATCATCTTGAAATAGGTGTCGTATGCGGATAAAATTGCTTGGGTCACCCACATCCATGGCATTTGAAATAGTTGCTGTGGAAGGTTTCGGAAGATATCTTCCCGTTTCCATAAAATTTGGAACCGTATCATTGACATTCGTCGCTGCAACAAAATGTTTTACAGGCATACCAAGTTTTTGAGCTACTATGCCCGCACAGATATTTCCAAAATTTCCGCTGGGCACGGAGAAGACAATTTCTTTCCCGTTTGATTTTGCCTGTTTGTACGCGAACAAGAAGTAGAATAATTGTGGAAGCCAACGCGCCACATTAATGGAATTAGCAGAAGTCAACTGCATTTTTTTCAAGAGGGTTTCATCCAAAAACGCGGTCTTTACCATTTTTTGACAATCATCAAAAGTACCGTCAACTTCTAATGCCGTAATGTTTTGTCCTAATGTGGTCAATTGTCGTTCTTGTATGTCGCTTACTTTTCCACTGGGATAGAGGATAACCACTTTTACGCCATCTACTCCTAAAAAACCGTTGGCCACAGCGCCACCCGTATCCCCAGATGTCGCAACCAAAACGGTAACCTCGGTTTTTTTATCCGTTGAAAAATAACCCAGACATTTTGCCATGAAACGAGCTCCAACGTCCTTGAAGGCCATTGTGGGTCCGTGGAATAGCTCAAGAGTAGCAACGTTTTCTTCAATATCTACAACAGGAAAGTCAAAGTCTAAAACTTCCTGTAAAATTGGTTTCAAAACAGCATCGGGAATATCATCGGACACAAATTGATGAATGGCGCTGAACGCTATTGCAAGATTGGATAAATTTTCGATTTCTTCAAAAAATGAAGCGGGTAGGGGAGTTATAGATTCCGGAAAGTACAAACCTTTGTCCGGAGCAATTCCTTTTACTACTGCATCTCTAAAAGTTACCTTAGGGGCTTTTTTATTTAGGCTATAAAAATTCATAGGTCTATAAGAATTTCTTTCAGGGAATTGGCTACTAATTAAATCTGTTTGATTCCCTTCGTATTTATTTTTGATACATGGATATCATAATCGATACCAATTTTGCGGTAAACCTTTTTCATACTTTCAGCTACCTTTTTTGCAGTTTCCTCACCCTTACTAAAAGCGAATATTGAAGGTCCGGAACCTGAAATACCACAGCCTAAGGCACCAGCTTTGATAGCACTGGTTTTAACTTCATCAAAACCGGGGATTAAAATCGACCTAATCGGCTCCACGATATAATCCACTAAAGAGCGCCCGATCAGCTCGTAATCCTCTTGAAACAAACCGGCAACCAATCCGCCAACGTTCCCCCATTGTTTAATGCCTTCTGCCAGCGTGATGTTGGTTTTCAAAATTTTACGGGAATCTGATGTTTTAATCTCAATCTGAGGATGGATAACCGTGGCATATAATTCCGACGGAGAAGGTATTTGAACAATATCCAGTGGTTCATAGCTTCTAACCAAAGTGAATCCGCCAAAAAGGGCAGGGGCAACATTATCCGCATGTGGAACACCACTGGCCAAACGCTCCCCTTCCATAGCAAACTCGACTAGTTCAGTGTTCGAAAAGGGCTTTCCCAACAACTCGTTCATTGCCCAAACTGCACCGGTGGAACTTGCGGCACTACTGCCTATACCACTTCCAGCCTTAATTTTCTTGTAAATCTCAATTTCAAATCCACCCGAATACTCACTTTTGACCAGCATTGCCAGACCTGCAACACCTGCAACATTTTCCATTGTTGCTGTTGGCAAATCCTGACCCTCTAATTTAGTAATGGTAATGCCTTTTTTTTGAGATTTTCGGATAACCATTTCGTCGCCGACCCCGTCCAAAGCGACACCCAGAACATCAAATCCACAGGATATATTGGCTATTGTAGCGGGACAAAAAACTTTGATTTCATTCATAACTAGAAATTTCCTATTCTGATAATATCAGCAAAAATTCCCGATGCGGTAACTTCTGCTCCTGCTCCTGCACCCTTTATTATCAACGGTTGATTAGGATATCTTTCCGTAAAGAATAGGACAATATTATCACTTCCTTCAAGATTATAAAAATCATGTCCTTTTGGAATTTGCTCTAATCCGACACTGGCATTACAGTCCTCAAATTGGGCAACATATTTTAGTTTGCTGTTGTTGTTCTCCGCATCGGAGTATAACTTTTGAAAGTCTTGTTCATACTTTTTTAAAGAAGCGAAAAAATCTTGGTTATTGGTGGTTTTCAAACTCTCCTCGGGTAGGAAGGATTTATTTTTAATATCATCAATTTCTAAAACACTGCCACTCTCTCGCGCTAAAATCAATATTTTCCGCATTACGTCAATACCGCTCAAATCAATTTTCGGGTCGGGCTCCGTATAGCCTTCTTCCTGTGCTTTTTTTACGATATCATGAAAAGTCGTTTTGCTGTTGAAATTATTGAACACATAGTTTAAGCTACCGGAGAGAACCGCTTGTATCTTAAGTATTTTGTCACCGGAAGCTATCAGGTGTTTTAACGTATCTATTATTGGTAGACCGGCGCCCACATTAGTCTCAAATAGGAACGGCGCATTGTATTCACGTGCGGTGGATTTTAGAAAGGAATAGTTTTCATATTGTGAGGAACATGCAATTTTATTACAGGTTACCACAGAAATACTATTACCTAAGTAAGACCCGTATGTGGATGCTATTTCCTCGCTAGCCGTGTTGTCTACGAAAATACTGTTGCGAAGGTTCAAGCTATTTACTCGCTCAAGAAACTTCTTTTTATCCGCTTTCTCACCGTTTGCAAGTTCCGTTTCCCATGAATTCAAATCCAAGGATTTTTCATTAAAAACCATGGTCCTGGAATTGGAGATGCCGATAACCCTAACATTAAGCTTTAAATTTTCCTTTAAATATTTGCGCTGCAGTTTAATTTGGTTGAGGAATTTTGACCCAACATTTCCAACGCCCATAACGAATAGGTTGAGTTGCTTTATGTTTTCCTCAAAAAACTCCTCGTGTAACGCGTTCAATGCCTTTTTTACATCCTTCTCGTCAATAACACAGGATATATTTCTTTCCGATGCACCTTGCGCAATCACCCTAATATTTACGTTATTTTTTCCGAGGGTACTAAACATTTTTCCGCTTAGCCCTTGATGGCTTTTCATATTGTCGCCCACTAGGGCAACTATTGCCAAGTTGAGTTCGGGAAATACTTTTTTGATTCTTCCCCTTTCAATCTCATATTCAAAAGCCTCATTGACCACAGCTACCGCTTTCTCAACATCATCGGCTGAAATTCCAACGCATATGGAATGTTCAGATGAAGCCTGTGTTATTAAAACCACACTTACATTCGCTTGAGACAATACTTCAAAAAAACGTTTGGAAATCCCCGGAATACCCACCATTCCGGGCCCCTCAAGAGACACTAGCGCCATATTGCCAATATGGCTGATACCCCTTACCGTTTTGCCTTTCTCGTTTTTGGACTTGGTGATAAGCGTACCCTTGTGCTCTGGACTAAATGTGTTTTTAATTATAATTGAGATTCCTTTCGAGAGTACAGGTTGGATGGTTGGCGGATACAATACTTTAGCGCCAAAATGGGATAATTCCATCGCCTCTTCATAGGAAATATGTTCTATCGCTTTCGCTTGTCTTACCATTTTTGGATTTGCGGTGAACATACCGCTAACGTCCGTCCATATTTCTAAAATTTCCGCGTTTATGGCAGCAGCAATTATTGCCGCAGTATAATCAGACCCGCCTCTGCCCAAAGTGGTAGAATCACCGTTATGGGAACTGGCAATAAATCCGGGACACACCGTAATCTGATGGAGGTTTTCGTTGAAAAAGGTTGCGCAATTATTATTGGAAAGCTTAAAATCGACAGTATTTTTTTGGTTGGTCTTATAGGTTTTAATCAGTTCCCGGCTATCTTTATAGATACAATCCAGCTTTTCACTTTTGAAATATTCACTGATAATGTAGGATGACAAGAGCTCTCCATAACTTACAATTTTGTCGGATAATTTTTCAGTAAGTTCACCAATTAGGTAGGCTCCTTCCAGTAATGTTTCTAGTGTATTTAAATCGCTTTTTACCTTACTAAGCACTTTACTTTGAGAGGCTATAGGAATCAATTCCTTAATGGTGTTCAAATGCCGGTCCTCAATAGTCTTTAGACTATTTTTATAATCAAGATTCTGTGTTGCCGCAAGAGAACCTGCGTTTAGCAAGTCATCGGTTATTCCCCCAAAAGCTGATACAACTACAATAATTTTATCATCATAATCCTTGATGATATTTTTGATTTTTTCAATATTTTCTGAGTTAGCTACGGACGAGCCACCAAATTTTAAAACTTTCATACGAACAGAATGTTGACTTTTTGAAATTGCTTATTATTAGCGAAAAGTAAAAACGGAGGTGTGCCACGATTACCCCAAAGGGGTGAACAATGCCATAGTAGTTCCATAAGCAATGGTAACTAAGGAAGAAAGAGTAGTAAGGTTTATACTTTTTAACGGCATATCATATGTTAAAAGTCAAAAGTAGTACATTTGGTTTGCTAATCAAATGTTTCCACAAATTTTTGTGGAATAGTTACTTTTTATCAAAACATTACACTTGGATGAAGCTTTTTAGTGCAAAACAGATTTATTCCGCCGATAAATTTACAATTGAAAAACAAAAAATAACCAGTGATGAATTGATGGAACGGGCCGCAGTTCAGATTTTCAACTGGATGCATCTCCGTATGCAGGGTGCTCCTGTAAAAATACACCTGTTCTGTGGAATTGGAAATAACGGAGGAGATGGTATTGCGCTTGCAAGACATCTTCAGGAGCACGGTTATCATATTGCAGTGTATGTCGTTAATTACAGTGAAAAGCGCTCAAAGGATTTTCTAATTAATCTGGATAGGCTAAAGGACAGGAAGATTTGGCCAGATTTTCTAGATGCCAACGCAGAACTTCCTCCTATCGGCCAGGACGATATTATCGTGGATGCCATATTTGGAATTGGGTTGAATAGACCACCAGCGCATTGGGTTAAAAGTATAATTGTTTACTTAAATGAATCAAAGGCCTTTATTCTTTCTGTAGATATTCCTTCTGGATTATATACTGATGATGTTCCAACGGATACAGAAGCCATTATACAGTCCAATTATGTTTTAAGTTTTCAAACTCCAAAATTGATTTTCTTTTTACCTCAAACGGGGATTTATGTGGAGCAATGGGAGGTTTTGGACATTGGATTGGATCAGGAATTTTTAACCAATACCGAAACGGAGTATCGGTTAATTGGGAAAAATGAGGTTTTGCCATTATATAAACCAAGGACAAAATTTTCACATAAAGGAACCTACGGTCACGCTCTAGTTATTGGCGGGAGTTACGGTAAAATAGGAGCTGTACATTTGGCCTCCAAAGCTGCCTTAAAAGTTGGAAGTGGACTGGTAACGGCTTATATGCCAGAATGTGGCTATACTACCTTGCAAACAGCACTGCCGGAAGTGATGGTTATCTCGGATGAAGAAAGGATGATTTCAAAAATAGATTTTGAAATTGTACCATCCGCAATAGGTGTTGGAATGGGAATGGGGCAAAGTTCTAAAACAGTTGATGCTTTCAGGGCATTTTTACAAAAGAACAAAAAACCCTTAGTGATTGACGCCGATGGTTTGAACATTATTGCTACTAACAAGGAATTTATTAAATTGATTCCAAAGGATTCTATCCTTACACCACACCCAAAAGAATTGGAAAGATTAATTGGTAAGTGGAAAAACGATTTTGAAAAGTTAAAGAAGACTAAGGAATTCGCGGCTGAACATGAAATTGTAATTTTAATCAAGGGAGCGCACACCATTACGATTTATGAAAATATAGGTTATGTGAATACCACCGGAAATCCTGGAATGGCTACCGGAGGCAGTGGTGATGTGTTGACTGGAATAGTAACGGGCCTGTTGGCTCAAGGATATTCCTCCCTTTACGCCGCCCTATTTGGCGTGTATTTGCATGGTAGGTCCGGGGACATTGCCATTGAAAAGACTGGATATCAAGCTTTGATTGCTTCAAATATTGTGGAAGGACTTGGTGATGCATTCCTAGACCTATTTAAAGCTCAGGAAAATCCAAAAGAAGTCGCAGAGGAGAAAACGGATGAATAGCATCGATAATTACTCCGGGCCGTCAGTATTTTTAGGCAGCTTTAACACGACGTTTCACCCACTTGAGCGCATTATTAAATTCAATAAAGAACTTCATCGGTTTTTTGTAGAAAAGCTTTTCTATCTTAAAATTGTGCATGTCAATTTCCTTAACGGAAACTATTGCGAACGCTTTTAAGTTATCCAATTCTTTAAGATAATTGTAAATGGTGGGGTCTATAGCATAGGAATTTTTACGGAGGCTTATGAAACCGAAGTTTCGGTCTCTAAAATGGATTTCCGAAATCCCGATGATCTGGTAGGCGCGCTCTAAAGTTAAAGTTGCACCTTCATCGAAAATGGATACCATATAGTTCTCATATACTTGTACCGTTCCAATTTCTAATTCATATTCTCTAACGATGATTTTTTTCTTCGCGGATCCTACGCTCATTTCATGTGTATTATAGTGTCTGAAACGAAAATAGATCCTAATGAGTCGTGCAGATAAAATATTAGATTAAAAGCTCAAATATCGTTCGTACTGCGTATGGCTAGAAAACCTTGTGTTTTATTTCTTACAGCGTTCAATGAATTGTATGAAAAAAGGGAATCTATTATTCCGGATTCCCTTTATGCGTAAGCTTTTTTTACTTAACTATTCCGTCTTAGAGGATTTTTCGGCTTTTTTGATTTTAATAGTAAGTTCTTCCTTCTTTTCGTCCAGGTCCATGAAAATGGTGTCGCCTTCCTCCAATTTCGAATTTACGATCTCCTCTGCCAAAGCATCCTCAATATACTTTTGGATAGCTCTTTTAAGAGGTCTAGCACCATACTGTTTGTCAAAACCTTTCTCCGCTATATAATCTTTTGCCTTTTCCGTCAAGTTAAGATTATAGCCTATGTCCTTGATTCTTTTATAAAGTTTGGCAAGCTCGATATCGATAATTTGATGGATATGTTCTCTTTCCAACGGATTGAAAACGATGACATCGTCTATCCTATTCAAAAATTCTGGGGCGAAGGCTTTTTTCAAAGCATTTTCTATAACTCCTTTTTGATAGCTATCTTCCTGTGATTTTTTAGCCGATGTTCCAAAACCGACACCTTGTCCAAAGTCCTTCAATTGGCGTGCGCCAATATTGGAAGTCATGATGATTATCGAATTTCTAAAATCGATTTTTCGTCCAAGACTATCCGTCAAATAACCATCGTCCAATACTTGTAACAGCATGTTGAAAACATCTGGATGTGCTTTTTCAACTTCGTCCAAAAGAATTACGGAGTAAGGTTTTCTTCTAACTTTTTCCGTTAATTGTCCTCCTTCTTCATAACCAACGTATCCCGGAGGCGCTCCCACCAATCTTGATATAGCGAATTTTTCCATGTATTCGCTCATATCTATACGTATAAGCGCATCTTCCGAATCGAACAACTCTTTGGCCATAACTTTCGCCAATTGCGTCTTACCAACGCCAGTTTGTCCTAAAAAGATAAAAGAGCCAATGGGTTTGTTAGGGTCTTTTAGACCTGCCCTATTTCTCTGTATTGCCTTGGAAACTTTTGCGACGGCCTCATCCTGACCAATGACGTTGGCCTTAATAAGTTTTGGCAGTTCCGCAAGTTTATTACTTTCTGTTTGTGCAATTCTGTTCACCGGTATTCCGCTCATCATGGAAACAACATCCGCAACATTATCCTCGGAAACGATTTCCTTGTTCATTTTGCTATCATCTTCCCAGCGCTCCTGCGCAATTGAAAGTTCCTTTTCCAAGCTTTTCTCATCATCCCTGAGTTTCGCGGCCTCTTCATACTTCTGCTTTTTGACCACACTATTCTTTAGTTCGCGAACGTCTTCCAACTTTTTCTCAAGTTCTAAGATTTGCTTAGGAACGTCCATGTTTACAATATGAACCCGAGACCCTGCCTCATCCAATGCATCTATTGCCTTGTCCGGTAAAAATCTATCGGTCATGTATCTATTCGTAAGCTTTACACAAGCTACTATTGCCTCATCCGTATAGCTAACATTATGATGGTCTTCATATTTTTCTTTGATGTTATGCAAAATCTCAATGGTCTCGTCAACCGTAGTAGGTTCTACAATGACCTTTTGGAAACGTCTTTCCAAAGCACCATCTTTTTCTATGTACTGTCTATATTCGTCCAGTGTTGTTGCACCAATACATTGAATCTCTCCTCTTGCCAATGCCGGTTTGAACATGTTGGAAGCATCCAAACTTCCGGTTGCACCGCCTGCACCAACAATGGTGTGAATCTCATCTATAAAGAGAATTACGTCATCATTTTTTTCAAGCTCGTTCATAACGGCTTTCATACGCTCCTCAAACTGTCCCCTATATTTTGTACCTGCAACAAGTGAAGCCAAATCCAAGGTAACCACACGTTTCCCATACAGGATACGGGATACCTTTTTGTTGATTATTCTTAATGCCAGACCTTCGGCTATGGCACTTTTACCAACTCCCGGTTCACCTATTAATAACGGATTATTCTTTTTTCTTCTACTTAAAATTTGGGAAACCCTTTCAATTTCCTTTTCACGGCCAACGACCGGATCTAGTTTATTCTCCTCTGCCAAATAAGTCAAGTCCCTCCCGAAGTTATCTAAAACGGGGGTCTTGGATTTTTTTGCCCCTTTTTGGGAGGAAGAAGTACCGAACGTACTTTCCTTTCCTTCGTTTGTCTCGTCCGAGTCATTACTAGGAAAAGACTCCGACGTTGGTCCATCCACTATATCGTCATCACTCGTAATCATAAACTTAAATTGCTCCTTAACCCCGTCATAATCAACTTTGAGTTTGTGTAAAAGTTTTGTGGTAGGGTCGTTTTCGTTCCTCAAAATGCATAAAAGCAAATGAGCCGTATTAATTGAAGAGCTTTGGAAAAGCTTGGCCTCTAAAAATGTAGTCTTTAACGCTCTTTCCGCTTGCCTGGTCAAATGCAAGTTCTTTTTATCCTTTTGAACTCCACTTGCATTAGGGTTGGACGGACTAAGAATCTCAACTTTCCTTCTCAAATGCTCTAAATCAACCTCAAGGGCGTCCAGTATGCTAATAGCCTTTCCGTTACCATCACGCAACAGACCCAGCATTAAATGCTCGGTACCTATAAAATCATGGCCAAGGCGCAGTGCTTCCTCTTTGCTGTAAGCAATTACATCCTTTACCCTAGGTGAAAAATTATCATCCATAAATATTGTATCAACTATAAAATTACTAAATCTCTATCAATCGAAGGCAAATACCGTACCTATATTCGTTAAAGTTATTCTAAATGACGAAAAAAGTAATCTTAATCAAAGTAATTGAACGTATAATTATTAACTAAAGTATGGGGGTGGAGTGTTAATAAATTATTGAATAAATGCACTTGCTTGTTCTTTGAAGGCTTCGATTTTGCGTATATTGGCATGCTTTTTTACTAATAAAAAAACATTAAGATTTTAAAATGGCGGAAGGTGAAAAATTGATTCCTATTAACATTGAAGATGAAATGAAATCTGCCTACATCGATTATTCGATGTCGGTCATTGTGTCACGTGCCTTACCTGATGTTAGGGACGGTTTAAAACCAGTGCATCGTCGTGTACTTTACGGGATGCATGAACTCGGGGTCAGAAGTAGTAGTGCGCATAAGAAATCTGCGCGTATTGTCGGGGAGGTTTTGGGTAAGTATCATCCACACGGTGATACTTCAGTGTATGATACCATGGTTCGTATGGCACAGGAATGGAGCTTAAGATACATGCTCATTGATGGCCAGGGTAACTTTGGTTCCGTTGATGGTGATAGTCCGGCAGCCATGCGTTATACTGAAGCCCGTATGCGTAAAATTGCCGATGATATGCTGGCCGATATTGAAAAGGATACGGTAGATCATCAATTAAATTTTGATGACTCTCTTGAGGAGCCCACGGTTTTACCGACCAGAGTACCTAATCTTTTGGTTAACGGTGCCTCCGGTATTGCGGTCGGTATGGCAACCAATATGCCCCCACATAACCTTTCTGAAGTTGTGGATGGAACCGTGGCCTATATCGATAACAATGATATTGAAATTGATGAATTAATTACACATATTAAGGCGCCAGATTTTCCAACAGGTGGAATAATTTACGGATATGATGGGGTAAAAGAAGCCTTTCATACCGGAAGGGGCAGGGTAATGATGCGTGCCAAGGCAACTTTTGAGGAAGTACAGGGAAGGGAGTGTATTATTGTCACCGAGATTCCTTACCAAGTGAACAAGGCTGACATGATTAAGAAAACGGCCGACTTGGTTAACGAAAAAAAGATAGAAGGTATTTCTACTATCAGGGATGAATCCGACCGTAAGGGAATGCGAATTGTCTATATTTTAAAGAGGGACGCTATTCCAAATATCGTGTTGAACACGCTGTATAAATACACCGCTTTACAGACCTCTTTTAGTGTAAATAACATTGCACTGGTAAAAGGAAGGCCACAACTTTTGAACGTTAAGGAGATGATTCACCATTTTGTGGAGCATCGTCATGAAGTTGTGGTAAGGCGAACCAAGTTTGAACTAAAGAAAGCAGAAGACCGGGCGCATATATTAGAAGGGCTCATAATCGCTTCCGATAATATCGATGAGGTAATCGCTATTATAAGAGCTTCTTCCAATGCCGATGAAGCGCGTGAAAATCTTATGGAACGCTTTAAGCTTACGGAAATTCAAGCGAAGGCAATCGTGGAAATGCGTTTAAGGCAGCTTACCGGTCTAGAACAGGATAAGTTGAGGTCCGAATATGAAGAGATTATCAAAACTATCGCCGATTTAAAGGATATTCTTGAGAAGAAGGAACGTAGAATGGCCATTATTAAGGAGGAACTTCTTGAGATAAAGGAGAAGTACGGAGATGAGCGCAGGTCTGAAATCAACTTTGCAGGTGGTGATTTGAGTATGGAGGATATGATACCGGATGAGCAAGTAGTTATCACTATATCTCGTGCGGGTTATATCAAACGTACTCCACTTTCGGAATACAAGACTCAAAATAGGGGTGGAGTAGGCCAAAAAGCCTCTTCTACACGAAATGAAGATTTCTTGGAGTATTTGTTCGTAGGAACCAATCATCAGTATATGTTGTTCTTTACCCAAAAGGGAAAATGTTTCTGGATGCGTGTATTTGAAATCCCAGAGGGAAGCAGAACTTCAAAAGGAAGGGCAATTCAGAACCTTATCAATATAGAGCAGGATGATATGGTGAAGGCATTTATCTGTACTCAGGATTTGAAAGATGAAGAGTATGTAAATAGTCACTACGTGATTATGGCCACAAAAAAAGGTACGGTCAAAAAAACATCGTTGGAGCAGTATTCCAGACCAAGGCAAAATGGAATTAACGCCATTACCGTAAGGGATGGGGACGAACTTCTGGAAGCGAAGTTGACAACAGGTACGAGCCAAATATTCTTGGGATTAAAATCAGGGAAGGCCATTCGTTTTGAGGAAAGCAAAACGCGACCTATGGGTAGAAATGCATCTGGTGTTCGCGGAATAACATTGGCAAACGATGATGATGAAGTAATCGGAATGGTATCCGTACATAATTTTGAGGACGAGCTTTTAGTGGTTTCCGAAAATGGTTATGGAAAACGTTCCAGCATAGACGATTACCGAATTACAAATAGAGGAGGAAAGGGTGTGAAAACCATAAGCATTACCGAGAAAACCGGTAATTTAGTAGCTATTAAAAACGTGACCGACTCTGATGACCTTATGATCATAAATAAATCCGGTATTGCAATTCGGATGAGCGTGGAAGATTTACGTGTGATGGGAAGGGCTACGCAGGGCGTTCGATTGATTAATATAAAAGGGGACGATTCTATCGCCGCCGTGGCAAAGGTTATGAAAGATGAGGATGAACTGGAAGAAGCCGATATCATGGACATTGAAGTGAAGCCGGAAGAAGATGGCACGGGAATTGATGAAGGAGATAGCGAAGAAACAAAATCTTAAAATCTTAAACACTTAATACTTAATACAATTAAAATGAAAACTAAATTTTTAATACTTGCGGCACTAGCCTTTACAATGGCCGGTTACGCGCAAAAGAGTGAAATAAAGGATGCGGAGAAAGCACTTAAAGATGGTGATGCCGCTGCTGCAAAGACGTCTATAGAAGCTGCATCGGGAACTATAGCAAGTGCAGATGAAAAGTTACAGGCTCAATATTATTTTACAAAAGGTAAGATTTATACTGACCTGGCCAAAAAAGGTGACGATTCTGCTTTTGAAGAAGCCGTAAACTCCTTCAAAAAGGTACTTTCCTTGGAGGAAGCCTCAGGCAAACCCAAATATTCGGATGAAACAAATCAGTACATTGCTTCTCTTACGGCGGATTTGGTAAACTCAGCAGTGACCGATAACGGTAACAAAAAATTTAAAGAAGCTGCCGAAAAATTGTACATGAGCTATAAAATTAGTCCACAGGATACTTCATACTTGTATTATGCCGCTAGTAGCGCGGTTAACGGTGGTCACTACGAACAAGCTTTGGAGTACTATAAAGAATTACAGGATATAGGTTATGATGGTAGTGGGGTTGTTTACAAGGCTACGAACGTAGCTTCAGGGGAAGTAGAAGAGATGGACAAAGTGCAAAGGGATTTGATGGTAAAATCCGGAACGTACTCAAATCCAATTGATGAGAAGACACCATCAAAGAAAGCTGAGATTGTAAAGAATACGGCGCTGATTTATACGCAATTGGGTAAGGATGATGAAGCTTTGGATGCATATAAGGCGGCAAGGGCCAATGATCCTGACGATGTTAACCTAATTTTAAACGAGGCGAACCTATATTTTAAAATGGGTGATAAGGAGAAATTTAAGTCTTTGATGGCAGAAGCTATTTCCGTAGCACCTGATAATCCGGATTTACACTATAACGTTGGTGTAATCAATATGGAGCAAGGTAATTATGAAGAGGCTAGGGAGTCTTACAAAAAGGCAATTGAGCTAAATCCCGGGTATACCAATGCATATCTTAACCTGTCCACAACCTATGTTAACGAAGGAAATGAATTGATTGATGACATGAATTCCTTAGGTAATTCCCGTGCGGACATCGCCAAATATGATGAGCTAAAGACGAAGAAGGATGATTTATTTATGGAAGGAGCAACTATTCTGGAAGAAGCCTTGAAAACAAATCCCGATAACCAAGGGATTTTGACACAGTTGAAGAATATTTATGGTGCTATGGGAGATAATGAGAACTTCATGAGAGTGAAGAAGCTGCTTGGCGAATAAATTTTAGGATATATTAAAATTTAAAAGACCCCATCTTGGGGTCTTTTTTTATATGATTTTTTTGATGACTCTAAGTTGGTGGGTATAGTTTCGTAGGTCGTTGTTAAAAATCCCTGTGTGATCTATACGGTCTATCCTTACCCTACCGTTAACATGAATTATGTAATTATTTTCCATGATGATACCAACATGGTCAATAATCCCGGCTCCATTGTCAAAAAAGGCTAGGTCTCCCGGTTCGCATTCTTCAACAAAGCTTAATGCAATACCTTGTAAGGCCTGTTTTTCCGAAGTACGTTGTAGGGCATATCCATTGATTTTATAGACCATTTGTGTAAAGCCGGCAGCATCTATTCCAAAAGGTGATCTACCACCGGATAATTCGGGAGCGTTTAGGTATAACAAAGCGGTTTTTATTAAATTTTCCTTTGGCTGCTTTGCCATGACCGAGCTACCATCAAACTTGGCATCCAGACTCTTGGACTTAACTATTGAAGATCCTAAAAGAATGGGTATTAAAACACCGGTGTCACTTTCCATAAATGATATTAAATCGGTACAATGAATTTTATGCTCCGAGTTCTGTACGTTAGTATACTCTTCGTGCGGCACAAAGTTCACTTTGAGTGTTTAGTATCCAACCTTCGAATTTATCGTGGGCAGTTCTAATTTTCGACCAAGATTTCCGGGATTCCAATACCTTAAAATGTTCCCCGAATAAAATCTGGGATACCATTTCAGAAGATATTTCAGGAGAATACCTAACAGGGATGATACTTAGTGGACAGATACCGTATTGCATGAACCAGTTTTCCGGAAACTTATATTCTTTCTAAAATAAGAGCCGATGCTCCACCACCGCCGTTACAAATTGCTGCGGCACCTATCCTGGCATTTTTTTGTTCCAAAACATGTAGCAAAGTAACCAAAATTCGTGCTCCCGAGCATCCCAAAGGATGTCCTAGGGAAACGGCACCACCATTGACGTTTACATTGCCAGTATTTCAAGTCCTAATAGTTTCATGTTGGCAAGTCCCACAACCGAGAATGCTTCATTAAACTCAAAGAAATCCACTTCGTTCATGGCTATTCCCGCTTTGGCAAGCGCTTTTGGTAATGCCTTCGCAGGCGCCGTAGTAAACCATTTTGGTTCATGGGCGGCATCGGCATAACCCTTTATTTTTGCAAGGGGCTTAAGGTTCAGTTCCTTAGCTTTATCGGCGCTCATCAAAACCAAAGCGGCAGCACCATAGTTGATGGTGGAAGCATTGGCTGCAGTAACCGTACCATCCTTTGAAAAAGCAGGCCTAAGATTAGGGATTTTTTCCAACATCACATTTTTATATTCCTCATCTTCTCCAATCGTAATGGGTTCTCCTCTTCGTTGTGGAACAGTAACCGGTATTACCTCATTTTTAAAATGGCCTTGTTTCCCAAGCCTTTGCCGAACGTTTATAGGACTGGATGGCAAAATTATCTTGGTCTTCCCTTGTGAAATCGTATTTAGAAGCGCATGCATCAGCGCATACCCCCATGGCATTTTGGTCATATACATCTACCAAACCATCTTTTTGCATTCCGTCAATCAATGTAGATGGTCCAAATTTTGTTGCAGTTCTTAAATGGACGTAGTGGGGAATAAGGCTCATATTTTCCATTCCTCCCGCAACGATTATTGATGCATCGCCCAAAGCAATAGACTGAGCGGCCTGCATAACTGTTTTCATTCCGGAAGCACATACCTTGTTAACTGTGGTACAGGGAACCGTGTCCGGTATTCCTGCGTAAATAGCCGCCTGTCTAGCTGGTGCTTGACCAGTTCCTGCTTGAACAACATTTCCCATCAGCACCTCCTCCACCAATTCCGGGTTCAAATCTATTTTCTCCAAAGCTCCTTTAATGGCCGCTGCCCCTAACTTTGGAGCAGGAATCGTTGAAAGGGCTCCCATAAAACTTCCTA
>CAWKFV010000017.1:0-139241 GCA_963848865.1 uncultured Flavobacteriaceae bacterium | reverse complement strand
ACAAGCAGGGGGTCACTGGTTCGAATCCAGTAGGGCCCACAAGTATAAGAAGGCTTTCGTATTTCGAAGGTCTTTTTATTTTTACGATAGCAAATTAATATTCTATCTTAGTCTAGTTAACGGGATATTAGCTCAGTTGGTTTAGAGCGCTGCCTTGACAGGGCAGAGGTCACTGGTTCGAATCCAGTATGTCCCACATCTTTTTTGATTCAATCACTCTTCAGAACTCTTCGAGGTATTGGTTTCTTTACTAAAGATTTGAGAGATTAAATTAAATCCAGAATTCGTTCCAAAGCCATTCCTCGTGATCCCTTTATTAGTAATGTGGACGCCTTAGGTAATTTATGCTCTTTTAGATGATTTTTTAAGTCTTCAAAAGATTTGAATTTGGGATATTCACTTTTGGTCTTATAGAAATTTTCTCCAACAAGTTTCACATTTGAAAATCCAAGGCTATCCGTAAGTTCTGCCATATATTGATGCTCTTTGTATGCGCTTTCTCCTAATTCGAACATATCTCCCAAAAATAGGATTTTGGTTTCCACTTTTAAGTCCTTAAAACTTTCTAATGCGGCTTTCATGCTTGTTGGGTTTGCATTGTAGGCGTCTAAAATTATTTTATGACCATTTTTAGAAATAATCTGTGATCGATTATTATTAGGCTCATAATCTTCAATAGCCGATTTAGTTTCTTCCGGTTCAACATTAAAATATTTACCCATTAGTATTGCTGCACAACAATTTGGAAAATTATACGCTCCAATTAGTTTGGTCTTAATTACTAAGTTTTCAAATTCAATTTCCAAAAAAGGGTCAGCTTTTATAAGTTTTACCCTATAAAATTTCGAGTCATGAGTACTATAACCATACTTATTAATGTAACTGCCTAATTTTTCTCGTTGGATTGCATCGTCGGCATTCATGAAGATTCCTTTTTCCAATGGAATAAGATAATCGTACAATTCGCTCTTTCCCTTGATGACGCCTTCTACACCACCAAAACCCTCCAGGTGAGCTTTGCCGAAATTTGTAATATACCCAAAATCAGGTTCAGCAACCTTGGTTAGGAATTCAATTTCCTTTTGGTGGTTTGCACCCATCTCAACAATGGCTATTTCGGTATCTTCCTTTATGGATAATAGTGTCAAAGGAACTCCAATATGATTGTTTAGGTTTCCCTTTGTTGCAATGGTATTATATTTTTTCGATAGGACTGCATTAATTAGCTCCTTAGTGGTGGTTTTACCATTGCTACCTGTTAACCCGATAACCTTTGCTTTACTAAGTTTCCTATGGTGGTTGGCAAGTGTTTGAAGTGTTTCCAAAACGTCATCCACGAGTAAAGTTCTTTCATTTATTTGAAATTTACTTTCGTCAAGAATAACGTAGCTCGCCCCTTTTTCAAGTGCTTGACCTGCATATTGGTTGCCATTGAAGTTATCTCCTTTCAGGGCAAAAAAGATATCACCAGATTTTATCTTTCTTGTATCTGTTGATATGTTAGGGTTCTCAAGAAAAATCTTATGAAGCTTATCTATTTTCATAAAATCGAAGATAAAAAAAAGCCCTTTACGAAAAGGGCTTTTTGTCTTTATGATGCGGGAAATATTATCTAGCTTTCTTTCCCCTTACGGTTTTGTTCTTTGTTTTGGATTTTGAGCCCACTCTGGACATTGCACATCTAAACCCGATATAATCCGTAGCCATATATTGAGGCATATACCTTCTTTGTGCAGGATCTAACCAATAGGCCCTGTCCCTCCATGAGCCACCTTTATAAACTCTTACTTCATCGTTGATAAGAGAGGTTCTGGAATTGGATTCGTCATATTGTCTTATCAAATTACCTGTAGAATCTCTTTCAACCTTATGCTTTGGAGAATTGTACATTTTTCGCTGATTTTCATCATCTTCGTCACTAAAACGATCAAAGAATCTTGAAGATCCAGGGTCTCCATCCCTATAACCTCTATTGTCACTTGATGAGAAATTGGTTCTTAAATAAGTTTCCTCTTCGTCAACTGGGACCATTTTGATTTCACCAGGTAAGTTAACGGCAACTACTTTTCCGTTTGGCAAAGTATCGTACACTATGGAATCTCTAAGGATATTCACCTTGCCATCTTCACCTATAGCGGTTTTCATATAAATGTTACCTCTGTAATAGTTAAAATCACTTACTTCGTCGTCTACAATAGGTCTGTAAACATCAGCTACCCATTCGGCAACGTTACCAGCCATATCATAAAGACCAAGGTCGTTAGGCTTGTAGGACATTACTTCTGCGGTAATATCCGCTCCATCATCCGACCAACCCGCAATTCCGCCGTAATCACCTTTACCTTGTTTAAAGTTCGCCAATTGATCACCCCTACCTACGCGTTGTCCGTTTCTAGTGTAATCACCTTCCCATGGGTATTTTTTTCTACCTCTATAGTTGTTGTATTCTCTTTGTCCAACTTGGGCTTGTGCGGCATATTCCCATTCAGTTTCTGTCGGAAGTCTATATTCTGGCATAATAACACCACTACTTCTTTTAGCAAAAGTAGATACGCTATCTTTTTTCATCTTTCCTTGTAACGAATCTATCTGACCATTATAAACTGATTCTGGTCTGTTCAAATAAGCTTCAGTACTAAACGTTCCTGAAACCTCTCCGGTTGCAGCTTGATATTTTGCGTCTTCAGAAAGATAACCTTCACGCTCCAACATTACCTCGTTCACCCTGTCCGTTCTCCACTCTGCGAATTGTGTAGCTTGAATCCAGTTTACTCCAACAACAGGATATTCTGCGTAGGCTGGGTGTCTAAGATAGTTATTGGTCATGGTTTCGTTAAAACCTAAACGGTTTCTCCATACCAATGTATCTGGCAAGGCACCTTTATAGATGTTCGTATATTTTGGGTTTTCTGGTGGATATACGCTTTTTAGGTAGTCCAAATACTCAAGGTACATTACATTGGTAACCTCGGTCTCATCCATATAGAAAGACTGAACATGCTGGGAAGTTGGTGTATTGTTCCAGTCGTGCATTACATCATCTTGTACTTTACCTTTGGTAAACGTTCCACCTTCTACAAATACCAACCCAGGAGCAGTTTCCTGTTCTTTAAAATCGGTGTTATATTGAAAGCCACCTTCCTTCGCATTTATCTTCCAGCCTGTTGCTCTGGAAACGTTCTTGGAAGTTGAAGACTTTTTACAACTGGTAACTGTAAAACCTCCCGCAATAACGGTTATGGAGAGTACAACTTTAATAAATTGTTTTTTCATAATTAGGACTTCAGTTCAATCTTATTTAAACAGCTAGATATCTATTCGGATGGCTGTCTAAGACTTGGATTTTGATTAATTTTTATTACACTTTCGGTGATAAGAACGGTGTTTTCTTAAGAATATTTTGTCCTTCAAAATAATTTTAACGTTCGTACCATTTAACTCCTTTAAAAGGTATCACTATCAGTCATAACGCCATAAAAACTATTATAGTATGGGTAGGGATTTACTTTTTGCTTAAGGTTGGGTATTTGTCCTGCAAATACATAAAATCGATGCAATAAACTTTATTTGAAGAAACTGTTTAAGAATAGAAAATCCTAAAATTACTTCACTTTGGATATAAGATAATCAGTAAAAGGGCGTTTACATGTAAAATATGATATTCTATTCCTAAATCCAATCCTATCATAAAAATGAAAAAAATACAGATATTATTTGTCTTGGTCGCTGTTTTAAAACTTAGCGCTCAGGAAGAACAGCGTGTTATTACTACTGCAGTACCCTTTTTAACTATTGCGGCAGATGCTCGTGCAGCAGGTATGGGAGACATGGGTGTTGCTACATCTACCGACGCATTTTCACAACAATGGAATCCTGCTAAATTCGCTTTTGCAGAAAGGAAAATGGGAATTGGCCTTAGTTACACGCCTTATTTGGAAAGTGTAATTGCAGACATTGGACTGTTAAGCGGAAATTATTACAATAAAATTAGTGATAATAGTGCCTTCGCCGTGAGCTTACGATATTTTACCTTGGGGGAAATTGAGTTGCGGCAAACCGCTAGTGATATAGGGACATTGGTAAAACCTAATGAATTTGCTCTGGACGGTTCCTATTCCCTAAAGTTGAGCCCTACTTTTTCCATGGCCGTGGCGGGAAGGTTTATTAGCTCCAATTTAAAATTTCAGGATGCGAGTACGGATTCTCAGGCTGCAAGCTCATTTGCTGTAGACGTTGCCGGATACTATCGTTCCAGGGAAGTGGCTTATAATAATTTTGACGGACGTTGGAGAGGTGGATTCAATATTTCCAATATCGGGGGTAAGATACAATATGACGAAGGCGGTCAGGAGAACTTTTTACCAAGCAATTTGAGATTTGGACTTGGATTTGATTTTATTCTTGACGCAGACAATGTAATAGGACTTACTTCAGAATTTAGTAAATTATTGGTGCCTACACCCCAAGATTTTGACGGTGATGGTGATATCGATTCGGAGGATAACGATATCTATCAAAACGAAAGTGGTTTCAGTGGTATTTTTGGTTCATTTGGAGATGCCCCTGACGGTTTTAGTGAAGAATTAAAGGAATTTACGTGGGCTCTTGGTGCAGAATATTCCTATCAAAATGCCTTTATGGTGAGAACGGGTTACTTCAATGAAAGCGAAGAAAAAGGTTCTAGAAAATTCTTCGCCCTAGGAGCTGGATTTAAATTTAAGGCCGCGCAAATAGATTTGTCTTATTTGTTTTCTACCTCACAAGTTAGGAACCCATTGGAAAACACATTGCGCTTTTCTCTTACCTTTAATTTAGGAGAGGAATATTTAAATGATTGATAAAAATATTAGGATAGTAGATTAAAAACCCGCTGCAAAGCGGGTTTTTATGTTTTAAAAGTTACCTATATTGTTATGGTTTTAGGGCAACCCTTGGATTGATAAATTTTTAATATAATGGCAGTAAAAAAAACATTTAGTTTTGAGATTACGGTATATAAGGCTATTGAAGAACTGGAAAGTGACGATGCTGCCCTTCTGAAAAAAGCAATTGGAGCGCGGAAAAATGCATACGCACCGTATTCAAATTTTCAGGTAGGTGCAGCTGTTTTGTTGGAAAATGGTGAAATAGTTATTGGAAGCAATCAGGAAAACGCTTCATATCCCTCAGGACTGTGTGCGGAAAGAGTTGCTGTTTTTCAGGCAGGTGCCAAGTATCCAAATGTTAAGATTGAGAAAATAGCTATTTCGGCGGCATCTTCAATTCATAAGGTTGATACTCCCGCAGCTCCTTGTGGAAACTGTAGACAATCCATATCGGAATATGAGTTTAAGCAAGATGCTCCAATTAAATTACTTTTAATGGGAGAGGTTGGGGATATCATACAATGCAACTCCGTTGAGGACATCCTTCCTTTGGGTTTTAATAGTACATACTTAAGCTAGGTAGTATTAGAATTGTCTTAATTAACCACGATTATTTATATAATTGTTAGGCCGATAAATTCTTCGTCCCTTTTACTCTTAATTTTTTTACCTATTCATTTATATGTGTATTTTTGTTCTCTTGTGTAGCAAATATTTGCTACTTTTTCAAGTCCAAAGAGATTTACATTAATTAAACACGTTCCATGGAAAAAATTACCAAAGAAACTTATTTGAAATGGTATGAAGACATGCTTTTCTGGAGAAAGTTTGAAGATAAATTGGCTGCAGTTTATATTCAACAGAAAGTCAGGGGTTTTCTTCATTTATATAATGGTCAGGAAGCGGTTTTGGCGGGTGCACTTCATGCAATGGACCTGACCAAGGATAGAATGATTACGGCCTACAGAAATCACGTGCAGCCTATTGGTATGGGAGTGGATCCAAAACGTGTAATGGCGGAACTTTATGGTAAAGTCACGGGAACTTCCAAAGGAATGGGAGGTTCCATGCATATTTTTTCAAAAGAACATAGATTTCATGGTGGTCATGGGATTGTAGGAGGACAGATTCCTTTAGGAGCGGGAATGGCATTTGGGGATAAATATAATGGAAGTGATGCGGTTACCTTGTGTTATATGGGGGATGGAGCGGTGCGACAAGGTTCCCTACATGAAACTTTCAATTTAGCCATGTTGTGGCAACTACCAGTAGTTTTTATTTGTGAAAACAATGGCTACGCTATGGGGACCTCCGTTGCGCGAACTTCGTTTTCGACGGATATCTGGAAACTTGGATTGGGCTATGAGATGCCTTGCGGTCCAGTGGATGGAATGAATCCGGTGACCGTGGCACAAGAAATGAGCAAGGCAATTGAAAGAGCACGAAGTGGTGGGGGGCCAACTTTTCTTGAAATGAAAACCTATCGCTATAGAGGCCACTCCATGTCAGATGCACAACATTATAGAACAAAAGACGAAGTGGAAGAATACAAAAAGATAGACCCAATTACCCAAGTGTTGGATATAATCAAAGAAAATAAATATGCAACGGATGAGGAAATTAAAAAGATTGATAAAAAGGTAAAGGCTGCAGTTTCGGAATGTGAAAAATTTGCGGAAGAGTCAGAATATCCACCTGTCAATCAATTGTATGATATGGTCTACGAACAAGAGGATTTTCCATTTGTTCAACATAAATTGTAATTAAATGGCGACAGTAGTAAATATGCCCCGTTTAAGTGATACCATGGAAGAAGGTACCGTGGCTGCGTGGTTGAAAAAAGTTGGTGATAAAGTTGAAGAAGGCGATATATTAGCTGAAATTGAAACGGATAAGGCCACTATGGAGTTCGAATCCTTTAATGAGGGTACGTTGCTTCACATTGGCATTCAGGAAGGTGATACAGCACCAGTAGATTCGCTACTGGCAATTATTGGGGAAGAAGGTGAGGATATTTCCGGGCTGTTAAATGGCAGTGGAAGTGACGATAAAGAAAAAGCTTCTGAGTCCGAGGATGCAGGAGAGGATGTTGAGGAAAAGGAAGAACCAAAAGAAGATACAGATTCTGAAAGCGCAGGTTCTGGTGAAATTCCTGAAGGGGTAGAAATCATTAAAATGCCTCGTTTGAGCGATACCATGGAAGAAGGTACGGTTGCAACGTGGTTGAAAAATGTGGGTGATAAAGTTGAGGAGGGAGATATTCTTGCAGAAATAGAGACGGATAAGGCCACAATGGAATTTGAGTCTTTTTATTCGGGAACACTACTTCATATAGGAATACAAGAAGGGGAATCATCACCTGTTGATGCAGTTTTGGCGGTTATTGGACCTGAGGGAACCGATGTTGATGCTGTTCTAAACACGAAACCATCCAGTGCAAAAGCAGAAAAAGCTCCAACTGAAGACAAAAAGGAAAAGGCCGAGGCAAAAAAAGAATCCTCTAACAATGAAACAAAGGCAGTTACTGATGGTCAGCGAATTTTTGCATCCCCATTGGCCAAAAAAATTGCGGAGGACAAGGGTATAGATTTATCCAATGTCACCGGTTCCGGGGATAATGGTAGAATCATCAAAAAGGATATTGAGAATTATCAGCCCTCAGAAGCGGCAACCAAAACTACTTCAGAAGCGAAAAGTTCCGCGCCTGCTTCAGTTGCGCCTTTAAATTTACCTGTTGGTGAAGAGGGTACAGAGGAGGTCAAGAATTCCAACATGAGAAAGGCCATCGCCAAGGCACTTGGTAATTCTAAATTTACGGCACCTCATTTCTATTTGACTATTGAGGTGGATATGGATAATGCCAAGGAATCAAGAGCCCAAATAAATAGTTTGCCAGATACCAAGGTTTCTTTTAATGATATGGTTTTGAAAGCTTGTGCGATGGCATTAAAAAAACATCCGCAGGTGAATACTTCTTGGAACGGAGACACCACAAGATATAACAAACATATTCATATGGGGGTTGCCGTTGCCGTAGACGAAGGTCTTGTGGTGCCCGTTGTGAAATTTGCCGATCAGTTGGGCTTAACACAAATTGGGGCGGCAGTTAAAGATTTGGCGGGTAAGGCCAGAAACAAAAAAATAGCACCTTCAGAAATGGAAGGAAGCACCTTTACAGTTTCTAACTTGGGTATGTTTGGAATATTGGAATTCACTTCCATTATTAATCAACCAAATTCCGCAATTCTGTCCGTTGGGGCAATCGTAGATAAGCCAGTGGTTAAAAATGGAGAAATTGTTGTGGGAAGCACAATGAAACTCACTTTGGCCTGTGATCATAGAACGGTAGATGGAGCTGTGGGAGCTCAGTTTTTACAGACTCTACGCTATTTTGTAGAGAATCCTGTAACCATGTTGGCATAGTACTTTATTTTAAAATTCAGTTTGATAGCATCCCTTTTCAGGGATGCTTTTTTTATCTTTAGAAAAACTATACTTCTCATATGAAAAACTTACTTGTTTCGCTTCAAATATTGCTGGTTGTCGCTTGTGGCTCGCAAAAAATACAACAGGAAACAACTTTAAACCCTAATAATCCTCCACAAGGGGTGCAGGGCAGAATTGTAGAGCAGTCGAACACTAAAGAGACCAATATGGTTTCCAGTTCAACATCGATGAATGAATTTTCCAATGCCGCTGGTATAGAAAGAATCATGGAATTTTTGGCTTCGGATGAATTACAGGGAAGAGATTCCGGTAGCGAAGGAATTGAAAAGGCGGCAGATTTCATTGAAGATATTTTCGTTGAAAATGGAATTACTCCATATTTTGAATCGTATCGGGATACGTTATCAAATTTTGATACACCTGCTTACAACATAGTAGGTGTTTTAGAGGGAACCGATCCGGACTTAAAAGGAGAGTACGTAATTTTAGGGGCACATTATGACCATATTGGGATGATAGCTCCAGACGGTGGCGATGCCATAGCTAACGGAGCAAATGACAATGCATCGGGTACTACAACGGTATTGGAGCTTGCGCGGTACTTTGGAAATTCAAAAAACAATAAGCGTAGCATCATTTTTGCCTTATTTAGTGCTGAAGAAAAAGGATTGCTAGGATCAAAGCATTTGGCTTCGAAGCTAAAGGAGTCTAATCTGAACCTTTACGCTATGTTGAACTTTGAGATGGTGGGGGTGCCTATGGTGGGCAAAGACCATATGCTTTATCTTACTGGTTATGAGCTTTCCAATCTAGCTGAAATCAGCAACGAATATGCTGGGGAAAAATTGGTAGGATTTTTGCCAAAGGCCAAGGAGTTTAATTTATTCAAACGTTCGGATAATTATCCTTTTCATGAAGTTTTTGGATTGCCTTCCCAGACCTATAGTACTTTTGATTTCACCAACTTTGGACATTACCACATGGTTGGGGACGAAAATTCGGAAATGGATTTTTCCCACATGGCAAATGTGGTGAATAAATTGATTCCAGTGGTTACAGGAATTGCAAATTCGGCGAATCAGGAAATCAAGTACAATTAATGGCGAATATTGTAATAACAGGAGCTAGCAGAGGAATAGGATTTGAACTGGCCAAACTGTTTTCGGAGGCAGGACATCAGGTGCTTGCATTGTCCAGAAATATCCAGCCTATTGAGGATTTGCACATTTCCAATATTAAGGCTATTGCTATGGATTTATCGATATCCTCTGATATTGAAAAAGTGATTTTCTTTTTGGAAGGAAACTGGAAACAGGTGGATGTTCTCATCAATAATGCGGGTAAGTTGCTGAACAAACCATTTTTGGAGACCAAGATGGAAGAGTTTGAAGAAGTTTATAAAGTAAACGTTTTTGGGGTTGCCGCCATGACAAAAGGAATTTTGCCTTTAATGCCAAAAAATGGGCACGTAGTCACCATCAGTTCAATGGGCGGCGTTCAGGGAAGTGTAAAATTTCCCGGACTTTCAGCTTATAGTTCCAGTAAGGCTGCGGTGATTACTATGACTGAACTTTGGGCGGAGGAATTTAAGGAAACAGGTCCTTCTTTTAATGTGCTTGCCTTGGGTGCCGTACAGACGGAAATGTTGGAAGAAGCTTTCCCTGGATATCAAGCCCCTATTACCGCATTGGAAATGGCAGCGTACATCAAGGAATTTGCACTAAACGGTAATAAGCTTTACAACGGCAAATTATTACAGGTATCCAGTAGCACACCCTAATATGCATACTACGCTCAATAAATACCTACCGGAAAGAGCTGTTCCTTTATGTTTTGATCTTATAAAGGAAAATAGGGTTCATTTGAAAGTGGTTAATGAACGGGTAACCAGACATGGGGATTACAGGCGATTGCCGAACGGTCAGCATCAAATTACGGTAAATGCCACTTTGAATAAATACCGATTTTTAATCACCTTGATTCATGAAATTGCCCATTTAGTGGCTTTTGAGAAATATGGTAGAAGAATTAAACCCCATGGATTGGAATGGAAAAGAACCTTTCAATATTTAATGCTACCCTTGATAAGGCCTGAAATTTTCCCATCCAAACTATTACCCCTATTAGCATCACATTTTAAAAACCCAAAGGCAAGTAGCAGTACGGATGCTAGATTGTCCGTAGCTTTGAAATCGTTTGACCCACAACAATCAGAAAAATCTTACGTTTACGAATTACCCATCGGAAGTATTTTTCAAATTTACAATGGAAAGATATTTAAGAAAGGGAATAAGCGAATCAAAAGAATAGAATGTGTTGAGGTAAAAACGGGAAAACTTTACCTGTTTCAACCCAATGCAGAAGTAGAACTTATAAATAGTTAAGATGAACAAAAATTATTATGCGGTTTTAATGGCCGGGGGAGTGGGTTCAAGGTTTTGGCCTATTAGTACATCGGAATATCCGAAACAGTTTCACGATATGTTGGGCACGGGTGATACTTTGATACAGAAGACCTTCAAGCGCCTGAATAAATTTGTTCCTACCGAAAATATCCTGATTTTGACCAATGAAAGGTATAATGATTTGGTTCTGGAGCAATTACCTAAGGTAAAACAGGAACAGGTGGTTTTGGAGCCTGCAATGCGAAACACCGCACCGTGTATTCTTTATGCTGCGTTAAAGATTCAGAAAATGAATCCTAATGGGGTCATGATTGTTGCTCCTAGTGATCATTGGATAGAGGACGAAGACGCTTTCGCAAGAGACGTAACCACTTGTTTTGAAAAATGTGAAAAAGAAGATGTGCTCTGTACTTTGGGGATTAAACCAACTTTTCCAAATACCGGTTTTGGTTATATAGAGTTTGATAAAAACAACCATGATGAAATAAAAAAGGTAAATCAGTTCAGGGAAAAGCCGGATTATGAAACTGCAAAGGATTTTTTGGCACAAGGAAATTTCCTATGGAATGCAGGAATATTTATGTGGAGCGTGAAAACAATCGTGAACGCGTTCAAAAGCTATCAACCTGAACAATATGAACTTTTTGAGGCGGGATTATCCTGTTATAATAATGAAGCTGAACAAGGTTTTATCGCAGAGAATTATCCCAAAGCGAATAATATATCCATTGATTATGCAATTTTAGAACGGTCAAACTCGATTTTTGTACTAGAGGCTACGTTTGACTGGAACGATTTAGGTACGTGGGGTTCATTATTTGATAAATTGGATAAAGATGAAACCGGCAATGCTATTGTTAACGCAAAAGTATTGGCCGAAGATGCCAAGGGAAATATGATTCGGTCCCCCAAGAATAAAATTGTGGTGGTTGACGGTTTAAAGGATTACATCATAGTGGATAAGGAAGAGGTTCTATTAATATACCCAAAGTCAAAAGAACAGGATATTAAAAAAGTGTTATCAAGAGTTAAGGACAAGTTTGGAGACAGGTATGCCTAATTATGGAAGAAAAATTTAATCAAGATAATGTTACGCCCACTGAAAAGCCGACTGAAAGTGGGGAGGAGGTAAAAAAAGATCTTAAGGGACTTTTTGGAAGTACAAAACGATTTTTATTGGAGTTGCTGGACATTCGGACCAATACAGATCAGGCAGCTACAAAAGAGGCTATTATCGCGGATATTCCTTTCAAAGGACATACTTCTTGGATTCTCATATGTTCCATCTTTATTGCATCTATAGGGCTTAACGCAAACTCAACCGCTGTGGTCATAGGAGCAATGCTTATCTCTCCATTGATGGGCCCAATATTGGGTATCGGTCTTTCCGTTGGTATTAATGATATAGATACCTTAAAACGGTCTTTAAAGAATTTTGCCGTTATGGTGGTGTTGAGTGTTTTGACGGCTTTTTTATTCTTCAAGTTTTTCCCGCTAAGGGATGAATCTTCTGAGCTTCTTGCAAGAACGGCTCCGGATATACGGGATGTGCTCATTGCTTTTTTCGGTGGTTTGGCTTTGGTAATCGCTAGGGCGAAAAAAGGGACTATTGCTAGTGTTATTTTTGGTGTGGCAATCGCAACGGCATTAATGCCTCCTTTGTGTACGGTAGGTTTTGGGTTGGCCATTGGAAATTGGTCGTATGCTACTGGGGCACTTTATCTCTTTACAATCAATACCATCTTTATTGCCTTGGCCACATTTTTGGTCATTAAACTATTGCGCTTTCCAATGGTGCGCTACGTAAATTCCAAACGTAGAAGGCTAATTGCCAGATTGGCATCTTTAATGGCTATTGCGGTTATGATTCCTGCGGGAATTACGTTTTACAAAGTTTTTCAGGAATCGATATTTAGAAAACAGGCAAATAGTTTTATCGATGAAAAAATAGCACCGTTTCAATTTGCAGGGGAGGGGCGTTTTCTGGAAGATTTTACAGATATAGAATACAACGAAGGTGATGACCCTACCATTGAAGTGGTGTTTATGGGGAATGAAACCATTCCTGAGAATATTATTTCCACTTGGAGAGTACAAATGGAAGAATACCCGCAGCTAAAGGACTGTGCGTTAAGTATTGTACAAGGAGCTCAAAACGATGCTGCAAATCAATTAAAATATGTTAACGAACTCTACGAAACCCAAAAAAATCAACTTTCTACAAAAGATGAAAAAATACAGTTTTTGGAGTCGGAGCTGGTAAAATTGAGCAAAGCATCCTTTGGTCAGGTTCCTTTCACCGAAATTAGTAGGGAGGCCAAAACCAATTATGAGAACTTGGACCGTTTGGGCTATTCCTATTTAATATCCACTGATTTTTCAAAGACCGACAGCATTCCAATTTTTGAGATTACGTGGAAGAAGGAAGCAAAACGGGTACAAACGGAAAAAGATATGAGGAAGCTTCATGAATGGTTGAAGCTAAGGTTGAACAATAATAGAATTCAAATAAAGGAAGTTATAGCAAATTAATTTCGCTCCTCAATATACATTTGACGAACTTTTTTGAACAAATCTGAGGAGTAAACAAAATTGGTCACGGCTTCATTATCGGTTTTAAAGATTTCGTTCTTTGTACCTTCCCATTCCTTAAAACCATTTTTTAGGAATAGTATTTTTTCCCCGATTTGCATCACGGAGTTCATGTCATGAGTGTTAATTACCGTGGTAATATCATATTCCTCCGTAATTTCTTTGATGAGGTCATCAATCAAAATTGCGGTTTTTGGATCAAGACCGGAATTTGGTTCATCACAAAAGAGGTATTTTGGATTCATAACGATTGCCCTTGCAATGGCCACCCGTTTCTGCATACCTCCGGAAATTTCGGATGGAAACTTATTATGGGCATCAATGAGATTAACACGTTTTAAAACAGTGTTTACCCGATCTTCCATCTCAGATTTGGATTGTTTGGTAAACATATCCAAAGGAAAACGCACATTTCCTTCCACGGTCATGCTGTCAAACAAAGCACTCCCTTGAAAAACCATACCCATTTCTTGTCGTAACTCCCTCTTTTCGTCGCCAGTAAGGTTAGAATATTTTTTTCCGTCGTAGATGATATTTCCTTCTTCCGGCGTAAAAAGTCCCAACAGGCATTTTAAGAAGACTGTTTTTCCCGAACCACTTTGCCCTATGATTAAATTTGTCTTCCCCTTTTCAAGTGTTACGCTAACACCTTTTAGCACGTGGGCTTCACCAAAAGACTTGTGTATGTTGTCTACCTCTATCATTAGCCTAAAAGGAGTTGCGTTAGTAAATAATTCAAGATAATGATAACAACACTCGTCCAAACGAATGAAGTTGTACTGGCTTTTCCAACCTCTAGAGCTCCTCCTTTCATGTAATAGCCATGAAACGAGGGTATTGTGGCAATAACAAATGCAAATAGAAGCGTTTTAATGAATGCATAGGCAATATGAAAGGGAATAAACTCTGTCTGTAAGCCGGTTACAAAATCGGTACTGGTTAAAAATCCACCGAAAACACCTGCCAGCCATCCGCCGAATATACCCACGTACATGGAAATTGCAATTGCAAATGGATAGAACAACATGGCAATAATCTTGGGAAAAACGAGATAGTTCAACGAATTTACCCCCATGACCTCCAAGGCATCAATTTGTTCGGTTACACGCATGGTGCCAATACTCGAGGTAATATAAGAACCTACTTTTCCTGCCATTATGATAGATACGAAGGTGGGTGCGAATTCCAATATAACAGATTGCCGTGTAGCAAATCCGATCAGACTTCTAGGAATTATGGGACTTGTGAGGTTCAACGCAGTTTGTATGGCAACAACGGCACCTATAAAAAAGGATATAAAAACAATAATCCCCAAAGACCCATAAATAAGCTCATCTATTTCCTTTAAAATCAGCGATTTCATTATCCTCCATTTAGTCGGTTTTTTAAAAACCTCGCGGACCATAATGGAATAGCTGCCAATAGAAGCTAAATAGTTCATGTATTTAAAATAGATTTCTTAGCGTAAAAATAACAATAAAGGACTGGAATTAACTCCCATTTAAACTTTTAAGAAGGATTTTATTTACTTTTACCTCATCAAGAAATTACGCATGAAATTCAGAAACTTCTTTTGCCTTTACCCCCTATTTTTTATTCTTCTTTTTGTTTTTCCCGTCAGTTCCCAAAAAAGGGACAAAGATGAAACGGATAGTCATCTTAGGGCTTTACCAAAGCTTGTCGTAGGAATCGTTGTAGATCAAATGCGTTATGATTATTTGACCAGATTCTATAACCAATTTGGGGATGACGGTTTTAAACGTTTGGTAGAGGAAGGCTTTAATTGCAAGAACAACCATTTTAATTATGCGCCCACCAGTACCGGTCCCGGACATACTTCTGTTTATACGGGAACAACACCTTCGGTACATGGCATTATCGGAAATAATTGGTATGATAAGGAAAACGATTTGGATGTCTATTGTGCTTCGGACGACAGCTACAATTCCGTAGGGACAACCTCCGACGCTGGTAAAATGTCCCCACATAGGATGACGGTCACCACGATTACGGACGAGCTAAGATTACATACGCAGATGAGGGGGAAAACAATAGCAATAGCGTTAAAAGATAGGGGAGCAGTGCTTCCAGGAGGTCATACGGCGAATGCTGCATATTGGTTTCATGGTGATAATGAAGGTAAATGGATTACCAGTTCCTATTACATGAACCAACTTCCTAAATGGGTGATGGATTTTAATGCTTCAGGAAAAGTACAATCGTATAAAAAAGCATGGGTCACTTTAAAAGATATTAATACCTATGTGGAGAGCGGACCGGATGATAATGCCTACGAAGGGCTATTTGCAGGTGAGACTAGTTCTATATTCCCCCATAACCCGACAAACCTTCTTGATAAAAGCAAGGATTTTGAAATTATAAAAGCGACACCATATGGAAATTCCCTAACGGCCGATTTTGCTATTGAAGCTTTGACAGCTGAAAATTTGGGTAAGGATAATATTACCGATTTCTTGGCCATAAGTTTCTCTAGTACGGATTATGTAGGCCATAAATACGGTGTAAATTCCAAAGAAGTAGAAGATACGTACATTAGACTGGATGAGGATTTGGCAAGATTGTTCAAGGCATTGGATAAAAACGTTGGAAAGGATGAATACACTGTTTTTCTCACTGCAGATCATGGGGCTATTGAAGTTCCGGCGTATTTAAAGAAGCAAAGAATTCCAGCTGGTTACGTGGATTATGAAACTACAAGAACCAGGTTTTCAGATTTTCTAAAGTATAAATACGGTGCAGAGGATATCATCAAAAATTTTTCCAACCTACAATTCTTTTTAGACCACAAAATCATTAAAAATTTAGATTTGGAATTAAAAGAGGTTCAAGAAAGCATAGCCCTTGAATTTTTGAGTTACGATTATGTGGATAGGGTGTATACGGGATATCAAATGTGGCAAAACGATTACACGTCAGGGATACCCTATATTCTTCAAAACGGATACAATCAAAAAAGGTCTGGGGATGTACTTTTAGTCTTGAAACCGGGAGTCATCAGCTATCCAATCACCGGTTCCACACACGGTTCGCCTCAAATATATGATACGCATTCCCCATTGTTGTTTTATGGAAAGGGAATTAAAAAGGGAAATACGGTTTTAAGAACAGAAATACCTGACATTGCACCTACTATATCCGCCCTATTGGGAATTTCATTCCCAAGCGGCACTACGGGTCAACCAATTGCCGAGGTGCTAGAGTAAAATGAGTTATGAGCAATCTTCCTATTGGTATTTTTGATTCTGGAATTGGCGGAACATCCATTTGGAAAGAGATTCAGAACCTATTGCCAAAGGAAGACACTATTTATTTGGCGGATAGCAAAAACGCGCCCTATGGTGAAAAACCGTCCGAAGAAATCCTGCGATTAAGCATCAAGAATACAGAGTTTCTCTTAAATAGAAACTGTAAATTGATTGTTGTGGCGTGCAACACAGCTACTACCAATGCCATAGATTACCTACGAAAAACGTACAAAGTGCCATTTATTGGGATAGAGCCCGCTATAAAACCGGCGGCCTTAAACTCAAAATCCAGGACTGTGGGAGTTTTGGCCACTAAAGGAACTTTAACTAGTAATCTTTTCCATAGTACATCAAGGAATCATGCGAACGGAATCGAAATTATTGAGCAGCAAGGTAAAGGGTTGGTGGAGTTGATAGAAAAAGGACAGTTGAAAAATGAGGCTACCCGTGTGCTTCTGAAACAATACCTGAAACCAATGATGGAGAAGGGAATTGATTATTTGGTACTGGGATGTACCCATTACCCGTATTTGATACCCTTATTAAAAGAACTTTTACCCAACGATGTGATTATTATTGATTCTGGTGAGGCAGTTGCGCGGCAAACGAAAGCCATTTTGGAAAAATATGGAATTTTAAAAAGTACCGGACCGCACGGAAAACATCAGTTTTTCACCAATTCCAATGTTGAAGTTTTGGAACGTTTTTTAGATAAATCCTATGCTGATTTGAAAGTCAAATATTTGGATTTTTGAGTTATGCTTACTTTTTTCTGAACTATACATCCACGTCCGTCCGAGTTTTTTTTCTTATATACGTTAAATAAGTAAACGCATATTGATGCCTATCGTCTGTTGGATGATATTCTTCTGCAACCACCTCCCATAAATTAGTATCAATCTCGGGGAAAAAAGTATCGGCTTCAAATGTACCATGAACTCGGGTAAGTTCTATTGCGTTGGAGAAGTCCATCCCTTGCTTATAAATCTCACCACCGCCAATAATAAAGGCATGTTCATCTTGGACCAAACCTAATGCCTCTTCCAAAGAGTTTACAACTACGCAATTGTCAAAATCTACAGAATAATTAAGATCTCTAGTGATAATAATATGCTCTCGGTTGGGTAATGTTTTTGGGAAGCTTTCAAAAGTTTTACGTCCCATGATGATTTTATGACCACTTGTTATGCGCTTAAACCTTTTAAAATCATCTGGCAAATGCCACATTAAGTCATTGTCCTTGCCTAAAGCATTATTTTCCGCAGCTGCGGCTATCATGGTAATATTTTGCACTGTAACTAACTTTTTATGGAACTGAACAACAAAAAGCACGCCAATAAAAAAAGGCAATAACTATCTTTATGCCAAAGATACACCAATAGTGTTTTAACCCTAGGATGATGGATAAAATTAGAAAGGAGTTTCCCGTTTTACGAAAAAGTGTTTATGCCAACACCGCAGTGTTTGGGCCTCTTTATGATTCCCTCATAGACTGGCGTCAAGAACACGATTTGGATTTTCTTCTGCATGGAAGCGAATTTTGGGAGCAAACTCTAAAAGTCCTGGCCGATACAAGGGCTACAATTGGCACTTTTTTTAATTGCGAGGAGAATAATGTCGCGCTGGTTTATAACTTTTCCGTAGGTTTTAATATGCTCTTGGAAGGGCTTAACCCGAAAAAGAAAGTGTTGCTTTTGGAGAGTGATTATCCATCCCTGAACTGGCCATTCGAAAGTAGGCAATTTGATGTTACTTTTTTGAAACTTACCGCTGACCTGGAAAGTAAAATTGAAGAATTGATAGCAAAGCAGAATATAGATGTTTTTGCATTTAGTATTGTGCAGTGGCTGGATGGATTTATGATCGATCTCGATTTTATTAAAAGATTGAAGAAAAACCATCCTGATTTGTTGATACTTGCGGATGGGACACAGTTCTGCGGTGCTATGACATTTGATTTTAAGGCATCGGGTATAGACGTATTGGGTACTAGTGGATACAAATGGTTATTGTCCGGATACGGCAATGGTTTTATGCTTTTCGCGGATGGTGTTGCCGATCAATTCTTAATCCCTTCAACGGGATTTAATGCTGCTAATGGGAATCATGAAAAAAAGGATACGCTTAGGCTTGCCAAAAAGTTTGAACCTGGTCACTTGTCCAGTTTGAATTTTGGTAGCTTAAAATTCTCTTTGCATTTTTTAAAAAGTATTGGCATGGACAAAATAACACAACATAATCAGGAATTATCCCAAAAAGCAAAACAGGAGTTTATCAATTTAGGGCTTTTGGAAAAACATGTTATGGAAAGAAAAAGGCACAGTACGATATTCAATATAAAAATTGATTATCGGAAATTTCAAAAGTTATTGGACAACAACGTACTTTGTGCGCAGCGTGGGGATGGTGTTCGACTCAGTTTTCACTTTTACAACAATGATGATGACCTGAATACGATTGTAAGAATCTTAAAGACAGGCTAGTAAGAATTATCTACTTCTAACTTTTAACTATCCAATTTTCATAAGTGGTGTTAAATGTTACTAAATTTTTATCAATATGATAAAAATGATATTAATCATTGGAAATGAGCATCTTAATACAGTAGTTTTGCCGTAAATTATAAAAAATAAAATCATGGCAATTGCAAAACAATATTTGAAAACCAAGCCTGTTTGTAAGGTAACTTTTACTGTTCCTGCTGAAGAGGCTAAAAAAGTAGCTGTAGTAGGAGATTTCAATAACTGGAGTCCAAAGGGCAGTACGCTAAAAAAATTAAAGAATGGAACTTTTAAAGGAACGTTCGATCTTCCTAAAGAAAATTCATTTGAGTTTAAGTACATCGTTGATGGTAATTATGTAAACGAAACTGAAGCTGATCGTTATCAGTGGAACGACTATGCTGGTTCTGAGAACGCTGTTCTAGAATTGTAGTATTCTCTAAATTTATTTAAAAAGGCATGGAACTGTTTCCATGCCTTTTTTATGGAGTATTCCGCTAAATTTATTGGGTTACTTCTACCCCTTTCCAAAAAGCCACCCTTCCTTTAATGCTTTTGGCCAATTCGCTCACCTGAGGATAGTACCAAGCGGCATCCTTATTTTCCTTGCCATTTACCGCTAACGTATAATAAGAAGCCTTTCCTTTCCAAGGACAAGTGGTATGTGTTTCACTAGATTTGATGTATTGCCTGTTAATGCTTTCAGGTGGGAAGTAATGATTATTCTCAATAATTACAGTATCATCGCTCTCGGCCAAGACAGTATTGTTCCAGATTGCTTTCATAGATTTATTTCTTTTTTAGAACGTAGTTTTTAAACTGATTTTGCCCATCACTAAATTCAGTTACAATTGTCAACCCGGATTTCTGCGCCAACCATTCCATGGTTTCATCGTCATATTTTTGTGAAATTTCCGTATGGATGGTTTCCCAAGCTTTAAAATTGACCTTTAGATTTAATTTTTCAATGTCAACTACCTGTGTTTTTTTGGAAACCAAATAGCTTTTTGCAGTACCGCTTTCCGGATTATAGACTTCCCAATGTAAAAAATTGTCCAAATCGAAATCACCATCAAGTTCGCGGTTAATTCTGGTCAATATATTTTTATTGAAAGCAGCCGTTATCCCGTTCTGATCGTTGTAGGCATCCAAAATACGTTGCGGATTTTTCTTTACATCAACACCCAAAAACAGCAGATCTTGTTTTTGCATAATTTCTTGAACGCTCCTTAGAAAATCTATGGCTTGCTCGTGTAAAAGGTTTCCAATATTGGAACCGAGGAATAGAATTACTTTTTTTACTTGGTTCAAATCCTCAAAACCGGTCAAGGTCTCAAAATAGGTGCCCTGTAACCCTTGCATATTTATCGTGGGCAATTCTTTTTTTATGGACTCCGTCAGCTGATCTAAGGCATTTTGGCTAATATCAATAGGTAAATACGTAAAATTTACCTGCTTTTCTGCCAATTCTTTAAGAAGGATTTTAGTCTTTTTGCCATCCCCGGCACCGAGTTCTATGAGGTTGAACTTTTTAGAATCCTTAGCGAACAAATGGGTGATCTCATTCTTGTACTGTTCAAGAATGTCAAATTCGGCATCCGTAAGGTAATACTCTGGCATTGCCATGATGTCCTGAAAAAGTTTATCCCCCAATTTATCGTAAAAATATTTGGAGGATAAATGTTTTGGGAAATCGGTCAATCCCTGATATACTTCGCGTTGAAAATCCGAAATTATTTTTTTGGTAATTACTTTATGCATGTGCTATATGTCGCTGTTATTTGGCTAACCTTAATCCGGTAAATTGCCATCTAAGATCTGTTTGAAAGAAATTTCTATAGGTAGGCCTAGCGTGTTTAGAAGGGGTTGCTACAGAACTCCCCCGTAACACTTTTTGGTTAACCATAAACTTACCATTGTATTCCCCGAGCGCGCCATCCGCTTTTTTGTAACCAGGATAAGGTAGATAGGCACTTTCTGTCCATTCCCATCGCTTTCCCCATTTAAAAAATTCTTGAGCAACCTCCCATTCAAACTCGGTAGGCAACCGAAGTCCTTTCCATTGGGCAAAAGCGAAGGCTTCAAAATAGGAAATATGTGTCAACGGTGCTTTTAAAGTGATTTTTTCCAGGCCTTTGTAAGTGTAATGATGCCATTCCCCATCAATAGTATGCCAATATAATGGAGCTATAATCTTATTTTGATTCACCCAGTCCCATCCTTCAGCATGCCAAAGGTCAAATCGTTTATACCCATCTTCATCAATGAATTGGATAAATTCTTCATTGGTTACCAACTTATTGGATATTTGAAAGAACTGTAAAAATACCTTGTGCCTACCCAGTTCATTGTCGTAACAGAAATCACTTGAATTATGTCCAATTTTATAAATACCCTCATCAATTGAAATCCATTCTTGAGTGTGATTTTCAACAGTATGTTCCTCAAAGTTTTTAGAATACGCCGGAAGCAAAGGATTGTTGCCAAGAATGTATTTTATATCGGTCAACAATAACTCTTGGTGCTGTTTCTCATGATGGATACCTATTTCCAGTACATCCTCCATTTCCTTATTGTCTATTTTAGAAACAAGATTTTTAATGGCTTCGGTTACATAGGTTCTGTACTCGTATACTTTTTTAACCGAAGGTCTGGACAGATTTCCACGGTCCGACCGGACTACTCTCTTGCCCACGGTTTCATAATAGCTATTGAAAACGAATGAAAAGTCTTCATCGTAAACCTTGTACTCCGGGTCGTAAGCTTTAAGTATAAATTCCTCAAAAAACCATGTAGTGTGTCCCAAATGCCATTTAGGAGGGGATACATCAACTATGGGTTGGACCACATAATCTTCAATTTCAAGTGGCTGACAAATAGCTTCGGTATGCTCTCGGGTTTCGATGAAAAAATCCAAAAGGGAATCGGTAATAACCATGAAAACAATTTTACCGTAAGATAAAGAAATTGTCTAAACGAGAATTGACCCTAAAGATTAATAAATTGATATTATACCGCGACAACTCCCTTTATATGGGGATGCGGATTGTAATCTAACAAGGTGAAATCTTCGAATTTAAAATCAAAAATGTTCTTCACCTCAGGATTAATAACCATTTTAGGTAAAGGTCTCGGTTCCCTGCTTAATTGGAGTTCTACCTGTTCCATATGATTATTATAGATGTGGGCATCACCAAAAGTGTGGATAAAATCGCCGGGTTCATATCCACAAACTTGGGCCATCATCATCGTAAATAAGGCATAGGAAGCAATGTTGAAGGGAACGCCTAAAAAGATATCGGCACTACGTTGGTACAGCTGACATGAAAGTTTACCGTCGGCAACATAAAACTGAAAGAATGCATGGCACGGAGGTAACGCAGCCTTTCTGTTAGCTACGTTTTCTGAGAAAGATTTTGAAGTGTCCGGCAGCACACTGGGATTCCAAGCGGAAACCAACATTCTTCTACTATTGGGATTATTTTTTAAGGAGTGTATGACTTCCTCTATCTGGTCAATCTCGTCATTGTTCCAATTCCGCCACTGGTGGCCATAAACCGGTCCTAAATCCCCGTTTTCGTCTGCCCATTCGTTCCAAATACGCACGCCGTTTTCTTGAAGATAACGAATATTGGTATCGCCTTTAAGGAACCATAAAAGTTCATAAACAATTGACTTTAAATGTAGTTTTTTGGTGGTAACCATTGGAAAACCTTTGCTGAGGTCAAATCGCATTTGATAACCAAATACACTTTTGGTTCCGGTTCCAGTACGGTCCCCTTTCTGGTTTCCTTCCGTTAAAACATGCTTTAGTAAGTCGTGGTATTGTTTCATATAGCCCCCTAACCCCCAAAGGGGGAATTCCCTCTGGTTTAGTTTTGTAAAAATAGGAAAAGCCTATTGGTCTTTTTCCAAACCTCAATAGGCTTTTATTAAAATTTATTAACGACAAATTGTAATTCCCCCTTTGGGGGTTCGGGGGCTTTACCCCAATATCATCCCAGCAATGGTGGCAGAAAGTAAGGATGCCAAGGAACCTCCTATAACCGCTTTCATTCCAAATTCCGAGAGGGTTTTGCGCTGTCCAGGTGCAAGGGAGCCGATGCCGCCTATTTGAATGCCGATTGAAGCAAAATTGGCGAACCCGCAAAGCATGTAGGTAGCCATGATTATGGATTTTTGAAAAGAGAGATGCGGTAGCGTATTTAAATTTTTAAGTTCTGCCAATTGTGTGTAGGCGACAAATTCACTTGAAGCCAACTTGATGCCCAAAAGTTGCCCCATTAATGTAATGTCTTCTGATGCAATACCGATAAGCCACATAAGTGGTGAGAAAATGGTACCTAGAATGGCCTCTAGGGATAGTTGGTCATAAGCGGAATTCGCCGCTATCCAACTGTTCAATGAAGTGATATCTCCTATATATCCAAAAATCCCGTTGAGCATTGCGATGAAAGCGACAAAGACCAATAACATTGCACCGACATTCACGGCCAGTTTTAAGCCTTCCGTTGTCCCGTTGGCAATGGCGTCCAAAATATTCGTACCAATTTTTTCGGAAGATACTTGAATATTGGTGTCAATAACTTCCGTTTGTGGGTATAACATTTTAGAAATAACGATTGCGCCTGGTGCGGCCATTACAGAAGCTGCGATTAAATGCCTTGCAAATTCCAAACGTAATTGTTCATCATTTCCTCCCAAAAATCCAATATACGCAGCTAATACCCCACCTGCAACGGTTGCCATTCCGCCAATCATTACCAACAAAATCTCGGATTTGCTCATTTTTTCTAGGTAGGCCTTTATCATCAATGGAGCTTCGGTCTGACCAAGAAAAATATTTCCAGCAACCGATAGGCTTTCGGGGCCTGAAATCCCTAGTGATTTGGTTAGCAACCAAGCCAGTGCCCGCACTATTTTTTGAATGATGCCCAAATAGAAAAGAACCGATGTTAATGCGGAAAAGAAAATAATAGTAGGTAGTATCTGGAAGGCAAATATGTAACCTATGTTCGGGTTTTCCAGATTGAGAAGGTTGCCGAGCAGAAATTCACTTCCCGCAACCGTAAAATTCAGAATCTCATTAAATAGTTTGCCTAAAACGGTAAAAATACCGCGGATAAAAGGAACCTTTAAAATCCCTATCGCCAATAACAATTGTATTCCAAGACCAATGCCTGTGGTCTTCCAATTTATAGCCCTTCTGTTTGAACTGAACAAAAAAGCGATTCCTAATAAAACGAGCATCCCCAAAATACCACGCCAAAGACTGGTAACGGAAAAGCCTTCATTTCCAATAATGGAAACTGTTTCTAAAGTAGTGGAATCTATAGTCTCGGTAATAGTATCGACTGCTCCGGGAGTTTGTGCAAAAATGGTTATCGTACTTAGCGTTAAAACCAATAGTAACCAAGTACTTTTGCTCATAGTGGGATTTATCAATTAGTTTCTTTTGGAAATTTCATCCCTAAGCTTGGCCGCTTTTTCGTAGTCCTCGTTGGTGACAGCTTTTTTTAATTCTTTTTCCAGTTCATCAATACTTAGTTCTTGATAACCGTCCGATGCACCCGACTCTATCTCAACGGTCTCCCCTTCTTGTAGTATTTCATCTACCATAATACTGTCATTGTCCTTCTTTTCCTTATCCTTTGCAGAGAATTTCAAGAAGATACCAGCTTTGTCCAGAATAGTCTTGTATGTAAAAATTGGTGCATTAAAACGAAGTGCCAAAGCGATAGCGTCACTGGTTCGGGCATCAATGATTTCTTCTATACCATCCCTTTCACAAATGATACTGGAGTAGAAAACACCGTCCACCAATTTGTGAATGATTACTTGTTTAATGACAATGTCAAACCTATCTGAAAAATTCTTGAAAAGGTCATGAGTTAGGGGTCTCGGAGGCTTTATTTCCTTTTCCAAAGCGATAGCGATGGATTGTGCCTCAAAAGCACCAATGACAATAGGTAATTTTCGATCTCCTTCAACCTCGTTCAATATAAGGGCATAGGCGCCATTTTGGGTTTGGCTATAGGAAATACCCTTTATTTTCAATCGTACTAGACTCATAAGTTTTATAAAGTAAAAAAGGCTGTTCAAATACTTGGGACGCCAACTATTTGAACAGCCCTTTCGGGGCACAAATTAACAAAAATTAAGCGTTTTGGGCTTTAAATTCCTTTAATTTTTCTATCAATTCTGGGACAACTTCAAATGCATCTCCCACAATTCCATAATCCGCAGCCTTAAAAAACGGGGCTTCCGGATCGGTATTGATAACGACCTTGGTTTTGGAAGCGCTTACACCTGCTAAATGTTGAATTGCTCCGGATATCCCAATAGCGATGTAAAGATTACTTGCCACGGGTTTTCCAGTTTGTCCTACATGTTCGCCATGAGGTCTCCAGCCTAAATCTGAAACTGGTTTGGAACAAGCGGTCGCCGCGCCGAGAACATCGGCCAGTTCCTCTATCATATCCCCAATTTTCAGGGCCTTTTAAACCTCTTCCTGCTGAAACTACGATATCCGCATCTGCAATAGTGGCTTTTCCAACAACTTTGTCAATTTCAACGGATTTTGTGGCAAAGGCGTCATCGCCCAAGGATACCGAGAAATCCTCAATAGAAACGTCAACCTTATTATCAATAGCACCAAAAGCATTATTGGAAACACCGATTATTTTTGTGTCTGAAGTAATCTCCGTATGTGCGAATCCTTTATTGCTAAAAGCAGTTCGCTTTACTTTAAAAGGACTAGTACTTTCAGGTGCTTCCACAACATTGGGAACATATCCAGCTTCCAATGAAGCCGCTAAAAGGGGCGCCATATATTTTGTGTCCGCGCTAGAGCTTAAAATAATTACTTTTGCACCTTCTTTTTGTACAGCCTGTGAGATAGCTTGGGAATAGGCTTTGGCATTAAAGGGTGACAAAGCATCATCCTTAATATTTAATACCTTGCTAATTCCATAAGTTCCCAATTCCTCATTTGCATTGGAGTTTATAGCTACTGCAGTTGCCGTAGTTCCCAGTTGCTTCGCAACGGCCGCAGCATAGGATGCGACTTCATGAGCATTTTTTTTGAATTTTCCGTTCTCGGATTCTGTATATACTAATACTGACATTTTTCTAGTTTTTTTAGATTCTTAACCTATTAAAAGGTGAATGTTTATATGACCTTCGCCTCGTTATGGAGCAAGTTTATCAATTCATCAACATCATCGGCTAGTTTAATAGCTCCTTTTGGAGCAGGTTTATCAAACTTTACATCAACTGTAGTCTTTGCCGTATCGATTGGTTCTACTACATTCAATTTTTTTTGTCGGGCCTGCATAATGCCGCGCATGTTCGGAATTCTAAGATCGCTTTCTTCGACTAGACCTTTTTGCCCACCTACTACTAAAGGAAGGCTGGTGCTCAAGGTTTCTTTTCCGCCATCAATTTCACGTATTGCAGTGGCCTTATCACCATCTATTTCAAGGTTAATACAAGTATTGACAAAATTCATATCTAAAAGAGAGGCCAATATACCAGGAACCATTCCTCCATTATAGTCAATGGATTCCCTGCCGCCAATTACCAAATCGTAATCGCCGTTTTTTACGACTTCGGCCAACTGTTTGGCAACAAAAAAACCATCATGTAGGTTCGGTGTTAACTCGTATGGCCTCATCGGCACCAATGGCCAAGGCTTTTCTCATGGTCGGTTCTACATTGGCTCCTCCAACTGTAGCTATATGTACGGTAGCACCTTGTTTTTCCTTAAACCACATGGCTCGTGTTAAACCAAATTCATCATTAGGATTAATAACGAATTGGACGCCATTGGTATCGAATTTTGTATCACCATCGGTGAAATTTATTTTGGAAGTAGTGTCCGGAACATTACTTATGCAAACTAGTATTTTCATTTATGAAATGCTTTTAAAATGATGGATACGAAGATAACCATTAATTTCTAAATTTACTATGCATGCATAGTAAATTTTATAACTTTTTTGATTCTGTCAATCTCTATTTTGATATATAATTTCCTATTTTTGCTTGCTTTCAATCCAACAATTATTCATAGAAATGAAAACATTACAATTTAGAGAAGCTATTGCAGAAGCTATGTCCGAGGAGATGCGCAGGGATGAGTCCATTTATCTAATGGGTGAGGAGGTCGCGGAGTACAATGGTGCTTACAAAGCTTCCAAAGGAATGTTGGATGAATTTGGGGCGAAGCGTGTTATAGACACCCCTATATCGGAACTTGGTTTTGCAGGTGTAGCGGTAGGGTCTACGATGACGGGCAATAGGCCAATTGTAGAATTTATGACCTTTAACTTTGCTTTGGTAGGGATTGATCAGATTATAAACAATGCAGCTAAAATTAGGCAAATGTCCGGTGGACAGTTTCCATGTCCAATCGTTTTTAGGGGACCAACTGCTTCGGCAGGTCAGCTTGCGGCAACGCATTCCCAAGCTTTTGAAAGTTGGTATGCTAACTGTCCTGGTTTAAAGGTTATTGTTCCTTCCAATCCAGCGGATGCAAAAGGACTTTTAAAATCTGCCATACGTGATGATGACCCGGTAATCTTTATGGAATCCGAACAAATGTATGGTGACAAAGGCGAAGTGCCTGAGGGCGATTATACCATTCCAATTGGAGTTGCAGATATCCGAAGAGAAGGTAAAGATGTTACCATAGTTTCTTTTGGAAAAATAATCAAGGAGGCCGATAAAGCAGCAGATGAACTGGAAAAGGAAGGTATTAGCTGTGAAATCATTGATTTGCGTACCGTAAAACCAATGGATTACGAAGCAATATTGAAATCCGTCAAAAAAACGAATCGTTTGGTAGTATTAGAAGAGGCCTGGCCCTTTGGTAATGTAGCTACTGAAATCACTTACCATGTACAGGCACATGCTTTTGACTATTTGGATGCGCCAATCGTAAAAATAAATACTGCGGATACACCAGCACCTTATTCCCCTGTATTGCTGGAGGAATGGTTGCCAAATCATAAGGATGTAATCAAAGCCGTTAAAAAAGTGTTATATAAGTAATCGGTAATTAATTGTAAAGGTATCTTAGCTTCTTCGACTTACGTTGACGAAGCTTTTTTATTGGTATGCTATTTGTAGCGTTGCTTCCGGAGAACACATCATCAATTCATGAAACAAACCTTATTTGCCCTTTTCATTTTATTTTCCATTGTACTAAATGCACAGACCAAGGTTGGAGGTATAGTGGTTGATGAGGCCGGAGAACCAGTAGCCTTTGCGAATATACTTTTCAAAAACTCAACGGAAGGAACCATTACCAATGATGACGGTAGGTTTTATATGGAGTCCGATAATAACCATGACGCATTGATCGTATCCTTTATTGGGTTCGACAATGTAGAAGTTCCGCTTTCTTCCAAGGTGACTTACAACATGAAAATCACCATGGTGGAAGCTGCGGAGCAGTTGAACGAGGTTATTTTGATTTCTGGAAAGCAGTCCAAGAAGAATAATCCGGCAGTGGATATACTTCGCAAGATTTGGGCAAAGAAGCGCGAAAATGGGGTGCGGAAGTTCAATCAATACGCATTTGATAAGTATGAAAAAGTAGAGTTTGACCTAAATACTATTGATAGTGCATTGATGAAGCGGAAGATTTTTAAAGGTCTTGAGTTCGTTTTTCAAGATCTGGATACTTCTAGAATCACCGGAAAAACATATCTACCTATTTTTCTTAACGAGACATTTTCTAAAGTTTATGGGGACAACATCATCAATGAGGAAAAGGAAGATGTGTTGGGGAACAAGAACTCCGGGTTTGAAAACAATCAAGCAATTATAGCCTTTGTAAAGGACCTCTATCAGAGTTATGATATTTATGACAACTACTTAAAATTTTTTGACAAAAGTTTTACGAGCCCATTATCCCGTACCGGAGTGGATACATACAACTACGCCCTTAGGGATAGCGCGTTTATTGATAATAAATGGTGCTATAATATTGTGTATTACCCAAGAAGAAAGAACGAACTAACATTTAAGGGGGATTTCTGGGTGAATGATTCCACATGGGCCATCAAGAATATCAATCTTCAAGTAACCAAGAGTGCTAACATCAATTGGGTAAAGGAAATTTTCATAGAACAGGATTTCAATGTTGTAAATGATTCTGTCTTTCTACTGAAAAGGGATTACATGCTAAGCGACTTCAGTTTTCAAAAAAAAGAGGAATCAAGGGGAGTCTATGGAAAAAGAACCACGGTTTATGATAACTATGAATTTGACAACCCAAAACCTAATGAATTTTATAGGGCGGAAACAAATCCATTGGACATCACTGAAATTGTAAAGGACGATGCATTTTGGGAAAAGAACAGGTTGGAAAGGCTCAATAAGGACGAAGCTGGTATTTATAAATTACTTGACACTTTAAAAACGGTGCCCAAATTTAAATCCTATTACAATTTGGTAAGCATTCTTGGTTCAGGGTATGTTGAAGTTGATAAATGGAATATGGACATAGGAACCATTTATGATTTTTTTGGATATAACCAAGCTGAAGGACCGCGAGTGACGAATAGGTGCTAGAACCTATTTTGGTCAAAATGACCCATGGCGGATTGAAGGATATACCGCCTATGGCTTTACCGATAGAAAATTCAAGCATGGACTCTCGGGAAAATTCCTGTTAGACCGTAAAAGTAGATTGATAGTATCCGGGGGCAATAGACGAGATATTGAACAATTCGGAGTAAGTCTCACTGCAACCAATGATGTGCTTGGCAGGAGTGTTGCCTCCTCATCCTTATTGACGGTTGGTGCCAACAATAGACTTACCAATATAAATTTGAGCGCTCTTAATTTTGAAATAGAACCCATTACCAATTTTAGGGTTTCGGTAGGCGGTACGTTTAGAACTTTAAGTTCGGCATTGCCGAATGACTTTAGCCTAGATTATATTGATGCGGAATCGCCAACTGGCGTCTCCTCGGAAATACGACAATTTGATTTCAATACCTTACTTATCTATACTCCAGGCAAGAAAACTATTGGCTATGGGGTGGAGCGCAGGGATGTAAACGAAACCTACAGTACGCTACTTTTGAATTTCACCAAAGGGACCGAAGGCTTTTTAGATAGCGATTTTGATTATAGTAAACTACAGTTCTCCTATAGTCAGCCTTGGCAAATTGGAGGTTTTGGAAGACTTTTGAGTACGGTGGAGCTCGGTAAGACTTTTGGTGAGGTTCCTTTGGGGCTTTTAAGCGTTGTACCCGGAAACCAGACTTTTTTCTCCAATTATGGAACATTTCCTAATCTAGATTTTTACGAGTTCGTAACGGATACGTATGCCTCGGTTCATTTGGAACACAATTTTAACGGTAGATTATTTGCCCGAATACCCTTTATGCGAAAATTGAACTTACGCGAAATTATAGGGCTTCGTGGAGTCTGGGGAAGCCTATCAGATGAAAACAGGGCCTTGAGTGCTCCCGCCACGGTAAACACACCTTTGCGTGCTCCTTCGGACAAAATATATTATGAATATTCTTTTGGGGTAGGTAATATTTTTAAGATTTTCCGCATCGATTTTAATTTTAGGGGCAACTATTTGGATAATCCAGAAGCTAGACCTTTTGGTGTTACGGGCACTTTCGGTTTTGAGTTCTAAAGTAAGTTTGGTTTAAAATATGTGGTTTAGTAAGGCTATCCGCTATTTTCACTTTAAATTTGCAGTTCAAAAATAGATTTATGAGCGATAAGGAAGAGGTTACGTTTGATGTGTTGATTGAAATTCCGAAAGGAAGTAGGAATAAGTACGAATACGATTTCAAACTACATAAGATACGATTCGATCGTATGTTGTTTTCCTCAATGATGTATCCCGGGGATTATGGTTTTGTTCCAGAAACCCTTGCTTTGGATAAAGATCCTTTGGATGTATTGGTTTTAGGCAGCGAGCCTACATACCCTATGGTCGTTATGGAAGTTAGACCTATTGGTGTTTTCCACATGAAGGACGAAAAAGGGCCCGATGAAAAAATTATTTGTGTGCCGGTAAGTGATCCTATCTGGAATAATAAGTTCGATTTAAGTGATATAAACCCACATCGAAAAAAGGAAATCAAGCACTTTTTTAAGGTTTACAAAGATTTAGAACAAAAGAAGGTTGATGCTGGTGGTTGGGGCAACGCCGCTGAAGCGATTCATATATACAACCAATGTGTAAAGCGTTATAATGAGAGTGAACATAAAGCAAAGGGCACTTTTAAGATATAGGTAATTAATGTTATAAAAAAAGCCACTTTTCATAAGGAAAGTGGCTTTTTTTATTCTATTTGATTTTACTACATTAGCACCCGCTTAAAAACTATAAATAATCAAACAAATGGAATTAATCGTAAAATTTTTACCAGCATTCGGAATCTTGGCGCTGGTCTTCGTATTTGTAAAGAATATGTGGGTCGGTAAGCAAGATGAAGGAGATGCAAAAATGGCAAGAATAGCCAAGAATATTGCAGATGGTGCAATGTCTTTCCTAAAAGCGGAATACAAAATTCTTTCGGTTTTTGTAATTGCCGTAGCTGTCCTGTTGTATTTCAAAGGAAGCAATGAAAATGGTTCTCATGGAATGGTAGCACTTTCTTTTATTGTAGGTGCAATCTGTTCTGCGTTGGCAGGGTTTATTGGAATGCGTGTAGCGACTAAAGCGAACGTAAGAACTACGCAGGCTGCCAAGACGTCTTTAGGTAAGGCGTTGGAAGTTGCTTTTGCTGGTGGTGCTGTAATGGGACTGGGTGTTGTTGGTCTTGGAGTTTTGGGATTGAGCGGCTTGTTCATGATTTATCAAAATATCTGGCCGGGTGCCGATAATCTTGGATTAGTACTGAATGTTCTTTCCGGATTTTCATTGGGTGCATCCTCAATTGCACTTTTTGCTCGTGTGGGTGGTGGTATCTACACTAAGGCTGCGGATGTTGGAGCGGATTTGGTAGGTAAGGTAGAGGCAGGGATTCCTGAAGATCACCCATTAAATCCTGCTACAATTGCGGACAACGTGGGTGATAATGTAGGTGATGTTGCCGGAATGGGAGCGGATTTGTTCGAGTCTTATGTTGGTTCTATCATTGGAACCATGGTATTGGGTGCATTTATAATCACTCCGGATTTTGCTGGATTAGGTGCGGTTTACCTTCCTTTGGTATTGGCTGCTGTAGGCATTATTATGTCTATAGTCGGAACATTCTTTGTTAGAGTAAAAGATGGTGGAAATCCTCAAACAGCTTTGAATATTGGTGAATTTGGTTCTGCTATTTTAATGGTTATAGCCTCTTACTTTATTATAAACGCATTAATTCCGGAGTCCGTTGAAGGACTTCCTAGTGGGGCTATGGGAATCTTCTATGCTACATTGGCGGGATTGATTGCTGGTCTTGGTGTTGGAAAAATTACGGAATACTATACAGGTACAGGTACAAAACCAGTAACTTCTATTGTAAGACAATCCGAAACGGGAGCTGCTACGAATATCATTGCAGGACTAGGAGTAGGGATGATGTCTACCATGATTCCTATATTATTGATTGCTGCGGCAATTTTGATTTCACATCATTTTGCAGGTCTTTACGGTATCGCAATCGCGGCTGTGGGAATGTTGGCCAATACGGGTATCCAATTAGCGGTTGATGCGTATGGTCCTATTTCCGATAATGCGGGTGGTATTGCCGAAATGGCAGAGTTAGATCCTGAAGTACGTGAGCGTACCGATAAATTGGATGCAGTTGGTAATACGACAGCGGCAATCGGTAAAGGTTTTGCAATTGCTTCTGCCGCTCTAACGGCATTGGCTTTGTTCTCTGCCTTTATGAAGGTTGCGAACGTGAGTTCTATTGATGTTTCCAAACCAACGGTTATGGCCGGTTTGTTGGTCGGTGCTATGTTGCCATTTGTATTTTCGGCCTTGTCCATGAATGCGGTAGGTAGAGCTGCAATGGCGATGATTGAGGAGGTTAGACGTCAGTTTAGGGATATCCCTCAATTAAAGGCTGCTTTGGAAGTAATGCGAGCGGTTGATTCTGATATGTCCAAAGCCACTCCGGCACAGCGTGCAACTTTTGATGCTGCAGATGGTTATGCCGAGTATGACAAGTGTGTTGATATTTCTACAAAGGCTTCAATTAAGGAAATGGTATTACCGGGTCTTTTGGCCATTGCGGTGCCAGTTGCTGTTGGATTCATTGGTGGAGCGGAGATGTTAGGTGGTCTTTTGGCCGGGGTTACTTCTGCTGGTGTATTGATGGCAATCTTCCAGTCCAACGCAGGTGGTGCTTGGGACAATGCCAAAAAGATGATTGAATCCGATGGTCGTAAAGGTACGGATGCTCATAAAGCGGCAGTTGTTGGTGATACGGTTGGTGATCCTTTCAAGGATACATCAGGTCCTTCCTTGAATATCTTGTTGAAGTTAATGTCGGTTGTGGCCTTGGTAATTGCACCAAGTATTGCTGTTAGTAGCGATACGATGACCGCTTACAATATGGATAAGATGACCAGTGAGGTAGTTACCACTCAAATGGAAAAGCGTGTGGAAGTAAAGATGGATAAGAACGATGACGGACTTACCACTGCTGTGATTACAACTACGACTACTGAGAATGGTGAAGAATCGGTTTCAGAACAAGTTTTTGAAGGAACTGAGGAAGAAGTTAAGGCCAAAATAGAGGCTTTTAATGCTACTTCAAATGGGGTTAAGGTTAAAGTCGAAAAAATTATAGAGGAAATAGAGGAAGAACGCAACTAAATGCTGTTCTTCTAAAGAAAAGCCCTTCATAAATTTTTATGAAGGGCTTTTTTAATTATTGTAGCTTGAAAGTAATTGGTAGGCTGAACGGTACTTTTACTGCATTTCCTCTCTGTTTTCCTGGAGTCATCTTAGGTAATTTGCTAATGATGCGCGCAGCCTCCTTTTCCAGATTTTCATTTGGCCCACGGAGCTGAACTTCACCAATACTACCATCTTTTTGAATTACAAACATGATATTCACTCTTCCTTGAATTCCCATTTCTTGCTCTAGTTCGGGATATCTAAAGTTTTTAACGATGTGTTTGGACATCATTTCATTAAAACAAGCCCTTTTATTTTTTTCATTTTCACATCCCGGAAAAATAGGGACATCCTCAATTACAGAGAACGGAACAATAACATCCTCAGGTATATCGTCAATAATTATATCTCTTAGATCCAAAACCTCAGTATCTTGGTTTATATCCGTATCCTTTATAACTGTTTCTTCTATAGGGTCATCATCCTCGACCACTTCAATTTCTGCCGGTACAACAGGTGGCGGTGGAGGAGGTGGGGTTTCAAGTATGAAAATTGGCACTTCCTCATCAATTGATTCATCTACGTGATCCATTCCAATATCTGGGTTGTAAGGAGAATTATACGTCTTCCATTCCAAAGCGATATAGGCCATTACCATAACTACCAATAATCCAAAAACAAAATAGAGACTACTATTTCTGTTCAGGTCTTTTTTAGGGTTCTTTTTCGGTTCCATTTTTCTAAATTTTTTCCGCCGTAAAGCAGGTTAGATATTATTTTTTACTTAACTACTATTAAAACTATATATAGAAAGTCTGACAAAAAATGAGGAATGAGGCATTGACATGTTTGGATGAGTGAACGGACTTTTTGAGCAACACGTTGTAGATTTTGAGGTAAAAATCAATTTCAAACTGCGTATTTTTGGTTTATGGGATTATTCAAAAAAGACAAATTTCAAATTATTGCTTTCCAGACCTACGGTACAGAAAACCATTTTTATGCAAGGGGCAGGGCTTTGGAGGATGAGAGTATTGATTTGGAGCAAAAGGGGATTTTCAATCTTTTGATCAATACGTATAAGCGGTTTGAAACCGATGAAGTTGGTGATACTCCCATTTCCATTAGCTTAAAGGATAACACCTCGATTGCTGGTGAGACGGACCGCGAGGGCTATTATTTGGTTGACAAGCGGGTTGATGACCTTGCTCTAATGGCGAATGAAGAGGGTTGGGTGAATTTTGAAATAAGCTTCACGGATACCGATTTAAAAAGAGAAATTCTTCATAAGAACAGGTTCCCAGGAGAAGTTTTAATACCCTCGCAAGAAGCTTCTTTTGGTGTCATCAGCGATATTGATGATACTATATTACACACCGGTGTAGTTTCTTCCCTTAAGTGGAAAGTTGCTATAAATACCGTTTTTAAAAGAGCTACTAAGAGGTTGGCCTTGGAAGGGGCGGCCGAGTTTTACCATAAACTTCATAGGGGGAAAACAGGAAAGGAGTCAAACCCTATTTTCTATGTGAGCCACAGTCCGTGGAATCTATACAGATATCTAGAACTATTTTTGAAAACAAATAACTTCCCAAAAGGTCCTATTTTGTTAAGAAGTATGTCCAGTTTCAAATCAAGAAATAGAACGGAAGACTTACCTCAAAAGCAAAAGGAGATATTGAATATTCTTAAAACGTATCCAAAGCTTTCATTTATCCTTATTGGGGACAGTGGAGAAAAGGACGGGGATATCTATCAAGAAATCGCAAGACAATTTCCTGATCAAGTAACTGCCATCTATTTGCGTAGCGTGAAGGATAGCAAAAGAATGTTGCGTATAAAAAATTTATACACGGACTTTAAGGATATTCCCTATTTGATAGTGGAAAAAACAGAAGATGCAATCACCCATGCCAAGGAAAATGGATTTATTTCTTAAAATAATCCATTAATTTCCGCATCAATTTTGTTAATTATCGTTCCTAAATCTTCCGGATTATCAACAAAATCCAATTTGTCCACATCTATGATTAAAAGGTTGCCCTTCTCGTAACCGTGGACCCAAGCTTCATAGCGCTCGTTCAATCTACTTAGGTAGTCAATGGAAATTGTGTTTTCGTATTCCCTTCCCCGTTTGTGAATCTGGTTTACCAGATTAGGAATGGAACTTCTTAGGTAAATTAATAAATCTGGCGGTTTCACAAGGGTTTCCATCAATTCGAACAAACTGGAATAATTTTGGAAATCCCTGTTGGTCATGAGTCCCATGGCATGTAGGTTGGGAGCAAAAATATGAGCGTCCTCATAAATGGTTCGATCTTGGATAATGTTCTTGCCACTTTCCCTAATCTGTAATATCTGCCGATACCTACTATTTAAAAAGTAAATCTGTAGGTTAAAACTCCATCGCTCCATTTGATTGTAAAAATCGTCCAGATAAGGATTGTCCACAACATCTTCAAAATGAGCTTCCCATTTATAGTGTTTTGCCAATAATCTTGTGAGCGTAGTTTTACCAGCTCCAATATTTCCGGCTACGGCAATGTGCATTATTGTTCGGTTTTATGGTTAGTTCCAGTGAAAAGTTGTGCCGCACAATATACAAAGTATATTAAGTTTAATGAAAAATACTGGATGAAATACGGTAATAATTTCCAATGGATTTTTTAGCGGGATATTCCATGAATAAACATTAAGAATAATTTTTAAAAGAAAGTATTTTCATATTTTTGCTTTATTAAATAGAGGAAGGATTTGACTGATTGCAACCTCTGCGTCCTGAATTCATTTCAGGAATAAAAATGCTAAAGCAGTTTATTCCAAACACGGTTTGGAATCTTCTCTTCGCTGGCAGAACCTACACAAGTCAAATCTTAATTGAATTAAAATGTTGTTATGGCGTATTTATTTACATCAGAATCTGTTAGTGAAGGTCATCCGGACAAGGTTGCGGACCAAATAAGCGATGCCTTATTGGACCATTTTTTAGCTTTTGATCCGGAGAGTAAAGTGGCTTGTGAGACTTTGGTAACTACTGGGCAGGTGGTGCTTGCCGGGGAGGTAAAGAGTGATACCTATTTGGATGTGCAGAATATTGCAAGAGAAGTCATCAATAAAATTGGATATACCAAGGGGGAATATCAATTTAGTGGTGATTCTTGCGGGGTTATTTCATTGATTCATGAACAGTCACAGGACATCAACCAAGGTGTGGATAGAGGTTCCAAAGAAGAACAGGGAGCAGGAGATCAGGGAATGATGTTTGGGTATGCCACGAAGGAAACTGAAAATTACATGCCATTGGCCTTGGATATTTCGCATCGGATTTTAAGGGTTTTGGCCGATTTAAGGCGTGAGGGAAAAGAAATATGCTATCTCCGACCCGATGCCAAGGCTCAGGTTACGATTGAATATTCAGACGACAATGTGCCACAAAGGATAGATACGATTGTGGTTTCTACCCAGCACGATGCTTTTGATCAGGATGATGTTAAGATGTTGGCCAAGATTAAATCGGACATCATATCAATTTTGATTCCCAGGGTAAAATCGCAATTGGCAGCTTCTATCCAGGATTTATTTGATGATCAAATCAAATACCATATCAACCCTACAGGAAAATTTGTAATCGGTGGTCCACATGGCGATACCGGTCTTACCGGAAGGAAAATAATCGTTGACACCTATGGGGGAAAAGGTGCCCATGGTGGTGGGGCCTTTAGTGGAAAGGACCCAAGCAAAGTAGACAGAAGCGCTGCCTATGCGGCAAGACATGCGGCCAAAAATTTAGTGGCTGCCGGAATTGCGGATGAAATTTTGGTCCAGGTAAGTTATGCTATTGGGGTAGTGGAGCCGACTTCAATTTTTGTGGATACCTATGGAACTTCCAATATTGGTTTGAGTGATGGCGAAATAGCGAAAAAAGTGGCCAATCTTTTTGATATGCGACCTTTTGCGATTGAAGAGCGATTAAAATTAAGAAATCCGATTTACTTGGAAACAGCCGCTTATGGCCATATGGGCAAAGAACCGCAAATTGTGACCAAGGTCTTTGAATCGCCCTATAACGGAAGAATTGAAAAGGAGGTAGAGCTTTTTACCTGGGAAAAATTGGATAGCGTGGATAAAATTAAAACTGCGTTTAAGATGTAGATTTTTTTAGTTTTTAACCTTATGCACAAACCGTAAGTTGATCAAAGTATTAAAGTGTTGCGTTAATTGAATACAGACGTATAAAACGAAAGTTAAAGGAAACCTCTCTGAGGTTTTTTTTATTTCCAAACCTTGCCAATCTTTACTAGCTTTAACCAGAAAACAAATACCTATGAAAACGATTCTGACCAGACTTTTTCTGCTATTTACCATTACACTATTCATTTCCTCTTGTAAAAGAACTACAAAGATTGCCAAGGACGAGGTTTCAAAGACCTACGTTGCTGAAAACTATACCAAAGATGAGGTAGATATTAAAATGCGGGATGGGATTACCCTTCATACAACCATCTATTCTCCCAAAGACACATCAAAAAAGTATCCTATTTTAATGCAACGAACCCCCTATAGTTCCCAACCTTATGGAGCGGGTAACTTTAAGGAGCAGATAGGGCCAAATATCCATTTAATGCAGGAGGGCAACATAATTGTATATCAGGATGTTAGGGGTAGGTGGTTGAGTGAGGGCCATTATGAGAACATGCGTGCCTACGTTCCCAATAAAACTTCAGATGAAGATGTTGATGAAAGCTCGGACACCTATGATACGATCGAGTGGTTGGTAAATAATGTTGAGAACAATAATGGCAATGTTGGTGTATGGGGTATTTCCTATCCAGGATTTTACGCTACCTATGCTACTATTGACGCCCACCCGGCGTTGAAGGCGTCCTCGCCACAAGCCTGTATTGGGGATTTCTTTTTTGATGATTTTCATCATAATGGGGCTTATTTATTAAGCTATTTTAGAGCTACTTCACTTTTTGGAACCCCTAGACCTAACGGGGACCAACCTATAGATACGGCATGGTACACGCTTCCGGATTTAGGAACGGAAGATCAATACCAGTTCTTTTTGGATAAAGGACCGCTCAAGAATTTAAATTCCTTTTTTGAATATGAAACTGCGGATAATCCGAGAATGGCCGTTGAAGGAAAGACTGATGATTTTTTCTGGAATGAATTAATAGACCACCCAAACTATGATGAGCTTTGGCAGAGCCGTGGATTGATACAACATTTGGACAAATCAGAATCACATGTGGCAACCATGATTGTGGGTGGCTGGTTCGATGCCGAAGACCTCTATGGGCCTTTGGAAACGTATAAGAATATTGAAAAGAACCGTGAAGGCTATAATACTATGGTTTTTGGACCATGGGACCATGGGCGTTGGTCGCGTCGTAACGGTAGAAATCTGGTCGGGAACTATTATTTTGGCGACAGTATTTCCGAATTTTTTCAAGAAAAAATAGAAACCAAGTTCTTCAATCATTTTCTAAAGGGCGACGGCAGTACCAATAGCGGTCTTCCGGAAGCCTATGTTTTTGATTCTGGTCGTAAGGAATGGAAGGAATATGATAGTTGGCCGCCCAAAGGAGTGGTTAAAAAGGAACTATTCCTTTCTGAAAATCAAAAATTAACTACAGAAGCGAAAAGTACAACGGGCATCCAATTCATAAGTGATATAAAAAAACCGGTTCCCTATTCGGAAGATATCAAATCGGTATTTACACCACGAAAATACATGACCGATGATCAGCGTTTTGCTGCGCGCCGTTCGGATGTATTGGTTTTTGAAACAGATGTTTTGGAAAACGATTTAACCTTGGCCGGTGATATCATGGCTAAGCTTAACGTGTCCACCACCGGCACTGCAGCGGATTGGATCGTGAAAGTGATTGATGTGCATCCGGCGGAAACGGAGACCAATGAAGAGATGCAGGACCATTTAAAAATGAGCAATTATCATTTAATGGTGCGAAGTGAGGTGCTCCGTGGACGATTCCGAAATAGCTTCTCCAATCCAGAGCCTTTTGTTCCCAATGAGAAAACGGCGGTCAATATAAAATTACAGGATGTCTTCCATACGATCAAAAAAGGACACAAATTGCAGGTGCAGGTGCAAAGTTCCTGGTTCCCTTTAATCGATTTAAATCCACAAACCTACGTGGAGAACATTTTTAAAGCGGAGGAGTCCGATTTTAAAACACAGACCCATACCGTATTTACGGATTCCAGCTTGGAGTTTTCGGTGTTGGAATAAATCTGGTGGCAAAGATTTTCGCCTAATACAGATTTCGTTGTCATGAGATTAGTTTCCCCTCACTAAGAGGGGATTAAGGGGTGTGTTAAAACAAAATTTTCTACTAGTACAAACTGTAGAATTTTTTGTATTGAAATAGGCTGAGTAAAAAAGGAATCAACATTAATCTACAAAGCATTGATACAAGAAGAGAAAAAAATGAAATCAAAACCCATCATAAATGCATTGCTAATTGGATTTTTGATTGGAATTATAATTTACAGTATATTTAAAAGTACTCTCGGCCTTTTTACTTTAATCCCGTTGTTCCTTATTTTTAAACTAGTCAATACTTCCAAGAAGGAGAAGTAGTGGAATTAGCTTTTAAAGAAAGAAACTTTATATAAAATTATCAGCGAAGTAGTTTCCCCTCTAAAAAGAGGGGATTAAGGGGTGTGTCCCTTAATGGTTTTTGTGTAAATAAATTATGGGATTTTCTGCAGTGAATTAAATACACCTCCCACTCCCGATAGCTATCGGGACCTCCTAATAGGAGGGAAGCTAAAAGTGTTCTTTTGGATACAAAGAATTTAATCGGCGGTCATTTTGGAGCATGAAAAATATGAAAACCATAATCCATCCCACCAAACCACAAGGATTTTGTGAAAATTTCCAAAATCATTAGGAATTTAAAAGTTTCCTCCCTTAATTTGTGCTTTACAAAGTTCAAACATTTATTGAATAGTTATCAAGAAAGGTGGAGGGATTAGACCCTTTGAAGCCTTAGCAACCCTTAGCCCGTTCTGATGCTAATCAGAATCTAAGAAGGTGCTACATTCTACCCCTAGGGGAAGGATAACAGTCATCGAAATTCTTCGATCTCACTTTCTTATAACTTATTTGATTTTACCTAACTGCAACGTCGGCTGGATAGGGTTTGGCTTTTTTAATTTTTTTTGCCCCAAGAATAGTCGAAGGGCCTAACTTTAAAAAACAAGAAATCATGAGTAATCAAAAATTAGCGACAAACGCATTACACGCTGGTCACGACACCACACAAACAGGAGGAACACGGGCCGTACCTATTTATCAAACAACCTCGTATGTTTTTAATAATTCGGACCATGCGGCAAACTTGTTCTCCCTGGCAGAACTTGGTTTTATATACACAAGGCTGAACAATCCTACAAATCAGATATTACAGGATAGGTTGGCCGCCGTTGAAGGAGGCATAGGCGCCGTTGTATTTGCATCGGGAACGGCAGCTATTTCCACGGGATTGTTAACACTTTTAAAAGCTGGTGATCACGTGGTGGCCTCTGGCAGTCTTTACGGTGGTACATTTAATCTATTGAACGTTACCCTTCCAAGATTAGGAATCACGACAACATTTGTAGATGCCTCCGACCCAGAAAATTTCGGTAAGGCGGTACAGGAAAATACAAGAGCCTTTTTCGTGGAATCTCTGGGCAATCCAAAATTGGATGTGCTGGATTTAAAAGGTATTTCCAAAGAGGCCAAAGCCGCCAAAGTTCCATTCATTGTAGATAATACCGTTGCTACTCCAGGTTTGCTTAATCCTATCGAGCATGGTGCGAACTTGGTTATTCACTCATTGACCAAATATATTGGCGGTCAAGGAAATTCCCTGGGAGGTGCTATAATCGATGCAGGTACGTTTGACTGGACCAACGGGAAATTCCCTGAATTTACGGAGCCATCCGCTGGTTATCACGGTTTGGTGTATAGCGAAGCTTTAGGGGAGGCTGCTTTTACCTTTAAATTGATTTTGGAAGGATTGCGCGATTTTGGAGGCGCTTTAAGTCCGTTCAACGCATTTCAGATTATACAAGGATTGGAAACCTTGCCTGTACGAATTAAGCAACATAGTAGCAATGCTTTGGAATTGGCAGAATGGCTTCAGGATCGGGATGAGGTCGCTTGGGTAAATTATCCAGGCCTTAAAGGAAATAAATATTACGATTTGGCTAAGGAGTATTTGCCAAAAGGCCAAAGCGGATTGGTGACCTTTGGAGTCAAAGGAGGCTTTGAAGCGGCCAAACAAGTAACGGATGCCACTAAAATATTCTCTTTATTGGCAAATATTGGAGATACAAAATCTTTGATTATCCATCCGGCAAGTACAACCCACCAACAATTGAATGAAGAGCAACAAGCGGGTGCGGGTGTTTCACAGGATTTAATACGACTATCCGTTGGGCTTGAAGATATCGAAGACCTAAAGTCTGATTTGGAACAGGCCTTTGCTTCTGTTGACAAATCCGTTTTTGCATAATTTTTTAAAACCAAAAGACTGTCTACTCGAGCGGAGTCGAGAGGTGTGTATAGTTCTCGACTCCACTCTAACAGACATTTAATTTTAGGAAAAACATACATGCTCCACAAACTAGACATTGCAAATTATACCACATTAAACGGAGTATCGCAGGATATTAAACTCTCCTACCAACTTTTTGGTCAGGAGCTGCATTCGGCACCAATCGTTTTGGTCAATCATGCACTAACTGGAAATTCCAATGTTACTGGAAAGGATGGGTGGTGGTCTGCTTTAATCGGTAACGGAAAGTGCATCGATACAGAAAAATATACGGTATTGTCTTTCAATATTCCCGGTAACGGTCATGACAAGTTTGTTATTGATAATTATAAGGATTTTGTTGCCGGAGATGTTGCCAGAATTTTTCTTTTAGGACTGGAGCAACTCAATATTGAAAAATTGTTCGCTATTATTGGTGGCTCTTTGGGTGGCGGTATCGCTTGGGAAATGGCGGCGTTAAAACCTACGTTGACACAACATTTGATTCCCGTGGCTTCCGATTGGAAGTCTACGGATTGGCTTATCGCCAATTGCCAGATTCAGGAACAGTTTTTAGTGAATTCCAAAAAGCCGGTTCACGATGCACGCATGCATGCTATGCTATGTTACAGGACACCGGAGTCTTTCAAGGAACGTTTTAAGCGAACCACAAATGAAGAACTTCAGGTCTTTAATGTAGAAAGCTGGTTGATGCACCACGGGGAGAAATTGCAGGAGCGCTTTCAACTGTCGGCCTATAAGCTGATGAACCAATTGCTTAAAACTATTGATGTCACTAGAAACGGGGAGCAGAATTTTATCAACCTACAAAATAGCGACACGAACATTCACATTATTGGTGTGGATTCCGACCTGTTTTTTACGGCAAAGGAAAATAAGGACACCTTTAAACAATTGGCACAGGCAAATAGCAATGTCACTTATGGAGAGGTCCAGTCCCTTCATGGACATGATGCCTTTCTTATCGAGTTTGAGCAAATGGAAAAATTGCTCGACGGTATTTTTAATACCAATGGAAAACAGGGCAAGGTTAAAGTGCTCAAGTTCGGGGGTAAATCCTTAAGTAATGGGGAAGGCCTGGAGCGGGTTTTGGATGTTATCGTATCTAAAGTTAAGAATGACGAGCATATTGCCGTGGTGGTTTCTGCAAGGGAAAAGGCTACGGACCAACTGGAGGCCATTTTGGAAAAAGCGGCCCACGGCCAGAACTACACCAAAGAGTTTGAAGCGTTTGAAAAATATCAGCAGCATACCTATTCCAACGTGAACCTTTCCAAGGAATATGCTGCGTTGGCGAGATTATTCGAGGGGGTGTCCCTACTTGGGGACTACAGTGCTAGGATAAAGGATGAGGTTTTGGCCTATGGGGAATTGATATCCGCCAAATTGGTCTCTAAATTACTGATTGGCAAGGGTATCAAATCAAAAATGTTGGATTCGAGGGAATTGATAAGGACGGATGATACTTTTGGCGATGCAAAGGTTTTGGAACCCTTGTCCAAAGAAAATGTGTTAATTGCATTCTCAAAATTACCAACCGATACCGTTGCCGTAGTTACCGGATTTATAGGGGCGACCGAAGAAGGAAGCACCACAACTTTGGGCAGGAACGGAAGCAATTATTCAGCTGCCTTACTGGCTAATTTCTTGGATGCGGAGGAGTTGCAGAATTACACACATGTGGATGGTATTTTTACGGCAAACCCGGATTACGTACCGGAAGCAAAACGCATTTCCAATCTTTCCTATGCTGAAGCGAACGAACTGGCGAATTTTGGGGCGACCATTCTGCACGCAAAAACTATAATTCCCCTGATTGAAAAGAACATTCCGCTACGTATTTTGAATACGTATAATGATGATAATGAGGGCACTTTGATCAGTGCCAAATCCAGCAAGGAAGGTATTAAATCCTTATCGGTCATTGAGGATGTTGCGTTGATCAATTTAGAGGGTAGGGGACTTTTAGGAAAAGTGGGTATTGATGCCCGTATTTTCAAAACCCTGGAAGCCAATAATATAAGTGTAAGTATCATTTCACAAGGTTCCTCGGAACGGGGAATTGGTCTGGTGGTAAAACGTGACAAAGCACAAAAGGCAAAATTGGCGCTGGACAAGGAGTTTACGAGTGATTTTATGTCAAAGGACATCAATTTGATAACGGTGGTATCGGATGTGTCGGTCATTTCTATCGTTGGTCAGGATTTGAGTACGTTCCATAATCCTTATAACGCCTTGATAAAAAACAGAGTCATTCCGCTGCTGTTCAATAATACGGTTTCTGGAAAAAATGTGAGTTTGGTGGTCAAAACCTCGGATTTGACCAAGGCACTAAACGTAATGCACGGTCAGATATTCGGAGTGAGTAAAAAAGTGAATCTTGCAATTTTTGGCCACGGTAATGTGGGTGGCACCTTGATAGACCAGATTTTAAAATCGACTAAAACGATTGAAAAACGAAAAGGAATCGACCTACGGGTTTTTGCGATAGCAAATTCGCGGAAAGTCTTGCTGAATACCAAAGGGGTGAGCAAAAGCTGGAAAACGAATATCAATCCAAAAGGGAAAAAATATAAGGTTCAGGATATCATCGATTTCGCTTCCAATAATCATTTGGAGAATCTTATTGTTGTGGACAATACCGCGAGCCAGGATTTTGTTGCGCATTATTTTGACTTTGTGGAAAACGGATTTGATGTCGTCTCCTCTAATAAAATCGCGAACACTTTGGGTTTTGATTACTATCAATTATTGCGGGAGGAATTGGACAAAAATCAAAAGCAATATTTGTACGAGACGAATGTGGGGGCCGGGCTTCCATTAATAGACACCATAAAGCTGTTGCATCTCTCCGGTGAGAATATTACGCGAATTAAAGGGGTGTTTTCAGGTTCCTTGAGCTATATTTTCAATACGTTTTCTGAGGTTGATGCTTCCTTTTCATCCATTTTAAAGGATGCGATGCGCCAAGGTTTTACGGAGCCCGACCCACGGGAAGACTTGTCCGGTAATGATGTGGGAAGGAAATTATTGATTTTGGCGCGCGAACTGGATTTAAGCAATGAGTTTTCGGACATCAATATTGAAAATTTGATTCCTTTGAATCTGCAAAAAGGAGATACCGATTTCTTTATGCAGCATATGCAGGTCTTGAACGATAAGTTCAACGAAATTAAAAAGAACCAAAAACCGGGTCACGTACTCCGCTATGTGGGCGACTTACATGGCGACCTTCAAAAGGAGAAAGGGATATTGGACGTAAAATTGATTTCCGTTCCCAAGGAAAGCGCCCTTGGACAGGTAAAAGGCTCGGATTCCATTATAGAAATCTATACGGAATCCTATGGTAAAAATCCATTAGTCATCCAAGGTGCCGGAGCCGGTGCAGCCGTTACTGCCAGAGGTGTTTTTGGGGATATTCTCAGGATTGCGGAGAAAGGATAGTTAAGGTTAAAGGTAAGAAGTACAAAGTACAATGGTTAAAAAAGGGATTCCCCTCTTGAGAGGGGTGGCGCAGCCGGGGTGTGTCCTTCGGAACACGGATGGTAGTAAAGCCTATACTAATAGAAACTAGAATATAAAAGAAACCTGCTTATACAGGGAATGAAAATAAAGCATGAACAAAAAATTCGAAACCAACGCCATACGAACACAGTTAAAACGAACCGAGCATTTGGAGCATTCCGTGCCCTTGTATTTGACCTCCAGTTTTGTCTTTGAGGACGCGGAGGACATGCGGGCTTCCTTTGCAGAGGAAAAAGAACGTAATATTTACTCTAGGTATTCCAACCCAAATTCATCGGAATTCATAGAAAAAGTATGCCAAATGGAGGGCGCCGAAGCCGGTTTTGCCTTTGCTAGCGGTATGGCAGCCGTGTTCTCAACACTAGCAGCCTTGTTGGATAGTGGCGACCATATTATTTCCGCCAGAAGTATTTTTGGCTCCACCCATTCGTTGTTCAACAACTTTTTTCCAAAATGGAATATCTCCCATAGCTTTTTTAAGATTGATGATTTGGATGGTATTGAAGCCCTGATAAACTCCAAAACAAAGGTTATCTATGCCGAAACCCCTACCAATCCCGGGGTAGATGTTTTGGATTTGGAAACCTTAGGCACCATTGCAAAAAAACACAACCTGATTCTCGTCATCGATAACTGTTTTGCATCGCCTTATTTGCAACAACCCATAAAATTTGGGGCGGATTTGGTCATCCATTCCGGCACCAAATTAATGGACGGTCAGGGTCGTGTTTTGGCAGGTATCACCGTGGGAAGTTCGGAACTCATTGATAAAGTGTACCGATTTTCACGAATTACCGGACCCGCATTGTCGCCTTTTAACGCCTGGGTGCTGTCCAAAAGTTTGGAAACCTTGGCCTTACGGGTAGACAGGCATTGCGAGAATGCGCTAAAGCTCGCCGAGTTCTTGGAAAGCCATGACAAGGTGGAATGGGTAAAATACCCGTTCCTAAAATCGCACCCGAAGTACGAGATTGCCAAAAAGCAGATGAAAGCGGGCGGTTGCGTCGTCGCTTTTGAGGTCAAGGGCGGATTGCAAGCGGGACAAAAATTCTTCGATTCTATTAAACTTTTGTCGCTATCGGCAAACCTTGGGGATTCGCGCAGTATTGTTACCCACCCTGCATCCACAACCCATAGCAAACTGTCGGTTGAAGAAAGGGCGGAATCGGGCATTACGGATGGCATGGTACGGGTTTCCGTTGGCTTGGAACATATTGACGATATCATTGCGGATATCGCACAAGCCTTGGGATAAATTTCCGCTTAATACAATCCAACGTCAGTCTGAGTGTTTTCTGTGGGTTGAGCGGCCGGTGCTGAGCGCAGCCGAAGTGAGTCGAAACCCACAGAAAAGATATTGGAGAACAAGTCACTTCTTGGCATCGTCAACTTCTCGATACCAAATGCCGTTTAGCATTTCAAAGGAAGTGCTATTGAATTTTAAAAACGTCTGTCATTTCGAGCGCAGTCGAGAACAGGTAAGGAAACAAAAGGCTGTTTCATGCACTTGTCAAACTGAGCCTGTCGAAGTTTTAGCCTATTGAGTCGCAAAGTTCGTTTTCGACTAGCTCAAACTGACATTGTGTTTCATTCACCCTTTCAAACAGCCTCCTCCAAATCAATTAAATTCAATTCCCACGGCATCCTCAAAACGGGCAATGATGCCCCAACCATAAAAATAATTCGCGAGACCGATGAGGATTTCATTTTCTCCTTCCTGCAAGGGAACCTCAAAAGAAGCATTATCCAAAGTAGTCCTGCCCACAGGATATTTCATTCCCGGTGATCCGTAATAGTTCTTGTCTTGAAATAAAGGCTTCCCGTTGATAAACACCCAAACTTCGTCGCTAAAGCCCAATTTCAATAGTTTTTGCTGTTCTTTTTCGGAGGTGATGGTGGTTTTAAGCCATGTCAGGCGTCTGTCGCCGTTTTTGGTGCCGCCAAATTCCTTGGTCAAATTGACCAACGCCCTACGCCCAGCTGAAATCGGAGTCCATGTTACGGTACTATCCAAATAAATTGGGTCTATAGCCACTCCGGGGTTCATTTGAATACCGCGCATAATATCCTTTCCAACGGGAAAATCCATCGGTTGGGTTACTTGCCATTTACGTAAATAGTAGGGATCTCCATAGGTTGGGTCGTACGCTATACTATCGGGTTGGGCTTCTGTTTCATTTGGAGTAATTTTAAAGTTGGCGTAGATAACATTTCCTGAAAAACCTATAGTGCCTGAATCCGTGATGCCCTCCATGGCAGGCACAAGTAAGGTGGGGCGGTCCATATCGTTTACGAATACGGTTAGCCGTTTGCCCATAACCACCAGTTTTATATGGTTCCATTTGCCCTCATAAAGTGTGGATGCCGCTTGGTAGTCATCGGTAACATCCCAGAGATTCACCCCGTCTATGACCGGGGAGTATTGCATGGTGGTTCGGAGCATGGGGTTGGGTTTTCCAAAATGGCGCAGATAGAAAATCTCCGAGTTCAAGGTGTCTTTGCTCGCTCTAAAATTGATACTGGGAAATCCTTGTCCTTTCAGTTCCAAATCAAATTCGATGGTACCGCTGGTAAAGTCAACATCCTTTAGCATCAAGGCGAAAGGTTGTCCATCCGCACTTTTGGCAACATTGGTAGATTTGTATTGGGCAAATTCCACATTCTTGGTTACCGGTGCCCAGTGCTTTTCGGTAAAGGGTTTCGGAATGGGGGTTTGGCTTTTGTTGCGTTGTCCGTAGGAAAAAAAGGTAACAAGTAGTGCCGTTAAAATGGCATAGTTCGTTTTTGATGTGATGTTCATTTTTGTTCTATTTATGATTAAACTTTAAATTTGATTGGGCCAAAAATAGTTTCCGTATTAATTTTTGCCCTTGTTCAAGCTGTTCAATCCTGTTTAATCCTGTTCAAAAGCCCCGTGCTGAACGCCCTTTTATAGTTTTATGGATAAATCGAAATTATATATGATCCAACATTTGGTAGGGCAGATAGAAGCCCGTCTGGGCTGGGGCAGCGGACAGAACTGGAGCAACAAGGACTTTGAGGAACTCAGCGAACGTATCCTGACCGATACCAAGAAACAGCTGAGCGTTACCACCCTAAAACGCATTTGGGGCAGGGCGGAACGTATTGCCAACCCTAGCTCCGCCACCCTGGATATTTTGGCGCAGTTTCTAGGCTATGAAAGCTGGCGGGATTTTTTGAATACCGAAAAACCGACCGAATCACAAGAACCTGTACGAAAGGAAACCAAAAAACTGGGCATTCCCATTGCCATTGGCTGTACGGTGGTGTTACTGGGGATTTTGGCCTTCTACTGGCCTTCCGCACCACAGCGGGAAAAGGTAGAACCGCTGGATACGGGCAACTTCACCTTTAAAAGTAAGATTGTGAGTCAGGACCTACCCAATTCCGTAGTGTTTAACTATGATGCCAGTTCCGCCGGGCCGGATGCCAAGATCGAGATTCAACAGGATTGGGACAGCAACAAACGGATGACCATACACCGAAAGGACAGCGTGGCCACCAGTATTTATTATCATCCCGGGTTTTTTAAATCCAAGCTGGTGGTGGATGGCACCATTGTAAAGGAGGAGGACGTGTTCATTACAACGGAAGATTGGCTGGGGGTGGTGGAGCGCGACTCCATTCCTATTTATCTGGATGCGCAGGATATAAAGACCGATGACCGTTTGGCCATAACCGCGGAAACCATTGCTGGGTACAATTTGGACCCACGCACAAGTGAAGTTGAAGGAAGCCTCTATTTGGTACAGGATTTTGGCGAACTCTATACGGATGATTTTCACCTCTCCCTACAGCTAAAGAACACCTTTGAAAACGGACAGACCGGTTGCCAATTGGTAAAATTGTTTGTACTATATGATGGGGGTGCCATTGGCATACCTCTTGCCAAAAAAGGCTGCGCTGCCAAGATGGACCTTATGGCCTTTGGGAAGTACATAAGCGGTAAAAATACGGACCTCTCCGGGCTTGGTGTAGATTTTAATGATGATGTGGCGCTACAGTGCAGTTCCCAAAATGGCACGTTTACTATTTTGGTGGACGACCAAGTTGCCTATACCATGCCCGTACCTGAGGAAGCAAAAAAGGTCATAGGCCTCTCCATACATTTTGAAGGTGCTGGGGAAGTAGGCCAAGTAAGTTTTAGCCACACGGATGGTATGGTGTATTCCCAATAACAAAACCATCTCACAAAAAACAAGAATCCTGTTATAGGAAAAATCTTATCTTTAGAGAATCCCCCAAAAATTTTATGAATGTATAAAGCAAGCTGCTATGCGGATAAAGCCCGTATATAGCTATATTTTACATCGATATAAACAAGTTGTGTACCATTTGAAAAAAAACTTATGCATAGAATCGACCATTGCGAAAATCTAATTCATTTTACGAAAGGTTACAAAGGCTCTTTTGATTATGAAGAAGCCTATTTAAACCTAAAAGAAATTTTAAATTCCGGTGTTTTAAGAGGTAGTAATGGAATGATATTAGGTGGACATAATTGTGTATGTTTTACAGAATCGCCAGTTAGATGTTTAACTAACAAGGGAAAACTAGACACAAAATATTTTTCTCGATATACTCCATTTGGTTTACAATATTGTAAAAGAGATGTATTCAAACATAGTGGAAGACCAGTAATCTATTCTACGAGAGAGGAATACGAAAAGCAACGGACAAACACCGATTTAAATTGGCGATTTGTAAGCTACGACCCTAATAAAAATGGGGAACTCGATTTTACTTGGGAAAGAGAATGGCGCATAAAAGCAGACACAATTCCTGTTCGTCCAGACACAGCAAAATTAGTTTTTCCAAATTTAGATTGGATACATAGATTTATTGACGAACACGAAAAGGAACATCACGGATTGGATATTGAAGATGATTGCGAAGAATGTTTTTGTAAAAGAGAAGCTACGATAAAAAATTTTACGGACTTTTTGAATAACGAAGAATGCGAAAATTTAGTAGGAACTTGTCCTGACCCAGAGAAATTTCCTTGGATTTTGATTAATATGAACGAAAAATAAAACGGTATACGACACAGTATATAAGCTATGGCTTGGTCTGTGCCTTGGAAAATCTACGGATTTTCCAAAGCCAGTTTTTATCTGGGGAGGTCCGTGCTAAAACACGCCACAGCTCATATAAAAAAACCGTCAGACTGCGCAAAAACCTATTTTTATTACGTTTATATTCGGAGGGGGTATCTGAGAAAAAATCAAATACTGGATTCTCGGAGACTCGAATTAAGTTAATGCACAGACTCCCGTTACCTGCAATACAAAAGAAAGCGACTACACAAAATGAAATAATATGGATGGAGGTTATTACGCAATAAAAGGATTTGAATACCAGATTGACAAATCAATCCTTGAAGTTTTATCTTGTAATGATTTAAATCAAGAAGTTGCCATTGAGCAAATTCAAGATCTTAATACAGAAAGTTTTGTAATGCAAATAAAATATAAAGAAGCGTCAAAACTTGTTCCATCCATACTTAGGAAGCCAATTATCCAGCTAATCGATGAGTTTAAAACAGACCCTAATAAAGATTATATTCTGTATTGTTATTTTTCTGATTTAAATGGTTATTCAAGCAAGGTCGATTCTGTTTATTTAGACAACATCCTTGGTAAAGAAAGCTCAAATCATTCAGTACAAGACAAAACTCAATTTTTATTAAAGTTCAAGTTGATTTTTTCTGAGACATTTCATAATCAGTTCCAAAGCACACTTGTCAAATTTCAAGAGTTTGACTTTTGTAGCTCTAAAGATGAGGCCCTTTATTATTATTCAATCGTAACAGACTATATTAGAAAAAAAGTTGTAAATAATCCACCAAGTCAATTACAAAATAGAAAAGTTACTAAAAAGGAAGTCTATGAGTATTTAGCAAAAGGAAGAAAGATTGTCTTTACTTCTGCATTTAAAGAATATCAGGGAGAACAAGCCTACTTTAGGCTTCTTAAGGGACGTTTTAATAAACCAATTAAGAATCAGCAAACATTTATTATCCTTGGTGATATAAAGGAAACCACAAGTACATCTATCTCTTCTATGGTATACCAGATTATATCAAAACACTATCATAAAGCAACTCACGACATTAAGCCATTAAACTTCGTAATTCCTAATAACAAAATTGAAGAAGTGAAAAAATATCTTATTAGAGAAGAGAGCATATTTAATGATGGTTTTGAAATGATAGAATTCAGTAAAAAACTGTTTTATTCTTCACCTATAATAAACAGAAAAATTTCTGGTAAGAAAGTTTCTAGTAGCCTTTCAAGAAGCTCATTTTATTCGCGGATTTTATCAAAATCAACTTTAGACACATTAACGGAAATAGATGGTAGTCCAATGTGGATATTACTTGCAACAGAAAAACACACTTTGATACAGAATAGTAATTATCAAATAATTAATGGTTTAAATACCGATCAAACATTAAAACTTTTCTAAAATGGATTCAAATAACTTTAAAATAGTAAATGTTTCTTCAACGGCGATAAGTATTGAAATACTAGACCCAAGCAAATTCAATGACCAGTTTAATCTGGGTAGTTACATTAAAATTCCGTACAAAAGTAACGACAGTAAATACGTAATCGGAATTATTGAGAATTATAGAATCAAAGATCATGACTACGGTGATGAAGATACAGAGCCCAATGATCCTTCTTTTATTTTAGAGGTCAAACTTACCGGTACTCTTGATGTCAAAGAGGGTGGTTCAGTTTTTGAAAGAGGAGGTCATGGAATTCCTCTTCCTCCAAATAACGGTATATCATTATTAACTAACGACGAATTAGAAAGTATTTTTACAACTAGGATAAAGGAGAATGAAAGATTTTCCTTTTCAAAATTGACAACTACAAATCTTAGTATTCCAATTAATGGCAATAAATTTTTTAATAAACATTTTGCTATTGTAGGTTCTACAGGATCCGGTAAATCTCATACAGTTGCAAAAGTGCTTCAAGAAGCTATTTCGACAAAAAACGGAACATATGATGGGCTAAACAATTCACATATTGTGATATTTGATATTCATGGTGAGTATGAGCAAGCGTTTCCAAATGCACAAATTTTAAATGCATCTAATTTGTCTTTACCGTATTGGATGCTGAATGGTGATGAGCTTGAGCAAATGCTTTTAGATACAGGTGATAGGAATAACTATAACCAATCCTCTGTATTAAGGAAAATTATAACCGAAAATAAGATAAAACATAATCCTGACATACATAAAGTCCATTTCGATTCGCCAATAAAGTTTGATATTCAAGAGGTTTATAATTGTCTTTTCAATATTCAAACTGAAACGATAAATTCTAAAGCACCAAATCGTTATATGATTATTGGAGAATGTGGCGCTTATAGTGCCGGAGCTTCAACAAAAAATGATGATGGTGTTGAATTAACTCCCAAAGAAAGGATTGAAAAATATTTTACCAAACAATTTGAATTTTTCCCTTCTAAAGGACAAAATGTGAGTAATGGAACATATGCAGATGGTACCTTGGATAAGTTTGTTGAACGGCTGGAAAATAAGATAAACAATTCTCGGCTACAATTTCTTTTTGGTGAAAACTCAAGAGATATTTCATTTGAGGAAACTGTTAGACAATTTATCAGCTACAACAGCGGAAAAGAATCAAATATTACTATAATAAATTTGGGCGGTATTCCCTTTGAGGTTCTTAGTATAACTGTTTCATTAATTTCAAGAATTTTATTTGACTTCGGATTCTTTTTCAGTAAAATGAAAAAAGGTGAAGAGAAATGTGAAACACCACTTCTACTTTTATATGAAGAAGCTCATATTTATGTTCCCAAAAGTGATCTATTAAAATATCGTTCATCAAAACTAGCAATTGAACGAATTGCTAAAGAAGGAAGGAAATACGGAATTACTCTAGGAATAGTAAGCCAACGTCCATCTGAGATTTCGGAAACCATTTTTTCTCAATGTAATAATTTCATAGCAATGAGACTTACTAATCCAGAAGATCAGAACTATGTAAAAAGACTACTTCCTGATACTCTGGGAAATTTAACTGAAACACTTCCGACACTCCAAGCTGGTGAAGCTTTGCTTATTGGTGAATCAATTGTACTTCCATCACTTGTTAAAATAGACCCATGTTCTCCTCCTCCTAAATCTTCTGACATTGAATATTATGAAATCTGGAAAGAGCAATGGAAAAGTGTTGATTTTGACAAGATTTTAAATGAATGGAAAAAGTAAAGCAGGTAACATTGTATAAGAACGCATAGCTTCCCACCGTCAACTACGGCATCTTATACCGAGCTTTGTAAAACACTCCCAAAACCTTAAATAGATTATAAAAAATGAATGAAATAATTTGTCCTAACTGCAAAAAAGCATTTAAAGTAGATGAAGCTGGCTTTGCAGACATCCTTAAACAAGTTCGTGACCATAAATTTGAGGAAGAATTGAATAACCGCCTTGCGTTGGCGGAAAAGGACAAGCAAAGTGCGGTTGAACTTGCCAAAGCAAATACTAAAAACTTATTACAAGAAGAACTAGCCAAAAAGGATAAGGAAATAGCTGAACTTAAAGCGAGTAGCAAAAGTGAGTTAATAGAAAAATTGGCAGAAAAGGATAATCTATTAGCTGATTTCAGGTCTAAAATCCAAAATGCCGGAACAGAACAAAAACTAGCCGTATCTGAAGCGATTAAACTGATTGAAAAGCAAAGAGACTCTTTAGAAAATGATTTGAAAACCAAAGAGCTAGAAAAACAAAACATTAAAAATTCCCTTGAGCAAAAATTCACAACGGAGCTTCAAAATAAAGATGCCATAATCCAATTCAAAGAAGATGAAATTGCACGAGTAAAAGATATGAAGCTTAGACTTTCCACTAAGATGCTGGGTGAAAGTTTAGAACAACACTGCGAAATTGAATTCAACAAGCTACGCGCTACGGCTTTTCAAAATGCCTATTTTGAAAAGGACAACGATTCAAGAGGAGGTACTAAAGGAGATTATATTTATAAAGAAACGGACGGCTCAGGGAACGAAATCATTTCAATTATGTTTGAAATGAAGAATGAAAATGATGAAACCGCTACCAAAAAAAGAAACGAGGATTTCTTTGCAAAACTTGACAAAGACAGGAGAGATAAGAATTGTGAATATGCGGTTTTAGTTTCACTCTTGGAATCGGAAAATGAATTTTATAATACGGGAATAGTGGATGTTTCGCACCGGTTTGAAAAAATGTATGTGGTACGGCCTCAGTTCTTTATTCCCATAATAACATTGCTACGTAACGCTGCGATGAATTCCCTAAAGTATAAGGCGGAATTAAACTTGATGCGGAATCAAAATATTGACATCACAAATTTTGAGGAAAAGATTGATACGTTTAGAAAGGGATTTGCATATAACTACGACTTGGCAAGTCGTAAATTCAAGACCGCTATTGATGAAATAGATAAAACAATTAGCCATCTACAGAAAACCAAGGCTGCTTTGCTGTCATCGGAAAACAATCTAAGATTGGCCAATGATAAAGCCGACGATTTGACTATTAAAAAATTAACCTACGGCAACCCAACAATGAAAGCTAAATTTGATGAGCTATCCGATAAAAATGAATAGCCTATTAGGTTGCTGATTTGGCCGTTTTATGGATATTAAGCTAATATTCTTATTGATTTTTGCACTATTCGCTTGGTTGGTTAATAGGCTAGTTTTCAATTTAAAGAGAAAACGCCGACGAAGTTATTATCGAAATACATATCTTAAATCGGATGCATGGAAAAGGAAAAGATATGTTGTTTTAAAACGTGATAATTGGAAATGTGTAAAATGTGGAAAAAGGGCAACACAGGTGCATCATATGAGGTATGCAAAGAAAAATATTGGAAAGGAACCAATTAAATGGTTAGTTTCAGTATGTAAACAATGCCATGACAAATTACATTGAAAAAGGACATGCTTAGTTTCTAAATAAAAACATAGGAAACCAATACTCCCTCTTCGTCGGTTGAAAACGAGAACATAAAAAGGAAGCAACAATGGAAACCCAGGATTCTGATGTTTTCCATGATAAAAAGCAGAGGAGTAACTTACGGTTGTAGGAGTTCTTTTGATTCCGTTGAATTAAAGAGCATAAATGGGAAAACAGTCAGAAAATAGTAATAGTACCTTAAGCGGAATCGCAATAGGCATTGCGATTGGAACGGCAGTAGGTGTTGCGACCGGCAATTTAGGTTTATGGTTGGCGATTGGCGTGGCTATTGGTGCCGTTTTTGGAACCACCGTAAAGAAGAAAAATCAAAATAATGATGACAAGTAAGTTCTTCCCAGCGTAAAGCGCTACATTTAAAATATCTAAAAAAGAGCCTATATAAATTCATCAATATCAGTTTTCACATTTCTAAAATCAATCAAAAAATGAAATCAAAATTAATTATCCTAGTAACACTAACGGTTGTACTTTCTTGTGCAGAGAATAGCACAACGCCAGAACCGGCCAACGACAAAATTGCTGCCGTAGAAAAAAATCTTGCCCTACCCGTTTACATAGAAGGGGATTCCACCTATACCTTAGAGGACCGCATGAAGCATTATGGCGTGCCCGGGGTCAGTATTGCCGTAATCCACGAGGGCGAAATTGCATATGTAAAAACCTATGGGGTTATGGATCAGGAAACTATGGCCCCGGTAACGGAAAATACCTTGTTCCAAGCGGCCTCCATTAGCAAACCCGTTTCGGCTTATGCTGCGTTGCGTTTGGTGCAGCAAGGAAAAGTGGATTTGGATGCGGACATCAATACCCAATTACAATCCTGGCAATTGCCCGAAAATGAATTCACAACGGATAAGAAGGTGACCCTAAAAAACCTGCTCAACCATTCTGCAGGTACTACCGTACATGGTTTTTTGGGCTACAGTCCCGATCTTCCCGTTCCTACCTTGCTACAAGTTTTAAACGGGGAACCACCTGCGAATTCACCCGCAGTAATCGTAGATAAGGTTCCGGAGGAAAGTTTTAGATATTCCGGAGGTGGGTATAACATTGTGCAACAATTGATGATCGATGTGGAAGGCAAATCCTTCCCCGAAATCATGAAGGAGCAGGTGTTACAGCCCTTGGATATGCAACATAGTAGTTTTGACCAACCGCTTACCCCGCCTCGGCTAGACTTGGCGGCAACGGGCTATTTGCCGGATGGCAGCATGACCAAGGGCAAACGACATACCTATCCCGAAATGGCACCGGCAGGGCTATGGACGACATCGGAAGATTTGGCTAAGTTTGCCATAAACATTCAAAAAACGTTGAAAGGCGATAGCACCCTAGGCTTGTCCAAAGAGATGACCACTAAAATGTTGACTCCCTTCGTGGAAGAGTTTGAAGGGTTGGGTATCTTCATCAACAAAAAGAAGGACCAGGTATATTTTGGGCATGGCGGCTGGAACGAAGGTTTTTCCAGCGAATTGGTGGCACATAAGGACAAGGGATATGGGGTGGCGATTATGATCAATTCCAATCACCCGGATTTCATTTCCGAACTTATTCGTTCCGTGGCGTTGACCTACGAATGGGACGATTATCTACCGAAGTATAAAAAATTACCGATGGATGCCGAGGCTGTGGCAGACATCACCGGGAAATATTTGGTGCGCGGTTTTGATTTTCTCGAAGTTGTGGAGGAGAACGATAAATTGATGTATAGAAACGGGGCGGGACAAGACCTGACGGAACTGATCAGGGTTTCGGACAGTACGTATGTGGTTCGTGATTTCGATGCTCTTTTTCAATTCAAGGAAAATCCCGAAAAGGAAAATATGGATATTCATATCATCGATTCGGGTACTATGGAGCCAAGAGCGGTATATGGTCAGCTTGCCGAGGGTACCAAACTACCCTTGCTTATGCTTATGGAGGGGGATTTTGATGGCGCGTTAAGCGCTTACAAAGATGTAATGGCAAAGGACAAAAACGACCCTGCCGTTAACGAGGGCAATATCAACCAATTAGGATACCGTTTTATGGGAAAAGACAAAAACGAAGTTGCGCTGAATATTTTTAAGCTAAACACCATACTGTATCCCAAAAGTTTTAATGTGTACGACAGTTATGCGGAGTCATTTATGAAAATGGACCAGACCGATTTGGCAATAGAGAATTATAAAAAATCCTTGAGCCTAAATCCGCAAAACCAAAATGCCAAAAACCAACTCGAGAAATTGGAAACCGAAGGATAGCAATTTTATCCTTTGGGGTTTGTTTTAAGTGGCGCAAATGTAAAGTGGTTATTGATGCTGCTTTTGGAGCCGTAAAGAAGAAAAAATAATCAAAAAAATGAAATCAAAAATAATAGCACTAATAGTATTTGGCTTCACTATCAGCTGCAAACCCAAACCCAAAAAGGAAGTAACAGAGGAGTCCCGTATTGAAGATTCCGTTTCCCAGATGTGGGAGGACTTTACCGCATCCAACCCACAATTTAAAAACCACGAAATCCCGGAATCTTGGTTCTTTCATGATAACAAAGCGGATGCGGATAGGTTGGCGAACTTAACGCTAAATGGAAAGAAGACGGCCATGACCTCCGGACTTTATGTATGGTATGAAGAAGCTGGAGCAGAGCTGCCGAGCATCGGCACCAAACATATTGTTACCAATTTTGAGGGTGGGGCACAGGCCATCATTGAGATTACACAGGTAGATACCATTCCCTTCAACCAGCTTCCTAAGGAATATGCAGCAATGGATATGGGCACCAACGAGGAACCGTTAGAAAAATGGCGCATGGCGCATTGGGAGTTTTTCACCAAAATCATGGAAGAAAACGGGGAAAAACCAACTGATGAAATGCTCATTGTTTTCGAGCAGTTTAAAACCATTTGGCCTGAAAAAGAATAGATACAAAAAGTTTTACCCTAAATAAGCTGGGTTTAATGTGAAAACAGCTATTATTTTGATTTAAAAAATTACGCACATTGTCCGGTCGAGCGCAGTCGAGACCTACTTAATATGTGGATTTTAGAAATTATCATGAATTCGTCAAGAAAACTTCTTTTGATAAGTTTTACATTTAAGCGATTTTAATACAATATCGATTTAGTCTCAATAGCATAACCACCAATCAAAAATCTATGACCAAACAAGACCTAAACCAATTACGACTGGAGTTATCGGTAAAGGCCAAAAATGGCCTCGATTTTATTATTTCGGCAGCAATCGTCTGGACCCTCATTTCTTTTATTTGGACCTTGGAGTATTCCAGTTACGATAAAAGTATCCTTACGTTTATCGTTGGGAGCATTATGCTTCCTATGGCATTTGGGCTATCAAAAGTGCTGAAGACCGAATGGAAAATTAAAGGTAATCCGTTGGAACCCTTGGGTCTATGGCTCAATTTTGCGCAGCTATTTTATTTTCCCTTATTGGTTTTTGTGCTGATCAAACAGCCGGACTATTTTATTATGGCTTACATCATAATTACCGGGGCACACTTTTTCCCTTATGCTTGGTATTATAAGGAAATCGGTTATGCGGTAATGGCGGGAATCATATCGGTAGGTAGTTTCCTATTGGCACTCTATCTCCCCAATGACCAAATGCATTTGTTGGGGCTATTTATAGTCATTTGTTTGGTTGTTCTAGGAATCTGGATTTATAGTTCTTATCTCAAAAAGAGTAAGGTCAAGCAAACAACAAACTAAATACAAGAACTGCTACCGTTATATTTGGACATTTTGTGAACAATCGCGCAACCTTTTTGATTTGAAGGCATCTTTACAATAAACCGATTTTTCTATGAAAACCAGTACTTCCCTTAAAACGCCCATATTATTGCTAATCTCTTTTATACTATTTCTAAATTGTTCCAAAGATGATGACGATGTTTCTTCTGATTTGGTAGGGAGTTGGAAAGTGGTCTATTATATTGGAGCAGGTGATGTAACGATTACAAAGGCCCAAAATCCTACTTGGCCAGATGTAAATGACGGTGAAATCACCGCCGAATTTGGCAAACTGGACAGAGAGGGGAAAGGTTTCGTTTCTGGCTATATGGTGAGTAATCTTTATAGTGCTTCGTATACTGCAAAAAGCAATGGGACATTAAATATTGGTTCTATTGCATCCACGTTGGCAAATGAGCCTAAATGGACTTCATTATACAATATTAGTGCAGCCGAAGAATACGAAATTAGGGGTGACCAACTTTTTATCTATTCCAACAATAAAATAAACGCAATAGTACTGGAGCGAGAATAAATACCAAACGTTGGTATTAAAATTTCTTTGGGAAAAATGCCTTGCAAAAACTGGTAATGTTTTCCTCCGTTCCAAACAAATAGTGTTGTTCCCATCTCCTGATAGAAATGAAGATGGATTCTATCCTATTTTTAATCTTTCTCAATATACTATCCTGCAACTTGTCTATGATAGAAAAGGCTGATCATAATGTCGTTTACCGGTCGCTTTGTACATGGCATTTGATACTGCCGCAAAAATAGGAGGGAAGGTGGGTTCGCCCAAACCAGTGGGGTCCGTGGTACTTTCAATAAAATGTATGTTTATTTCTTTTGGTGCCTCGCCCATGCGTATCATGCGGTAGGTGTCAAAATTACTTTTTTGAGGCACACCCTCTTTAAACGTCAGTTCCCCGTAAAGTGCATTCCCAATACCATCCACAATTCCGCCTTCGCAGAGATTTTTTGCCGCATCCGGATTCACCACAATACCACAGTCAATGGCGCAAGGTACTTTCTCAATTTTGGGCTTCCCGTTCTCCCATTTCATATCCAATACCTGTGCCGCATAGGAATTATGACAGAAATATGCAGATACGCCGCGATGAGCACCCGCCTCCGCAGGTCCCCAATTGGATTTTTCTTTTACCAATTTTAGCACGCCGGCGTACCTCATGGGGTCATAATCAATAGAATTTGAGATGACGGCATTTTTACTGGCACGTTCCAACAGTTCCAATCGGAAATCGATAGGGTCTTTTCCGGCAGCTTCAGCTACCTCGTCCAAAAAGGATTGCTCCGCGCTTGCCATAAAATTGGAGCGTGGTGCCCTAAAGGAACCAATGGTAATATTGGTATTGATGGTCCAGCTTTCCGCTAAATAATTATCCACTGCTCCGGCAGGAAACCGGTCGGCAAACAAGGGGCTTTCCGGAATTCCTCCCGCATTTATACTTAGCGCGGTAAGGTTATTTTCTGAATCCAATGCCGCTTTATAAGTAGCCTGATACATTGGGCGATAAATGCCCCCAGTCATATCGTCCTCGCGGGTATAAACCAACTTCACTGGTGCATTCATTTTTTGGGAAATAAGTGCGGCCTCCAAGGCCCAATGGGCATAGGAGCGACGACCGTAACCACCCCCGAGCCGGGTCATTTCAATAGCTATTTTGTCAACAGGCAAACCCAATCGGGAGGCGAGTGCCTGTTCCGTAAGTTCCGCTTTTTGCAAGGGCCCGGCAAGTTTGGCGCTATCGTCCTTTACATCTGCAAAGAAGTTCATAGGCTCCATGCAGTTATGGGCCAGAAATGGAGCGGTATATGTTTTTTCTATAATTTTGGCCGCTTTCTTAAAAGCAGCTTCCGGGTTACCATCTTTACGGACCGTTTCCGCTTTTTTGCTGGCCATTTTGGCCATCATTGCCCTATGGTCTTCGGTATTTTCCAGTCCGGCAGGTATGGTCAAGGTCTGTTTTGGTCCGCGAAAGGATTTCCGTTCTTCGGTATAGGTTTCAAAGGGTTCCCATGCTACTGAAATCTTTTTCTTCGCGTTCATGACCTCCCAAGTAGAAGTACCTACTATGGCGACCACTTCCAAAAAAGTACAGGTATCAAAATGCTGTCTGGTATAATCGTCCTCTAGCACTTTAAGGGTGAAAATATCCTTAATCCCAGGCATCGATTTTACGGTATCGAAGTCTACGGATTGTATTTTCATGCCAAAAGCCGGTGGGTGTACAATCATGGCGGTCAGCATGCCTTCCACATACGTGTCGATACCAAAAAGTGGTTTTCCGGTCACGATTTGGTGTCCGTCCACATTCTTTTTGGAAGTCCCAATGATGTTAAAATGAGTGATTGCCTTAAGTTCCAACTCATCGGGCACCGCTATTTTTGCCGCGGCCGAAGCTACTTCCCCGTATCCTGCGGAATTGCCACTTCCTTCATGAGTAAGTATTCCCGCATTTGTAGTGATTTCTTTTTGGGGTACGTTCCAAAGTTCAGCGGCCGCAGCCGTAAGCATGTAGCGTGCAGATGCCCCGGCCATTCGGAGGTTTTCCCAACTTGTGCGGATTGCTTGGCTACCGCCAATAAATTGGCGGTTGTATAATTCCGTATTCAGCGGCGCCTGTTCAACGGTGACCGTATTCCAATCCACATCCAATTCCTCTGCCACGATCATGGGCATGGAAGTCTTTACGTTCTGTCCACCTTCTGGATTCGGAGACATGATGGTCACTTGGCCATTGTTCGCAATCTTCAGATATCCGTTAATGGAAAACCATTCCTCGGAAAGTTGCGAAACTTCCTTTGCCTTCATATTGCAGGAAGCCAACCAACTAAAACTGAGCATAAGCCCTCCTCCTGCAAGTGCAGAGGATCTGATAAACGACCGTCTGCCAATTTTAGTTTTTATGGTCTGCAACTTGATGCTATTTGTTCCTAAAAATGCTAACCTACGACCTCTTTTTCGAGGATAAACGGTTGATTATAGACACGTTTTCCGGTGGCCTTGTACATGGCATTGGCCAGCGCGCCTACAATAGGAGGCAACGAAGGTTCACCAAGTCCCGTCGGGTCTATGCCGTTATCAACAAAATAGGATTCTATTTCCTTAGGTGCTTCGCTGTTGCGTATCAAACGGTAGCTGTCAAAATTTTGCTGTTCCGGAACACCATCCTTAAAGGTCATCTGGGAATACGTAGCATGTCCTATGCCATCTACAATACCACCTTCTATCTGGTTTTTCGCACTGATAGGGTTAATAACTATTCCACAATCTACGGCGCACCATACCTTGTCGACCTTAGGTTTGTTGTCATCCATGGTTAGGTCCAACACTTGGGCTACATAAGAGTTATGGCAATAATAGGCCGCAACCCCTCTTGCTTTGTCCCCGGAATTGGTCCAATCCGATTTTTCCTTCACTAATTTTAGGACACCGGCATAGCGTTCTGGGTCATAATCGTTTTTCTCCGGGTCGCCTACTGGATTATTTATCGCTTTGTCAAATAAATCCAATCGGAATTCGATAGGGTCTTTTCCAGCTAATTCTGCAATTTCATCCATAAAGGATTGCTCGGCTCCAGCAATGAAGTTAGATCGAGGCGCTCTCCACGCCCCAGTGGTTATTTTGGTCTCTAAACTGGTCTTTTCCGCGAGGTAGTTGTCCACCGCTCCTGCAGGAAACCTGTTTTCGAAGATAAGGTCATCATTGGTGCCTACCCCTTTTACGTAGTACGCTGTTAGTTTGTTGTCCTTGTCCAATCCCGCTTTAAATTTCACTTTGTATGCAGGTCGGTACGTACCTTGGGTCATATCGTCTTCCCGACTGTAAACCAACTTGATAGGTGCATTTGCTTTTTTTGAAATGACAGCAGCTTCCACACCAAAATGGCCATAAAGCCTACGCCCAAATCCGCCACCCATTCTAGTCATACCGATATCTATTTTATCCAAGGGCATACCCAATACGGACGATACCGTTTTCTCTAAGAACTCCGGTGTCTGAATGGGACCTTTTAATATGGCTTTTTCATCCGTAACATTTGCATAAAAATTCATTGGCTCCATGGTGTTGTGGGCCAAAAATGGTGCACTATAGGTACGCTCAATAGTTTTGGCAGCACTCCTAAATGCCCTGTTGAAATCCCCATCCTTTCTAGCGGCTTCTTTCACAGGTGCTTCCAAAAGCTTGTCCAAATCATTTTCATAGGAAGCAGTGCTTTCAAGATCTGAAGGTCCTTCCCATTCCACTTCCAAGGTTTTTTTGGCCTGCATGACTTGCCATGTGCTTTCCCCGACTATGGCTACCAATTCTGGTATTCCACCTCCATCGGACCATTGTTTTTCGACACCTTCCGGATAAACGTTGACATGAAACACATCCTTGATACCGGGCATTGATTTTACATTGTCCGCATTCATGGTCTTGTATTTTTTTCCAAAAGCAGGTGGATGTATTATCATTGCCGTAAGCATCCCTTCTTCCTGAACGTCTATACCGAACAAGGGTTTACCGGTAACAATATCCGGTCCGTCCACATTCAATCGGTCGGTACCTATAATTGTAAAATCCTTGATGCTTTTTAATTCCACTTCTTCCGGCACCTCTAAATTTTCAGGTGCATCGTCCGGAGCCTCCACGGCTACCGCTGCGGAAGCCATCTCGCCATATCCGGCAGATTTATTGCTTGCTTTGTGATGCAAAACACCATTGGCCGTGGTAATTTCCTCTTCAGGAACTTCCCAAGCTTTGGCTGCAGCTTGTTTTAGCATTTTTCGCGCCGTAGCACCTGCCATGCGCAAGCCTTCCCATCCGGCGCGGATGGACTGACTACCTCCCGCCAATTGACGTTGGAAAACATCCAAGTTCAAAGGAGCCTGTTCTACGATAACATCTTTCCAATCCACATCCAACTCATCGGCAACGATCATTGGCATGGCCGTTTTAACGTTTTGCCCAATTTCCGGGTTGGGCGACATAATGGTCACCCGACCGTTATCCCCAATTTTTAAAAATCCATTAATTTCAAACCATTCCTTGGGAAGCGCATTGACTTCTTCCGGGGTCATTTTGCAAGAGGCCAACCAACTGAATCCAACCATCATACCACCACCGGCAAGTGCTGAAGTTCGTATAAAAGAACGTCTTCCTATTTTTGTTTTTACGAGTGTCATTTTTTCTTGTTTTTAGGTGCTTTTGATACTAGTTACGCGTTTTCGGATGCAGTAGCGGCCGTTTTAATGGCCTTTTTTATCCTTGTATACGTGCCGCATCGACAAATATTTCCGTTCATGGCACCTTCTATTTCCTCGTCGGAAGGGGAGGGGTTACTTTTTAATAGTGCGGAGGCACTCATGATTTGTCCCGCTTGGCAATACCCGCATTGTGGTACATCTATTTCCAACCAAGCTTTTTGCACTGGATGGTCGCCATTTTCCGAGAGTCCTTCAATGGTAGTAATTTCTTGCTCGCCTACGGATGAAATGGGTAATTGGCAAGATCTAACCGCATTATCGCCTAGATGAACGGTACAGGCTCCACATTGGGCGATACCACATCCATATTTGGTGCCAACAAGGTTAAGATGGTCACGCAATACCCAAAGCATTGGGGTGCTACCGTCGACATCTAGGTCAACAGTCTTTCCGTTTACTTTTACACTAAAATTTGCCATAATTTGATATGAGTTGATAAGTGGGTTGAAAGTAACAAATTAATGCATACGAATAAAGTATTAACTCAATTTGCCTACAGCAATAACAAATATTTAACAATTATAGCATCTTGATTGTTAATCTGTTAATATGGTGAAAAACCAATATGTACTTTTAAAATCATCCAATAATTTCCGGACCTTTTTGGAAAGTTTGCAGCTAATGTCGTTGACCAGTAACTTTCTAAAAGGGATTTCAAGGTCCCGCAAAATGGACTATTTAATTGAGCCGAATTATTATATTGTATTATGAATCCGAAGGTAGATACTTATTTAGAGAATGTAACCCTGTGGAAAGAAGAACAAGAATTTCTCAGGAAGATCTGTATTGATTATGGCCTTAAAGAAGAATTTAAATGGATGCATCCTTGCTATACCTTTAATGGCAAAAACATAGTCTTGATCCACGGATTTAAAGAATATTGTGCGTTACTGTTCTATAAAGGGGCACTTTTGAAGGATTCTGAAAATCTATTGATTCAGCAGACCGAGAACGTACAATCCGGCCGTCAAATCAGGTTCGGCAGTGTAGCTGAGATTAAAAACCTGCAACCTATACTTAAAAGATATATTTACGAGGCGGTAGAAATTGAAAAGGCCGGACTTGAGGTGAAGTTGAAAAAAACCGCGGAATTCGATATTCCCGATGAACTTCGTATAAAATTTAAAGAAATACCGGATTTTGAAAATGCGTTTAAAGCGTTGACCCCAGGTAGGCAAAGAGGGTATTTACTGTATTTTGCCAAAGCAAAACAGACCAAAACCCGTAGCGAAAGAATTGAAAAATACTACTCAGAGAATCTTTAATGGAAAGGGGTTTAATGATTGTGTCTGTGGACTGTCCAAAAGGATGCCCAATTGTGATGGGTCCCATAAACAACTGCAATAAATTCAAAATTTGGAAAATCTAGAATGAATCTTGATATCAAGTCCGTTGATGAGTATATAGAAAAGGCCCCGGCAGAAGTGCGTGAGAAACTGGCCATTATCCGAAAAATAATAATAAAAAATGCTCCGGACGCCTCCGAACATATTCTATATGGAATACCCGCCTATAAGACATTTAAAAAGCCTTTGGTCTATTTTGCGGCGTATGCCAACCATATCGGATTTTATGCTACGCCGACTGGAAATATAGAATTTGCTAAAGATTTGGAAGGATATAAAACGGGTAAGGGCTCCATCCAATTTCCACTTTCTGAACCACTTCCCATTGATTTGATAACCCAGATCGTAAAATTTAGGGTTGACGAGAATAACACTAAGTTTAGAAAAAAATGAAAAAGATTCTATTTGTATAATAAATGGATAATTCCAAAAAATGAAAATGTATGAGATTAGTTCAATTGGTAACGAAAGGAGGAAATAATGCGGTTGCACAAGTCATTGGCGATGAATTACAGCTGATTTCCAAGTTTACTTCCACGTATGAATTGGCAAACGAGGCAATCACGGAAAACAAAACGCTGGAGCAATTGGTATTAGAGAATAGTTCATCAGAGCACGTCGATTACTCGGAAGTATTTGAATCAAATCGATTGTTACCCCCAATTTCCCATCCGGACAAGGCCCATTTCTGGATTACCGGAACGGGGTTGACACATTCTGGTTCAGCCGCCGCACGTAATGCCATGCATGCCAAACTACAAAATGAGGAAAACCTTTCGGATTCCCTAAAAATGTTTAAAATGGGTATGGAAGGGGGAAAGCCCAAAAAAGGTGAAATAGGGGTGCAGCCGGAATGGTTCTATAAAGGAAACGGAAGTATTATCATACCGCCTAATGGTGATTTGGAATTGCCTGAGTATGCTTTGGATGGGGGAGAGGAACCGGAGATTGCAGGTACGTATATTATCGGTCCGGACGGAACGCCGTATCGCGTAGGTTATGCCTTGGGTAATGAATATAGCGATCATGTTACTGAGCGTATTAACTACCTGTATCTGGCACATTCCAAATTAAGACAATGTTCTTTTGGACCCGAGCTTTTGTTGGGCGAGTTGCCAAAATCGGTTAAAGGCCAAGTTTCCATAAAGAGAGGTGATGATATTTTGTGGCAAAAGGAGTTTTTAAGTGGACAAAATCATATGATTCATAGTTTTGAAAATCTAGAATACCATCATTTTAAGTATGAACTATTCCGAAATCCTGGCGACTTGCATTGTCATTTTTATGGCACAGCAACCTTTAGTTTTTCCGATGAAATAAAAATTGAGGAAGGGGATCAGTTTCAAGTGGAATCCAACATTTTTGGAAAGCCACTCCGCAACACGGTAAAAAAAGGCAATACTAAATTTGGAGGCGTAAAATTATTGTAATGATTTTAGGCTTTTATCGTTCAAAGCGTAATTTGGTAGTGGTTCTTGTTTTTGGCAATTTTCAGCTATCTTAGCCTAATGCTCTCCAAAAAAACCAAATACGGACTTAAGGCACTTGCCTATTTAGGTTCGCAGAAAAACAAACAGCCCGTTCAGATCGCTGAAATCGCGGCGCAGGAGAACATATCGCAAAAATTTCTTGAAAGTATTTTACTATCACTTCGGAAAACAGGTTTCCTGGGGTCAAAAAAAGGAAAAGGGGGAGGATATTACCTTATTAAAAACCCAGATGAAATATTAATGACCGACGTCATGCGTGTGCTAGAAGGTCCAATTTCCATGGTGCCTTGCGTAAGCCTTAATTTTTATGAAAAATGTAGCGACTGTCCGGACGAGGCTACCTGCTCCGTTCATATATTGATGCTGAAGGTGCGCGATGCAAACCTTTCCGTCTATCGGAATACTACCTTGGCGGATGTGCTAAAGTAGACGACCCATATTATTTTAAATCCACTATCAGATTCTCAAAATTCCGACTAGTTTGTTAATAATCTACTAAATCTATAGGGTAATTATATTTTTTTTACTTTTCTATGGTTGTTATCTGGATATAAATTCTATTTTTGTTATCCTATTAAGTTAGTAGGGTAATCAATTTAATGTTTATCATGATAGTAGATCAATTGATTTTAGATAAAGGAACATCCGAAAGTAAGTATGAATCGGATAGAAAATCGGAAAAACCAATTAGGAGTATCGTCAAATCCATCAGTTGGCGCATTGTAGGTACGTTGGATACTATTTTAATTTCTTGGTTCGTAACAGGCACTCTTAGTTTGGCATTTTCTATAGGACTTATAGAATTGGTCACAAAAATGGCGCTGTACTTTTTTCACGAGCGTATATGGAATAAAATTAATTGGGGCAAATAATATTCGTTATGGCATTTACGGAAACGGAAATAAAAAAACTCAACATACAATTTAAGGGGATTCCCCCCGAAGAAATTATTTCTTGGGCAATCAAACATGCCAATAGACCAGTGGTAACCACTAATTTTCGTCCGTATGAAGTGGCTATTCTCTATGCGGTTTCGGAAGTAAAAAAGGATATCCCGGTAATTTGGTGCGATACAGGCTATAATACGCCCAACACCTATAAACATGCGGAAGAACTTATTCAACGATTGAATTTGAGTATTGATTTATATGTGCCAAAACAAACGACGGCACACCGGGATGTAGTAATGGGTATTCCACAAATAGATGATGCAAGGCACGCTTTATTTACGGAGCAGGTAAAATTGGAACCTTTTAGAAGGGCGATGGAGGCACACCGTCCAGATGTGTGGTTCACGAACTTGAGAAAAGGACAGACCGCTCATAGGGATTCCCTTGATATTCTGAGTCTAAGCAAGGATGGCGTTTTAAAGGTGAGTCCGTTTTATCATTGGAACGATACACATTTGGATACTTATTTAAAGGAGCATAAGTTACCCAACGAACATAAATATTTTGACCCAACCAAGGTGTTGGAGAACAGGGAATGTGGTCTACATACCTAATTAAAAGGACTTTAGATTTTAGATTAAAAGTATATGGAAAACAATACGGAATTGGAAGTGACGTTGGAGCAGGAAATTGCCCTTTTGAAAGACACCTCCCATATTAACGCTCTGGAGAACGAGGCAATTTACATCTTTAGGGAAGTGGCCGCGCAGTTTGAAAAACCGGTTTTGCTATTTTCTGGAGGAAAGGACTCGATTACCTTAGTAAGGTTGGCGCAAAAGGCTTTTTGGCCAGCTAAAATTCCCTTCCCCCTAATGCATATTGATACGGGACATAATTTTCCTGAAACTATAGAATTTAGGGACCGTTTGGTTAGGGAATTGGGATTGGAACTTATTGTTAGAAACGTACAGGATTCCATTGACCAGGGAAAGGTGAAGGAGGAATCCGGCAGGTATTCCAGCCGAAACAGTTTGCAGACCACCACGTTGTTGGATGCTATAGAAGAATTTAAGTTTGATGCCTGTATAGGGGGTGCCAGAAGGGATGAGGAAAAGGCTAGAGCAAAGGAACGATATTTTCTCGGTTCGTGATGATTTTGGCCAATGGGACGAAAGAAACCAACGTCCAGAATTGTTTGATATGTTAAACGGTCAGATTGAGTTGGGTCAGAACGTGCGTGTTTTCCCTATTTCCAACTGGACGGAATTGGATGTCTGGTCCTATATCAAGGAAGAAGGGATTGAAATTCCTTCTATCTACTTTGCCCATAAACGTAAAACTTTTATCCGGGACGGTATGATTTGGTCTGCCGAAGATGGAATTGTCTTTAGGGACGAGGATGAGGTCGTGGAAGAACGCATGGTTCGTTTTCGCACTGTTGGCGACATGTCCTGTACGGCGGCTGTTCTTTCGGAGGCCATAAGTATAGATAAGGTGGTAGCCGAAATTAGGGATTCGTCCATTTCTGAACGAGGTGCCCGTATCGACGATAAGCGTTCGGAAGCGGCGATGGAAAAAAGAAAACAACAAGGATATTTTTAGAATTTTCTTTTGAAAATTCTGCCTTTGGCTATTAGCTATTGGGCATAAATCAAATAATAATAATTAATGGCCAGCAGCTAAAACCTAATGGCTAACAGCATAAAAAATGGAAGTACTAAAAATAGCAACGGCAGGTAGCGTAGATGATGGCAAGAGTACCTTGATTGGAAGAATACTATATGATACCAAATCCCTTACTTCGGATAAACTTGAAGCCATAGAAAGGACCAGTAAGCAAAAAGGATATGATTATTTGGACTTTTCCTTGGCTACGGATGGTTTAGTGGCGGAACGAGAGCAAGGTATAACGATTGATGTAGCCCATATCTATTTCTCTACGGCGAAGAAAAGTTACATCATTGCGGATACGCCCGGTCATGTAGAGTACACCCGTAATATGGTTACAGGAGCATCCACCTCTCAGGCGGCCATAATTCTTATCGATGCGAGAAAAGGCGTGATAGAACAAACGAATCGTCATTTTTTTATCAATAACCTATTGCGTGTCAAAGAAGTGGTAGTTGCCATAAATAAAATGGATTTGGTTGATTTTTCCGAAGAACGGTATAATGAAATTAAGTCCGACTTTGAAGAATTGATGAGCAAGCGGGACTATGAAGATCAGAAAATAACTTTTGTTCCCGTCAGCGCTTTAAAAGGGGATAATGTAGTCAACAAATCTACAAATACACCTTGGTACAAAGGCGAAACATTACTTGAGCATTTGGAGGGATTGGATTTGGCGGCAGTTTCGAATGTGGGCACGCCCAGATTTCCCGTACAATATGTAATTCGTCCAAAAACGGATGAGCATCACGATTTTAGGGGCTTCGCCGGAAAAGTTTATGGTGGGGAGCTTAGTGTAGGTGATGAAGTTGTGGCATTGCCATCACAAACAAAATCCAAAATCAAGGCAATATATGTTTATGACAAACAGTATCAGACTGCTTCCAGAAGATCATCCGTCACCATTACTTTGGAGGATGAAATAAATTTGAGTAGGGGAGATATGTTGGTAAAAGTCAATGATCTGCCTACCATAGAAAAACAGTTTACGGCAACGGTTTCTTGGATGGATTCACAAAAACTGACCGCTGGCAATAAATATGTTGTACAACACGGCGTAAATAAGGTTTTGGCGAAAGTGGATGCAGTACAACACAAGATTGCTCCGGATTATTCAGGAATAGATGAAACTGTGGATAGTTTAGGTATGAACGATATAGCTCAAGTGACTTTTCGATTGAATAAGCCTATTTTTTATGACAAGTTCAAGAATCATAGGACCAACGGATCATTTATTTTAATCGATACCCAAACCAATAGCACGGTAGGGGCAGGTTTTATAAGTTAGGAAAAGGGAGTAATGAAAAGGAAATTTATCCATAATTATAGTCTATAAAATCCATAGGAATTATAGTAAATATGCTATGTGCTTATTACTAAGTACTTAATACTAAAAGAATGCAGAGTTTTAGAACAGAAATAGAAAATCCGATAGTAGAAAAGGATATCATTGAATTGGAGCGTAAGATTCATGAGTTCCATGAAGGCAAATTGGATGAGGAAAAATTCAGGAGCCTCCGTCTGGCACGGGGCGTTTATGGCCAGCGCCAACAGGGGGTTCAGATGATTCGAATCAAGTTGCCCTATGGTAAGGTAACCTCTAGGCAATTGCTGCGTATTTGTGATGTATCCGATGAATATTCCACTGGACGTTTGCATATCACAACACGTCAGGATATCCAGATTCATTATGTGGATTTAAACAGGACACCAGAATTATGGGCGCAACTGGAAAAGGATGAGGTTACCCTAAGGGAGGCTTGTGGAAATACCGTGCGTAATGTGACCGCTAGTGAAACTGCCGGTATTGATGTAGGCGAACCTTTTGATGTTTCTCCTTACGCACATGCGTTGTTCCAATACTTCCTAAGAAATCCTGTGAGTCAGGAAATGGGCCGTAAATTCAAGGTTTCCTTTTCGGCAAGTGATGCGGATACGGGGCTTTCCTATATGCATGATTTAGGTTTTATCGCCAAAATCCAAAATGGGGAACGCGGTTTTAAAGTGATGCTTGGGGGTGGTTTAGGTTCGCAACCTAGACATGCTGATGAACTCTATAGCTTTTTGTCAACTGATCAAATTATCCCATTGATGGAAGCAGTGGTACGGGTCTTTGATCGCTATGGTGAGCGCAAAAGCAGGGCCAAAGCTAGGATGAAATTCCTTTTGAAGGATTTGGGGTTAGACGGATTCAAAGAACTTTTGGCCGCTGAAAAAACAGCGGTACCTTTTGAGTCTTTTCCTATTGATGCCGAAACTTATCCAAAAATAAAAGTATCAAATGAGGAAGCTCCCGAAGTTGAAATTACGGATACTACGGAATTTGAACAATGGAAATCCACGAACATCGTCCCACAAAAACAACCGGGCTTCGTAGCCATTGGTATCAAAGTTTTATTGGGGGATTTTTACACGGATAAAGCTAGATTGTTGGCCAAGTTGGTCCAAAAATATGCTGCAGGTGAACTTAGACTTTCCTTGCGTCAGAATATATTGATTCCGTTCGTGAAAGAAGAACTGGTTCCGTTTTTTTATTCCGAATTAAAAAAATTAGGTTTTGCGGAGGCTGGTTACAACAAAGCCTTGGATATTACGGCATGCCCTGGTACGGATACCTGTAATTTGGGTATTGCCAGTAGCACAGGAATTGCGGAAGAACTGGAGCGGGTCATAAAAGCCGAATACCCACACTATATAAACAACGAAGATGTTGTCATAAAAATAAGTGGTTGTATGAATGCCTGTGGGCAACATAATATGGCCAATATAGGTTTTCAAGGAATGTCTGTCCGTACTAAGGATAAGTTGACTGCACCGGCGCTACAGGTGTTGTTGGGTGGTAACAATGATGGTAACGGAAATGGGAGGTTCGCCGATAAAGTGGTAAAAGTCCCTAGTAAAAGAGGACCGCAGGCATTACGCTTGATTTTGGATGATTTTGATGCCAACGGAAACGGACTTTCTTTCCCTGACTATTATGCAGAAAAAGGGCAAATGTATTTCTATGATTTCTTAACACCATTGTCCTCTGTAGATGATTTAACTGCCGATGATTTTATCGACTGGGGAAATGAAGAGCGTTATGAAAAGGCCATTGGTGTTGGTGAATGTGCCGGTGTGGTTATCGATTTAATTGCCACCTTACTTTTTGAGAGCGAGGAGAAAATACAGAATGCACAGGAAATGTTGGACGAAGGAAAATGGGCTGCCAGTATTTATCATGCCTATTCTTCCATGGTCAATTCCGCAAAGGCTTTATTGACTTCGGAAAATACGAAGGTAAATACCCATAACAGCATCATTAAGGATTTTGATGAAAAGTTTGTAGCAGAGGGTAGAATTGCAGTAGCTGGTGGTTTTGAAAATATGGTACTTCAATTGAATAAAAATGAACCTACCAAGGACTTCGCTGCAGCATACATTAAGGATGCCAAAGCATTTTTGGAAACGGTAGAAAAATATAGACAGCAAGAATTGGCAGAAGCATAGGTGATGAGCAAAAATTAAGACACATACGTTTAAGAAGCCAAGGTTGACGGTTGTTGGAGCCGGACCGGGAGATATTGAATTGATTACCATAAAAGCGATTAAAGCTTTGGAGCGTGCGGACGTCGTATTGTATGATGCTTTGGTCAATAAGGAGTTGTTGGAATATGCCCCAAAATCGGAAAAGATTTTTGTTGGTAAACGAAAAGGATGTTATGCCTACCAACAGGAACAAATAAATGAACTCATTGTAAGTAGGGCAAAGTCTCACGGTAATGTGGTTAGATTAAAAGGAGGAGATCCTTTTGTTTTTGGGCGTGGTGCGGAAGAAATGGAATATGCAGCAGCTAACGGATTGGAGGTGGCAATGGTTCCAGGAATTTCCTCATGTTTAAGCGTGCCGGCTTATCAAAACATTCCGGTGACCAAGAGAGGTGCGGCGGAAAGTTTTTGGGTAATTACGGGTACGACTAAGGAACATAAACTATCCAACGATATCGCGTTGGCAGCTAAAAGTAGTGCTACAGTGGTAATTTTAATGGGTATGTCCAAGTTGCCCCAAATAGTAGCATTGTTTAAGTCCGAAGGAAAATCGGAAACACCTATCGCCATTATACAAAATGGCACCAGGAAAGACGAAAAAGTAGGGGTTGGAACGATTAGTCTATTGAGGAAATCGTTTTGGAAAAACAGCTTGCAAATCCCGCGATAATCATTATCGGGGAAGTGGTTAGGCACCGGGAATTGTTATTGAAGGCAAAACAGGAATATTCTTATGTATTACAAAATAATGAGTATACAGAAGTAGGATAATAAGTAAAGTAAATTAATGAATAGTTGGAGGTTAGTCGATATTAAAATGACCTTTTGTACTCAATACTAACAGTCTAACTTCTCAATTCTAAATTAAAGAAATGATTAAAACAGATATGCTCATCATAGGAGCGGGACCAACCGGATTATTTACGGTGTTTGAAGCGGGTTTATTAAAATTGAAAACACATATTATCGATGCACTGGCGCAACCTGGCGGACAGTGTTCCGAGATATATCCAAAAAAACCAATTTATGATATTCCGGCCTTTCCGGAAATATTGGCGGGCGATTTGGTAAAGAACCTAATGGAACAGATCAAACCGTTTGAACCTGGTTTTACTCTAGGCGAACGCGCAGAAACCTTGGATAAATTGGAAGACGGGTCTTTTGTTGTGACCACTAATAAAGGTACTAAGCATAATGCACCGGTAGTGGTTATCGCTGGGGGATTGGGTTCTTTTGAACCTAGAAAACCGCCCATTTCCAACATTGTAAACTTTGAGGACACAGGCGTTTCCTATATGATTAAAGATCCCGAAGTATACCGAGATAAAAAAGTGGTCATTGCCGGTGGTGGCGATTCCGCGCTGGATTGGGCTATTTTCTTAACAGATGTGGCATCGGAAGTAACCTTGGTGCATAGAAGGAATGAATTTAGGGGTGCCTTGGATTCGGTAGAAAAAGCACGGGAATTGGCCAAATTGGGTAAGATTAAGTTGGTAACCAAGGCCGAGGTAAAAGAGTTGTACGGTAAAGACCATCTTGAAGCCGTGGTTATTAAACACACGGACAAAGAAAAAGAGGATACGTACCTGGAAGTAGATCATTTTATTCCATTGTTCGGTCTTTCTCCCAAACTAGGACCTATTGGAGACTGGGGATTGGAAATAGAGAAAAACGCCATTAAGGTGAACAATGCCAAGGACTATCAGACAAATATTCCTGGCGTCTATGCCATTGGTGATGTGAATACCTATGAGGGAAAACTAAAATTGATCTTGTCCGGTTTTCATGAAGCTGCAGTAATGTGCCAGTTTGCCTATCAACAAATCAATCCAGGAAAACGCTTCGTGATGAAATATACCACGGTAGGAGGTGTGGAAGGATTTGATGGTTCCAAAAAAGAGGCTAAGAAAGAAGTGGTGCAGAGTATCGCTTAATCTCAGTCTAGACCTATCAGGTTTCCAAAACCTGATAGGTCTCGTATAGCATTTAAAAATCAGTAACTTTCTTTGCTTTTGATCGAGCAGTGCCGTTACTTTGTGCCTAGTTCATTTATAAACTGAAAATTGTTATCAAGAAAGGCCGAGGGAATAGACCCTATGAAGCCTTAGCAACCCTTTGCCCTGTACTTTAGGGTTTAAGAAGGTGCTACATTCTACCCCTATCCTGATTCGTTTCAGGATTTTTTCGGACAAAACCGATAAAACTGGGAATAGATAACCACATAGAAAGACACTTCGCTCTACCTTTCCTTGATACTTAATATATTTTTTCGCAATTGGCGGACACATTTAAGATGATTAAGGAATTACTACATAAAAGAATATTGATTTTGGATGGTGCCATGGGTACTATGCTGCAACGTCATAAATTTACAGAAGCAGATTTTAGGGGAGAGCGCTTTAAGGATTGGGAACACCCGTTACAGGGAAACAATGACCTGCTGTCCCTGACCCAACCGGAAGCCATTGCAGACGTTCATAGAAAGTATTTTGCAGCTGGAGCGGATATTGTTGAGACAAATACATTCTCGGGTACTACCATTGCCATGGCGGATTACCATATGGAAGATTTGGTATATGAACTCAATTTTGAGTCGGCTCGACTTGCTAAGATGGTCGCGGATGAATTCACCCGTAAAGAACCGAACAAACCACGTTTTGTTGCGGGCAGTATTGGTCCTACGAATAAAACGGCAAGTATGTCGCCGGATGTGAACGACCCGGGTTTTAGGGCTATTTCTTTTGATGAATTACGCATTGCCTACAAGCAGCAGGTAGAAGCGCTGTTAGATGGTGGGGCGGATATTCTTCTGGTAGAAACTATTTTTGACACCTTAAATGCAAAAGCTGCTCTTTTCGCAATCGAAGAAGTAAAAGAGGAAAGAAAAATAGATGTCCCAATAATGGTAAGTGGCACCATTACCGATGCATCCGGGAGAACCTTATCCGGGCAAACCGCGGAAGCATTTTTGATATCCATTTCTCACATTCCTTTATTATCGATCGGTTTTAATTGTGCATTAGGGGCAAGTCAGCTAACGCCACATTTGGAGGTTATCTCAACAAAATCAGACTATGCAATTTCCGCGCATCCCAATGCCGGTCTGCCAAATGCTTTTGGCGAATACGACGAAACACCGGAACAAATGGCGGCACAAATAATGGAATATGTAGAAAAGGGCTTGGTGAATATTGTAGGAGGATGCTGTGGTACAACACCCGAACATATCACTGCGATTGCTAAATTGGTTGAAAATTTTGCACCGCGGAAATTTTAGTTGTTAGATGTTGGTTGTTGGAAAATATGGAAATGGAAAGTTGATAGTTATCGGTTGACGGTTGACAGTAATTTGTTTTTAAATGGAATATACAGAATTGGAGGTTTGGAAAGAGTCTAGAGTTTTGGTGAATTTAATTTATCAGGTTTCTAAAGAATTCCCTAAATCGGAAATGTATGGTTTAACTAATCAAATTCGTCGTTGCTCAGTTTCTATACCTTCCAATATAGCTGAAGGGTGTGGTCGAAGAACATCAGCAGATACAATTCAATTTTTACATATTTCTAGAGGCTCGTTATATGAATTAGAAACCCAAATTTTTATTGCGTTAGATCAAAACTATTTAAAAAACGAAAATTTTGATCATATTTTTAATCAAATTCTAAAGTGTAAAAAACTCATTAATGGGTTTATCAATTATTATAAAAAGACCAAATAATGTCTGGAATAATTTCAAAAGAACCATCAACTGACAACTGTCAACCATCAACTAAATTCTTGAAATTATCAGGTTTAGAACCTTTAGTGGTAACTCCGGAAACCAATTTTGTTAATGTTGGATGAGCGGACCAATGTCGCAGGTTCCAAAAAATTCTTACGACTGATTAAGGAAGAAAAGTTTGAGGAAGCGTTGGATGTGGCTAGAGATCAAGTTGAAGGTGGTGCCCAGATTATAGATATCAACATGGATGACGGTCTCATAGATGGTAAGGGAGCTATGGTCAAGTTTCTGAATTTGGTAATTGCAGAGCCCGATATTGCGCGAGTTCCGATTATGATCGATAGTTCCAAATGGGAAATTATTGAGGCTGGATTGCAGGTAGTTCAGGGAAAATGTGTAGTAAATTCTATCAGTTTAAAAGAAGGGGAAGCACAATTTATTCAACATGCCAAACTCATAAAACGCTATGGTGCCGCGGTCATCGTAATGGCATTTGATGAAGTTGGTCAGGCCGATAACTATGAAAGGCGTTTGGAAATATCCAAACGTTCCTATGATATTTTAGTCGATAAAGTAGGTTTCCAGCCAGAGGATATCATTTTCGATTTAAACATTTTCCCAGTTGCTACCGGGAATGGATGAGCATAAACGTAATGCACTCGATTTTATTAATGCCACCAAATGGGTAAAGGAAAATCTACCTTTTTGTAGCGTAAGTGGTGGTGTTAGTAATGTCTCTTTTTCGTTTAGGGGCAACAATCCGGTGCGGGAGGCCATGCATTCCGTATTCTTATACCACGCCATAAAAGCAGGTATGAACATGGGAATCGTAAACCCGACCATGTTGGAAGTGTATGACGACATTCCCAAGGACTTACTGGAACATGTTGAGGACGTAATGTTGAATAGAAGGGACGACGCAACGGAACGACTTTTGGATTTTGCGGAGTCGGTCGTGGGGAAAACCAAGGAAAGTAAAGTGGACTTATCTTGGCGTGAAGAACCGTTGCAAGATAGAATTACCCGTGCCTTGGTAAAAGGTATTGACCAATATATTGTTGAGGATGTTGAGGAAGCCAGACAAGCTGCGGATAAACCTATAGAAGTTATTGAAGGCCATTTGATGACGGGAATGAACGTCGTGGGCGATTTATTCGGAAGTGGAAAAATGTTCTTACCGCAGGTAGTGAAGTCTGCACGTGTCATGAAAAAAGCGGTGGCGCATTTGTTGCCCTATATTGAGGAGGAAAAATTACTGAATCCGCAAATTGGCGATAAGGAAAATGCAGGTAAAATCTTAATGGCTACGGTAAAGGGAGATGTGCACGATATCGGAAAAAATATTGTGAGCGTTGTACTTGCATGCAACAATTATGAAATAGTGGATTTGGGGGTTATGGTACCGCCTGAAAAGATTATCGCCGCGGCTATAGAACACAATGTTGATATTATTGGATTAAGTGGTCTGATTACTCCTTCCTTGGATGAAATGGTTCACTTGGCGAAAGAGATGCAACGCAAAAATTTTACCGTTCCTTTATTGATCGGGGGAGCAACTACCAGTAAAGCGCATACTGCCGTAAAGATTGACCCGCAGTATAGCCAAGCGGTGGTGCATGTAAATGATGCTTCCAGAGCCGTTACTGTGGTGGGCGATTTATTACAAAAAGAAACCTCTGCAACGTACAAGAAATCCATTAAAGAGGAGTATGATGTATTTAGGGATAAATTCCTGAAACGTTCGGTCAAAAAGGAATACAAATCCTTGGAGGAAGCTAGGGCCAACAAGTTTCAGATTGATTGGGACAACGCGGAAATTGTAAAGCCTAAATCGCTTGGAATCCAAGTTATTGAGGAGATGGATTTGCAGAAACTGGTTTCTTTTATTGATTGGACACCCTTTTTTAGAAGTTGGGAACTCCATGGGAAATACCCGGATATACTTACCGATAAAGTTGTTGGACAGCAGGCAACGGAGCTTTTTGCCGATGCGCAAAAAATGTTGAAACAACTTATTGATAAAAAGCAATTAAAGGCGAAGGGTATTTTTGGACTTTTTCCGGCCAATACAATTAACCATGATGACATAGCAGTTGACCTGTCTTCTGTTAGTTTGAGCGCAGTCGAGAATAAAGGAAATGAAAAAGGAACTATATTCCGTACGCTACGTCAGCAGTTACAGCGCAGGGAAGGTGTACCGGATTACGCGTTGGCGGATTTCATAGCACCAAAGGAAAGCGGGAAAAAAGATTATATAGGATGTTTTTGTGTGACGACAGGATTTGGTACGGCAGAATTGTCCGGTCAATATCAAAAGGATTTGGACGATTATAATTCTATTTTGGTGAAAGCCTTGGCGGACCGTTTGGCAGAGGCGTTTGCGGAATATCTGCACAAGGAAGTACGAACCAAACACTGGGGCTATGCAGCGAATGAAGATTTAAGCAATGAGGAGTTGATCAATGAGACCTATAAGGGAATTCGCCCTGCACCAGGTTATCCTGCCTGTCCGGACCATTTGGAGAAATTGACGATTTGGGAACTGCTTAAAGTAGAGGAGACAATTGGGGTAAAGCTAACGGAGAGCTTGGCCATGTGGCCGGCGGCATCGGTAAGTGGATATTATTTTGGGAATCCGGAAGCTCGGTATTTTGGTTTAGGAAAGATTAAGGAAGATCAGGTGAAGGATTTTGCCAAAAGAAAGGGAATCACGGTTGCGGAAGCCTCAAAGTGGTTGGCGCCCAATATTGCGGATGATTAAAGAGGGTTTCCCTCCAAAAAAGGAGGGACTAAGGGGGGTATTTTGTTTTAATAGAAGCAAGTATTCTAAATTTTGAACAATGATTAATTAATAGTTAGATTGTATTTTTTGCGTTAGGGATTGAGGTCCTGTTGGAGCTACTTTTCTTTTGACCGTGGAGCGAAGCCGATGTCTAAGAATGAAAAGAGCGACTACCGAAAGCCCGTTTAAACGCCCAAGTAACAATTGAAAATTAGATAGTAACACTAAACCGCCCGAGTAAGAATTACCTCTTTTGGGGATAAAGGGCTTGCATATGAAAGTAACAGACCATATAAAGAACGCAGCAGGAAAGACGCTTTTCAGTTTTGAAATTATTCCTCCGGTAAAAGGACGCAATATTCAGGAGTTGTACGATAACATTGATCCTTTAATGGAGTTTGAACCTCCGTTTATTGATGTGACCACATCTAGGGAAGAATATGTCTACATTGATAGGGAAGGTCTGCTGGACAAAAAACTGACGCGTATGCGACCGGGTACCGTTGGCATTTGCGCATCGATCAAGCATAAATATGATGTTGATACGGTACCCCATGTGCTTTGTGGAGGCTTTACCAGGGAGGAAACGGAATATTTATTGGTGGACTGCCACTATTTAGGGATTGACAACGTAATGGCATTGCGTGGTGATGCCATGCGGGAGGAGCAATATTTTGAACCTACAAAGGGCGGCCATAAGTATGCCAACGAGTTGGTGAAGCAAATACATAACCTAAATTGCGGAAAATATCTTCACGAGGTCATTGAGACGGATGACTGTGCCGATTTCTGTATAGGCGTAGCGGGATACCCCGAAAAGCATTTGGAGGCACCTTCCTTACAATCCGATTTAAAACGGTTAAAGCAAAAGGTAGAGGCTGGTGCGGATTACGTGGTGACCCAGATGTTCTTTGATAATGCCAAGTATTTTCAGTTTGTGGAAGCCGCAAAAGACATGGGTATAGATGTTCCTATCATACCTGGGATAAAACCAATAGCGGTAAAAAGACACTTGCAATTATTACCCCAAGTCTTTAGAATAGATCTGCCACAGGATTTAATAGATGCGGTAGATGATTGCAAGACCAATAAGGAAGTAAGGCAAGTGGGAATAGAGTGGGCCATTGCACAATCCAAGGAACTGAAAGATGCGGGTGTTCCCGTTTTACATTATTATTCTATGGGTAAATCCGATAACATTAGGGCAATCGCAAAGGCGGTATTTTAAGTAGCTGTTTAAAATTGAGTTAAAGGGTGCGTAGAGAATTCATATAAAACCTACGACAGTCAAAATTAAACCCACAGCTAAAAATCCTATTTTTACACCCCATGAACCTAAGGTTTCTTTTTTTCCTACTTTTTTCATTTACCTTCTGTTATTCACAGGATACTGCCGATGTAAAGAAATTAACGGTTGATGCCAACCAGTTTTATGGTTCGGTATTGCTACATAATCCTGATATTTCGCACTTAATTACCAATCACCCTGGCGGAATTATTCTTGGTTTAAATAGAAAAACCTATGGTTCTCAGGAATGGGAGTCGCTATATAATTATCCCGATTACGGAGCGTCTTTTATTTATCAGGATATGAACAATGAAACCTTGGGAAGGAATTTTGGTCTTTATGCCCATTATAATTTTTATTTTCTAAGAAGAAATATTCAGTTCCGAGTTGGTCAGGGAATCGCTTACACGACCAATCCCTATGACAGGGAGACTAATTTTAGAAACAATGCCTATGGTTCCGATTTCCTGAGCTCTACATATTTAATGCTGAATTATCACAAAGAGAATATCATTAAAGGACTTGGTTTTAAAGCGGGTATTTCCGTGATTCACTATTCCAACGCAAACTTTAGAGCACCCAACACGTCAACAAATACATTTGCCTTGAACGTAGGATTGGTCTATGATTTGGATGGGGGAGTGGAACTTGACTATTTGCCCAAACCCGAAAAGATAAAAGTCAAGGAACCTATAAAGTATAATCTGGTCCTTAGGGGTGGAATAAACGAAAGTGATGATATCGGCTCCGGTCAGTACGGTTTTGTTATTCTATCTGGATATGCGGATAAACGTTTGGGAAGAAAGAGTGCTATTCAGTTGGGAACGGATGTTTTTTTCTCTAATTTTTTAAAGGAATTGATTCGTTTTCAGTCCGTTGCGTTTCCTGAGAACGAAGTTGCCGCTGACACCGATTTTAAAAGAGTGGGTGTATTTTTAGGACATGAACTCTTCATAAATCGAATAAGTATCATCACACAGTTGGGGTATTATATATATTACCCTTATGATTTTGAAGGCAAGGTGTATAATAGAGTAGGACTGAAGCGCTATTTTGGCGATAATGTTTTTGGTTCCGTTACCTTAAAATCCCACGGTGCTGCTGCTGAAGCAGTAGAATTTGGAATTGGAGTACGCTTTTAGAAATACGAATTTAGAGTTAAAGGTTAAGAAGGAAAAGAGTTAATGGTTAATTCAATTTTTTATAAGTGCCAAACTTATCCCCCCTATGAAGGGGGGGCTTGGGGGGTGTTTATTTATTTTCGAAGTATTTGTATAGGGATAGTTTCAATGTCCATTATTCTTTCCTGCAACAAGGAATCTGCACCAGACTGCCTGCAAAATGCGGGTGATTTGGTCCGCGAGGAAATAGTACTCCCAGAGTTTGATAAAATAACCGTTTTTGAAAAAATTAATTTAGTTGTAAAGCAGGGTGATATTCAAAAAGTTGAAATAGAAACAGGAGAATTTTTAAGAGATGAAGTAAGTGCCAGTGTTGAAGGAAATAGGCTGATTTTGAGAAATGAAAATGGATGTAATCTATTAAGGGATTATCGATTAACCACCATATACGTTACATCACCAAATATCACCGAATTACGAAGTAGCACTGGGTTTTCCATAAAGAGTGACGGTGTTTTAAACTATCCCAACCTTGCGCTGCTTTCGGAAAGTTTTACTGTGCCTGAGGCCGAAACCACGGACGGTGAATTTTGATTTAGAATTGAACACCACAAGGGTTAGCGTAACCGTAAACGGTATTGCCTATTTTAAGTTGAGCGGCACTACAGAGAATCTTAGCTTGAACATTGCTGCTGGGGATTCAAGGATAGAGGCTGAAAATCTTATCGCCCAAAATGTCACTCTGAACCACAGGGGTTCTAATGATATGTTGATAAGCCCGCAACTTGTGGTCAGGGGAACAATCAGAGGGTATGGAGACGTAATAAGTTACAACCGACCTCCAACAGTGGAAGTTGAGGAAATTTATAATGGTAGGCTTATTTTTAGATAAATGAACCCCATTCTTAAATATGTTAGAAATCTTTTCGCTTTCCAAAGGATTTTAGGGGAGGATACCCAATTGCAGGGTTTGGTAGAAGCAGATGCCCTATTACAGAATCTAATTGACGATCAAAAAATTCCAGGTCTCTCCATCACGGTTTTGAGAGAAGGTAAAACAATTTTTCAAAAAGGATATGGCTATGCCGATTTGGAAGTCAAAAAACCGATAAATCCCCAGACAACTATTTTTAGAATCGCTAGTGTTTCCAAGCCAATTGCAGCTACTGCCTTGGCTCATATGGTTTCGGAAGGCCTAATTAACTTGGATACATCATTCTATCAATACGTTCCCTATTATCCCAAAAAGAAATGGGATTTTACAATCAGGCAACTGGCCGGTCATACAGCTGGTATTCGCGGTTATAAAGGCATGGAATATGGTTTGAACAAACCCTACACCATTAAGGAAAGTCTAGAAATATTTCAGGATGACGATTTGCTTTTTGAATCTGGTACTTCATACAATTACAATAGTTTTGATTGGGTATTGATTTCACTTGCCATGCAAGAAGTTAGCGGAATACCATTCGAGGAATATGTAAAGGAAAAGGTGCTAAAGCCTTTGGGTATGAATCATACGATGCCAGAAAATGGTACTGTTGCTTCACTCAGTCGATGCTATAGCAGAACAGGAAAGCGTTTTCGTGAAGCCATTCCCGTAAATAATTATTATAAACTTGCTGGAGGAGGATATTTGTCAACTTCCAAGGACATTGCTAAACTAGGTCAGGCATATTTAGATGGGACCATTTTAACTGATAAAATCCGCTCTGAATTTCTTACTTCTGAAATAATCAATGGACAATCCACCTATTATGGCCTCGGCTGGCAAGTTAGCGCCGATAAACAGGGAAGACCGTTTTATGGACATGTTGGAAACGGAGTTGGAGGATATTCCAACTTTTTTGTCTATCCAAATGAAAGAATGGTTTTTTCCATACTCATCAACTGTACGAATCCAAATGTCCAAGCAGCGCTTGATGAGGTAATCCAAATTCTTTTGACTGAAAACCCAAGCATTTCATAACATCGCTTCAAAAAAAGTAGACTTAAAAAGTAAAACCAATTTTAAAACCTCCCCATTTGGCAGAATTTCCCGAGCTGAATTCTCGGGTTATTGCAGTTCTAGCATATTCAAAATACATAGTTCGGGTTTTTAGCACAATTCCGTAATTAAATTCTGCTGTTAATCGCCCAATATCGGAAGATGCTATGGTATAGGGGCTATCCTTATTAAATAAACCGCCTTGTAGGGTGGCGTCATAAGCCACGGCGGATATTATAGGTTGGGAGTACAAATAGAATTGAAAATTACTATGTTTCTTAGTTTGGGCAAAAGGATTATTCAGCAATCCAATTGACGTATTCAGCCCCAAAGAAACATTGGTAAATAGGGTTCCCAATTGCAGGGTAGATTGACCATTTAGCGTAAAGATATTCTTATATCTATAGAATTGTTTTTCATAATCCAATCGATAATTTAGAACAACATCGTTTTTAATTTGGTTGTCCCAGCCTCTGGGAATTTTGTTTCCGGTTATTTTATGAATTTCAACCTGCATTTCTTTTCCAAAGGCACCTGGCCCTATGAGCCCCAAAATTAGGGATTGTGCTATTCTCCTACTGGCAATAGTATCTGCGTCAATTTTAAAACTTTTAATCATTATGGCGGCTGCAAATGGTCGGTCTCCAATTTGGATATCGGGACTAGCAAAATCGCTTGGGGTAAAGCCAATATGTTCTATGGAAATACCATATCTGGTTTCGGTATTCTTTGGTTTAAAAAGCAAATAATTTATTGGGTTTTCAATCAAACCTGGAGCAACTAGTTCTAGATTGTAACCCTGGGTATAATTTTTATCGGTTGCGGAGAAGAAATCATTTTCATAGCTGAATCGGAAGTAGCGTTCACTTTTTATATCTCTAAAGGAAACCAGATTATCTATTTTTTGGCTCCATGAGACAGTGCAAAAGTTAATGAAGAGAAGGAGTAAAAGCGATGATGTTCTCATGGCTTTATCTACGAGAGTTCAACGCCGAAGGTTCTATCGGACCTTTGCTATCTTGAATATTTGCAACTTAAATGGGATTGTTTATTATCTTCATGCCTTAAAAGATGCTTACGTGATCAAAACCGGATTTGCTTTCTTTATTTTTTTAAGTTCGATGTGGTTATCCGCACAGACCGCCATTTCCGGCAACCTAAATTTGAGCGATTCTATTTTAGGGCAGAAGATTTACTTGGTCAAAGTAAGTCCAGAAGAAGGTGGGGAACATGTGCAGCAGGTAGCTTGGTCTAAAGTTCAAAAGGATGGCTCATTTTCGTTCAGAAGCAACCACATTTCTGATAAGGATGCCATGTATAGGTTGTATGTCGAAAAAGTTGAACAAGTTATTAAAGACACCATAACCTCCAAGAAAGATTTTATCCTATCCAATAATGATAAAATCAGCTTTGCAAATGGCCTGTCCGCTGGTTACATAAATTCCAGTGATGCGGATATGGAGTGGCTAAAGTTGAAACAGTATCAACAAGAATTGTCCAATGAGCTCAAAATTTCAGAACATAAAAACTCCGTTGAGGATACCATTTCAGAAGCGTATGCGGCAAAATTGAAGGGGTATACCAAAGATTCCCTAAAGATATTGTTGGTCAAGCTTATCGGTGTTCGGCAACTGGCCGAAAAGGGATTGTTGGATACGGATATCATCAAGAATCCGGATTTTTACTTGAACCTGTTGTCCGAATTAAAAGCGAGCGATATGCCTTCAAAGGAATATCAATTTTTATCCAGAAGGCTGGCATTTCTTACTCAGGATATTGTGGCTGAAAAATACGAGTGGAGCAAGGCTATGAATATTTTTTTGGTAGTTGCTTTACTGGGTCTTGTTTTGTTCATGTATCGGTTAAAACGAAGAAAAAACATAGCTCTTCCCGATTTAAGCAAACAGGAATTGAACGTAAAAGCACTTATCCTTCAAGGCAAGAGTAATAAAGAGATTGCCAATGAACTTTTTATAAGCGTAAGTACTGTAAAGACCCATATTACCAATATTTACGGGAAGTTACAGGTGTCCAACCGCAAGGAGCTGGTACAAAAGGCAAGAAATTAATAGGGGTGCTAGTACTTATATCAGACGCTTGTTTCAAGGTTTTATGATTCTAATTATTTTACTTTATATCAAAGTTTTCATACTATGATTACCAAACATATCTTAACAATCGTTTTATTCTTCAGTTCACTAACCGTATCCTTATTTGCGCAACAGGACCCTTTTATTCATGATTTTTTAGAGCGATTCGATAATTCTCGCAAATATCTACTTCTGGTTGCCGAAACAATGCCAGAGGAAAAATATAATTTTAAGGCATCACCGGAATCATTGAGCTTTGGTGAAAATTTAATGCATATTGGATTTGCAATAGATTGGCATAGTCAATCCTTGTTAGGTGGGCGAGAATCAAGGGATTGGCAAACGGATACTATATATAAAACTGCCAATAAATCTAAAACTGAAATGATTGAAACAATCGCGCAGACTTTTGATCAAGCCAGAAAATTAATCGAGCAATTTGATACCGCTCAATTGGATGATACGCTAGATTATTTTGGATTGAAAAGAACAAAAAGACAAATCCTACTTTTACTCGCAGACCACATCACCCATCATAGAGGACAAATGCTTGTGTATATGAGGCTAAACGGACTTGTTCCACCGAGATACGTATTGTATCAGTAAATCGTTCTTTTGTCTTTTTTTTGACCCACTAGAACATGGCTTTATTTATGACTAATATCATAGGAAGAAGGCAATCATTGAGCGAAATTCAAAAATAGCACCCGTACTAGTCCTTAAATCCAACCCCAAAGAATTTCATTTGCTACATTTCCTAAAGTCCTTTGCAGAAAGTGATTTAAAATGGAGGTGTTCTCTTTTAAACGGTGGAATATAATTTTGGGATGGGGGGTTTTTGCTATTTCTTTTTTGGTCTATGCTTTAACGGTGGAACCTACCGTTAGTTTTTGGGATGCAGGGGAATACATCGCTTCTTCTGCACTCCTAGAAGTTGCGCATCCTCCCGGGGCTCCATTATTACAGATGATAGGCGCGTTTTTTTCCATGTTCGCTACTGACAAGACTAATATTGCGCTAATGGTAAACTATGTTTCAGTGGTCGCCAGTGCTTTCACCATTCTTTTTTTGTTCTGGACCATTACGAATCTTCTAAATAAAATGGTCCGCTTAAATAAAAATTCTCATATATATGAATCTATATTAATTCTAGGAAGTGGTCTGATAGGGTCCTTGGCTTTCACTTTTTCGGATAGTTTTTGGTTCAATGCTACGGAGACCGAGGTATATGCCGTTGCAAGTCTTGTTATGGCAATGCTTTTATGGTTGGGTTTAAAATGGACAGATGATTTAGCTAGTCCCCGTAGTAACAAATGGCTAATTCTAATTGCCTTTGTAGTCGGACTCACATTTGGCGTGCAGTTTATGGGATTTTTAGCAATTCCTTCCATTGGGCTTATGTGCTATTTTAAAAAGTATAGGAAAATTACTATTGGGAATTTTGTTCTTGCGAATGTCTTGGTTGTCGCTTTGTTACTTTTCATTTTCAAATTTTCGCTTACCTACATTTTAAAATTGTTTGGATGGGGCGAGGTGTTTTTTATAAACACGTTCGGTCTTCCTTTTAATTTTGGTAGTTTGATTATAGGTCTTTTAGTGATGGTAATTTTTTACCAAATCTTAAATTTTACCCGAAAGAAGGATCTTAGAACCGTAAATACTCTGGTTCTTGCAACACTATTTTTGTTCCTTGGTTTTTCCTCATGGCTCATGCTTCCCATACGGGCCAGTTCAAAAACTGTTATTAATCAGAATAATCCTTCGGATGCAAAGGCTTTACTGGCCTATTACAATCGAGAACAGTATCCAAGTACCGAAAGTCCGTTTTACGGCACCTATTATTCGGATATGTTCGCTTCAGATTATCCGGATAAAGATGACCGCCCTAAGTATGAGAAAGATGAATTAGCTGGAAAATATAGAATTGTTAATTCTTATAAAAATGCACTACGCGGTTCAAGTGAAAATCATATGGGCTGGTTGCCACGGATGTGGAGTGATCAGAATGCGGAAAATTATATGCAACATTATGGGAAATTGGATTTTAGAATAAAGGCAGAATTTAGGAATAATGCGGAGTTGGTTCAAGCTGTTAGTCAGTTTCGACAAAAAAATAAAGAAGGTCAAGTTGATGCGGCCCAGTACATTACTTTTTTAAAACAATTTAGCGATTATCTAATTGTTGAACCCCCATCGATATGGCAGAATATTGAATACCTCTTTGATTTTCAGTTTGGTTACATGTATTGGCGTTACTTTATGTGGAATTTTGTAGGAAGACAGAATGATGAGCAAGGTCGTTTTGATGGTAATGGAGAATGGATAAGTGGTATTTCTTTACTTGATAATGCACGATTAGGAAATCAAAGTCGGTTACCTACGGACGAACTTAATAACAAGGGGCGTAACACCTATTATTTTTTACCCTTATTACTAGGTCTGATTGGTTTAATATTTCAATTATCTAAAAATCCAAAGCAATTTTGGGTACTGTTCGTGTTTTTTAGTTTTACAGGTTTAGCCATTCAATTTTATACGAATCCGCCCATATTTCAACCGCGTGAAAGGGACTATTCCCTAGTAGGGTCTTTTTATGCATTTGCTATTTGGATAGGTTTAGGGGTGTATGGCATTTTTGATGCATTGCGCAAGTGGATGAGACCAAAATTTCTTGCTCCTACCGTCTTGGCTGTTTGCTTTATAATTCCCGGATTAATGGCTTACCAAAATTGGGATGACCATGATAGATCCAATAGATATACCGCGCTAGCCATGGCAAAATCATATTTGGATTCCACTGAGGAGAATGCCGGATCTATTCTCTTTACCATCGGCGACATAGATACCTTCCCGTTATGGTATGCTCAAGGTATAGAGGGGTATAGAACCGATACTCGGGTTATTGTTACCAGTTATTTCAATACGGATTGGTATATAGATCAAATGAAGAGGAAGGCATACGAGAGTGAACCTATTCCCTCTAGGTTAACACATGATCTGTACAAATATGGTTCTCGTGATGTCATTTATCATGCACCACTGACAGATAAACGTTGGACGATACAAGATTTTATTAAATGGGTTGAAAGCGATAAACCACAAACTAAGGTTAAGAGCTTGTTGGAAAAACAGGGGAGGGATACTTCCGGCTATTCAGAAGGCTATTTGGATGCTGTTTTTTACCCAACTAACAAAATTCGGGTTCCGGTAGATAAAGAAAAGGTTTTGAAAAATGGACTGGTAAAAGAGAAGGATTCAAGCTTGATAGTAGATTATATCGATATTGACTTACCTGAAACGGGCATCAGTAAAGGAGGTCTCTTGATGCTGGACATAGTTGCCAACAATAATTGGGACAGACCCATATATTTCTCCGGTGGAAGTTTTGATGAGCAGGAGTATATCTGGATGATGGATTATCTGCAGTTAGATGGATTGGTCTATAAACTTGTGCCCATTAAAACCCAAACTGAAAGTGTTTTTGATAAAGGTAGAATTGATTCTGATTTGATGTACGATATTGTCATGGGTTGGTATTGGGGAAATTCTGGCAACACTGATATTTATCACGACCCTCAAACTAGAAAGCAGTTTGGGGTGACGAATAGAATTGCATTGGCGCGACTTCTGGAAAAACTGTTGGAGGAAAATCAAATTGCAAAAGCAACTAACATAATCAATTTGGCAATGACCAACATTCCCTTTGAATATTACGGTTACTACAACTTTATCACCCCTTTTTTAAACGGGTACTATCAAGTTGGCGAGACGAATAAGGCTAGAAGATTGTACCATAAATTGAGAAGGATACATCAAGAGCGACTTCTGTATTATGCCGATATGGATTTGGACAAAAAGTATGCTAACATTGAAAATATTATCGCAAATCTCCAAGGATATCGAAGGCTTTTGGATATTATAGAGGAATCTAATGATGTTGAATTACTTTCAGATGAGACGTTAGAATTCAATGAATATGTAGAAAGGTTTCATGAATTGTTAGATCAAGGTTAATTTCAAAAATGTTGAAGTTATTATTGTTAAATTTAAACAAAAATAATATCATGAAAATTATAAAAACACTCTTTGCACTATCATTAATAACATTATTTACATCAAATTTATCCGCTCAAGAAATTACAGTTTTCCAAGGAATATGGGGAGACCAGTTCTATCAGGATAAGGAAAAAATGACCTGGAAGGAATTTGGAATGGCTATGGATAATAATCCGGCGTCTGAGGTTAACTGGTCAAAAGCCAAAAAACAATACGGAGTAACTTTTGCAGCAGCAACGGCAAATTTAGGTTTCGGTATTTGGTATTTGGTAAATGAAAGCGATGATAAGAGTACAACGGCACCAATCATCGGCTTTGCCAGTACCGCTGTCGTTGGTTCTATTTTCTACTGTTTGGCAAATAAGAACAAAAAGAACGCCATCTTGGAATTTAACGATAGTCTTGGAAAAACAACTTATAGATTAGTTCCATCTCAAGAAGGGATTGGTCTGGCTTTACGCTTTTAGATTATTCACATAAAAGATTTATGTTTTACACGAATAAGCTAATGGATTTTTGCATTTGCCTATAATTCGAAAAAAAATCTATCCAAACTCTAGGTTTTAAATATAATTAGTACATTAGCCCAAGATTAATAGCAAAATGGCAAAGCAATATTTCTGGAACGGTTTTTATTTTTACTTCTTTTTTAAAAGAGGTAAAGGACTGTTGTAGTATATTGAATCGAAGAATATAATATAAAAGTCCTGCAAAAGCGGGACTTTTTTTCGTTCAATGCCAGACCGAAAATAAAGATTTGGACTAAAAATCTCCCATAATAGGAGAGGATAAATAAAATGAGCCTAAGAATAGCGATACAGGGAATAAAGGGGTCTAACCATCATCAAGTGGCGAAAGACTATTTTGGTGATGATATTCAATTGGTGGAGTGCCTATCTTTTGATACGCTTGTAGACAATTTGTTAAATAAGAATGCCGATAAAGGCGTCATGGCCATTGAAAATTCTATTGCGGGTTCAATTATCCCTAATTATAACCTTATTTATCATAACGGCCTACACATTATTGGGGAATATTATCTGAACATTCATCATCATCTAATGGTCCTCAAAGGGCAAAAATTACAAGATATCAAGGAAGTAGGTTCCCACCCAATGGCATTGTTGCAGTGTAAGGAATTTTTAAAAACACAGCCGCAGATGAGATTGGTAGAAGATGTGGATACCGCGGAAACAGCCAAGCGTATAACGGAGCAAAAATTGGAACACGTTGCCGCAATTGCACCTGCTGTAGCAGCAGAATTATACGGTTTGGACATCGTAGCGGAGAACATACAGACCATTAAGAGTAACTCCACCCGATTTATTATTGTAAAAACTAAAAATAAGGAGCTGCCCAAAGAAGAAATCAATAAGGCATCGGTACGTTTTATTACCGACCATAAAAGGGGTAGTTTGGCCACTGTACTTAATATAATGAGCGATTGTAATTTAAATTTGACCAAGATTCAATCCCTTCCGGTAATTGAAACCCCATGGAAATATGCCTTTTTTGTGGATGTAACTTTCAAAGCATACCAAGAATTTAGTAAAGCAAAATCGCTATTGGATATCATGTTGGAGGATTTTAAAGTTTTAGGAGAATATAAAAACGCAATGCTATGATAGAAACGGCGGAACGTTTAAATTCGGTGCAGGAATACTACTTCTCTAAAAAGCTGCGAGAAGTGCGTGGACTCATGGCAGAAGGTCGGCCCATAATCAATATGGGAATTGGTAGTCCGGATTTGGCACCTTCCACAGCTGTTTTGGAAAGTATTCAAAATGCGGTATTGGACATTGGGGCGCATCAATACCAAAGCTATCAAGGGCTACCGGAATTAAGAATGGCAATCGCATCATTTTATGAAAATAAATTTGGTGTAGCAGCGGATTCGGAAAAGGAGATTTTGCCTTTGATGGGTTCAAAGGAAGGCATCATGCATATAAGTCTGGCCTTTCTAAATCCTGGTGATGAGGTCTTAATACCCAATCCCGGTTATCCCACTTACTCATCGGTCACAAATCTGGTAGGTGCAGTTCCAAAATATTATGACCTGACGGAGGCAAATGGCTGGTTTCCCAATTTGGAGATTTTGCAGAGCGAGGATTTAAGTAAAGTCAAATTAATGTGGATAAGTTATCCGCACATGCCAACGGGAGCGGTAGCGACCAAAGAACAATTTACAAAGCTTGTAGCCTTTGCCATGAAAAATGACATTTTATTGGTGAACGACAACCCATACAGCTTTGTGATCAATGAAAATCCACAAAGCATTCTTTCGATTGACGGTGCAAAGGAGGTTTGTCTGGAATTAAATTCGCTAAGTAAAACCTTCAATATGGCAGGTTGGCGTGTGGGCTTTGTTTTGGGAAGTGCTGAACATATAGATGCTGTACTAAAAGTGAAGAGCAATATGGATTCCGGTATGTTCTATGGGATACAAAAGGGTGCAATTACCGCACTAAAAAGCACGGAGGATTGGTATGGAGAATTGAATAGCGTCTACAAAAGGCGAAGGGAATTAATCTTTGAATTGGCAAGGAAATTGAATTGCAGTTATGACGCTGATGCTGTTGGAATGTTCGTATGGGCCAAATTACCGGATGGGGCTGTGTCTTCCGAGGACTTTATAGATAGTATTTTATATGATAAAAATATCTTTATTACCCCAGGGACTATTTTTGGAAGTAATGGTGAAGGGTATATTCGGTTTTCGCTTTGCGTTACTGAAGATAAAATAAAAGAAGCAATAGATAGATTTTAAAAATTTGAAATTTTTGTCTAGCATCTAGAGTATTATGAACGTATTTGTAATCGGTATCGGTTTAATAGGGGGTTCCTTTGTAAAGGACGTCAAGGCAAAAATGCCGGATGTAACCGTGTATGGAATCGATTCCAATCCTGAGCATTTGGAAGAGGCTTTTAGCTTAAACTTGATCGATGTAAAATCTAGCTATGACGATTTACCATCAGCCGACTTTGTTATGGTGAGCATCCCGGTAGATGTTGTGGTGAAAGAATTGCCCAAAATTCTGGATGCTGTAAATGATGAATGTGTAGTATGCGATGCCGGATCCACAAAGGAGTTGGTATGTAATAAAGTTAGTGACCATCCTAAGAGAAGAAACTTTTTGGCATGTCATCCTATTGCCGGTACGGAATTTTCCGGCCCATCAGCAGCAATCAACGGATTGTATGATGGTAAAACCAACATCATTTGCGAAGTGGAAATGACGGCTTTTAAATTACAGGAAAAGGCACTGGAAATTTTTCAGCTTTTGGGGATGAGAATTCGGTACATGAACCCCAAGGCGCATGACAAGCATATTGCATACGTTTCTCATTTGTCACACATTAGTTCCTTTATGTTAGGAAAGACGGTAATTGAGAAGGAAAAAAATGAACGTGATATTTTTGATATGGCGGGCAGTGGTTTTGAGAGCACTGTGCGTTTGGCGAAAAGTTCACCGGCCATGTGGACACCCATTTTTGAGCAGAATAAGGAGAACGTAATCGAAACCTTGGAGGAGTATATTCAAAACTTGTCCGATTTTAAAGAATTGCTTTTAAAGGATGATTTTGAAGGCATCTATAATGAAATGAACAATACCAATAAAATTAAATCAATATTAAAGGGAATACCGTTAAACAAAAAGTAATGGAGAACACAAAAGAAATGAGATCATGGTTGGATGATATGGGTTTAGACCATCCACTAGTAATAGCAGGGCCATGTAGTGCTGAAACCGAAGAGCAAGTGTTGCGTATTGCGCATGAGCTTAAGGATACCGATGTAAATTATTATAGGGCAGGAATCTGGAAGCCACGGACACGTCCGGGTAACTTTGAGGGGGTTGGCGCTCTAGGTCTAAAATGGCTTAAAAAGGTAAGAGAGGAAACGGGATTAAAAACGGCAACAGAGGTAGCCAATAGAGCACATGTAGAGTTGGCTTTGGAACATGATGTGGATTTGCTTTGGATCGGAGCGAGGTCTACCGTAAGCCCATTTATCATGCAGGAATTGGCGGATGCTTTGGAGGGAACGGATAAGATTGTTCTGGTGAAGAACCCCGTCAATCCGGATTTGGCACTGTGGTTGGGAGGAATCGAGCGTTTACATACGGCTGGAATCAAAAAATTAGGGGCTATACATAGAGGATTTTCAACGTATGAAAAGACAAAATATCGTAACATTCCGGAATGGCAGTTGGCTATTGAATTCCAGAATAAGTTTCCAGATTTACCTTTGATTAACGACCCGTCGCACATTACTGGTAGAAGAGATATGATTTTTGATGTTTCGCAAACGGCACTGGATTTAAATTTTGATGGATTGATGATTGAGACGCATTACGACCCGGACAATGCATGGAGTGATGCAGCACAACAGGTAACCCCACAAAAATTGGTTCAGATAATGAGGGATTTGAAGATTCGCAAGGAAAGCGATCCAGAAGCTGAGTACAATACAAAATTGAGCAATTTGAGGGCACAAATTGACGTGATAGACAATCAGCTTATTGAAACGCTTGGTAAACGAATGAAAATTTCGGACAGTATTGGGGAACTGAAAAAGCAAAAGAACGTTGCTGTTCTTCAATCCACGAGATGGAACCAAATTTTAGGTGCTATGATTTTGGAAGGGGAGAGTAAAGGACTAAGTGAGGAATTTGTCCTTAGGATGTTTAAGGCCATACACCAAGAGTCCATTAACCATCAAGAGAAAATAGTGAACGCATAAAACGTATTTCATTCAAGTTTTAAAAACATCCGTAACCAATGGATGTTTTTTTTTTGATTAGCCTCAGAAATGTAGGAAAAATCATGCTTTACCTACAATATGGTCAACTACTGACCGTTAGGGGTTTATCTAAACAATAAATCACAAAGTAAAAGGAGTATGAAAAAATTTTTAATAGTTGCAATGCTATTTATTGCATCTGTATCAGGACATGCACAATCATATATAGGTTTTTTAACCGATAATTATAGTGGAGTAAACGGGGTTATCGTCAACCCGGCCAACATAGCGGATTCTCGATTTAAAACAGATATTAACATAGTAGGAGCAAGTAGTTTTCTTGCAAACGACTATGTAGGTGTTGGATTTTCAGAGTTGACATCTAGCAACTTTGAATATGATAATGATGCCGTATTGTACCCATCTGACAAAAATAACTTTTCCGGAAACGTGGATGTATTAGGCCCATCCTTTATGTTCAATGTTGGGAGAAAATCATCCATTGCAATTTTTACCAGAGCTAGAGCATTTGTAACGGGAAATGAATTTAATGGCGAAAGTATTGACAGTTTTAGTGACAAAATTGATGAGAATGAGGATTTCTTTGTAGATGAAGGTAATTTTTATGGGTCAGCCCATGGCTGGGCAGAAATAGGGCTTACCTATGCTATGGGGTTAATGAACAAGGAAAAACATTTTTTAAAAGGAGGGCTCTCGTTAAAATACCTTAAGGGTTTTGGAAATATTTATGGATTGGGTGATAATGTGACGGTTGATTATGATGCCGATGGCGCTACTTTGCCAGATAGTTCTACGGTAGGAACCTTGACCTCAACAGGAGACTTGTTTTATGGGCGTGCAGCAGATTACGATTCGGATACGTATGAATATGAATTGCCTGATTCCAATGGTTTTGGCGTGGATATAGGTTTCGTTTACGAATGGAGACCGGATTATGCGGATTATGTAGTTACTGGTGCAGATGGTGAGACCAAGATTGTGAAGGACAAAAACAAATACAAACTAAAATTAGGACTTTCCTTAACGGATATTGGGGCGGTCAACTATAAGAACGGGTTAATAGACAGTTATAACATCAATAATACCATTACCCAAGAAGATTATGACAATATTGAAGATTCTGGGGATTTGGAAAACCTATATACGTTTACAGAGTCGGTAGAAGATATAAAAGGAAATTTGCCAACCGCCCTTCACTTTAATGCTGACTGGAACATTCATAATCATTTTTATCTAAACCTGAATACGGACTTCTCATTACGTAGCTCGGGGAGGAATATCATAAGAACTGCAAATGTGTTTTCATTGACCCCTCGTTACGAAACCAAGTGGTTCAGTTTTTACCTACCGGTAAGTAGCTATCAGTACAGCGGACTTCAAATTGGCGCTGGGATGCGTGCAGGGCCGTTTTACCTGGGCTCAGGATCTCTAATTTCTACCTTTACAAGGAGTCAAATAAGGGGAGCTGACGTATATGCTGGGGTTAAAATACCTGTATACTATGGTAGGCCCAAAGATTCTGATGGGGATGGAATTCCAAACAAGGAAGATGGGTGCCCAAAGGATTTTGGACCTGTTGAAAATAATGGTTGTCCTTGGGGCGATACCGATGGGGATTCTGTTTTGGACAACGAAGATAAATGTATAGATGAAGCAGGGCCTTTGGAAAATGGAGGTTGTCCATGGATAGATTCTGATGGAGATACCTTATTGGATAATGAAGATGAATGCTCCACCGAAGCGGGTCCTGTAGAAAATGGCGGTTGTCCTTGGCCTGATTCCGATGGCGATTCAGTTATTGATAAGGATGATGAATGCCCAACTGAAATGGGAACTGTAGCAAACAAAGGTTGTCCGGAACCAGAGGTGACTGCTGAGGTTCAGAACGAGCTGAATGAATATGCACGTACAATTTTGTTCAATTCTGGAAAATCCTCGATTAAGGATGAATCTACTTCTGTTTTAGTCGATATTGTTAGAATATTGAAAGATTATCCAAATGCAAAATTTACTATTGAAGGTCATACGGATAGTATTGGTAGTGTGCAAACTAACCAAAAACTATCCGAGTCTAGGGCACAGTCGGTCATGAATTTTTTAGTTAAGGAAGGAATCGACTCATCTAGGTTAACGGCAATCGGTTACGGGGAAAGTAAACCCATAGCCACCAACATGTATAAAGATGGGCGCCAAAAGAATAGGCGTGTGGAGATCAATTTGGTGAAATAAGTATGAATTAAATCTTACAAGTCCCCGGTTAGCGCCGGGGTTTTTAGTTTAAAGCCTATTTCTTGAAAATATACCGGGTTATAAAAATCCCTTGTCCATCTTGGCTTCCAGAATCAGATTCAACGCCACTGGTCACAAATACCAATTCCCATCCATCTGCTGCCATAGCTGATAATTTTGAGGACATCAACGCATCGTTAGCCGCTATATTTTGAAACCGGATTCCGGCAATGTTGTAGAAATTCAACAGTTTAGTTTCTTCAAAGTCCTTAACGCGAATTTCTCCCCTGTCCGCCTTATTCCTTGAATTGTCGTCTTCGGTCTGCACGGATGAAAATTCCATATAATCCCTGTCCGCGTTAGCGTCAATGATTCGGGATCGGCCAAGACCACTGGGCACTATGGATTCTACACTGGTAATTACCTTGAATTGTTGGGCGCTAATTTCAATGGTAGTAGCGAGTACCAGAAAAATAACTAAACTAATTTTTTTCATAATTTACTTTTTTAGGTTTTGGAAGTTATAAATATCGATATTTCAAAAATTGGTTTAAAAATATGAGTATAAAAGTATTGTTGTTTCTTTGTAGGATGATTATTTGTAATGAAGGGAGTAGTTTATAAATCCACCGGAAGCTGGTATACGGTAAAGGCCGAGGATGGTATTTTTTACGAATGCCGGATAAAGGGTAAGTTCCGTATAAAAGGTATCAAGAGTACCAATCCTATTGCTGTTGGTGACTGGGTAGAGTTTGAAGTAGAGACTATTGGGGATGACACCATCGGTATAATAGATAAAATAGCGGATAGAAAAAACTACATCATCCGCAAGTCCGTAAATCTTTCCAAGCAGACACACATTATCGCTGCCAACTTGGATCAGGTATTTCTATTGATAACCCTAAACAACCCCACCACATATACCATTTTTATTGATAGGTTTTTAGTGACCGCTGAAGCCTACGATATCCCTGTTGTCTTATTATTCAATAAGGTGGACAGTTATAGCGATGAAGAATTGGATGAAGTTAAATTCTTAGCGGCATTGTACAGGGAGATTGGATACACCTGTATTGGAATATCGGCAAAAAGCGGAAAGAATATAGATAAGGTAAAAGAACTAATGATTGGTAAGGTTTCCATGTTTTCCGGGCATTCTGGAGTTGGAAAATCCACTTTGATTAATAAGGTTGAGCCCCAATTGGATATTAAGACCGCTGAAATTTCCGCTCAACATCTTCAAGGGCAGCATACGACTACGTTCGCTGAAATGTTCGATCTTTCTTTTGATGCTAAAATTATTGATACCCCAGGTATTAAAGGTTTTGGCATATTTGATATGGAACCGGCCGAAATAGGAGATTATTTTCCAGAATTCTTTGAACTTAAAAAGGACTGTAAGTTCAATAATTGCATTCATTTGGACGAACCCAAATGTGCTGTAAAAGATGCTTTGGAAGAAGGGATAGTTTCTTGGAGTCGTTATAAGAGTTATGTACAAATGATTGCTGGTGAGGATGAAGGTTATCGATTGGATGATTACGCAGAGAAAAAATGAGAGCAGTTATTCAAAGGGTTTCATCAGCCAGTGTTACCGTTGAAGGTAAAATTATTTCCAAGATAGGGAAGGGTCTTCTGGTATTTCTTGGTATTACTGATGATGATCAATTTGATGATATAAAATGGCTGACCAAAAAAGTGGTTAATCTCCGTATTTTTAATGATGAAAATGAAGTGATGAACAAATCAGTCGCGGAGGAAGGCGGTGATATCATTGTCGTGAGCCAGTTTACATTATACGCTGCGACAAAAAAAGGGAATCGGCCATCGTATACAAAGGCGTCCAAACCTGAGATTGCAACACCCTTATATGAGTCTTTCGTTAAAATCATGGAGGAGGAACTAGGAAAAAAAGTCGGAACGGGGATTTTTGGAGCCGATATGAAAGTTGATTTGTTGAATGATGGTCCCGTGACCATAATTATTGACACAAAGAACAAGGAATAAAGTTTTTAATCGATTTTTTCAAAATTTTTGTAAGAAAAATAATATATTGGCGTTAGTTAATTAGCCTACTTAAACCTGCCAATGCATTTATCTTTTCGTTTTTTTTGCCTTTTTCTATGCCTTACAGGCGCTGCCCAAAATCAAAAATTTCAATCTCTTTTATTGGATAGTTCATTGTCTGAAAATGCAAATGCAATTGTAAGACTTGATGAAATGAATATTCATATATCATCTTTTGATAAGATGTACTATGAGGTAAATCAAGTTGTTACCATACTAAATTTTAAGGGTAATAGCTTCGCTGTTAACAGAATAGGTTATGATAAGGAGAAAAAGGTAAAAGACCTAGATGTATACATATATGATAACCTTGGGAATGAGATTGATCATATAAAAAAGAAAGACTTTGAAGATGTAAGTGTAAATGACGGAATATCACTATACAATGATGATAGAATGCTTGTACATCGATATACCCCTATTAGTTATCCATTTACCATAGCATTAAAATATTCGGTCGAGACTAGTGATACAGGTTTTTTCCCACAATGGTATTTCTTGTCGGATTATAACGTGAGTGTAGAAAAAAGTAGGTACACTATAAATTATGGTGATTACGGTATACAACCCAAAATTAAAGAATATAACCTTGATAAAATTCAAGTTTCTAAAAATGATAGTGACGGCATAATCACATATGAAGCCTCCAATGTTCTTGCATTCGAACCTGAACAAATGGCCCCTTCATTTTCCAAAATAATCCCAAAATTAAGAGTCCAACTAAAACAATTTAGTTTAAAAGGTGAAACTGCGGATTTTAATGATTGGAAGGATTTTGGACTATGGATTAACAAATCTCTATTAAAAGACAGGTCAAATCTTACAGAGGAAACAATTAGTAAGGTGAGAAGGCTTGTAAAGGGAGTGTCGGACACTTTGGAACGGGCAAAGATTATCTATAAATATGTTCAGGAAAACACTAGGTATATAAGTGTGCAAATTGGGATAGGAGGTTGGAAACCAATTAGTGCAATTGATGTTGATAACCTTAAATATGGTGATTGCAAAGGATTGTCCAATTATACGCGTGCATTGCTACAAGCAGTAGGAGTAGAATCATATTACACGGTAATTCAAGCAGGTAAAGGTAAAGTAGATTTTGAACAGGACTTTGCCGGTCTTCAAGGTAACCATGCCATATTGGCCATACCCTACAGAAATCAGTATTATTGGATTGACTGTACTTCGCAAGTACATCCATTTGGATTTTTAGGTGATTTTACGGATGATAGAACAGCTTTGGTAGTTAAACCAGAAGGAGGGGAACTTATAAAAACGGTGGGTTATCTTAACGAACAAAATTTTCAAGGAGTTCATGGGGAATATAGTTTAGATCATCTAGGGAATATATCCGGTGTTGTCCGCATATCTACTAAAGGAATCCAATATGACAATAGGTTTAAGCTGGAAAAGGAATCACCCGATGATATCATAAAATACTACCGAAACACTTGGGAAAACATTAATAATCTAAAAATAGAAAATTATAGTTTTAATAATGATAAGAATCAAGTTCGGTTTACTGAAAACGTGACAATGAAGGCCTCAAAATATGCATCGATTAGTGGAGATCGAATTTTGTTTTCCGTAAATGCTTTCAACAAGAATGATTTTGTTCCAAATAGGTATAGAAATAGGAAATTTCCCTTTGAGATTACAAGAGGTTATTTAGATGAGGATACTCTTATGATTAAACTACCCGAAGAATATAAAATAGAAGCTATCCCAGACGGATTTATAGAGGAGAATGAATTTGGTCATTATAGAGTTTCCTTTGAACCTCAAGAAGACGCACATGCTATTTTATACAAAAGAAGTCTTTTAATTAAAAATGGTTTATATCCGAAAGAAAAATACGAGGATTACCGGAATTTTAGAAAACTCACTGCCAAAAAGGACAACAGCCAAATTGTTTTGCTAAAAAAATAACGACCAAAATAATCATACCAATCATGAAAAAACTTCATCTCGCAATCCACTTCGCTTTATTGTTCATAAGCCTTTCGACAGTTGCTCAGGACTTTAAATTTGGAAAAATTTCAAAGGAGGAACTGGAAGAAAAATATTATCCTAAGGATTCTTCAACTGCAGCTGTTGTTCTCTATCGAAATGAGAGAATTCGAATTCATTATATTCAAAGTGCAGGCTTTCAGGTTGTTTCGAATATCCATGAACGAATAAAAATTTATAATAAAGATGGATTTGATTATACCACTAAGTCAGAAACGCTCTACAAAAATGGTGGTGATAGTGAAACTTTATCTGGTCTTAAGGCCTTTACATACAATCTGGAAAATGGAAAAGTGGTTAAACATAAGCTAGAAAAATCTGGAATGTTTAAGACATCATTGAACAAATTTAGAGATGAGGAGAAGTTTACCCTTCCAAACATAAAAGAGGGTAGTGTTATTGAGTACGAATATGAAATACATTCTCCATTTTACTATAACATAGATGACATTACGTTACAATATGATATACCAATAATGGTTGAGGAAATCAACATATCTACTCCAGAGTATTTTGTTTTTAAACCCTTCATTAAAGGTTTTTTACGTGTAGAGCCAAAATATAGCTTAAGTAGCGGAATAATTAATATCCAATCTAAAAACAAGTCTGGTAGTCATTCCAATACTTCTTTTTCAACTAATAATATTAACTATAAAATTAATGTTGTAGACTATAATATGAAAGACGTGCCGGCTTTAAAGGAGGAACCTTACGTTAATTACATGGATAATTACAGAAGCGCAGTGAAGTACGAACTTCAATATATTAATTTTCCCAATTCACCCATAGAAAGTTATACCACAACTTGGGAAAGTGTAATCAAGAATATATATAAAAGCGACGGTTTTGGAGGTCAACTCAAAGGGAATCGGTTTTTTAAGGAGGATTTACAACCAATAATGTCCGTTACCAGTTCGAAAGAAGAATTGGCCTACGCAATCTTTAAGCATGTTCAAAATAGAATGACATGGAATAACTACTATGGTTATTACACAGACAAAGGAGTTAAAGAAGCATATAGGGATAAATCTGGAAATATAGCGGATATTAATCTCATATTATTATCCATGCTACAAGAGGCTGGTTTAGAAGCCAATCCCGTCCTTATCAGTACACGTAGTAATGGTATACCGCTTTTTCCTACAATGGAAGGATTCAATTATGTAATAGCTTCGGTTCAATTGGATGAGGGTACGGTTCTACTGGATGCCTCTAATAAATATACCAAGCCTGATTTGCTACCTACTAGAGCTTTGAATTGGTTTGGTAGGTTAATAAAAAAGGATGAAACTCATGAAACCATCGATCTCTCGCCAAAAAATATTTCTACTGAAAATACTATGATGATGGTTGACCTTTCATCTGAAGGTGGATTAAAGGGAAAATTACGCAAGGTTTACTATGATTATAGTGCCTATCAATTTAGAAATACAAATATTTCAATTTCTGAAGACTCTTATCTTGAAAAACTTGAAAATAAGAATCAGGGCATGGAAATTTCTGATTACGATATAAAAAATAAAAATAGAATAGGTAAATCTATTACAGAGAGCTATACTTTTAATCTAGATAATCAGATTGACATAATTAATGATAAGCTCTATTTTTCTCCCATGTTCTTTATGGCAATCGAAGAGAACCCTTTCAAATTGAACGAAAGAAACTATCCCATTGATTTTTCTTACCCTTGGCAACAAAAACATAATATTACTGTAAACCTGCCTGAAGGATATCAGCTCCTTTCAAAACCCGAGGATGTTAGCTTAGTATTATTAGATAATATGGGCAGTTTTAGTTATCAATTAAAACAAACTGGAAATATCCTTCAGTTAAAGGTAAATCTAATCTTTAATCAGGCTTTAATAGGTGTTGAGTACTATGCAGGATTAAAGGAGCTCTATAAAAATCTGGTGGAAAAGCAGAAGGAGAAAATTGTCTTGTCAAAAAATTTAGGGAATTCTTCTGTTGATAATATTAAAGCAGGTGAATAATCATATGAATTAATTTTAATAATAAGCGGTATAGTAAAGTACTATAATGGTAAATTCAAGAATTCATACTGAAAACTAAGACAAAGATTTTTGTTTTTCCATCTTAATAGTGCCATAGAACTTAAAGAGAAAAATCTTCTTAAAGTATTCGAATATAGCTTTACCTGATAATCTTGGAGTGCTAAAATTTTATATTCATGAAAATGCTTCGGGAATAACTAATATGGTATTTATCTTTGGTTTAAATTCAACATCATTATACCTGTCGAAGTTTTGAAATGATTAAAGATTTTTTTGTATAGGAGTTAATATACAATCACATTCTTTAATAGTTTTGGAGAAAATATAATAGGTCACAAATAAGGAATAATGAATATACCAAACGCACAACAGGCCGTAGATAATTGGATTAAGGAACATGGGGTTCGTTACTTTAATGAATTGACCAATATGGCGCAACTTACGGAAGAGGTAGGGGAAGTAGCGCGAATTATAGCAAGGCGTTACGGGGAACAAAGCGAGAAAGAGTCGGACAAATCCAAGGATTTGGGAGAAGAGTTGGCAGATGTTTTATTTGTAGTGCTCTGTCTGGCAAACCAAACGGGAATAGATTTACAACATGCTTTTGACAAAAAGTTGGATTTAAAAACAAAACGAGATCATGACCGACATCAGAACAATAAAAAGTTGAAATAATACTATATTTGGGCACTTTTTAAACAAAGAAATCTTGAAAATTCATCTTTCCGGCCCGAGCGAAAAACTTCTCAAAAAAGATATTAAAATCACGGGTTCCAAGAGCGAATCCAATCGGTCGCTATTTCTTTCAGCACTTTATCCGGACATTTTAATTGAGAATTTATCCAATTCGGATGATGCGCAGGTAATGGAAAAAGGTTTAAAACAAAGTTCTGGTACGGTAGATATTCATCACGCTGGTACCGCCATGCGTTTTTTAACAAGTTACTTCGCATCACAAGAGGGTAAAGAGGTAGTTCTTACAGGTTCAAAAAGGATGACGGAACGTCCCATAAAGATATTGGTAGATGCCTTGCGAGAACTTGGGGCTCAAATCTATTATGTGCAAGACGAAGGCTTTCCGCCTTTAAAGATTACTGGAAAAACGCTCACGGGAAGCAAAGTAAGTCTTCCTGCGAATATTAGTAGCCAGTATATTTCCTCGCTTTTGCTGATGGCACCAAGCCTCAAAAATGGTTTGGAACTAGAATTAGTTGGAAAAATCACTTCTGTACCGTACATAAAAATGACCTTGAGCCTGCTGGATGAAATTGGCGTCAGCAATTCTTTTGATGAGAATAGCATTACTGTTTCCCCGAAAAGCACGGTGAAACCAATCACGCTTGTGGTAGAGTCGGATTGGAGCTCCGCATCCTATTTTTACAGCATTATTGCTATGTGTAAAGTTGGTTCGCAAATCAAATTGTCCTCTTATAAACAGACCAGCCTTCAAGGAGATAGCGTTCTTTCTAAAATATATCAGAGCTTTGGAGTGTCGTCTACCTTTGAAAAGAATAGTGTCATTTTACAAAAGACGGAAAATATCAAAGTCGATACTATAAATGTTGATCTGGTTAATGCTCCGGACATTGCACAGACTATTGCCGTAACCTGTTTTGGTTTGGGTATGGGCTGTCACCTAACTGGGTTGCATACCCTGAAGATAAAGGAAACGGACAGGTTAGTAGCGCTAGATACGGAACTTTCAAAGTTAGGAGCTGATATTTCGGTGACGGACAGATCACTTACGCTAGAGCCTTCGGATTCAATAAATAAGGAAATAGCTATTGATACGTATAATGACCATAGAATGGCTATGGCCTTTGCTCCGCTAGCGATGAAAACTACTTTGATTGTTAACGATGCCGAGGTGGTTTCCAAGTCCTATCCCGATTTTTGGAAGGATATGGAATCGCTTCATTTTAAAGTTACTGAATTATAATTCCCGTTTTACTTGACAACCCCTATCCGCAGATTGTATATTTGCAGCCGCATTTGCGCGGTAGAACATTGCATGAAACCCCTAATAGATTTATAAAAATATATGAAATTATCTCACTTTAGTTTTGAGCTTCCAAAAGAATTATTGGCAGAACATCCTTCTGAAAATAGGGATGAGTCCAAATTGATGGTCATCCATAGAGAAACCGGAAAAATTGAGCACAAGATGTTCAAGGATATGATCGATTATTTTGACGAAGGAGACGTTATGGTATTGAACAATACCAAAGTTTTCCCAGCCAGACTTTATGGAAACAAGGAAAAAACAGGTGCCCGTATCGAAGTTTTTCTTTTGCGTGAATTGAACGAGGAGCAACGGTTGTGGGATGTTTTGGTTGATCCGGCACGTAAGATTCGTATTGGGAACAAGCTCTACTTTGGAGACGATGAAACATTGGTAGCCGAGGTAATCGATAATACAACCTCTAGGGGGCGCACGCTTAGGTTCCTATATGACGGTGCTTATCTGGACTTTAGGAGGAAACTAAGGGAATTGGGTGAGACCCCACTTCCTAAGTATATAAAAAGGGACGTAGAGCCGGAAGATGAGCAACGTTACCAAACGATTTATGCAAAGCACGAAGGTGCGGTAGCCGCTCCAACCGCCGGATTACATTTTTCCAAACACCTATTAAAGCGTTTGGAAATAAAGGGTGTCGATTTTGCTGAACTAACATTACACGTTGGTTTGGGAACCTTTAACCCGGTTGAGGTAGAAGACCTTTCCAAGCATAAAATGGACAGCGAAGAATTGTTTATAGATGAAAAGGCTACGGAAATCGTAAACAATGCTAAACTAAAGAAGAAACGAATTTGTGCAGTAGGTACAACCGCCATGAGAGGTTTGGAAAGTGCCGTGTCCTCTAACCATATGTTGAATACGTATGAAGGGTGGACCAATAAGTTTATATTTCCTCCATATGAGTTTAGTATTGCCAATTGCATGATAACCAATTTTCACTTGCCAAAGTCCACACTGTTGATGATGGTATCCGCTTTTGTGGGTCACGATTTAATGAAAAAGGCCTATAAGCAGGCAATTTTGGAAAACTATAAGTTTTATTCTTATGGTGATGCCATGCTGATTATCTAGGACAAAAATTTGTTCACCTACAGTCCAGGTGAAAGTAGAACTATAAGGTATTTGAATCCTGCTTATCAATAGAAATATGAAAAGCAGGATTTTTTAGCTAAAAGATGTGGAAGTAAAGAAAAAGGATATTCGTGCCTTGACACGAGAGCAGCTACGGGAGTTTTTTGTCGCCAATGGGGACAAAGCATTTCGTGGTAATCAGGTGTACGAATGGCTTTGGCAAAAATCGGCACATTCCTTTGATGTAATGACCAACCTATCCAAGGAAACTAGGGAAATGTTGGAGTCCAATTACGTAATCAACCACATTAAAGTGGACCAAATTCAGCGTAGTTCGGACGGAACCATCAAAAATGCGGTGCGACTACATGATGACCTAGTAGTAGAATCGGTTTTGATACCAACAAAAACGAGGACAACGGCCTGTGTTTCCAGTCAAGTAGGCTGTAGTTTGGATTGCCGTTTCTGTGCTACATCCCGCTTAAAACGCATGCGAAACCTGAATCCTGATGAAATTTATGATCAAGTTGTTGCCATAGACAATGAAAGCCGACTTTATTTCGACAGGCCACTGAGCAATATCGTATTTATGGGCATGGGAGAGCCGCTAATGAACTATAATAACGTTCTTAAGGCCATTGAAAAGATTACTTCAAAAGAGGGATTAGGAATGTCTCCAAAACGAATTACGGTATCAACATCAGGAGTACCAAAGTTAATTAAGCGAATGGCGGATGAACAGGTCAAGTTTAAATTGGCGGTTTCCCTTCATTCCGCTATTGATGAGATACGCACTTCTATAATGCCGTTCAACGCCACATTTACATTGAGTGATTTACGGGAATCCTTGGAATATTGGTATGATAAAACCGGTAGTAGAATTACATATGAGTATGTGGTTTGGGACGGTATCAACGACAACCAAAAGGATATAGATGCTTTAGTAGAATTTTGCAGATTTGCCCCTTCCAAGGTGAACTTGATAGAATATAACCCTATAGATGATGGTGAATTCAGGCAGGCTTCCAACAGTGCCATTGATAGGTACGTAAATACGTTGGAGAGAAACGGCATAGTGGTTACGGTAAGGCGTTCGCGTGGTAAGGATATCGATGCTGCTTGTGGACAGTTGGCAAATAAATCGTGATTATAAGTTAGTAGTAGGAAGTATTTCACTAAAGGCTAATCCTATATAAGAATTATTTTATTTCAACTAACAACTAACAACTAACAACTGTTAACTGCGTGCTTTTCGCTAATTTTAGCATCCAAAGTCAAACCGCTTGAAAATAGTAGCGCAAATTAAGGAACCCGTCAATCAAGAAATGGAACTTTTTGAGTCCAAGTTTCGGGATTCCATGACTTCCAAAGTAGCGTTACTCAACCGCATAACGTATTACATCGTAAATCGAAAAGGGAAGCAAATGCGGCCTATGTTCGTGTTTCTTACCGCTAAGTTGTTGAACAATGGTGAAGTAAATGAGCGTACGTATAGAGGGGCATCGGTAATCGAATTGATACATACGGCTACATTGGTGCATGATGATGTGGTGGACGAGAGCAATAAACGGCGCGGATTTTTTTCCATTAACGCTTTATGGAAAAATAAGATTGCCGTATTGGTTGGGGATTATTTATTGTCAAAAGGATTGTTACTGTCAATAGATAATGGTGATTTTGATTTACTTCGGATTATTTCGGTTGCGGTTAGGGAGATGAGCGAGGGCGAGCTGTTGCAGATTGAAAAAGCCAGGCGGTTGGATATTACTGAGGAAGTATATTACGATATCATACGTCAAAAAACGGCAACGCTGATTGCTGCATGCTGTAGTTTAGGTGCTTGTTCCGTAAAGCCTGAGTCTGCGGATGTCGAAAGGTTTAGAAAATTTGGAGAGTTGTGTGGAATGGCATTCCAAATAAAGGATGATCTTTTTGACTACGGAAACGAGCGAATAGGGAAACCTACCGGTATTGATATCAAAGAGCAAAAGATGACCCTTCCATTAATCTACGCGCTTAATCACTGTTCTAAGAAAGAGAAAAGCTGGGTAATCAATTCAGTAAAAAATCACAATAAGGATAAAAAACGGGTAAAGGAAGTCATCAATTTTGTCAAGGAAGTTGGTGGTCTTGATTACGCTGTGGTAAAAATGTTGGAGTATAAAGACCAAGCCTTGGAGATACTTAAAAACTATCCGGAATCCGACTATCGAGCTGCCTTGGAACTTATGGTAAACTACGTCGTGGATCGTAAAAAGTAACCATCAATCATAATCAAATTAATTTACAGTTTTATTATCAATTTAAATAATTGATAATCAGATAGTAACAAAAATTTTTAAATTTATTTTCTGTTAGAGGCAACTATTTCTATCATCACGGCGTCTATACTAATAGAAGACAGCATAAAAGTTTTGAAAATCATACCACTATATAAAAACGAAAGACAACTCATTAAGAAGGCCATAGCCGGAAATAGTGATGCGCAACAACGATTGTATAGTAAATATGCCCCAAAAATGCTTGGTGTATGCCGGCAGTATATAAAGGATCTTCATTTTGCAGAAGATGTGATGGTACAGGGTTTTTTAAAGATGTTTAAAAAACTCCACACCTTTAAGCATGAGGGTAGTTTTGAAGGATGGCTGCGCAGAATTATGATTCATGAGAGCATATCGTATTTGAGAAAACAACAGTTTGTGGTGTTCGATGATGAGGTTTATGAAAACAATCAAAATAACGATGTATCGCAATCAATGGATTTGGATACGGAACATATACAGCAGTTGATAGATGGCCTGCCACAAGGATATAAAATGGTTTTTATCCTTTATGCAGTAGAAGGGTATAAGCATATGGAAATTGCGGAAATGCTTTCCATAACCGAAAGCACCTCTAAAAGTCAGTTGTTCAAAGCACGAAAAATGCTACAGGAGAAATTAAAGAAACAAAATATCATAGGTTATGGAACCCGATAAATTCGAAAAATATATTAAGTCAAAGTTGGAGGAAAGGGAGATTACCCCAAGTAATGCTGCTTGGACAAAAATTTCAACCGAATTGGGAGCAACTGAAACTCGTAAATCCAATCGCCCTTACTTTGGGTTCGGTGTCGCGGCGAGCGTTATTTTGCTGATTGGAATAACGCTATTTTACTTGAACTCTGGAAGCGATGAGGTTTTTACCGATGAAATAATAGTAGAAACACCAACCAAAGAAAATCCTGAAGTTAGAGAGGAGGCGATTCCAGATGCCATAGTTTTTGAAGAATCTATTATTGAAAAAGAAAAAGAAACAACAATTAAAAATGTTATTCCAACTGAAAAGAACCATAGTATTTATTCCAAAGAAATGACTGGGGAAGAAGTTGTCGTGAGTTCTATTACGGAGGAAATTCAGGATACTGCCAAAATAGCTATCGTTCCCGAGGAAGTACTGAATTCCAAAATAGCGGAAGTTATGGTACAAGTGGATAGGTTGGAACTTTCAAATGAAGTAACCGATGCCGAAGTAGATTCACTTTTATACAAAGCACAACAAGATATTTTAAGGCAACGACTTTTTAACCCGGACAATTCTGTTGACGCAATGGCCTTGTTGACAGAAGTTGAGGAAGAACTTGATCAATCCTTCCGAGACCAAATTTTCCAATCGTTAAAAACGGGGTTTCTTAAAGTAAGGACTGCTGTCGCGGACCGTAACAATTAATCACTGTTAATATTCAAATTTATCGAAATCTCCATATTTGCTATGGGGAGAGGGACTGGAGTTTTATTCATCAACGGATACTGAGGATAATCAACGTATCAAAAATCAAAAAAAATGAGAACAATCACACTTTATCTATTAATTGTAGTAAGCTGTTTGGTAACCAAATCTGTTTTGGCGCAGGAAGAAAAAAGCGAACACATAACACTTTTGCAAAATCAAAAGGAGAAAATAACCGCGCAAGAAAAAGAGGCCTTGAAATTTGAAGTTGAGGATATAAATAAACGTTTGGAAAATGGTGCCATAACAGAAGATGAGGCAAATACGCTTAAAAAAGCAGCCGCGGAAAAAAGGGCACTGAATATTGAAAACAGGATTGCCATTTTGGATAATAAAATTGCCCTTTTAGAGCGAAATGAAGGAAAAACATTGGTGCTAATGGAAATGGATACTTTGGATAATGACCGAATTCGGTTGGGAATAGATATCGATGGAAAACCGGTTGTTAGCTTTAATTCCAAAAGATGGAAGCGGGAGATAAAGTACGACCGCAGAACCTATTCGGATTTGGTATTTGCGGTAGGTCTAAACAATGCAATAATTGAAGGTGAATCTTTAGAAGATTCCCCATATAAAATAGGAGGTAGCCGTTTCTTTGAAATGGGATGGCAATGGAGAACGCGGGTATTTGAAAACTCTAATTTTTTAAGGCTCAACTATGGTTTTTCCTTTCAATTTAATGGATTGAAACCAAAGGATAATCAATATTTTGTTGCAGCTGAAAATGGACAGACAGAGCTGCAGGAATTCGAATTCGATTTAAAAAAGTCGAAGTTGAGAATGGATAACCTTGTGTTTCCGTTGCATTTTGAGTTTGGACCTTCCAAATTGAGAAAAACGGATGAGACATTGCGATATTCCTTGAATAACCAATTCCGCTTGGGAATAGGTGGCTATGGTGGTTTTAACCTTGGAACCCGTCAAAAATTAAAATACGACCGTAATGGTGAAAATGTGAAGGATAAGCTGAAAAGAGGTTACAACACATCTAATTTCGTTTACGGACTTAGCGCTTATGCAGGATTTGACGGAGTGCTGCTTTATGTAAAATATGACCTGAACCCCATTTTCAAGGATGCTTTGGTGGAACAAAGGAACATCTCCTTGGGCCTTCGTTTTGATCTGTAAGTAATTAGTGTTTATTTGAGTTGGTTAGGGTATGTAGCGAAAGTTGGCATGCCCTTTTATTTTTCTAGAGATTTCAGCATGGGTTCAGAGAACTCATCCTCGTAATAGACACGTTTACAATGATCACATTCCGCAACGGTATTACTAGAAATCTTGAAAAGCTTAATCCAAAATAGGTGAAAGTAAGTACTTTGTCTGGAAACTACCAAGGTCCCGGTTTGATTACAAAAAGGGCAATCAACATTTAGCATTCGATGGGTCTGCGTTTTTCCGGGTCTAGTTCCAAAAAAAAGAATCATGCATTAAAAATTCATTATCAAAGAAGCTCAAAAGAAACGGAGAGGTAATAAACCCTTTTGTTTCCTGTATTTCCGTAATATACGGATTCTGAAATTTCTTGGCTGTTCGAATCGCTTATACTTAAGGCTTTTCCAATACTCCTTCCAAGTTTTTTTGATAGGGCTTCGGCCTTTTTCTTTGCATCGTCAAAGGCGACTTTAGCATAACTAGCCATTTCATCCTCGGTTAATTGGGCCTCCATAGTAGTATCGGACCGTGATACGCCGATGGATTTTACATTTAAAAATTTCTGCATCTCCTCAATGGACTTTGTTTTAAAAGTCATTACTGTACCTTCCTTTTCGTAGCCCAAAAGCGCGTAATACAAGGAATCCTCCGTCAGTTGATCGGTTTTAATACCTGCCTTGGATAGCTTATCCAAATAGGTAGCCTTCACTTCATCAAGACTCATGGTTACTGCATCATAGTATACGTTATTGAGACTTATGATCATCTTACTGGCGTATTCGGGGTTTATGGAGTACTCTGCAGTACCGCTAACGCTAATGCTGTTTGGGGTGGTTTGTGTAAAAATTAATTGAACTGTAAAAAACAGTAGTAATGTAAATAAATTGTTTTTCATTTTTCTTATTATTGAATTCAGTACTAATATAGGGGTAGAAATCGATATTTTTACATTACCCAAACCCAAAAAGAGTTATTTTTTGATTGCAAAAACTACCATAGATCAAGTATATGAAACCGCCCGTTTGGAGGAGGTCATTGGTGATTTTGTACAGTTGAAAAAATCAGGTTCCAACTTTAAAGGGCTGAGTCCGTTCAGTGATGAGCGCACCCCTAGTTTTATGGTATCGCCGGTGAAACAGATTTGGAAGGATTTCAGTAGTGGTAAAGGGGGTAATGTGGTGGCTTTTTTAATGGAACACGAACATTTCACCTACCCCGAAGCTATAAAGTACCTGGCCAAGAAATATAACATAGAAGTTGAGGAGACGGAGCAATCCAACGAAGATAAGGAACAGGCCAATGAGCGCGAGAGTATGTATTTGGTTTCCGAGTTCGCACAAAAGCATTTTAAGGAAATGCTATGGGAAACGGAGCTGGGGAAAGCAATTGGTCTAAGTTATTTTAAGGAACGCGGTTTTACGGAGGAAACAATCAAGAAATTTGAGCTTGGTTACTGCCTAGACCAATGGGACGGGTTTACCAATGCAGCTTTGGACAGCGGTTACAAACTGGAGTACTTGGAAAAAACGGGATTGACCATTGTAAAGGAAGATGCGAACAATCCCAATAATCTTAAAAAGTTTGACCGTTTTAAAGGCAGGGTGATGTTCCCTATTCATTCACTAAGCGGGCGTGTCCTTGGTTTTGGTGGCCGAATCTTGACTAATGATAAAAAAGCTGCCAAATACCTTAATTCCCCCGAAAGCGAGATTTATCATAAAAGCAAGGTGCTTTACGGAATTTATCACGCAAAGCAGGCCATTGCCAAAGAGGACAATTGCTATTTGGTAGAAGGCTATACCGATGTTATTCAGTTCCAACAGCGGGGCATAACCAATGTGGTGTCTTCCAGTGGTACAGCCTTAACGCCGGAACAGATTCGATTGATCAATAGGCTTACCAAGAATATTACGGTGTTATTCGATGGGGATGCAGCAGGCTTGCGAGCTTCCCTGAGAGGAATCGATTTGATTTTAGAACAGGGAATGAACGTAAAAATATGTACGTTTCCTGAAGGGGAAGACCCGGATAGTTTTGCCAAGAACAATGACTACGAGGATGTGGTGTTGTACCTACAGGAGAATGCCAAAGATTTTATTCAGTTCAAGGCCTCTTTGCTCGTAGAAGAAGCTTCGGATGACCCAATAAAGCGTGCGGATACCGTAAGGGATATAGTGAACAGTATTGCCAAGATTCCGGACCGGATAAAGAAAGAAATCTATATTCAGGAATGCGCGCAAATCATGAACATATCCGAAGCGGTGTTGTTCAATACCTTGGCGCAAATAGATAAAAAGGAGTCTTATGAGGCGAAAAAGCAATTAAAACAGGAACAAAAATCCTTTGATGTTGTACGTAATGAAACGGTTCAAGAGAAAGTGGATATTAAAAAATTTCATGAGACTGAAATTCTCAAAATACTACTTCAATTTGGAACAAAGGAAGAAACTTTTGTTGATTTTTATCAGGAGGAGGATAGTTCTGGAAATCTTACCTTGACTAAAACGGATGAAAAAAGGACGGTAGCTGAGAAAATTTATTTAGCATTACACGAAGATGAAATAGAATTTGCTGATGATTTATTTAAAGAAATTTATTATTTATTAATTGAGCAGTTATTAAATAAAGATTCTTTTGCTTTCAAAGAGTGGATAGGAGCGATTCCTCAGCACATTGGTGAAATTGTTGCGGATTTATCCATGTCGGAAAACAAATATGAACTACATGATTGGGAAAGGCGTGACATTTTTGTGAAGAAGAAGGAAGAAGATATAGTTTTAAGAGTCTCTCAAACTATTACTTCGATCAGACTCAAACTCATTGATGATTTGATCGGTAATATTGCACTACAACTCCTTGAAAAAAAAGAGGAAGATATTACTGCTCAAGAAAAAATGGAAGATGTTAAGAATTTTATTGAGTTGAAAAAAAGGTTAGGAGAAAAAAACGATTTGATTCTTAAACAATACTATTAATGAAAAAACCCGCAGCTGCGGGTTTTTCATTTCTTTGCTTCGGAAACTTTTTAATACAGTTCCAACGCTTTTGCCTGTTGTAGCAAATCTACCATATTGTCCACATTCAATTTTTTCATTAAACGTGCTTTATAGGTACTTACTGTTTTTTCGTTTAGGTTTAACCCTTGGGCAACCTCTTTATTTCTTTTGCCACTGGCGAGAAGTTTTAAAACTTCTACTTCCCTGGTAGACAATTTACGGAAGAATCTTCTTGGCTTCTTGGTACCTTCATCAAAAGCAAGCCTTTGGGCCAACTCGTTGGTGATGAACATACTGCCTTCACTTACTTTTTTTACCGCCGAAAGAATGTAGTCGATATCGGAAGACTTTGCCAAGTATCCAAATGCACCTGCCCTAATGGCGCTTAATGCATAAACATCCTCGGATTGTCCGCTGTACATTAATACTTTGACATCAGGATATTCTTTTTTGATTTTACGTAAAGCGGCTATCCCGTTCATTTCAGGAATATCCATCTCTAACATTACAACATCGGGGGTAACTTTTTCAAGTTTTTCAAAGAGTTCTTCGGTTGTGGAAACATCTTCCACCATTTCAAAACCTGCAGCGGATTCAAGAACATGTCTAACGCCCATTCTAATGATGGGGTGGTTGTCCGCAATTAAAACTTTAATCATTATGTTGAGTTTTCTAGACCGTCCTTATATGCTTTTTGTGAATAAAAACGCACATGCAATGTAAGGCTAAATAATCTAAATTAGAAGGCAAATATGTGGTAATTTTCCTAAAAGTTATTATTTCTTATGATAAATTCGTTTTATCAACCTGATTGTTAGGTGAGTGGTTTATTTTAACGACTCGGGAATCTCGCAAACGGGAATGGGCAGCATTTTATGGCGGTTCATCGAGTTAAACCTACTAAATATAGAGAACACCTCCTTATCACGGCCCGTAAAGTCATCCACTGACTTACCCTCATCCTTCATCCGCATGGCCCACTCCAATTCCGGATAGGATGCACCTATCTGGTCTTCATCGGTCCTGTCATCGCCCCAAAGTCCGTCCGTTGGTGCAGCCTTTATAATTTCATCGTTTACACCCAAAAACTTTGCAATCTCATAGACCTCGGTCTTCAACAAATCGGCTATGGGACTTAAGTCTACACCACCGTCACCATATTTGGTGTAAAATCCTACGCCAAAGTCTTCCACCTTATTTCCGGTTCCTGCAACCAGATAGCGGTTAAGTGCCGCAAAATAATATAGACTTGTCATGCGCAAGCGTGCCCTCGTATTGGCGAGGGACATAAAACGCTCCTCTTCATTTTCAACTGTGGGAAAGGCGGCCACTAAGCTATCAAATACAGGGGTAAGGTTCACAGGTTGCCTGCTTACATTGGTAAAATTTTCTTGCAGCCAATCAATATGTCTTGAGGCTCTATCCGACTGGTTCTCTGCCTGATGAATGGGCATTTCCAAACACAATAGGTTCAGACCGGTCTTGGCACAAAGCGTTGAAGTCACTGCGGAATCTATCCCACCGGAAACGCCTATCACAAAACCTTTCTGTTTGGCATTGGTTGCATAATCCCTTAACCAGTCAACAATATAGTCTATCACTTTTTCCGTTTGCATATCCCTATCACTATTTATATAAATCGATTAACTTTGCAATAAAAATAAGTTGTAGTTGCTGAAAAATGAAATGTATTAGGAAATACTTCATATGAAAAAAACCATTTTTACCATATTGTCAATTTTGACAATTTTTATCGGCTGTAATGATACCGATAAAGTGGCTGCTGAAGTTGCAAAAATCCCGATAGATTTAAAGTTATCAAGATTTGACCGTGAGTTTGCGGAGGCAAAACCAAATAATTTGTCAGCATTGCGAGCGGCCTATCCCTATTTGTTTCCCGCACCGGACAGTGTTTGGATTATGAAGATGCAGGATTCATTGCAAATTGAACTGTTTCAGGAAGTAGGAAATACCTTTAGGAGTTTTGAGGATGAGGAGGAAGGATTGAAACAGTTTTTCAGATACGCCAAATACTATTTTCCGGAGTTTGAGATTCCACGGGTAATTACAGTAACCAATGATGTGGATTACGATAACAGAATTATTCTAACCGATTCGCTGTTGCTTATAGGATTGGACAATTATCTTGGTACGGAACATAAATACTATGGGGGTTTCCAGCGCTATGTTGCCAAGCATCTGGACCGTAAATATTTGGTTAGTGATGTGGCTAGTGCGTTTGCCAAGAAAGTGGTGCCAAGACCCCGGGATCGGACTTTTTTGGCCCGCATGATTTATTTTGGTAAAGAACTGTACTTAAAGGATAGGTTGATGCCGGATGCAACCGATGCGGTAAAAATAGAATATTCCCAAGAAGAGATGGATTGGGCATTGGGTAATGAAGAACCCATTTGGCGGAATTTTGTAGAAAACGAGTATTTGTATAGTACGGACAACAAATTAACCCTAAGGTTTTTGGATCCGGCACCGTTCTCAAAATTTGGTCTGGAACTGGATAACGAGTCGCCAGGTAGGCTGGGCAGGTATATTGGATGGCAAATAGTACGTTCCTTTATGGATAATAATGATGTGGAATTGAAGCAACTATTGACGATGCCGGAGGAAGAGTTGTTTAAAAAATCGAATTACAAACCAAGAAGCTAAATGGCAGATTTGCATACATCGGAAATAACTTTGCGCGTAGGATTGGACGAGAATCGGGTCCCTGAAAAACTTTCGTGGTCTGCCCAAGATGGGGGTATTAATAACGAGGAAGCGAAAGCTATGTTGCTCTCCGTTTGGGATAGTAAAAATCAAGAATCGTTAAAAATTGATTTGTGGACCAAAGATATGCCCGTGGATGAAATGAAAACTTTCTTCCATCAAACGTTGGTTTCTTTGTCGGACACGTTTATGAAGGCCACACAGGATGAAAAAATGACGGCCACCATGAAGGATTTCTGCGATTATTTTGCCGAAAAGATGGATTTAAAAGGGTAGGTGATTCTATGGTTATCATCCAACGAGTTCATCATCTTTGCCACACGCTGATAGCTCATGTACAAGGGCAGCTTGTTTTAAATTGCATTTCTTTTGATCCCTTATCTTAGAATTTTTACAAGTGAAACAAGCGATACGAATGCCCAAACTCCTTCCAAAATAATAAATGGTATATAGTTCATGAGTACGGAAGCCAAACAAGCAAGAGAGGCTCCAATTAGATTTAATATTATAAAAGTCAAGCTGTCCCTGTTAAGTTTTCCAGACACATTCAAAATATAGGCAAGTAGGATCTGGAAAACCCCAACAAAACCAATCCAGTCAATTGTACCCATAATTTTCCTGTTAGTAAGGAATTAGCTTCGCCAAAGCTCTTGAACGACTATTTTACTACCTCGCTAATTTGTACTGTAGGAATACTATTGGTATAGTTTGGAATATCATTACGAATTTTTTCGGCATTAGGACCAAAAGCTTCTTGATAGTCGGACAGTTGTTCAAAGTATAAATAGCCAATTGCTAAATAAGGTACAGCTTCATCTGGTGTCCTACCAGCTATTCCCTTATCTATGGCAAACCCTTTCATGGCATCTCCCAATAAACTTGCAACCATAGGCATATGTTTGTTTTCGTAATAATCCATGTCAAAAGTTTTTCCATCACCACTTGCATAGAGTAAGGTGATTTTTATCATTCCTTTTTCGATGTTAGAAGAGTTCAATGAGGTTGCTTGTTGAAAGCTGGTTAGCACTATAATGCTTCCAATGAGTAAAGTGATGAGTTTGATTTTCATTTTGCTAGGTTTAATATTTCTAAAAGTTAGTGTTTTTTGTAAAGGCATGATAGGCTTTTTGAAATATATCTGTTTAATTTTAAGAGAAGTACTAGCACGATTTTAGGATTGCTGTTTATGCACTATTTTTTTATAGGTCCACTCCAGCACAAAGCTGAAAAGTATGATGCCAAGCCAACCAAAACACCTACTTGCTTTTTGGAAACTGCTGAATAATCAAAGTGAGAAAGTCTAGAAACCAAAAATTCCCCCGCCAACCATTCCCCCAATGCCAATGGAAATGGCATCCTTCAATCCAATTTGCTTATCCATATTAATTATTTCAGTTTTTTCATCAGTAGTTTTTACAAAACTTACTCATTCCAATATTGCAGCCTGTCCAGATATAAATAACTCTCAACAAACTTTCTATGTTCGAGACTGGTTATTTTTTCCAGTAGATTGAGTGCGGTTATGTAGCTTGCCAAATTCCCGTTTGAGGAGCTAAATTTTCCATCCTCCACAAAAGTCACCAAACTATCATCTTGGACTTTTAAATTGGGGTAATCTTTCTGCAATTGTTCTCCACCTCCAATCCAGGTAACAATTTTCTTTCCATCGGCAATTCCGGATGCTCCAATTAATTGAGCACCAGCACAATTACTAACCATGTATTTGGTTTCTTTGTTCTTTTCCCTGATAAAATCTAAAATTTTTTCATTGTGAACTTGGGCGTACATATCATAGGCACTTGGCACGAACAATGCAGTTAATTTGGGGCAATTTTCAAACGTATAGTCAGGGACAAAATGCATTCCCTCTTCAGTTGTTATCGGATTTTCCGTTTCGGCTATGGACACAACATTGAAAATTGTTTCTCCACTTTCAAGCGGTTTTGCGAACACGTCAGACGTTGCAATGACTTCACTTTGCAGAACCCCATTGTATATCAATAGCCCGATGGTTGGTAATTCAGCTTTGAACGGTCTGAGATGTTTCGTCAAAGTATCCGTTTTCTTTTTGGTTGTGTTCAATTTCTCGCTAGCGGGAATGGTTTTAGATTTTTCTGTACTACAGTTAACCAGAAATACTAATAGAAGTATTGGAATTGCTGTTTTGAATTTTGTTGTTATCCCTAGTTTTTTCATGAAGTTTAATTAGTGTTTATCTTCTCCATCTTATTTTTACGGCAGAAATTTGGTCCGATTCCAATCTTTCTTTGGATATTTTTTCAAATCCTTTTTTAAGATAAAAATCCAGCGGTGAGTTATAAAATTCTCCGTTTCTTTTTTTGTCTTTATTATGATCAATTACCCAGCCATTCAATTCGTTTTCCTTCTGTTTGACAAGATTTAATAGCTTGGTTCCATATCCTTTTCCATGAATTTTTGAATCCAAGATAATTAAGAACCACTTTTCGTTCTCACGGTAAAAGTCAAAGTACCAAGCTCTGATTTTCTTATTTTGGTCGATTAAAATTATATGCGATTTTTCATTAAGCTTTTCAAAATATGCATTAAATGCTTCAATTGATTCGTGACTTAATTTTACTGGATATTCATTGTTCCACAAATTAAAAACTTCAATTTTAATGAAATCCGGTAATAGAGAATACTTTACAAATTCCATTTTTTAGGATTGGGTTCAAGCGGTGTTTAAGTAGATTAAAAGCAAAATAGATATTTAAAAGCATTACCTATTTGAAAAATTATTGAAAGGGAATTCACTTTAAACATAACAATCTATAATACCTAAAATTCTATTAAATATAGCGCTACTCTAAATAAATCAAACAGATAATTGAAATAAAGCAATTAAAATTACTGCAAAATAAAAGGGCATTTCAAAATACTTTCTTTAAACAAATTTTAGATTTTTCCAGATTCAAATGTGCTATTTTAGTACGAGATTATGAAAGAGAATTATAAGCTTAATAAACTGATTTTTGTTTACAATGCCGATTCCGGCACCAAGAATCTAATCATTGATATCGCGCACAAAATTCTGAGTCCATCTACGTATGATTGTAAACTTTGCGACATTACTTTTGGAATTTTTACGGAGAATAGTGATTGGAAGCAATTCCGTCAAAAAATGGAATCGGATAACATGCAACTGGAATTCCTGCATAGGGACGAGTTTCTAAAAACCTACCGGTCTAAGTTTGGACATAAGTATACTTTCCCTATTATTTTAACCGAATTGGATAATGACTTGCAGGTTTTTTTAAGCACGGAAGCACTCAACAGAATTGAGAATGTACATCAGCTTATAGCTTTACTGGAAAATGAGTTAAAAGAGAAGGTTTAGGGACTGTTCTTTGTCGCTTTAAAAAATTCCATGTTTATCTGGTCAATATATTCCAGGAGTTCCTCACGACCTATAGTTTTTGAGGAAGAGGTTATAAAGTAGGGAGGTGCTTCTTCCCAAACGCCTTCCAGCAATTTTTTGATATAGGCATCCACTTGCGCGGTTATGACTTTTGGTTTTAGCTTATCGGCCTTTGTAAAAATGAGACAGAAAGGAATACCGTTTTCACCCAGCCACTGCATAAATTCCATATCAATTTTTTGGGGTTCGTGCCTAATATCGATTAGAACAAAAGAGCAGACCAGTTGCTGTCTTTGCAAAAAATAATTGGTAATGTATTTCTGAAAGATATTTTTGTCCTTTCTGGAAACCTTGGCATAGCCGTAACCGGGCAGATCCACCAAAAGCCAGTTGTCATTTATCCTAAAGTGATTTATGAGTTGCGTCTTTCCAGGTCGTCCGGAGGTTTTTGCCAAACTCTTGCGCTCCGTTAGCATGTTGATAAGAGAAGACTTGCCTACATTGGACCTGCCTATAAAGGCATATTCCGGTAAAGGTTCATTGGGACATTTGGCAACATCCGAATTGCTCATGACAAAATCGGCTGACTTTATTTTCATCCGGGAAAGATTTAGAAGTTCCTTTTTGTCAACCAAGCCTCCAAAATAGTATTGAACTCTTTGGGGTGCTCCATCATGGGTGCATGACCACACTCCTTGATCCAGAACAGATCGGAATCCGGCAAAAGCTCATGAAACAGTTCCGCCACATCCGGTGGGGTAACAGTATCGTTTTCTCCCCAAATAATACAGGTAGGGGTATTCATGGTCGGAAGATCGGTACTCATATTATGGCGAATGGCGCTTTTGGCAATGGCCAAGGTCTTTACCAATTTCATCCTGTCGTTAACCGTGGCATAAACTTCGTCCACAATCTCCTTGGTAGCCACTTCAGGATTATAAAAGACATCTTGGGCCTTTTTCTTAATGAACTCGTAATCACCTCTTTTGGGATAACCGTCGCCCATGGCGCTTTCATAAAGCCCGGAACTTCCGGTAATTACTAAGGCCTTAACCATTTTCGGATATAATTTGGTGTGCAATAGGCCAATATGGCCACCTAGGGAGTTCCCTAACAGGATAACATCCTTCAGTTTTTTGTATTCTATAAACTTCTCTAGGTACTTAGCAAAATTCTTTACGTTGGTCTTGAGCATGGGCATATCATAGATAGGCAACTCTGGGACTAGTACTTGGTATCCCTTTTTCGGAAAATAATCCGTAACACCGTGGAAATTGCTCAAACCGCCCATTAAACCGTGTAGGATAATTATAGGCGTACCTTCTCCCTCTTCAATATACCTGAACTTGCCGTCTTTCTTTATTTCGTCTTCCATTCAGAATGGTGCTGATGTTTGGGCAAATATAGACAATTACAAGTAATGGTATTCCTCTCAATTAGGGATGAATTTTTTTCTAATACGATGGTGAGTGATATCTATTTTCGAGCCCAAGTGGTAAAATGGAGTCTCTTTTTGAATTTTCGAGTAGTAAAATAACCTAAAAAATTGCGATTTTATTAACAAAGTGGATTTTAGTGGTAAAATGTGGTAATAATATTTATATATTTGAGTTATAGAAAGTAAACCAAACCATTTTGGAGATATTTTTCTTTGGGGTTTTTAATTGTAAAGCTGATGCTAAGGGTCGGGTAATGCTCCCTATTGCCTTAAGAAATCAGGTGGCTCCCATACTTAAGGATGGGTTTTTTATAAAAAAATCGTATTACAGTGAATGTTTGGAGCTCTATCCTGCATATGAATGGAACAGGGTGATGGCCGAATTGAATGAGAAAAGCAGGTTTGAGGAAGAGAATATAGATTTTGTGAGGATGTACACGGCAGGTTTGCGGCAGGTAGAAGTGGATTCCTCGGGTAGGTTGCTCATTCCAAAGGATGTGATATCCATGGCGGGCATCACAAAGGAAGTAGTGATAGCACCTATTGGAAAGCGATTGGAAATTTGGGATAAGGACTCCTATAACAAGGCCATATCGGCTTCCAAGGAGCAAAAGAAGGAATTGGCAAAGCGTGTAATGTCGGGCGATAAACCCAAGGGAGATGTATCATAATCCGGTACTCTTAAAGGAGTCTGTGGACGGATTGGCGATAAAGGAAAACGGAGTTTATGTAGATGTCACTTTTGGTGGCGGAGGGCACTCCAGGGAAATATTGAAAAGACTAGGGGAAAAAGGCAAGTTGTATGCTTTTGACCAAGATGAAGATGCACAGGCCAATAGTCTTGCAGATGAAAGATTTGTACTGATTGGGGAAAACTTTAGGTATATCACCCAATTTTTAAAGTTCTATGGCATTCGGAAAGTAGATGGAATCTTGGCGGATTTTGGGGTTTCCTCGCATCAGTTCGATAAAGCGGAAAGGGGGTTTTCTACCCGGTTTGATGCGGACTTGGACATGCGGATGAGCAAAAAGAACACGATTTCGGCCTATGAAGTGGTCAATTCCTATTCTTTGGAAGATTTACGCAGCATACTGTTTGAATATGGGGATTTGAGGAATGCAAATGCCATGGCAAATGTGATTGTACAGCATAGGGAAGGAGAAGGTATAAAGACTACGGAGGAATTGAAAATGGCATTGAAGCAATTTTTACCGGAGCACAAAAAACACAAGATTTTGGCCCAGGTGTATCAGGCCATTCGGATAGAGGTCAATCAAGAGGTTGAGGTCATTAAAGAGTTTTTGGAGCAAGTCCCAGGGCTTTTGGAGAAAGGAGGCAGATTAAGTGTAATAAGTTATCACTCTTTAGAAGACCGATTGGTAAAGCGATTTATCAGGGCCGGAAAGTTTGAAGGGGAGCCGGAAAAGGATTTTTATGGCAACATAGATGTTCCACTGAAAAAGATAGGGCCGTTGCTAATACCATCGAAGGAAGAAATAAAAACTAATAATAGAGCCCGAAGTGCAAAATTGAGAATTGCGGAAAAATTATAAAGAAATCGATAATATGAAAAAGGGATTGTTAGACATATTAAAAGGGAAATTTTTGGTAAGTGGTGACGCTCCCAAAAATTGGCTTTTTATAATATTTGCCTCCTTTCTTGCGGCCATTATGATCAGTAGTTCGCACAGTGCGGATAAAAAGGTGCACAAGATTGCCGCACTCAACGAAGAAGTGAAAGAATTAAGAAGTGAGTTTGTGGATGCGCGTTCAGATGTGCAGCGGTTAAAACTGGAATCTACCATCACAAGCACTGTGGCGGTTAAAGAATTATATCCTTCCGAAACGCCTCCAAAGAAAATCATGGTTAAATCACTAAAAGACGCTGATTAAAAATGCCGGTAACCGATAAGAGCATAATGACCCGATTGTATGTTGTGGCAGGCGCATTGGTGCTTTTTGCAGGGGCCGTGCTTTTTAAGTTGGTATCCATTCAAGTGGTGGACGGGGAGAAATACATGGCCTTGTCGGAGACGCGCACTACCAAAATGTTTACCATAGCCCCCAATAGGGGCAATCTCTATTCGGACGATGGTAGTTTGTTGGCCACATCGGTTTCTAAATACACCATTCGCTTTGATGCGGTTACCGTGAAGGATGCAGATTTTAAGGAAAATGTAAAACCTTTATCGGATGCCCTGGCAAAACTTTTAGGAAATACATCTTCCCACTATCAGCAAATACTCAGAAAAGCAAAGGCCAATAAGAACAGGTACGCTTTGGTGGCCCGTAATCTGGATTACTCGGATTTTATGGCCGTAAAGGAAATGCCACTTTTTAATAAAGGCCCTTTTAAAGGTGGGCTGGTCATAGAGCAGAAGACGAAAAGGGAACATCCATTAGGGAAAATCGCGGAGCGTAGCGTGGGCTATGAACGAGTGGATGAAAATGGATATCGTACCAGAGTAGGTATGGAAGGTGCTTTTAGTGAGTACCTGCGCGGTGTTGAAGGAAAGCGATTAAAGCAAAAAATTTCCAAAGGACAATGGAAACCTATTGGGAGCGATAATATTATTGAGCCAAAGGACGGCTACGATGTGTATTCAACTATCGATATCAATATTCAGGATATTGCCCATCACGCCTTATTGAAACAACTGGAATATTATAAGGCCGATCATGGAACCGTAATCGTGATGGAGACCAAGACCGGGGAAGTAAAGGCAATCTCCAATTTGGGAAGAACTGCGGAAGGAAAATACTATGAAAGATTAAATTACGCCATTGGTGAATCCCATGAACCCGGTTCCACTTTTAAGCTGATAAATCTAGTGGCGGCTCTGGAGGATAAAGTTATTGATACAAGCACGGTCGTTGATACGGAAAAAGGTTCTTGGAAACTATACAGACATAGAATAAAAGATACCAAACACGGTGGGCATGGTGAAATATCCATGGCAAAGGCTTTTGAAGTATCCTCAAATATTGCCTTTGCCAAAATGATTCACAACAACTACAAAGAAGACCCAGAGAAGTACGTGAATAGATTAATGAGCATGGGTGTCCACAAGGAGTTAGGGCTTCCCGTTAAAGGAGAAGGTACCCCGGTGCTACGGTATCCTGGGGATAAAGGGTGGTCCGGACTTTCCCTGGCACAAATGGCCTATGGCTATGAAGTGGCCATGACACCGTTACAGACATTGGCTTTTTATAACGCAATTGCCAATAATGGGGAATTGATAAAACCTAGATTGATCAAGGAAGTAAAGGAGTGGGACAAAACCATTAAAAAGTTTGATAAGGAAGTGCTGAACAAAGCAATTTGTTCCCAAGAAACTGTGAGGAAGGTGCAGCAACTACTTAAAGATGTGGTAGTTCAAAAGCACGGTACCGGTCACGGCCTGTATACTCCCAATTTTTCGATGGCAGGAAAAACGGGGACTACACAAAAAAATTATGTTTCCAAAGATCCTGATAAGCTAAGGTACATCTCCACTTTCGCGGGATATTTTCCTGCGGAAAACCCAAAGTATTCCTGTATTGTGGTCATTCATGAACCTGACCAAAGTGTCGGTTACTACGGAGCAGATGTTTCGGGTCCTGTTTTTAAATCCGTAGCACAGAAAATTTATGCGACCTCCCCTTTAATAGATGAGGTGGAACCCAAGGAAACTATCCAAGAGGAATTAGAGGAAAATTATCAAGGATATTTTGCCGATTCCCAAAAGAATTATTTAGAAGTACCCAATGTAAAGGGCATGAGCGGTATGGATGCAGTTTCCATCTTGGAAAATCTAGGTTTGGAGGTTGAAGTAAAAGGAAATGGAACAGTAAAACGTCAGTCAATAAACAAAGGAACGGATATTAAAAAAGTCAAGAAAATAGTATTGGAGCTTTCATGAAGGTATTAAAGGACATATTGTTCGGGGTTAGTCTAACGGCTGTTAGCGGTTCTACAAATTGTAGGATTAACTCTATTTGCTTTGACTCCAGAAAGGTTTCGCTGGATGATGCATTCGTTGCAATTAAAGGCACTTTAACGGATGGGCATAAATACATTGAAAAATCCATAAACGCTGGAGCAAGAGCAATTATTTGTGAAGAGTTGCCGGACAAGATAGTGGATGGTATAACCTATGTTGAAGTGGACAACGGAAATAGGGCCTTGGCCATAATGGCTTCTAATTTTTATGGGAATCCATCCAAAAATTTAAAACTTATCGGGGTAACCGGCACCAATGGGAAGACCACGGTATCCAGTTTACTCTATCAGTTGTTTAAAAAAGCGGGTTTTAAAGTAGGACTTATATCTACGATAAAAATAATGGTGGATGAAAAGGAATATAAAACCAGCCATACTACCCCAGATGCTTTGACCATAAACGAACATCTGAGCTTAATGAACGATGTCGGAGTCGAATTTTGTTTTATGGAGGTGAGTTCCCATGGTATTCATCAAAAAAGAACGGAGGGTTTGGTATTTGAGGGGGCGATTTTTACCAATCTTTCCCATGATCATTTGGATTACCATAAAACTTTCGCGGAATACAGGGATACGAAAAAAATGCTTTTTGACAATCTATCCAAAAAGGCATTCGCATTGACCAACATAGATGATAAGAACGGGTTGGTGATGTTGCAGAATACAAAGGCTAGAAAATATACCTACGCATTAAAAAACTATGCGGATTACAGGGCTCAAATCTTGGAAAACCAATTTGATGGCCAATTGTTAAAGGTGGATGACAATGAATTATGGACCAAATTAATAGGTCACTTTAATGCCTATAACATTCTAGCAATCTACGCTACGGCGGATTTGCTTGGACTGGAAAAACTGGAAACCCTACGTCTACTCAGTGAATTGGAAAATGTAGATGGCAGATTTCAATATTACATATCGAAAAAGAAAATTACGGCTATAGTTGATTATGCCCATACGCCGGATGCTTTAAAAAATGTGCTTGAGACAATCAACACGTTGAGAACTGGAAATGAAAACGTCATCACCGTTGTGGGGTGTGGTGGCGACAGAGACAGATCAAAGCGTCCGGTAATGGGCAATATCGCATCGGAAATGAGCAACAAAATCATTTTCACATCCGATAATCCTAGGACAGAGTCGCCAACTATAATTATTGCGGAAATGGAGTCCGGAGTTGAGCCGCAGAACGTTAAAAAAATAATAGCTATTGAGAACCGGGAGCAGGCCATAAAAACGGCTTGTCAGCTAGCGGTCGAAAATGACATTATCCTTGTTGCTGGAAAAGGGCATGAGACCTATCAGGAAACCAATGGAAAACGAATCGATTTTGATGATTTTAAAATAGTAAAGGAACTGTTACAAAGCTTAGACAAATAAGAAAACGAAAAATTAATGATTAAGCGTCAATACCATACTCTTTGAACTTGACACTTAAGCTTGAACTTGAATAAATTATGTTAACCTACTTGTTCGAATATCTTGAAAAGCAATACCAGCTCCCAGGAGCCAGTTTGTTCCAGTTCAGTACGTTCAGGGCAGGTATGGCCATACTTTTTTCCTTGATTATTGCCACGGCATATGGCAAGAGAATCATACTCTTTTTACAGAAAAAACAAGTAGGTGAATCCATACGGGATTTAGGCTTGGAAGGACAAAAGCAAAAAGCGGGAACACCTACCATGGGTGGTATCATTATTATTCTCGCAACCTTGATTCCCGTGTTGTTGTTTGCAAGGTTGGAAAACATATACATCATCCTTTTGATTTTTACCACCGTTTGGATGGGGATCATTGGTTTTATTGACGATTACATTAAGGTATTCAAAAAGAACAAGGAAGGTCTAAAAGGAAGGTTTAAGGTCTTAGGGCAAATCGTGCTGGGGCTTATCGTGGGTGCAACCCTCTATTTTCATCCAGAGGTAACTATGCGGGATCATTCAAAAACAATCATTACCGAGCAATTTCAGGTAGAAGAAGTACGGGGCGAAGAAATAAAATCTACCATGACCACCGTTCCGTTTTTCAAGAACAATGAACTGGATTATAGCAGTTTTATTTCATGGATGGGTGAAGGGGTAGTTTCCTATTCTTGGTTGATTTTTATCCCAATTATCATCTTGATCGTAACCGCGGTGTCTAATGGTGCTAACCTCACCGATGGTATTGATGGATTAGCGGCGGGCTCTTCGGCTATTATAGTATTTACACTTGGTGTCTTCGCGCTGGTTTCTGGTAATATTATCTTTTCGGATTACTTGGACATCATGTATATCCCAAGAGTTGGTGAGTTGCTAATTTTCATCACCGCATTTGTTGGGGCATTGGTGGGTTTCCTATGGTACAATGCATTTCCCGCTCAGGTATTTATGGGAGATACCGGAAGTTTGACCATTGGGGGAGTAATTGCGGTCATCGCCATAATCGTTCGTAAAGAGTTATTGATACCCATACTTTGTGGAATATTCTTCGCGGAATCGCTTTCCGTGATGTTGCAGGTGGGATATTTCAAGTACACGAAAAAGAAAACCGGAGAGGGGAAACGGATTTTTCTCATGTCGCCCTTACACCATCATTATCAAAAGAAAGGATACCATGAAAGTAAGATTGTCACCCGGTTTTGGATTGTTGGGATTATGCTGGCTATTGTGAGTATCGTGACGTTGAAGGTGCGATAAATGAAAAGATTGGTCATACTTGGCGGGGGAGAGAGTGGTGTTGGTACGGCCATATTGGGTTTGAAAAAAGGATATCAAGTTTTTCTTTCCGATAAAGGAAAGATTAAGGAGAAATATAAAAACGTTCTTGAACATTTTGGAATTGATTGGGAGGAAGAAAAACATTCGGAAACTAAAATTTTAGAGGCCGATGTCGTGATGAAAAGCCCGGGAATACCTGACACGGTGCCGTTGGTAAAACGACTGGTGGAAAAAGGAATACCGGTGATTTCAGAAATTGAATTTGCTTCAAAATATACCGATGCCAAAATTATTGGTATAACCGGTAGTAATGGTAAGACCACTACCACTATGCTTACGAACCACTTATTAAAAAGCGGTGGTTTAAAAGTGGGAATGGCAGGTAATATTGGCGATAGTTATGCCAAGATGGTGGCCGAAAATGATTTTGACTACTACGTTTTGGAAATCAGCAGTTTTCAGTTGGATGGTATTACGAATTTTAAGCCGGATATCGCTGTTTTGACAAATATCACTCCGGACCATTTGGACCGCTATGATTACAAATTTGAAAATTACATAGCCTCCAAATTTCGTATCGCCATGAATCAAACAGCATCGGATTATTTCATTTACGATGCGGATGATGAAATACTGGTAAAATGGCTTAAGGAACACCCTATCAAATCCAAACTAATGCCCTTTTCACTAAAGGAAACTTTTGAAGAAGGGTCATATATACAGGATGAAAAAATAATAATTAGAACACACTTAGACACTATAGAAATGACAACAGACGCTTTGGCCCTCGAAGGACAGCACAATTTAAAGAATACTATGGCAGCGGCCACTATTGCGAAGCTGTTAGGTATCCGTAAGGAGACCATCAGGGAGTGCATAACAAACTTCCAGGGAGCACCACATAGGTTGGAAAAAGTATTGAAGATTCACCATGTACAGTACATTAACGATTCCAAGGCGACCAATGTAAATGCAACGTATTATGCATTGGATAGCATGAAGACCCCAACCGTTTGGATAGTTGGCGGTGTGGACAAAGGCAATGAATACATGGAACTTATGCCTTTGGTTCGGGAAAAAGTTAAGGCAATCGTATGCCTGGGTATGGATAACACCAAAATCAGGGAGACGTTCGGCAATGTGGTAGATCTGTTAGTTGAAACGTACGCCATGGAAGAAGCAGTAAAAGTTGCCTATAAAATTGCCGAACGAGGTGATACGGTACTGCTTTCTCCGGCCTGTGCCAGTTTTGATTTGTTCAAGAATTATGAGGATCGTGGAAATCAATTTAAGAATTGTATAAAAAATTTATAAGTGCTAAAGTTTTTTAGAAACATCAACGGTGATAAAGCTATTTGGGCGGTAACGGCCCTTTTGGCGTTATTCTCGTTTTTACCCGTTTACAGTGCCAGTAGTAATTTGGTGTATGTAGTCGGGAATGGGACTACCATGGGGCATTTAGTAAAACATGCGCTGTTATTGGTCTTAGGTTTTGGGATAATTTATGGAGTACATAAGGTGCCCACCCGTTTTTTTAAAGGACTTTCCCTCATAGCGATGCCTATAGTTTTGGTTTTGTTGGTTTTTGTGTTAGCCCAGGGTACTACGGCTGGTGAGACCAATGCCAGTCGTTGGATTCGCATCCCGTTTGTTGGTATAGGTTTCCAACCTTCCAATTTGGCGGCAGTGGTCATTATGATTTATGTGGCCAGGTATTTATCAAAGATCAAAAATGTGAAAGTGACTTTTAAAGAGAGTATTCTGCCTTTGTGGATACCTGTTTTCTTGGTTGTGGCATTAATTCTTCCTGCTAACTTTTCTACTGCGGCAATAGTTTTTTCCATGGTTTTGATGCTCTGTTTTTTAGGAGGATATCCAATCAAATACTTGTTGGGAATCGTTGGCACTGGAATTCTATGCTTGGCCTTGTTCATTTTAACCGCCAAAGCTGCCCCGGATTTATTTCCAAACCGGGTTGATACTTGGATGAGTCGTATTGATAGTTTTTCCAATCCAGAGGACACGGAAGGGACCTATCAAATAGAAAAGGCGAAAATAGCTATTGCTACGGGTGGAATCGTTGGTAGAGGAGCTGGGAAAAGTGTCCAAAAGAATTTTTTACCTCAGAGTTCTTCGGATTTTATCTATGCAATTATAGTGGAGGAATACGGTTTGCTGGGTGGTTTTGCATTGATGCTTTTTTACCTATTTCTATTGTTCCGAATAGTGGTGGTTGCCAATGGATGTGATAGGATTTTTAGTAAGCTCTTGGTTTTGGGAGTTGGATTGCCCATTGTTTTTCAGGCATTGATAAATATGGCGGTCGCGGTGGAGCTGTTTCCGGTTACCGGGCAGAATTTGCCACTTATAAGTAGTGGTGGCACGTCCAGTTGGATGACCTGTCTAGCGATTGGTATCATATTGAGTGCAAGCAATAAGAGTTTGGCTAAAGAAACGGGAAGCAATGTAAAAATGGATGAGACAAATCCTTTAGAAGTTTTGAGTGGGCAATTATAGGTTCATACTTTCTGGAGGGGGAACCGGCGGGCATATTTATCCGGCGATAGCGATAGCTAATGAGTTAAAAAGTAGATATCCGGATGCTGAATTTTTATTTGTTGGGGCAAAGAATCGGATGGAGATGGAAAAGGTGCCACAAGCCGGGTACAAAATTGAAGGATTGTGGATTACAGGGTTGCAAAGGAAACTTACCCTTAAAAATTTAATGTTTCCGATAAAATTGATAATTAGTTTGATGCAAGCGTCTAAAATAGTATCCAGAGTTAAACCCCATGCCGTTATAGGTACTGGAGGTTTTGCCAGTGGACCACTGTTGAGGATTGCTTCGGGACGTAAAATTCCATGTGTACTGCAAGAACAAAATTCGTATGCTGGTATTACCAATAAATTATTAAAGGACAGGGTTGCGAAAATATGTGTCGCCTATGATGGGATGGACAAGTTTTTCCCTAAGGACAAAATCGTAAAGACCGGAAACCCGGTTAGGGCAGATTTGGTGGATATCAATATTCCTAAAAACGAAGCGCTTTCTTTTTTCGATCTGGCTAAGGATAAAAAGACACTGTTGGTATTGGGGGGTAGTCTTGGAGCAAGACGCATCAATGAATTGATTGAAAGTAAACTGGACTATTTTAAAAATCAGAATTTACAAGTGATATGGCAATGTGGTAAAGGCTATATAGAAACCTATAAAAAGCATAGTTCCAAGGATGTAAAAGTGAACGCTTTTTTGGACCGAATGGATTTGGCTTATACCGCGGCCGATTTTATCATATCAAGAGCTGGTGCGGGTGCAGTATCGGAACTATGTATCGTAGCAAAGCCAACGGTTTTTATTCCTTCCCCTACTGTGGCCGAAGACCATCAGACCAAGAATGCAATGGCATTGGTAAATGAAAGGGCGGCTTTGATGATACGGGAAAAAGATTTGGATTTGGAATTTGAAAAGCAATTCGGAAGATTATTTATATCTGAAGAAGAACAAAAGGAGATGTCAAAAAACATGAAAGCCTTGGCGTTGCCCAATGCGACCAAAGACATCTGCGATGAAATAGAAAAATTATTAGATAACAAAATTTAATTAAAGCTCTTTAGAGCTTAAAAGTGATACCGGCAGTTGGACTTGAAGAACATACATAACGTATATTTTATAGGAATAGGAGGCATTGGTATGTCTGCGCTGGCCCGTTATTTCAAGTTTATTAAAAAAGTGGTTGCTGGCTATGATAAGACCGAAACGCCCCTGACCAAGGAACTTTTGGAAATAGGTATCCCAATTCATTACCAAGATGATTTGAACTTGATTCCAAATCAGTTTTTGAACAAGGATAGTACTTTAGTCGTCTATACTCCTGCAGTTCCCGTTGATCATAGCGAATACGGGTATTTCTTGGAAAACGGGTTTACCATCAAAAAAAGATCAGAGGTTTTAGGTTTAATTACAAAGGATACGTTTTGCTTCGCTGTGGCAGGAACCCATGGTAAAACCACGACTTCTAGCATTCTTGCGCATCTGTTAAAAGAAACCGGAACACCATTAACGGCATTTTTAGGGGGTATTTCAGAGGATTTCAATAGTAATTTTTTGCTGGAGGGAACGGAATATTCGGTAGTGGAAGCAGATGAGTTTGACAGATCTTTTTTAAGGCTTTCACCAAATGTCGCATGTATTACATCTATGGATGCCGATCATTTGGATATTTATGGGGATAAGGGGGAACTGGAAAAATCCTTCATCGAGTTTACGGAACGGATAAAACCCGGAGGAAAACTTTTTGTACGACAAGGCCTTCCTTTGAATGGGATTACTTACGGAATTGAAGACGAATCGGATTATTGCATCCGAAACATAAAAATAGAACATGGTGCCTACATTTTTGATTTGGGAACTCCCGACACTGTGTTAACGGGAGTTAAGTTCAACAAACCGGGAAGGCATAATTTGCTCAACGGACTAGTAGCTTTTGCTATGGCGATACAAGGAGGTTCCCCACCGTATCGCCTGGCTGAAGCGCTGGGAACTTTTAAAGGGGTTCAAAGACGTTTTTCATATCAACTAAAAACGGACAGTTTCACTTTTATAGATGATTATGCGCATCATCCTACGGAAATTGATGCGGTTTTTGAGGCAATTTCAGAGATGCATCCGGATAAGAAGGTTCTTGCTGTCTTTCAGCCACATCTGTTTTCACGTACAAGGGATTTTGGGGACGATTTTGCCAAAAGTCTTTCCAGATTCGCAAATGTATTATTGCTGGACATCTATCCTGCACGGGAGAAACCTATTACGGGGATTACATCGGAATGGTTGTTAAGTAAAATGTCCAATACAAACAAAAAATTAATTAAAAAAGAGGAATTAATAAAGGAAATAAAAAGCCAAAATCCTGACCTTCTTGTCACGATGGGAGCTGGGGATATTGGCTTGGAAGTCATAAAACTAAAACAAGAATTTGAGTATGCGCTTTAATTGGAATTATATAAAGGTATTTGCGCTGTTAGTAGTAATTACAGGGCTTTATGCGTTTTCGAACCAAAGAAATTCAGCAAAGAATATAACAGAAATCGAGGTAGAGTTTGTGGGAGACCACAATTTATACCTAACCGAAGGCACGGTTAATAAATTGTTAATACAAAAATATGGTAGGCTCGAAAATGTGCCCAAAGAAAAATTAGTTTTGAATACTGTAGAAGAGGTCATCCAGGCCAATGAAATGGTAAAAAGTGCCCAAGTCTATCTAACTATAGATGGTAAGCTTACGTCTAAAATCGTTCAGCGTAAACCAATCGGTCGCATTGAGGGGAATGACAAATTTTATCTAGATGATGAAGGAAAACGTATGCCGTTTTCCAAAAATCATTCGGCTAGGGTACCTATTATAACAGGTAACATAACTGGAAAAAGTCTTGAAGATGTATACGTTATTCTGGAATATATAAATAAGGATAGCTTTTTAAGGAAAAACGTTATTGGCATTCACATAGAAGAGGAGGATAGTTATCAATTAAAGTTTAGGCTAAATCAGTTTGTGGTGAATTTAGGAGGTATTGAAAATTTAAATGAAAAGTTTAACAATTTCAAGGCGTTCTATGCCAAAGCAAATAAGGATGAAACACTGGATAATTTTGCCATTGTGAGTTTAGAATTCAATAACCAAGTAGTGTGCACTAAAATATAATAGAAAATGGAACAACCTAAGTACTCGGTCGGTTTAGATATCGGAACAACCAAAATAGTAGCCATAATTGGTAAGGAGAACGAATATGGAAAGATTGAAGTTCTAGGACTGGGAAAATCCAAAAGTTTGGGTGTTCACAGAGGTGTTGTCAACAACATCACCCAAACTATAAAATCCATCCAACAAGCGGTTGAGCAGGCTGAAATTAATTCCGGCTTAAAGATTGGTTCCGTAGTGGTCGGTATTGCAGGTCAGCACATTAGAAGCCTTCAACATAGTGATTATATCACAAGAAAGGATTCCGAAGAGGTAATCAATGAAGAGGATTTGGATAAATTATGTAATCAAGTGTATAAACTGATTATGCTTCCAGGTGAGGAAATTATTCATGTGTTGCCGCAAGAGTACAAGGTTGACGGACAAGCGGAAATTAAACAACCCATTGGAATGTATGGTGGACGTTTAGAAGCTAATTTTCATGTAGTGGTTGGTCAGGTGACTTCCATAAAAAATGTGGGTCGCTGCATAAAAAGTGCCGGATTGGATTTGGGCAATATTACTTTGGAACCTTTGGCATCCTCTGACGCGGTGCTGAGTCAGGAAGAAAAAGAGGCCGGGGTAGCATTGATAGATATAGGAGGTGGTACCACGGATTTGGCCATTTTCAAGGATGGTATCATAAGACATACAGCAGTAATTCCTTTTGGTGGCGGAGTCATTACGGAGGATATAAAGGAAGGATGCTCGATCATTGAAAAGCAGGCGGAGTTGTTGAAGACCAAGTTTGGGTCCGCTTGGCCAGGAGAAAACAGAGACAATGAGATTGTTTCCATACCCGGGATACGAGATAGGGAACCAAAGGAGATCACCCTTAAAAACTTATCCAAGATAATCCACGCAAGGGTTGTTGAAATTATAGAGCAAGTATATGTAGAGATTAAAAACTACGGTCACGAGGAACAAAAAAAGAAGCTTATCGCGGGTATTGTACTTACCGGTGGTGGAAGCCAGTTGAAGCACTTAAAGCAGCTGGTGGAATATATCACTGGAATGGATACCAGAATTGGATATCCGAATGAACATTTGGCTGGAGATTCAGATGAGGAAATTGCAAGTCCGTTGTATGCTACCGCTGTTGGTCTCTTGATGAATGCCGTTAAGAACGAAACAAAATCACAGCGACCCAAAACTTCAAATGAGGAAGAGCCTGCTTTGGAGTATGCAGAAAGTTCTATGGAGACGAAACGTGGCGAAGGAGTGCGGAAAGATCGTAAATCGGTTTTTGACAAATGGTCGGAAAAGTTAAAAGAGTTCTTGGACAACGCCGAGTAATACCTTAGAATTTAGAATAGAATATAATAAACCAGTAATAAAAATAATATGAGTAAGAACAGCGAATTTGATAATATTTCCTTTGATCTTCCAAAAAATCAAAGCAACGTAATAAAAGTAATTGGAGTAGGTGGAGGTGGTAGCAATGCCATTAACCACATGTTCCAGGCAGGAATAAACGGTGTGGATTTTGTCATTTGCAATACAGATTCGCAAGCGTTGGACAATAGTCCGGTTCCAAATAAGATTCAATTGGGGGTTTCGCTAACAGAAGGTTTGGGGGCTGGTGCCAACCCTGAAGTTGGGGAACAAGCCGCCATTGAAAGTATGGAGGAGATAAAAAGCATGTTGGAAACTACGACCAAAATGATATTCATTACTGCTGGTATGGGTGGGGGAACAGGTACTGGTGCTGCTCCCATCATCGCAAAGTTTGCCAAGGAAATGGATGTGCTTACCGTTGGTATCGTTACCATGCCATTTCAATTTGAAGGAAAGATGCGCTGTGAGCAAGCACAACTTGGAATTGAAAAATTGAGAAGAAATGTTGACTCCCTGATTGTGATCAACAACAACAAATTAAGAGAAGTTTATGGAAATCTAGGTTTTAAAGCTGGTTTTTCAAAAGCGGATGAAGTTCTTGCCACCGCCGCTAGGGGTATTGCAGAAGTAATTACGCATCACTATACTCAGAACATAGATTTACGTGACGCTAAAACAGTACTTTCAAATAGCGGTACCGCCATCATGGGATCTGCTATCGCTTCAGGGTCTGGAAGAGCCAACGAGGCAATTATGAAAGCATTGGACTCCCCATTATTGAACGACAACAAAATTGAAGGTGCTAAAAACGTATTGCTGTTGATAGTTTCCGGATCACAGGAAATTACCATCGATGAGATAGGGGAAATCAACGATCATATTCAAATAGAAGCAGGTCATGGTGCAAATATCATCATGGGTGTCGGGGAAGACGATTCTCTAGGTGAAGCAATAGCTGTAACGGTAATTGCTACAGGTTTCAATATTGATCAACAGGATGACATCGTAAATACGGAAACAAAAAAGATAATCCACACCCTAAACGATGAGCAGCGGGCTGAAAAGCAATTGCTGGGTAATAAGACCGTACACACCTTGGTTGTGGAAGAAGAGAAAGGTGAAAAAGAGCAGCCAACTACTTATGAATTATTGGACGAGGGAGATTTTGATTTGATTCCCACAACGAACTATATCAAAAATTTCAATGTTTTTTATGAGGAGGTAATCGCAGAAAATGTTAAGGATGATGATTTTGTTATCATTGAAACTTCAGCAGCTTTGCGAGATATTGAAGTTGTAGAACCTGAAGTCTTAAAGACCAAGAAGGAGGAGGATCAATTTGCAATTAGTTTTGACCTACCATTGGTAACGGATGATGAGGAAGAAAAGGAAAACACAATAACCTTTAGTCTGGATGAGGAGGTTAAGGAAATGGATGTAAAAGATAGCGTTGAGGTAATTCCGGTATTGGAGTATAACAAGAATGGTGAAACTCGCTATAGTTTGGACGATTACATGCAATTGGAAAATCAACTTACCGGTGCTAAATCTAAGGCGGAGGAGTTTGAACCTAAAATCATAGAAGACGAGCTCATATTTGAAAAGAGGACAGTTGCTGAGCAGAAAGAGCAGCCTACGGCAAATAGCCGACCAATTGACCCAATGGAAACACCTATAGAGGAGTTATTGAGGGAAAGAGCGGATGAACGAAGGAAAAAATTGAAGGATTTCAATTATAAGTTCCAAAATAGCTTAAGCAATATTGATGAAATTGAAAAGCAGCCCGCCTACAAAAGACAAGGTATCCATTTAAATGAAAATCAGCGGGAATCCAAAATATCAAGAACCACATTAGGGGGTGATAGTAATGATGAAATTCAGTTACGATCAAATAATTCGTTTTTACATGACAATGTGGATTAAATAAAACGTACAAACTAAAGTTTAAACCCGAAAACAAAAGACGTTTTCGGGTTTATTTTTTATCTTCGTGCCGCTAAAATGGAATAGTATGGGACTACAGCAAAAAGTAATGGAGCAGATGAAGACGGCGATGAAAGCTAAGGATACGGTAGCTTTGGAATCGTTACGGGCTATTAAATCTGCACTTCTGTTGGCTCAGACTAGTGGTGAGGGTAATCTATCTGAAGAAGATGAGGTAAAATTAGTTCAGAAACTGGTTAAGCAGCGAAAGGATAGCGCCGCTATTTTTACCGAGCAAGGTAGAACGGATTTGGCGGAACCGGAATTGGCCCAAGTGAAAGTGATAGAGCAATTTTTACCAGAGCAACTAACAGAAGAAGAAATCGAAAAAGTTGTCGTTCAGACTATTGAAGCTACTGGCGCATCCGGTATGAAAGATATGGGAAAAGTTATGGGTATTGTTTCTAAGGAATTGGCAGGACAGGCAGATGGGAAGACAATCTCAACAATTGTAAAGAAAAAATTAATCTAAATAGAGCGATTACAAATAATTGGACGCGTGGCGTAATCCGCCAAAGGCGGACACGCTGAATACGAGCCCGCCTTTGGCGGGGCGCATCTGAATTTGAATGAAATATTTTGTTTACGTTCTTAGAAGCGAAAATTTTGAAAGGAATTATGTCGGTTTCACTAGAAATGTAACCAAACGATTAAAACAACCTAATTTAGGCAGAACCATATCTACCAAGCCTTATTTGCCTTGGCAATTACTATTTGTTGAGGAATTTGAGGATAAATTAGATGCATTGGTCAGGGAAAAGTTTTTAAAAACTGGTCAAGGAAGAGTATATATTAAAAATTGGCCGCGTGGCGCAACTGAATAGCGCATCAGATTTCGGCTCTGAGGGTTGGGGGTTTGAATCCCTCCGCGGTCACG
>CAWKFV010000016.1:0-368773 GCA_963848865.1 uncultured Flavobacteriaceae bacterium | reverse complement strand
AAATAATAGTTGATGGGCTGGACAGAGGGGTTTATAAAAATTCTGATACGAAGACGAGTGCTTATTGGGCATTGAGTAAAAGATTTAATCGCGATTTAATCCCATCCTTTAATAAGTGGTTGAAGTCGGAATTGGAAGTTGAAAATTCTACAGCGGTATATCAACTTCTGATAGCATTAGGCAATATGGAAGTCCCTGTTTTTAATAAAAACAGGGAAGGAGGTTCAGCTATTTATGAAACCGAATTGAATTTAAGGGATGCTCGGGACTATTTAAAAAGAGTAAACAATTAAAGTTCAAATAAACGATGGAGTACTATTACACTTTTTTGCGGCAGTGTAATCCCGAAATAATGTTAAAAAAACGATATGAAAAACCTATTTATCCTTATTCTGTTATTCCTTGCCGGGTGCAAAGAGAAAAATGAAAAACCTAAGAAAACAGATAATGGCAATATCACGATCAATACCGAGGAATACGAGCTTGTAAAATCAGCCAACTCGAAGGCATTGTTGATTCTTTTTCCCGGGGGTGCCGCGACCTCGAAAGAAATCAAAAAAGAGTTCGATATTTTGAAGACGGCGGCCGAAAGGAATATTTCTGTTCTCTTAATGAATTTTAACCGCCATCTATCGATTCAAGATACCGATTCCGAAAAATTAGCCAGGCAGATAATGAGTGCAATGGATCAAAACGGCCTGGGAACGGAGAAGATATATATAGGTGGAATGTCAATTGGTGGCACCGTGGCCTTATCGCTGCTAAACCATTTACATAAATCCAAATCCGATATAAGACCGGAGGGAGTATTCATCGTCGATTCCCCTATCGATTTATATGCACTTTACGAGAGCGAACAAAAAGATGTCAAAAGAAATGACCTATCTGAGGAGAGACTTTCCGAACCGAAGTTCATAATAGGGCTAATCGAAGAAGAATTCGGTGTTAAAGATACCTTGCTCGATAACCTTCAGAAGGTAGCCCCTGTAACATTGAAGACAGGGAATCTTGAGAATATCCAGAATTTGAAAAACACTAGGCTACGTTTCTAGCCGAACCGGACACATTATGGTGGGAAGAAGTCAGACAGACGGATTTCGAAAGCACGAACGCTTACACCATTCAAAGAACATCCGAGATTTTGGAACGATAATTGGACAGGCTTCCAATTGATCCAAACTAAGGATAAGGGCTATCGTCCGAACGGAGAGAGAACCGCACAGTTGGTCCATAGTCGATGCCGAGGAGCTGGCGAATTGGATTCTGGAATGAGCCACTAAGTTGTGTTGGAAAAACGTGTGCCAACAATCCTATGCAATACGAATTTGGCTAAAAAGTAAAATTGGACAATGCAGATTTAATTGTCACTTTTACCCCCAACTGAAATAGAAAATATTCTTATCCAATTAGATAGAGATATAGGCAAGATTAAAGAAATCGACATAAAATACGGAGCTAATTTTGAAATCCAAAAGAGAGCTTTAGTTCGGTTTCATAAAGTTCAAATAAAGGATAACGTTTTGGAAATGAAAAAAGTAATTATTATTGGAAGTTCTAGGAAGAACGGTGAAACATCAAAAGTTGTTTCAGAACTGATAAGAATATCTGGTTGGAATTTAATCGACTTGATGGATTACAAAATCTCGCACTATGACTATAGTCACCAGTACAGCGATGACGACGTCTAGGCTTGATAAAAGAAATAACGGAGAACTACGATGTATTGATTTTTGCAACACCTGTTTATTGGTATTCAATGAGTGGGTCGATGAAAGTTTTTTTCGATAGATCGACAGATCTATTAAAAATAGAAAAGGATATCGGAAGGAAATTGCGTAACAAGTTTATGGCCGTGCTTAGTAGTTCTAATGGGGATAATTTGGAAGATGATTTCTGGTTACCATTCAAAAAATCAGCGGAGTATTTAGGCATGACTTATATAGCCAATTTGCATACTTATCAGGGAAAGGCCGACTTAGAGGAAATATTAGAATTTAGAGAAAAATAGAGTCAAAAACAAAACAACAAGATAAGTTCGAATAAACGATTCGTTTCGAAGGTAAAATCTCTATCCCATAAAATTGTAAAATACTTTCTAGTAGTATTTATGATTGTGGACATTTTCATTTTAATATCGTATCTTCTGAAAGATTACAGAGAATCAACTAAAATTGAGAATATCAACAAAGTAGTTTTACTATTCCTCCCATTGACACTCATTTGTTTTATCTTAGAAAGAAAATTGAGGAATAGGTAAAGTTCAAATATTGAATCGTCAAAACCTTCAACGGGGAGCTTGGTTCATAACCCGAATTACCTTCCCATTTATCCTCATCAGTTAGCAGATATAGATATCCATTAGGACTTTGGACAACTTTTCTTAATCGAACCCTGTCGTCGACAAAAAAGTTCCTCAACACTCTTAACAGTCTCCCCTTTAATGTTAAACCTCCATAGGCTACCTCTAGAAAGACCGGAAACAATTAGATTTCCTTTCCAATACGGAAACTCATCCCCCGTATAGAAGGTTAATCCTGTTGGTGCGACGGTGTGTAGCCAAAACCAAACAGGGTTCGTAAACGTTACATTCTCTCGCTCGGGTGGTGTATATTCCTTACTTCGAAGTTCTCCCGAAGTTACATTGGGCCATCCGTAGTTTGCAGAAGGCCTTAATACGTTCAGTTCGTCCCCCTGAATTGTGCCATGTTCACTGAACCAGATATTTCCGGTCTTCGGTTCCACAGTTATGCCCTGAGCAGCCCTAATTCCTGTTGCATATAGTCCGGGAACAGCATCCGGTCCAAAATCTGGATTATCTTCTGGAATGCTGCCATCAGGATTTAATCGGTAGACTCTCCCCCGCTTGTCCCTAATATTCTGTGCAATTGGTAAATCCTTAGGTTCATCTTTTTCCCAGAACAATCGTTCTCCCGTTGTAATATAAAGTTTGCCATCGGCACCAAAGGTCATACCGCCTCCATAATGATGATACTCCCTAGTGTATGGAAAAACCTCAAGAATAGTGCTGATCTTTTGCAAGGAGTCGTTTTCCAATTTCGCCCGGATTACCTTCGTGGCTCTGCCTTTGCCATGTTGTTTTGCCGAATACTGGAAAATATAAGATCTGCCGATTGGTCTTGGAAATCAAGGTCGGCCAATACTTCAAAAATCCCCGAATTGTCCCCCGGCCATATCATTTTAATGCTATCGGTCAAATCCGATGGAAAACCTTTAATAACGTGTCTTTCCCTTGTGGATAGGTTTATTCTAAGCAACTGACCTTCTTTTTCAGAAACTAAAGCTTCTTCTTCCGATAAAAAAGCCATGCTCCAAGGATGGTTTAGCCCACTTATGACAATTTCCTTTTTCGGTAGGGAAGAAATGGACCCAGTCTTTTCTTTGGTTTCTCCGAGGGGATTGCATTCGAAAATAACCAGCATTAAAAGGATAGGAATTTTTTTCATAATGCGCTAATTTGTTTTTATTGTATCAAATTTAAAAGCCGTTATAGTTTGATAATAAGAATTGATCTTAAGAAGTCATCCTATTCCTCGGGCATCAAAGTTGCTGCTTTGCTTATGATTTTCCATTTACCGCCAAGTTTCTTCAGCAAAAAGATATCGATGAAACGCAAGCTGGCATCCGGGATTAGAATTTCCGCCTTGGCCATGGCAATATCGTTTTCTACATTCACTGAAAGTACTTTCCCCTCCCTTCCGTTAAATTCTCCCCAATCCCTTTTTTTGAACGAGTTTGCATATTCAACAGCGGTCATCATAAATATCTCCTGATCCTTTTTCGAAAGGTACAAAGTGGCGTTTTCATAAAATGCACCCTGTATCATTTCAGGTTTGTTGAAGGAGGTGCCTACGATGTAATCTTGAAGCGTGTTATGAACGGCTTCTTCATCGGTTTGGGCCACTAGGTGAACTGAGGCCATTATAATTAGTACAGTTAAAAAATTTGTCTTCATGATCTATGTTTTCACAAAGGAAAACCGGATTAAAGGGAAAATTCTTTAATAATCATGATTCTTAAGACGAAAAGCAGACCATTAAGCCATTGAGAATTGATTTCTGTATTGAGTAGGGGTAAACTCGGTCACGGACTTGAAGGCTATGTTGAACGATGTAACATTTCCAAAACCACAATCGTAGGCGATAGTAGCGATTTTCTCTTGGGCGTAATCAGGGTCTGCCAACAATTTTTTAGCTTTAAGTATGCGATATCCGTTTACGAATTCGGAAAAATTCTGTTGTTGGTTTTCATTGATTACCTGAGAAAGTTCCCTTGATGAAATTTGAAGTTTTTTAGCAACCTTGGTAAGGCTAAGAGTGCTGTTCAAATAAATTTCCTCCATTTCAAATAATCGCTTAAGTTGCGAAAGATAGGTTAGAAGTCGCCCTATCCATGGAAGATCGTTTATACTTCTCCAATTCGAATACCGATTTTTTCAGGAGAAGAAAGGAAAACGAATAGACAAGTAGGGAAAAGAAAATAGCGCCTCCAATATAATAGGGAAAGATTCCGGCCAGATGCCCAATATAGAACAACCAGACCAGGCCAATTCCGATTACGAGATTTCGATACCATTTCCAAATCTTCTCCGTCACATTCGTTTTACTTCGAAAAAGTAGTTTTACGGCGAAACCGACATATAACGCCAAATGAGCAAAAACCGACAGATAGATCAAATAACCTATATAACTGCCATCGTTAGGTATCAATGCACAAAAAACAGCAAAGAGAAGAAACGGTAATAGCTGTAAGTAGTTTTTCGCATCCAAAGATTTTTCCTTTTTCAACAATATCCTACCATAGAACCACAAAGAAGGGCCTACTAAAAGAATTCCGGAAATACCAAGGTTCCTTTGCCAAGGAGCTAGCAAGAGATATTCGTTCAAGACAGATTTTCCGATTCGAATCGTTAGACCCAAAAGCAATATGGCCAAAAATATGTTCGCCAAACGATTACCTTTTTTATCGGTAAGTAGATAGATACTCAAGAAGAGTGCTTGTGCCAGCCCCAAACAGCTAAGTACGAGTATAATGGCATCTTTGGTCATAAATCAAAATTAGAAAGAAATCACAAAAGAATCAGGTGGCCTCTCATAAAATACAAGGCTCTAGTTGTTTTTCACTAACAATACTATTAGCTGTATTTTATCTAAACTATCGCCAAAGGTATCCTATGAAAAGCCTTAGTTTAGTTACTCAAAGTATAAATAAACGATGATTATACCATAGATTTTTCACGACATCCATATAGCCCCTACTTACCCTGATTTTTTCATCATTTTTCATAATGACATCATATGATTTTCCGTACTTATGAAGTTCTTTTACCATATTCAAATTAATAATCGAGGAGCGGTGTACACGAATAAATGATTTGGGGTTGAGTTTTTCCTCTAGACCTGAAATACCATAATTGCTTATGAAAGTTTCCTTTTGCGTGTGTAGCTTACAATATCCCCATAGGCTTCCACCCAAATAATTTCCATAACGGCAACGGTAACGAGCCTATTTTTTTTTTCCACTAATACCCTTTCTGGATAATCTGTCCGTTCCATAATAAGCGACTGTGCCAATGACCCTACACTTCAGAAGTATGGTTCATTTTTTCTATCGCTTTTTTAAACCTTTCCCTGGTATAGGGTTTCAAAAGATAATCAACGGCATGAACTTCAAACGCCTGCAGGGCATATTTATCATAAGCTGTAGAAAAAATGATCCTGGGTATTTCCTCCAATTTTGTTAACACCTCAAATCCCGTAAATCCAGGCATTTGGATATCGAGAAAAACCAAATCTGGTCTGAACTCGTTAATTTCCTTCACTGCATCCACACCATTGTTGACCTCGGCAATCAGTATCAATTCCGGGAAATCCTGTAAATATTCCTTAATCAATTGGCGTCCCGCCTTTTCGTCATCGGCAATCAATATTTTTTTCATAAGGAAAATCTGATCATTAGACCTTGGGGATTATTGTCAAGAAGTTCCAATTGAGAATTATACATTTTTTCAAGACGTAAACGGGTATTGGTAAGCCCTATACCTTTATCAAATACCGCTTTCTTTTCCTTTATGCCCACCCCTGTATCGCAAATCTCGAACATAAGTTTACCATCTCTTTTTTTTATGTTGATGGATATGGTACCGCCCTCCAACAAACTGGATAGACCATGTTTAACGGAGTTTTCTACTAAAGGTTGTAATAGCATAGGGGGCACCATTTCATCCAAAAGATTTTCGGGTACGTTGATATCAATATGTAATCGCTCTTCAAACCTCGCTTTTTCAAGCTCCAGATATTTTTTCACGAATTCCAGTTCCTCTTTTAAAGGAACCAATTCTGATTGAGATGCCTGCAATTGGTAACGGAACAGATCGCTCAATTGCGCGACCATATTCCTTGTCTTTTCATTTTCGGGAGGTAGCGAGGCATTTATGGTATTGAATACATTGTAAAGAAAGTGTGGATTCAATTGCGCCTTTATGGCAGAAAGTTCACTTTTTAAGGCAGCCTGCCTTAACTCCCCTTCCAATTTGATCTTTCGTTCGTTTTCGAGAAAATAGCGATACGCAAAAAAGCATCCGAATTGGATAAGCAGAAATAATAATGGAATATACCAATCCCAAATGGCTCCCGTACCTTGAAGCCGATTCATCCCCATAGCATCTACAATCATATACCTAATTTCCCTCACCAAATAGGTCATAATGGGAAGTAAAAGGATAACGGTCATAATCTGCCATTTTCTGGATTTATTCCGTAAAAGGTAATATCCGAAAAACCAGATAATAACGGATGCTACTAGTAGGAAGGCATATTGTTGGCCGGAACCAAACCAAAATCCCCTTAAATTGGCCCATCCCCAAATCCCCTCTTCTTCATACCACATTCCGTTGTACCAGAGGACGATACGGTATAACCATGCAAAAAAGAAATAGAAACTAAAAATGGCCAATATTTCCTTGAATCTGGTATTATAGAATGTTGACTTTTTTTGCTCGCTCATTTTTGAATTATCTGATTCATTATATATCGAAAACATACCAAAATGTTCCATCGGTCGGATCAAAGCTCGCTTTAAGAAGACCATCCGGGGTTTGTACAAGATAATGATTTGTAACCTCAACTTCTTTACCATTGAACCAAGCCCTTACCACTCCATCTTCATATTTGAATACCAACCCGTTTTTGAAAACGGCTAGAAGATTATAATTTTTTGGATTTGCCTTCGAAAGCATGATTTCTTTTCGCTCTAATCCCGGTTGTGTTTCCCGCTTATCATACCAAACTTTATGTGAACCGTTTTCAAAATTTTGCGTCCAGTTGCGGCGCTCCATGGGCAAAATGAAAATTTCCAGTTTTCCACCTTCACTTTTAATGATTTCCGGGGCTGATTTCCAAGGCGTTTTTATGGATAGTGTATAATCGCCTTCTAGGGTCAAGGCTTCATCTTTTCCTAGTATTTGTTGGCTACCGCTTTCATCGATCAACGTGAATTCAGCACTTTCAGGATAATTGTACGTGGTGTTCTCATTTTTGACCACGACCGCAAAAAAATCCTGCCCTGTCATGTATTCACTAAGCAATAGGGCGATAAGTAAGGTTACAATTTTCATCGTTTCAATTTTTGTAGTAAGCTAAAATTAGAGCTGTACTATCATTCTACAAAGGACTTTCAGACGAGTTGTCCTATACGCAGGTGAATTGCCCAAGGACTATTTAACGCTACATAGGCCCATTCATCAGTTTTTCCTTTTACTGAGGGAATCAAAGCATGAATTTTGGAATCAAATCATAAAACGAGCAATCATGCGATTTTTTTTCACTCTTATGCTATTATCAACTTTTGGATTAGGATATGCACAATCCATTACCGGAAAAGTACTTTCACTGGAGCAAGAAATTGTTCCCTACGCAGCAGTTACTTTAAATCAACTGCAAGATTCAAGCTTGGTAAAGGCGGTTATTACTAATGAAGAGGGTTTTTTCCAAATCAAGAGTGCATCCAATGGGACGTACATTCTCAACATTTCCAATATTGGTTTTGCTGATTATACTAAGAGAATTGTCCTTAATGATGCTTCTTTGGACTTAGGCGTCATTATTTTGGAGGCAGCTACGGAAAATTTAGACGAGGTTACGGTCGTTGCCGAAAAACCGATGGTACAGGTATTAGCCGATAAAACCGTTTTCAACGTGGAGAATACCATCAATGCAACAGGAACCAGTGCGTTTGAGCTTTTAAGGAAGGCACCGGGTGTAGTCGTGGACAATAATGGTGGTATCATTGTAGAAGGCAAAGCTGGGGTACAGATTTTTGTTGATAATAGACCCTCGGTATTGCAAGGTCAGGATTTGACCAACTATTTGGAAAGCCTTCAATCCACAGATATAGAAACAATAGAAATTATCACTCAACCATCCTCCAAATACGATGCGGCAGGTAATGCAGGCATCATCAATATAAAACTTAAAAAAGATAAAAGCTTGGGTACCAACGGTTCCTTGACTACTGGGATTACTGTGGGGGATTTTGCACGTTATAATTCCAGCATCAATTTTAATACAAGGGGTAAAAAGGGAAACTTATATGGTACCTATAGCAACAGATTTGGGAAGAGCAGTAATTTTTTAAACCTATTGAGAACCCAGTCCGGAACCCAGTTTGATGCGCGTACCAACAGCATTTATGACCAAAATAGCAATAATGTAAAAATAGGATATGATTTTTATGCAACGAAGAAGAGTACGATAGGGGCAATTTTTAATGGAAATTTCAACAATGGATTTGGAAACAACAATAGCCGAACACCTATTCGGCCAGTGGAAAACCTTGAAAATGACAGTGTATTGGTTTCCAATAATAGCACATCAAATACTTCTTATAATATCAACGCCAATATAAATTATAAGTATGCGGATACGCTTGGCCATACGCTGAATATGGATTTTGACTATGGGACTTATAGTAGTGACCGTACGGCACTACAGCCGAATGTTTATTTTAATGGGGATGAAACGCAAGTCATTAGGGAGAACGCAACAAGTCAAGATACGCCCATTGATATTGGCATTATCACGTTCAGGGCAGATTATGAACAGGATTTGTTTAAAGGAAAATTAGGTCTGGGTTTTAAGTTTTCCTACGTAAATACGGATAACACTTTTGATTTTTTCAATCGGATAAATGGAGCATATGTTTTTAACACCATACAGAGCAACCAGTTCGATTACACCGAAAAAATAAATGCTGCCTACATCAATTATAATTATAAATGGGAAAAATGGAACGTGCAAGTGGGGCTTCGGGCGGAGAACACGATTTCAGACGGGAATCTGGTAAGCAATCAACAAAATGAGGATAGTAGGGTGGAGCGCAATTATACCAATCTCTTCCCTTCAGGGGGCTTGACCTATCAACTGAACCAAAAAAATCAATTTGCACTTATTTACAGCAAACGAATTCAACGTCCAAACTACCAGTCCTTAAATCCGTTCGAATATGTAATCGATGAGTTGTCCTTTAGCAAAGGAAATCCTTTTTTACAACCTCAGTACACGGACAATGTTAAGTTTTCCCATACCTATAATTATCGTCTTACTACCTCCTTAAGCTATAGCTATATTTCCGACTTCTTTGCTCAAGTAACCGTGGCCGAAGGAGATAGTCGCAACTTTCTTACGACAAGAAATGTTGCAGATCAAGAGATTATAAATTTTGGAATCTCATATCCCAAACAACTAAAAGAATGGTGGAACATATATTTTAGCTTGAATGCCTACGTGAGCAACTACAAGGCCAACAGCCCTGAGTTTCTGCCCGTGAAACAAGAGACTTTAAGTCTTTATGCCCAAAACACTTTTAATCTGCCCAAAGATTATACAATGGAAGTTTCCGGATGGTACAGTTCGCCCAGTGTTTGGGGCGGTACGTATAGGACCAAAGCCTTAGGCTCCTTGAACGTGGCTTTTCAAAAGAAATATTTCAACGATAAATTGACAGCAAGATTGGCGTTCAATGACATTTTGTACACCGTACCATGGAGCGGAACTACCCAATTTGGCAACCTATTTATTGATGGTAGTGGAGGGAGTGATAGCAGGCAGGTAGCTTTTAGCCTAACCTATGATTTTGGCCGTGATGAGATCAAAAAAGCCCGAAATAGAAAGACCGGATTAGAGGATGAAAAAGATAGGATTGGTAATTAAATCACATTTTTATAGATGTCCAAAACACCTAACTTTATTAAAATCATTTTGTTTTTGTTTTAAGCAGGAAAATATCAGACCATTCAAGAAAAATTGCTTTGGACTAAGGGAAAGATCAAATGAATATTTGCCCTTTTACTAATCAAAACTGAATGCTAAAATTTCAAATAGGAATCCCCACTCGTATAGAATCTTGGCCACCTTTAATAACAAAGATGTATTTTATTTTTTCTCAAACGAGTTGCTCGTAAATAAAAAAGCTACGAATCAATCTGAAAAGAATGGAAATAGACCATATTTTTATATTTACCGATGACAATGGGAAATTTGCGGACGAATTGGTTGACTTTGGTTTAATTGAAGGCAGCAGTAAAGTATAAAATGGACAAGTGACAACCAACCGTAAATTTTATTTCCTGAATTTCTTTTTAGAATTCTATTGGGATCATAATGAGGATGAAATTCAAAGTGAAAAGACGAAACCAACTCGACTATGCAACGTGCTGATTTGAAAACAAATGTTTTTTACTTTTTGGTCTTTGATTGGTTAACTCTAATGATACCGTAGGTCTTTTTCGGAACTCGTTCAAATACCAACCCGATTATTTTCCTAAGGGAATGGCAATTGAAATAATAAAAAATGAAAATCAGCCAGATTTACCATGGACTTTTCAGCTACCTTTTAAAGTTCAGAAGAAAAATGACAGTGAACCTATAGCTCATTTCAATGGTATACAAACTTTATCAAAGGCGGAATTTGAATACCAAAATAGCGTGGATAACAAATATCTGGATGAGCAGAAGAAACAAAAGCGGATAGATTTGATCCAGTCGTCAAGAAATTGGTTAAGATTGATTTTTGATAAGGGTAGGCAGGGTAAGATGAAAAACTTTTATAAATTTAGACTGACCATAGAATACTAAACACCATACGCAACAGTAGTAAAAAAAGGAATGCGGCAGATAACTCTTGCAGAAAGGTTCGGTCGTTATAAAAGCTTAGTTTTAGGTATATAGGCATCAGCATCGAAACACGTTAATTTAGATTTGATAAATATTTAAAGTTCAAAAAAAGTATTATTTAAAGCCAGTAAAAACATTTTTGTCTACTATTTCTTGACTTGAAAATACAAGTTAGATATATAAAATAGGAGCATCTTATATCGTGTGTAATTTACATTTCCTTTATTCTCGTTATTCCTGAACCCCGTCCATACAATTGATGTGAAATAACCAATCTTTTAATATCTTGCCCTTCGAATAATTGAAATTTATGAAAATTAACAGGAAAGCTATAGCTATTGTCATAATCCTAATATCAACTTTTGTTTTGGGCTTCGGCATCGGTAGGGATAATGGTTCGGGAACCAACTCAAGGATTTATCTACGAACCGAAGCAAAAGTATTTAAGGGTGATTGGGGGGAAATGGATATCTATACCAAGGAGAATACGACCACGTATGGGACTGAGAGGATGTTCACCGCATTAACGGACGTACTACCGGGTAAATCGGTTCACCCCAGCCATAGGCACGGGGAAGAGGAATTTTTGTTAATATCCCGAGGGGAAGGCATCTGGGTATTGGAAGGGGATACCATCCCGGCAAAGTCCGGCGACCTGTTATATGCCGATCCCTGGGATTTCCATGGACTGGTAAATACCGGTGCCGATACCCTTACTTTTTTTGTTATCAAATGGAAAAACAAACATATCGACATGCCCAAGGAACCTATTGGCGATCATGGTAATTAATGTAGCTTATTTTTTTGAAATCAATGGCGAATCTCGATGGACAATATTTCATTGACCAAGCCATACTATATAGACAAGAAAACCATTGTTTGTTTAGTAATGAGTTAGGATAAAGGAGCCAAACAAGAATACTTCCCCCTATTTTGCCCCCTAAAAATTTAAAAACCCTTGAAAATCAATTGATTAACAAGGGTTTCTGTACTCGAGGCGGGACTTGAACCCGCACGACCAGATGGTCACAGGATTTTAAGTCCGGCGTGTCTACCAATTCCACCACTCGAGCCTTTGTTGGCACGCTCGTGTGTCTATCTCCCGATAACTATCGGGACCACCACTGAGCCTAATTGGACATTAAACAAAAAACTCCACCCTTTGGCGACTGAGCGGAGTTGAAGTTGAGCGAAAAACGGGATTCGAACCCGCGACCTCCACCTTGGCAAGGTGGCGCTCTACCAACTGAGCTATTTTCGCATTTATAAGAACATACATCTCCTAAAAGATGCGGAGGCAAATTTAATACAATTATATAAAAGACAAAGAAAAAAAGTAGGTAAAAACTTTATGTTACTATATCAAGACTTGTTAGGTTTTCCAAACCTAAAGGCTTTTAGGAAGTTAGGAAGTGGCTTTCTTATTCTTTGTAAGCAAACGCTTTATTTCATTAAGTTTCATTAATGCTTCCACCGGTGTAAGGGTGTCAATATCCAAATGAAGAATTTCTTGTTTTATTTCTTCCAAAAGAGGATCATCCAAATTAAAGAAACTCAACTGCATCTCGTTCTGTGCAGATTGTAATTTATCCGTTAGTTCCTCATTTGAGTGCGACTTTTCGAGTTTTTTAAGAATTTTATTTGCTTTTTGAATCACCTGTTGCGGCATACCGGCCATTTTGGCCACATGTATTCCAAAACTATGTTCACTACCACCTGGCGTGAGTTTTCTCAAGAACAGCACATTATCCTTTATTTCTTTGATGGAGACATTATAGTTTTTGATACGCTCAAAAGTGGTGGACATCTCGTTCAACTCATGATAGTGGGTAGCAAATAGTGTTTTTGCCCTTGCCGGATGTTCATGGAGGTATTCGGAAATTGCCCATGCAATGGAGATACCATCATATGTACTTGTTCCACGGCCAATTTCATCCAACAAGACTAAACTTCTTTCTGAAAGATTGTTCAAAATAGAGGCCGTCTCGTTCATTTCCACCATGAAAGTGGATTCGCCCATAGAGATATTGTCGCTGGCGCCAACACGGGTGAAAATCTTATCTACGTAACCAATTTTGGCAGATTCCGCAGGCACGAAACTTCCCATTTGTGCCAAAAGAACGATTAGGGCCGTTTGTCGTAGTATGGCCGATTTACCACTCATATTGGGTCCGGTAATCATAATAAGCTGTTGCTCGTTCCTGTCCAACAGCACGTCATTGGCAATATACATTTCTCCCAAGGGCAACTGTTTTTCAATAACGGGATGTCTGCCGTTTCTAATATCGATATCGGTAGAATCGTTAAGTTCAGGAGCTACATAGTTATTCTCTTTTGCCAACTGTGTAAAACCGCATAAACAGTCCAACTGCGCAATCAACTGTGCATTTTGTTGTACCGGTAAAATATACTCCTGCATCCACACCACCAACTGTGAAAAAAGTTGCTGTTCCAAGGTGGCTATCCGGTCTTCCGCACCCAATATTTTAGACTCATATTCCTTTAGTTCTTCGGTAATGTAACGTTCCGCATTTACCAAGGTTTGCTTGCGAATCCATGTTTCGGGCACTTTATCTTTATGGGTGTTCCTTACCTCAATATAGTAACCAAATACATTGTTGGAGGCTATTTTTAAGGAAGAAATCCCAGTAGCTGCGGTCTCCCTTTCAAGCATTTGGTTCAAATAGTCCTTTCCTGAAGTGGCTAACCCCCTAAGCTCGTCCAGTTCCTCTGAAAATCCAACGGCTATAGTATTGCCTTTTAATACATTTACCGGAGCCTCCTCATTGAGCATCTGCTTTATTTTGATCCGCAAAATATCGCAGGATTGTAACTGGTCTCCAATTAGTGTCAAAGCTTCGTTCTTGGAATGGGAAGCCAATTGTTTTACAGGGATAACGGCTTCCAGGGAATTTTTAAGCTGAACCACCTCCTTGGGATTAACCTTACCCGTGGAAACTTTGGAAATGAGTCGCTCCAAATCCCCCATTTGTTTTATGTTGGCTTGAAGCTTGTCCAACAGTACCTCATTTTCTGTCAGATGGCTTACTACCTGATGCCTATTCCGAATCTTTTGAATATTTTTTAGCGGCAGTGCCAACCATCGTTTGATCATTCGCCCGCCCATGGGGGAAATCGTTCTATCGATAACGTCCAACAGCGTAACGGCATTGGCGTTGGTGGAATGATAAAGTTCCAGGTTCCTAATGGTAAACCTATCCATCCAAATGTATTCATCCTCGGCAATACGTTGTAAGGTGTTTATATGTTGAAGTTGCCTGTGCTGGGTTTCGGAGAGATAATGCAATACTACGCCGGATGCAATGATTCCTTCCCTTAAGTGATCTACACCAAAACCTTTGAGCGTGTTGGTTTTAAAATGATTGGTAAGATTTTCCAAGGCATAATCTTCTTGAAATATCCAATCTTCCATAAAGAACGTATGGAATTGGGAACCAAAGACTTCCGTGAAATCTTTCTTATGGGCTTTGGAGATTAAAATTTCATTGGGGGCAAAATTCTGTAGTAATTTATCAATTTGTTCGTCGTCTCCTTCTGATGTTAAAAACTCTCCCGTAGAGATATCTACAAAAGATACGCCAAGTTTTTTTCTTCCAAAATGTACTGCACACAGGAAGTTGTTGGTTTTGGCATTTAAAATGTCATCGTTCATGGCCACGCCAGGTGTAACCAGCTCTGTTACTCCACGTTTTACGATGGTCTTGGTCTGCTTTGGGTCTTCTAGCTGGTCACAAATGGCAACACGCAGCCCTGCTTTTACCAGTTTGGGTAGATAAGTGTTTAAGGAGTGATGTGGAAAACCGGCCAATTCCGTGCGGTCGCCGCCATTGTTTCTGTGGGTAAGGATAATACCAAGGATTTTTGAGGCTTTCACGGCATCTTCACCAAAGGTCTCGTAAAAATCCCCAACGCGGAATAGCAGCAACGCATCAGGATATTTGGTCTTGATGGTATTGTATTGCTTCATTAAAGGGGTTACCTTTTTTACTTTTTCTTTCTTCGCCACTTCCTAATTATCTACTTATTTTTACGAATCGTAACGAATATATGGCATTACAAATGGCATTGAAATTTTTGTTGATATTTAAGGGCGATAGTTGAAAAGTATTAAAATGAGAAAGCTGAAAAACGAGGAACTGCAACGGTTGGATGTGTCCGAATTCAAAAAGGAGGAGAAAACTCCAATTATTATAGTTTTGGATAATATCCGAAGCCTGAATAATATAGGTTCTGTTTTTAGGACTGCCGATGCATTTCTTATCCAAAAAATATACCTCTGTGGCATAACGGCATGTCCCCCTCATAAGGACATCCATAAGACCGCTTTGGGAGCGACGGATAGTGTGGAATGGGAATATGCGGCCGAAACCTTGGAGCTCGTAGAACGATTGAAATCTAAAGAGACTACGGTTATGGCTGTAGAACAAGCGGAAGGAGCAACCATGCTCAACGACTTTAAACCTGAAGCAGGAAAAACACTTGTGATAGTTTTTGGCAATGAGGTAAAAGGAGTAGATCAAAAAGTAGTTTCCAAATGTGACGGCGTTTTGGAAATTCCGCAATTTGGAACAAAACACTCTTTAAATATAGCAGTTAGCACAGGAGTAGTAGTGTGGGATTTATGGTCAAAATTACGGCCATAAAAAAACCCGGCGTATGCCGGGTTTCTAGTATAGTTTGAGTTAGTTAGTTCCAAATAGGACACACAAGTACGTAAATAGATTTGTTCTGTGCAAGAAAAATGCCAAAATTATGTTAATCGGAATGTGTTAACGCAAAGTCCTGAATACGTTCCAAAACTACTTCATAGTCACTATTGTTGGCTACAAAATCTAACTCGGATACATCTATAACTAATTGATTTTCTTTTGGATAGGTCTTTAAAAAATCCAAATACCCCCTATTAATATTCTCTAGATATTGGGTGTCTATACCTTGCTCATAATCCCTGCCTCTTTTCTTGATTTGTTCCATGAGCTTGGAAGTAGTTTGGTACAGATAAACGTAAATTTTAGGTTTTTTGACCTCCTTGTACATGAAGTTGAAGATTTTCCGGTAAAGTTCAAACTCTTGCTTTTGCAAGGTTACCTTGGCAAAGATTAGGGACTTAAAAATGTCATAATCACTGACCATAAAACTTTTAAAAAGATCAAACTGACTGGTATCATCGGAAAATTGTTGGTAACGATCTGCTAAAAACGACATTTCCAGAGGGAAGGCATAACGGGCCTGATCCTCATAGAAATTGGGTAAAAAAGGATTATCCGCAAAACGCTCCAATATCAATTTTGCATTAAAATCCTCTGAAATTTTACTTGCCAAACTGGTTTTTCCAGCGCCAATATTACCTTCAATCGCAATAAACTGAATACTGGAAAATAATGCTTCCCTATTTATATGTAGTTTGGACTTAGTCTTTTCAATAACGCTTTTATCCCTACATTCCTGTAAAAGGTTGCGGGTATCCTTGTTTAATATAGGATGATAAAATTGTGGGGCAACATCCGAAAGTGGGGTCAACACAAATCTCCGTTCCTGCATTTTTGGATGGGGAATGGTCAGGTTTTTATTGTTGATTATTTGTTTGCCATAATATAGAATGTCAATATCAACAGTCCTGCTTTTGTATCCTTCTTCAGAACTTCTTTCGCGTCCCAGTTCTTTTTCAATTTTCAATAGTTCTTCCAAAAGGGTTTCTGGGGGTAGAGTGGTCTCCAATTCCAAGCAGGCATTCAGGAAATTTCCAGATTGAAATCCCCAGGCGGGCGTATCATAGACCGACGATATTTTGACCACCTTGCCCAATTGCTCCTGAATACAAAAAATAGCCTTTTGAAGGTATAATTTTCTTTCTCCTAGGTTGCTTCCAATGGATAGATATACAGTTTCTGTTGCGGTCATCATCTGAGAGCAAAATAACTAAAACTAATCCACTTTGGTTATCTTTGGCGCATATTAAAAATTGCTTTTTAATGAACTTTTTGAGAAATTTATTGGCTTCCATTATTGGAAGTATTGTGGCGTTCGGTATCATTTTCGTCATGTTCCTTATTTTTATTAGTCTAATTGGGAGCGATGAGGATTCCGTAGTCGTAAAAAATAATTCCATCCTGGAATTACAACTACAAAGACCAATTTCGGATTACACCGGTAGTAGTGATTTAGACCCTTTTTCGGGTATTTTTGATGAGTCGCAGGGTTTGGATGAAATTTTACAGGCCATTGAAGTTGCCAAGGACGATGACAGAATTGAAGGTATAAGTATCAACAATAATTTTCTAATTGCAGGGCTTGCCCAAACACAGACCTTAAGAAAGGCGTTATTGGATTTTAAAAACAACGGAAAATTTGTTTATGCCTATGGCGATTTCTATGCGCAGAAGGATTACTATTTGGCTAGTGTCGCCGATTCTATTTTTTTAAATCCGGTTGGTGTGCTGGATTTTAAAGGTCTTTCTTCCGAGGTGCTTTATTATAAAGACTTACAGGAAAAGACAGGTATAAAAATGGAGGTTATCAGACATGGCAAGTACAAAAGTGCCGTAGAGCCCTTTTTACAAAATGAGATGAGTGAGGCCAATAGGGCGCAAATATCCGAGTTAATCCAGTCTTTATGGAATTCTATGGTGGCGGAAATTTCAATTGGCCGTAACATTCCAGAAGAGAATTTAAATACCATTGCCGATACGTTGGGAGGAAGGTCACCCAAGTATGCTAAAATAAGTGGATTGATAGATGATGTCATTTTTTATGACGAATACGAGAATATACTTCGGGATGCATTATCCGAGGAGGAAGAAAAAATCAATTATATCACAATTGACGATTACACGAAATATTCCAATAAAAAGATACTAAAATCCGGAAAGGATAAAATTGCCGTAGTCTTTGCGCAGGGTGAAATATTTTATGGTGAAGGTGGTCCGGATATTATCGGACAAGGCATAATCAATGATGCATTAATGAAAGCAAGGGAAGATGATGATGTCAAGGCAGTTGTTCTCCGGGTGAACTCTCCGGGAGGAAGCGCGTTAACATCGGATATCATTTGGCGAGAAGTGGAACTCACCAAAGAGGTTAAACCTGTTGTAGTGTCCATGGGTAATGTTGCGGCATCTGGAGGCTATTACATTGCTGCTGGCGCAGATAGAATTTATGCCGAACCTACAACGATTACGGGATCAATAGGGGTTTTTGGTACCATTCCTAATATCAATGAACTGGCAGAAAACATTGGGATAAATGCGGAACAGGTAGGTACCAATAAAAATTCGGTTGATTATTCTCTTTTTGAGCCAATGACCGACGATTTTAGAAGCAGGGTTCAGGAAAGTATAGAAGAAACGTATGAGACCTTTTTGGAGCGTGTTTCGGACGGAAGAAATATAACCATGGCACAAGCGGATAGTTTGGCCCAAGGCCGGGTTTGGAGTGGGGTAGACGCAAAACGATTGGGTCTTGTTGATGAACTGGGAACGTTAGACGATGCGATAGCTGCAGCCGCTGGATTGGCAGAATTAGGGGAATACGGAATTAAGAAATTCCCTAAATACAAATCGGGGTTTGAAAGGTTTATGGAAGACATTGGGAGCGTAAGTGCCAAAACCAAGGAAAATATAATAAGGGAGGAGCTAGGTAGTGAAACCTATTCCATTCTTAGAGAGTTCAAGTCGGCTATGGAACAAAAGGGTATTCAGGCGAGAATGCCGTTCGTTTTTAATATTAAGTGATGACCCACAAGGACAAGCTGCTCGCACGTAAGATTTATTTGTACCTGGGGGCCCTTTTTATTACTTCCCTTGTGGTTTCCAATCTTATCTTTCAAAAGTTCTTTTATTGGCATCCTTTTGGGGATGTTAGTATTTTTGGTGCCTCATTGTTCGAGATTTCGGTTGGCATACTGCCCTATCCGGTTACATTTTTGATTACCGATTTAATTTCTGAAATTTTTGGAAAGAAGAAAGCCAACCAAATAGTAGTGGCAGGAATTTTTGCCTCGTTCTTTTCCCTGCTCATCGTCTATACCGCCAATGCCGTACCGGCAACGGCTTGGTCTCCGGTACAGGACGGCTTGTTTACCTCTGTTTTCGGTAATACCATAGTAGCCGTTTTTGCATCCATGATGGCCTATCTGTTGGCGCAGTTCGTGGACATCCAATTGTATCATTTTTGGAAAAATTTGACTAAGGGCAAATACCTTTGGATACGAAATAATTTTTCTACTTTTTCCTCACAATTGATAGATACGTTTACTGTTGTGCTGTTGCTTTGTTCCTTTGGAGAAATACCTTGGGATAAATTTACTGGACTGGTCATAAGCGGATTTATATTTAAGATAATTATAGCATTTCTGGACACCCCTTTCCTCTATTTATTCGTATATATATTTAGAAAGCGATTTAAATTGACTTTAGGTCAAGAAATAGACTTGGACGCATAATATAATCGCTAAATAATAGTTTTTAAGAAAAATCGTACATACGAATGAAAAAGAAGATTTTACGGATAGTTGGTATAGTTGTTTTGCTAATCATAGGAATCTTGGTGGCTGCGCCTTTTATCTTGGAGTCCAAGATTGGGGAGATTATCAAAAACAACGTCAATAACAATGTTAACGCTACATTGGACTTCAAGGACGCCAATCTGAGTCTTATAAAAAGCTTTCCAAATGCGGAAGTGCAACTGTCTGAAGTAACCTTAATAAATAAAGCTCCTTTTGATGGCGATACCTTATTCGCTGCGAATAATTTGGAACTGGTGATGGGAATAGGAGAATTGTTCAAAGGGCAGGGTGAACCTATCGGGATTCGGAAAATTCTTTTGGATGGCGCTAATTTGAATGTAAAGATAAATGAGACCGAAGATGCCAACTATGATATTGCGAAGGAAACGGCAGGTTCTACCCCGACCAGCGATGCAACGGATGGATTTACTTTTAATCTGGAATCCTATGAATTATTAAATTCTACGGTTAATTATAACGATATGGCTTCAGGTATTTCCCTTAAAGTTGAAGAAATTCAACACAACGGAACCGGGGATTTGTCGTTGACCACCTCCGAACTGGAAACCTATACCGAAGCGTTGGTAAGTTTTGAAATGGACAGTACCAATTACCTGAACCGGAATAGGGTGAAGTTGGATGCTTTAATAGGTATTGATTTGGAACAAAATAAATATTCTTTCCTAAAGAACGAAGCAACGGTTAACCAACTTCCTTTGGTTTTTGATGGTTTCGTAAAGGTTAACGAGGATAATCAGGAAGTGAACATCAGTTTTAAGACCCCATCCTCTGATTTTAAAAATTTCTTAGCCGTGATTCCCGAAACGTATTCCAAAAATATTTCCAATGTTACAACAACCGGAAATTTTGTAGTTGAAGGTAATTTTAACGGAATTGTTGATGAAGAGCATATACCTAAATTCAATATTGCCATCAATTCGGACAATGCCTCTTTCAAGTATCCAGATTTACCCAAGTCGGTGCGGAATATATTTATTGATGTTGCTGTAAACAACGAGACCGGAATTGCAGAGGATACCTATGTAAATATCAATAGGGCTTCCTTTATGATCGATGAGGATAAATTCAATCTTACTTCAAAAATTATTGAATTGATGGGCAATACCAAGGTGAACGCCCATATAGATGGCAAAATGAACTTGGCGAATATTTCCCAAGCATATCCGGTTCCGTCTGACCTAAATCTGAAGGGGATTTTGAATGCCGATGTAACTACTTCCTTTGATATGGCTTCCATTGAAAGCAAACAGTATGAAAAAACGAACACGACCGGGAAAATGAGCGTTAGGGATTTTGAGTACAATTCCCCTGAAATTCCTAATCCTGTAAAACTATCCTCAGTGGCATTGACCTTTAATCCAAAAACGGTTACGTTAAATGAATTGAACGGGGTTACGGGCAAAACCGATTTTAATGTGACAGGAAGCATAAATAACTTACTTGGTTTTATGTTCAACGATGAGAATGTGGAGGGTAACTTCAACTTAAATTCCAACGTTTTTGCTTTGAACGATTTCATGGTGGAAGAGGCCACAAATACCGAAACGGAAAAATCCGCTAATAAAGCTGAAACCACATCCGAAGAAAAAATCAAGATTCCATCGTTTTTGGACGCCAACATCAATGCCTCGGCAAATTCTGTACTCTACGATAATCTTACTTTGGCGGACGTAAAAGGCAACCTTCGCATTAAGGATGAGAGGGCGGTTTTGAGCAATATGACCTCATCTACTTTAGGAGGCAAGCTTGCATTTAATGGGGAAGTTTCCACTAAAAGTGAAATCCCTACCTTTTCCATGAAATTGAACCTAGATCAATTAGGGATTACGGAGACCTTCAAGACCATAGAGCTTTTGCAGAATGTTGCACCAATTGCAAGAATTTTCAAAGGAAAGTTGGATTCAGAAGTGGAGTTGTCTGGTGCATTAAACGATGATTTTACGCCCGATTTGTTGAGCTTAAGCGGGGATGTGCTGGCCAATATTTTCACCAGGGATTTCGAGACCTTATCTTCCCCAATACTTGATGCGCTTACGAGCAAGCTGCAGTTTATAGATTTAAAGCAATTGAACCTGGATGCCCTTAAGACCAGTCTGTCTTTTAAAAATGGTCTTGTAAGCGTAAAACCGTTTACCATAAATTATAAGGATATTGCAATAAACATTGCTGGAGGCCATTCTTTTGACAAGCAGTTAAACTACAAGGCCACGTTGGAAGTTCCTGCCAAATACCTGGGATCCGAAGTTAATAACTTGATTGCTAAAATAGACGATAACGAGTTGGAGAATTTGACCATACCTGTTACCGCAAACATTGGCGGAAACTATACCAGCCCAAATGTGACCACGGATTTGACCGGTGGAATAAAAAGTCTAACAACCAAACTGGTGGAAATCCAAAAACAGAAATTGGTGAACAAAGGTAAGGACAAGGCTAAGGATTTGATAGGTGGTATTCTTTCCGATAATCAAGAGAAACGCGATTCCTTAAAAAAGGAAAATACGGCAAAGGAAAATGCACGAGAAGTAATTGGAGGTATTTTGGGAGGTACCAAAACTAAAGACTCCACGACTACAAAAACGGACTCCGTACCAGTAAAAAAGGAGGAGGAGGTAGTTAAAGAAGCTGCAAAGGATATTCTTGGTGGACTTTTTGGAAAAAAGAAAAAGACGGAGGAAGTGAAAAAGGATTCTGTTAATAAATAGAAAGCCCTACGTAGTAACCTTCATTGCCCCTAATGTTGAAAACTGTGTCATCTTCAAAAATGAGGTACTGTCCTTTTATGCCTTTTAATATGCCGTTGTAAGTTGGTGTTTTGTCCAAATTCAGGCTTTTTACCTTCTCTGGATAGCGTAATACGGGAAAGTCTAGATTCGTCTCCGTATTTGAATTAATGAAATAGTCTTGGGCTTCTTCGGGAATAAACGGCTTTAGCTTGTTCCGCCAAGCTACCAAATCTTCATCATCTACAGTGTTGGTCAACATTTTACGCCAATTGGTCTTATCACCAATGTGATCCTTTAGCGCCACTTCTGTAATCCCAGCTAAGTACCTATTGGGCACTTCCACTATTTCAATAGCTTCATGCGCTCCTTGGTCTATCCATCTTGTTGGAATTTGAGTCTTTCTGGTAACCCCAACTTTTATATTACTGGAGTTGGCCAAGTAAACGATATGTGGCTGTAGCTGAACCTTTTTTTCGTATGCCAAATCCCTATCTTCTTGATCTAAATGGGCGGTACTTAGTTCTGGTCTCATTATCCAATCGCCTGCTGAAGGTATTTCAAAGAAGCAGTTTTTACAAAAGCCTTGCCTGTAGATTGGGCGATCATTCCCACAGTTAAGACATTGGAACTTTATAAATTCGATTTTTAATTCCTTTTCAAGAATCTGGTTCACGTTTAAAAAGTCGGATTCAAAAATCAAATAATATTGGATAGGCGTGCCAATTTCTGTTTGCATTTTCTTTAAAACACCTTCATATTGCATAGGGAAGATCTAATTAGCGGTTCAATTTGAAATTGATGTGGATATAAACTATTTTAGGCGCATAAAGATACCCAAAAATGGCGATTCCGCTTTTTAATTCCATAGCTTCTTGGTTGCTGAAAAAGCGCTATCACCAAATTGAACTTTTCTTAAAATATCCAGAGGAGGTTCAGGAAGAATTATTGTTGCAACTTTTGGAGATAGCTGAGGATACGGAAATCGGAAGGCAATATGATTTTGAATCCATCACTAATTATGGGACGTTCCGGGAAAGGGTACCCATTGTTACCTATGAAGAAATAGAACCGGTTATAGAGCGAAATAGGAGAGGAGAACAGAATCTTTTCTGGCCAACCACTATCAAACATTTTGCAAAAAGCAGCGGTACTACAAACGCGAAAAGTAAGTTTATTCCCGTAAGCGCGGAGGCGCTGGAGGATTGTCATTACAAGTCAGGTAAGGACCTTTTATGCCTTTATTTGAACAACAATGAAAACTCTCAACTGTTTACAGGTAAAAGTTTGAGGCTTGGTGGCAGTAAGCAACTCTATGAGGACAATGGATCTTTTTTTGGAGACCTTTCTGCAATTCTAATAGACAACATGCCACTTTGGGCAGAATTCAGTAGTACGCCAAGCAACAAAATTTCGCTAATGAGTGAATGGGAACGTAAGCTGGCGGCAATAATTAATGAAAGCGTACATGAAAATGTCACTAGTCTGGCAGGTGTGCCTTCTTGGATGTTGGTTTTACTGAATAGCGTATTGGAGGAAACGGGCAAGGAAAACCTCTTTGAGGTTTGGGAAAATCTGGAGGTTTATTTTCATGGTGGCGTAAACTTTGGACCTTATAAAGAGCAGTACAAAAGAATATTACCTAGAAAGAATTTCCAATACTATGAAATTTACAACGCCTCAGAAGGATTTTTTGCCATTCAGGATAGGAATAATGCGGATGATCTTTTGTTGATGTTGGATTATGGTATTTTTTATGAATTTGTACCGATGATTGATGGAGATGGAAAAACCTATGACCAAATAATTCCCTTATGGGAAGTGGAGCTAAATAAGAATTACGCTATTATCATTACGACCAATTCTGGTCTTTGGCGTTACAAAATAGGGGACACGGTTAGATTTACATCAAAAAGGCCATACCGTATAAAGGTTACAGGAAGGACAAAACATCATATAAATGTTTTTGGTGAGGAATTGATTATTGAAAATGCAGAAGAGGCACTCAAGACCGTATGTAAAAAGGCAGGAGCTGAAATAAAGGATTACACCGCCGGACCCATTTTTATGGAAGGTAAGGAAAAAGGTGCCCATGAATGGATTATAGAATTTAGAAAATCCCCTGAAGACCTTCAATATTTTACTGAATTTTTGGATAATGCCCTCAAATCGCTCAATTCGGATTATGAGGCTAAACGTTACAATAATATCACTTTAACCATGCCTAAAGTTCATATGGCCAGGGAGAACCTTTTTTATGATTGGTTGAAGGCGAATGACAAACTTGGTGGTCAACATAAAATCCCACGATTGTCCAATAAGCGGGAATACCTAGAAGAATTGCTACGCATGAACCGTTAAAATGCATATCTTGATTGGAAATACGGTTGGTTAGTGACGGCTATTTTCAATTTTTTAATGATTGCAGGGGCAATTCAAGGCTTTGTATTCAACATAGCTACGTTTTCTTCTCGAAAGAGGATTGAAAATCCGATACTCTATCTGAACCTATTTATTTTATTCCTTTCATTGAACAACCTACAGTCGTGGTTAAGGGATAAAGGATTTTTATTCAACGAGAATTATTGGGGACATTTTACCATTCCCTGGTATGTACTCATAGTACCAATGTTCTACGCTTTTCTAATCTATTACTTGGAGATAGAGAGCAAACGATGGCCTTTTTTAAGACTTTCCGTATTCATATTTGTAGTAGAACTGGCAACAAGATCCATTGTTTATTATTTACTGGGAAATGGGACATTATCGCAAGAATATGCATCGGTGTACGATTCTATAGAGGATACGGTTACCTTTTCGTATTCCCTCTTTCTATTTATTAAAGCAATTCGACTTATTTATAGGTACCAAGAACTTTATCCAGAGATACTGGCATTTGACGATCTCAAATGGATTAGAAGATTCATGTCCCTAGGTGGCGTTGTTTTTGCCTTATGGTTGTTGTCCATATTTTGGAACATAACAGGAATAGTGGAAAAACCATATAGTTTTTACCCATTGCGTCTTAGTTCTTCATTATTGATTTATTGGGTTGGTTATCAAGGGTTTTTCAGATATACCATGTTAAAGGATAGGATAGTACTGAGAAAGGAAATTAGAAATAAATCAAATCGAGGAAATGAACAAAGGGACAACTTATTTACTACTTCCCACAATGCCAAGAGAGCAGAAACATTTAATAGGGCAAAGCAATATATGCTTAAAGAACATCGCTATTTGGATCCGTATTTTAGCTTGGAGACGTTGGCTGATGAGCTTAACCTGAGTGCAAGCGGTCTTTCTAAGGCAATAAACACAAATGCCCAAACGAATTTCTCGGATTTCGTAAACTCCTTTAGGGTGGCAGAGGTAAAGCAATTATTGGCCTCCGATGCGTTCTCAGATTATACCATAGCTGCTATTGGATTGGAGTGCGGGTTTAATTCCAAATCCACTTTCTACTCCGCCTTCAAAAAAAGTACGGGTCTAACCCCGGTTCAATACAGAAGACAACAGGGATAATTCCATTCAATTTTGTCCGAATACTTCTAATTTAAATAATTCCGGACATTGGATTTGTATTCATAAGCTAGCTTAGCTCGTATATGTAACACAATCTAATATGAAAGCTAAATTGATACTGTTAGGAATAACGCTGTTATTGCAAAGTTGTTTTACCTATAAACAATTGGAGCCAAATCAGGAAAATCTGATAGTTGGAAACAAGTATAAGCTGAAGCACTTAGAATATGGTAAGTTTAAAAAGGGAAAAGTTATAACTCTAAATGATAGCATCCTAACCTATAAAATCTCTAACGGACGACTAGATGGGCTTAGAATCGACGGTATTCAAGAAATTAAAAAAGGGGAATTTTCTTTAGGGAAGACAATTATTCTTCCCGTTTCCATGGTGGCAGGTTCTTTTGTTTTGTTCTTAGTTGCCGTGGGTAAGTCGGGCGTAGGTATAGGTGAAATTGATTTAGGCTTTTAATTTTAACAGAGTTATTAATTGATTGTGTTTATTCATAGGTAGTGATGGCAATTATGGACTACATCGAAGATTTGTAACTGCTAAACAAATAAATGATGGTTTCCGCCGTTAAAGAAGGAGCTTAGAGAAATATTTCTTAACCTATCTAATAAAGAATCTTATGATGGCTGAAAAACTAGTAATTGTTTCCGATATGTGGGGAGCTAAAAAAGGGCTTTGGATAACCTCCTATTTAGGATACTTACAGCAGTATTTTGATATTACTTTTTATGATAGTCAACAATTGGCCAATTTGGATTTAGCGGTAAATTCCGAAGAAAACATCCATAATGCCTTTGTTAATGGAGGAATTGACACCGCCGTTGCCCATTTGTTGAAAAAGGAAAGTGCTCCATGCTACTATCTTGGTTTTAGTACCGGCGGAACTATTATCTGGAATGCCGCTAAAAAGGGACTTCAGGTAAAATCGCTTTATTGTGTTTCAGCAACGAGAATACGAATGGAACAGCAAAAACCATGTGCTCCGTTTACCCTATTGTATGGAGAAAACGATCCTGCCAGACCGGATGATAATTGGGCTACGAACTTAGGAGTAGAAATGGAACTATTTCCAAACTTTGGACATACATTATACACCGATGAAAAGGTAATACGAAAAGTATGCCTTGACCTTCTAGAGCAGGTTACGCATATAATGCCTAAAGAAAAGAAGGTAGTCTAATTAAGAAACTGCCTTAAGTTTTTTTATGGTCTCGTAGGAAAGTTTGTTTTCTGCGTATGGTTTTGTCACCTTGAACTCAGTTTCCTCACTACTAGGCATTTCAAACATAGCATCCGTAAAAATTGCCTCACAGAGCGATCTTAATCCTCTGGCACCTAACTTATATTCAATTGCCTTGGTAACGATATAGTCCAAAGCTTGTTCCGTTATAGTAAAGGTTATACCATCCATCGCAAAAAGCTTTTCATATTGCTTTATAATCGCGTTTTTAGGCTCCGTAAGAATTGCACGTAATGTTTTATTGTCTAACGGATTCATATGTGTTAGAACAGGCAATCTTCCTATAATTTCAGGGATAAGTCCAAACTCTTTTAGATCTTTAGGGATAATGTATTGGAGCATATTGGTATTATCCAACTGATCATCCGCTTTAGAAGCGTTGTATCCTACCGCCTGCAAATTCAATCTTTTGGTAATCGCACGTTCTATACCATCAAAGGCACCACCGGCAATGAACAGAATATTTTCCGTGTTGACCTCTATGAATTTTTGATCTGGATGTTTTCTTCCACCTTTAGGTGGAACATTTACTACAGTTCCTTCTAGAAGCTTCAATAGGCCTTGTTGTACCCCTTCCCCGGAAACATCCCTGGTAATGGATGGGTTATCGCTCTTACGGGCGATTTTATCGATTTCATCGATAAATACAATTCCCCTTTCTGCTTTTTCTAAATTGTAATCCGCTGCCTGTAATAGGCGCGTTAATATGCTTTCCACGTCCTCCCCAACATAACCGGCTTCGGTAAGTACAGTAGCATCCACAATCGCCAACGGAACATTAAGCATTCTTGCAATGGTTTTGGCCATTAAAGTTTTACCCGTACCGGTCTGGCCTACCATAACAATATTGCTTTTCTGTATCTCTATATCATCTTCTTTGGAAGAAGGTTGAAGCAATCTTTTATAGTGATTGTACACCGCAACGGACATAACCTTTTTTGTACGTTCTTGTCCAATGATATAGGTGTCTAGAAAAGATTTTATTTCTTGGGGCTTTTTTAGGACCAACTCGGAGGAGAGGTCATTAGTTTTGGTCTGCCTGGATTCCTCGGCAACGATGCCATGTGCTTGTTCTATACAACGATCGCAGATATGGGCATCCAACCCTGCAATTAATAAATTTGTTTCTGGCTTTTTCCTTCCACAAAATGAGCATTCTAAATTTTCCTTTGCCATAACAGTTGTAAACTAAACAAAACCATAACGTAGTTAGACTACTTTTGGTTCATAAAAATGATACAATTTTAATTCTTTGGTCGGAATTATTTCTTCTCCCTAACCAAAACTTCATCGATCATACCATATTTTTCGGCTTCGTCCGCCTTCATCCAATAATCACGATCACTATCCTCGTGCACTTTTTCAATGCTTTGCCCTGAGTGGTCGGCTATGATAGCGTATAATTCGTCTTTAAGCTTTAGTATTTCCCTCGCCGTAATTTCTATATCACTGGCTTGGCCTTGCGCGCCACCCATAGGTTGGTGGATCATTACCCTAGAATGTTTAAGACCACTTCGTTTTCCCTTTTCTCCGGCACATAGTAACACAGCTCCCATAGAGGCAGCCATTCCTGTGCAAATCGTTGCCACATCCGGATTAATGAATTGCATCGTATCGTAAATTCCCAATCCAGCATAAACACTGCCACCGGGCGAATTTATATATATCTGGATATCCTTGGAAGCGTCCACACTTGCCAAAAACAACAATTGGGCCTGCACAATATTGGCTACTTGGTCATTGATACCCGTACCCAAAAATATAATCCTATCCATCATCAACCTAGAATAAACGTCCATTGCAATGACGTTCATTTGTCTTTCCTCAATGATATTGGGGGTCATGTTGGTAGGGTACATGCTACTCATGATTTTGTCATAATAAGTGCTGCTTATACCCTGATGATTTATGGCGTAATTCTTAAATTCTTTTCCGTAATCCATATATTGATAAACGATTTTAGTGGTAAAAAAAGGTGCCGAAAAAAATATTTCCGGCACCGTAAAGATACTTAATTTATAGTTTCCAAACTACCCGTATACTTCTTTCACAAAGTTTTCATAGGTAACTTCCTTGGTTTTCAGATTTGTCTTTTCCTTATACAGATTAAGCAATTTCTGGCTCATTAACTGCTCGGATAACCGCTTGACCTCGTCTTGGTTGCCCAATACTCTTGCTGCAATATTGTCCAATTCTTCCTCTTTGGGATCCATTTGGCCAAATTGTGCCATTTGGGTTTTTATAAATCCTTTGGCAAACTCCTTTAGTTCATCAAATTGGACTTGAAGATTGTTTTCATTTATGATTTTACCTTCAATAAGCTGATAGCGTAAACCTTTTTCAGATTTTGCAAATTCCTCACTAGCCTCTTCTTCAGATAATTGTTTTTCACCGGTCATCTGAATCCACTTCTTTAAAAATTCACCTGGCAGGTCAAACTTTACGTTATCGATAAAATACTCGGTAACGTCATTCAAAAGTTTTTGGTCGGATTGTTGTTCAAATTGTTTTTCAGAATCTTCTTTAATACGTTCTATAAGTTCTTTTTCTGTCTTAATGACATCTTTTCCGAATAACTTGTCAAACAATTCTTGATTTAATTCTGCAGGCTGTCTTTCGTTTATTTCGGTTATTGTAAAAGAAACTTCAATATCCAACTTTTCGGTTTTATCCCTAGAGACACCAAGGATACTGGAAAGCAAATGGTCTTCCTTTAAAAGCCCTTTTGTTTTTAAAGTAATTGTATCCCCAACTTTTTTTCCTAGAAGGATGTCAACTGCTTTCTTGCTTTTTATTTTGTCCAATTCCAAAAGTGATTGATTGTCAATCCCTTCGGCCTCGTTTACGAACTTTCCTGAAACTTCGTCGCCTTTTCCAACAATATCCTTACTTATTAGTTTTCCATATTGTTTCTGAATACGCTCTATTTGTTCCGAAACCATTTTTTTGTCCGCTACGATTTTGTAGTGCGTAATGGGCTTTTTGGTTTTCAAAGGAACTTCAAACTGGGGAGCTAGACCAAGTTCAAATTCAAATGCCAATTCTTCTTTGTCCCAATCAAAATTATCCTGTTGCTTAGGTAACGGATTTCCCAACACATCCAACTTTTCTTCGGTCAGATATTTGTTCAAATTATCTTGCAACAACTTGTTTACCTCATCTACCAATACTGCCTTTCCGTATTGTTTTTTGATAAGTCCCATAGGAACCTGCCCTTTTCTGAATCCAGGAATATTTGCCTGTTTCTTATAATCCTTTAAGATGGTATCTACTTTGTCCTGATAGTCATCTTTTGTAATGGCAACCTTAACAACGGCGTTTAAATTGTCTATCTGCTCCTTTGTAATATTCATTATCTAGTCTTGTGTAATTTAAAAAGTAAAATGGGAGGCAAAATTAGTATAAATTCGTATGTCTGCCAAGTTTTTAAACCCTTGAAATCCAAATATTAACTCAATTCTAGTTGTCTTCTTTAAGTAATGAAAACAATATGGATTGTAAAAAGGAAAGCAGCAGACTAAAAAGCAATGCCCACCAAATACCATCCACATCAAAACCGGTAATCAAGTGGTCTGCCAAAAGAATTAGTATCGCGTTGATGATCAAAAGAAACAATCCAAAGGTTAAAATGGTTACCGGCAGGGTAAGTATAACCAGAATGGGTTTCACAATAAAGTTTAGCAAGCTTAGTACAATTGCTACTATTATTGCTGTCATGTAGGAATCAACGGAAACGTTTGGTAAAAAATTAGCCAGTAGAATTACCGCTAATGCGCTTAAAAGAATTCTTAGAATTAGTTTCATAGGTTTATTGGTTTAGATAAATAAAAAAGGGCGCCTATAGAGGCACCCTTAAACTTACTAAATTTATTTTTTAATTGATATATAGTCCTGTATAATCCAGCGGATTAACACCTGGTAGGTTAGAACCATATTTACCATTTATAGCCTCTACAAAAAGATTTGCCAATAAAGCATATCCTCTAGGCGATGGATGTACACCGTCCAACGAAAATCCACCACCCGTGCCATAAGTTGCATTTACATTACTTCCGTCGGCAAGTGGAAATCCTTCTGTTGCGAAAACACTTAGAAAAGAATTAGCATCTACCAAAGCAATATCATATTGGGCCGCCAGGCCTGCTATATTTGCGTTGTAAGCCGTCAAAGCAGTATTTACGGCAAGTTGCTCTTCAGGGGTCAACACCCACTTATCGGCTAACGGTACCGCCACTCCATTTATAGAAGTAGGGTCGTTTGGGTTGGCCAGTGTTCCTATAAAACTTCTAGCGGTCAAAACAACTAGGTCATCGGCAGTGGCTTGTCTCATGTTGATTAATGCAGGATTGAAACTGGTCAAATCGGTTAAATCCTCATCCAATAGTACTACCGCATTGGTGCTTCCAGCAGAAAAGGAGATAGTCCTTCTGGATAGTTCATCTGCTGTAATGGCGCCTCCTGCCTGTAACTGGGCCAGTCCTCCATTATACTGTGCATAAGCATTATTCAATAATGCCGCAGTGGCTTCATCCAAAGGGACTGGATTGTAGGGAACCGTTGTAAAATAAGGTATTGTAGTTACATCAGGAAGATTGGCGATTGCACCGTCCGCTCCATTGGCCGTCAATGCTTGTAAAGCGGCATTAATAGCACCGGCTACGACATTAGGGTCAGAAATATCACTACTACCATAGGTGCTCGGGTCAAGGTTTCCAGTTTGGTCAACCCCCGCTCCACCAGCAGTAGCATATCCAAGAATATCATTGTTTCCAATCCATAAAGTAAAAAATGTTGGATTTTGAGCTGCGGCATCTCCTAATACTGTTGCAGAAGCGCTACTGGCGAATCTAGCAAAATAAGGATTTGCCAAACCCGCTGCTACACCTTGAACGTTTCCGTAGCCAGGTGCCAACAAATGGTAGCTTTTCGCCCCGGGAACCCCCATATTATTGAACGGACCCGATAGCGTATTGCTTATTTCCGTACTACCTGTTCCACTTACAGGAACCGGTGTGGGGGAACCGGAAGCAAAAGAAAGTATCAACCTATTGCCAAGTATTGGTGTTCCTCCAAGTGTTGCGCCACCAAGATTGTCTGCCATAAAAGGGATATTGAAATCACCTCCACCCGCCAGGGCAAAGTTGGAAGCCAACATATTTGGAAATGATGCAGTTTGTCCGTCTACGAATAAAGCACCATCAGAGTATCCAGCAGTCAATGAGTTTCCAACGGCAACATAATTACTGAAATCTGCCGAACCACTTGTATAATTAACCGGTTCCGGTTCTTCGGGAGTTACTGGGGGAGTGCCATCGTCACTACTACAGGAAACGAAAAGGAGTCCAAAAAGCGCGAGCAAGGCTAAAGTCTTTTTCATCAGTCTAATTTTGAGTTAATGTGTTTAAATAAGGTTAAATCACTGTTAATCCAAAATTAACCAAAATTATTACTCACACAATTTTTTGGATGAAAAAATTATGCATGCATAATAAATTGCCTATTTTTTTATGAATTTAAAAATTTAAGGGATTTTTCCAGAAACTGTTCGGGATTTTCAGCATGTAGCCAATGTCCGGCATTGGATATGGTTTCCATTTGGGCATTTGGAAAGTGTTTTTTGATTTCCGGCATATCATTTTCTACAACGTATTCGGATTTATCTCCTTTTAGGAAAAGGGTTGGACCATCAAAGCTATCCGTACTACTGATGTTTTCGCCAATTTCTTGCATTTTCTCGCTTAGTACGTTCAGATTAAAGCGAAACTGAAGTTTTTTATCCTCTTTCCAATAGAGGTTTTTTAGCAAAAACTGTCGTGTCCCAAAGTCTGGGATGTATTTTTTTAATCCTTCATCAGCTTCGGTGCGGGAAGTAATTCTATTTAAATCCATTTTATTCAACGCATCGATAATATTACCATGGTGCGGCGGATAGTATTTGGGCGCAATGTCCGCAACGATTAATTTGCTAACCATTCCAGGATAGTTGCAAGCAAATTGCATTGCGGTTTTCCCACCCATGGAGTGACCTATCAAATTTGTGGATGCTATACCGTGCTGATCCAAATAGTTCTTTACGTCCATCGCTAACAAATCGTAATTAAAATCCGTGGAGTGAAAACTTTTTCCATGGTTTCTTTGGTCTATTAGATGGACATTAAAACCATTCTCGGAATATGAATTTCCTAAAGTCTTCCAATTGTCCGACATTCCCAGGAAACCATGTAATATACATAACGGTTTTCCTTTTCCTAAAACTTTTGAATGTAAAATTGAGCTCATTTTAATTTATTCAAATACATATTGATTACATTATCAAGACCTAAATAAATGGATTCGCTGATCAACGCATGCCCAATGGAGACTTCCAGTAGATTTGGAATATTGGACTTAAAATATTCTATGTTGTCCAAGCTAAGATCATGGCCCGCATTTATTCCGATACCTATCTCAACTGCTTTTTTTGCTGCTATTACAAAAGGTTTTATTGCTTCCGCTTTATCAATTGAATAATGCGAGGCATAACTTTCGGTATAAAGTTCAATTCGGTCTGCGCCTGTTGCTAACGCACCTTCTACCATTTTGATATTAGGATCTACGAAAATAGAAGTTCGAATACCCGCTTTTTTAAAAGTCTCGATGACATCGATTAAAAAATCTTTATGCTTTAAAGTATCCCAACCAGCATTGGAAGTAATGGCGTCCTCGGCATCGGGAACAAGTGTTACTTGCGTGGGTAGGACTTCTAAAACCAAGTCTATAAAATTCGGTATCGGGTTTCCTTCAATGTTAAATTCAGTGGTTACAATATCCTTTAAATCGCGCGCATCTTGATAACGTATATGCCGTTCGTCAGGTCTGGGATGAATGGTTATACCTTGTGCGCCAAATCGCTCCATATCCTCCGCAACGGTAATAAGATTAGGAGTATTCCCTCCTCTAGAATTGCGTAGGGTAGCAATTTTGTTCACGTTAACGCTTAGTTTTGTCATATTGTCGATTTCTAATTAAACGGAGTCCAAAAATACGAATTAGGCATGCCTTTTGATATTATTAATTAGTATTTTGCGTTATAAACTAGCTTATGCAGATCCAAGACCATATCATAACCAATATTCCGGTTTTTAAAATCACTGATTCTTTTGAAAAGGTTATTGATTTTTTTAAAGCGAATACATTTTCACATATTGCTGTAGTCGAAAATGACAAGTATGTGGGAGTTTTTTCCGAGAATGATATGGAGGTCGTGCCCGCTTCAGCTAAAATTGAAGATTATCGGTACGATTTAGAGTCATTTTTTGTTCGGAAAGATACCAATTGGCTAGATGTTTTGGAGGCCTTTGCAAGGAACGAAGCCAATCTACTGCCGATATTGGGAAAGGAGGAGCAGGTTATAGGTTATTACGACTTAACCGATATTGTCGCTGTTTTTATTGATACCCCATTTTTTACCGATCCAGGAAATATATTGGTCATAGCGATGGGTATAAAGGATTATTCGTTTAGTGAGGTAGCCCAAATCGTGGAGAGCAACAATGCAAAATTTATTGGAGGTTTCATTACCGATATCCAAAATGATGTGGTACAGATAACCATAAAGATAAGTAACACCAATTTCAACGAAGTAGTGCAGACCTTTAGACGCTATAATTACCATATTCTTTTTGGAAATAGCGATGATCAATTTTTAGAAGATCTTAAGCGGCGTTCGGATTATTTGGACAAATATTTAAATGTCTAGAATGAAGGTTGCTATTTACGGCCAAACATACCAAGATAATGCCATTGAATATTTACTGGAACTTTTGGATGAACTTCAAAAGGAAAATGCTTCCGTTTATCTAGAGGAGGAATTTTACCAGTTATATCTTTCCAGCGGTAACAAGAAAAACTATGGCACGTTTACTTCGTATACCGGTTTGGACACTTCTTTTGATATGTTTGTAAGTTTTGGGGGAGATGGCACTATTTTACGCGCCACCACTTTCGTAAAGGACTTGGGTATTCCTATTGTGGGGGTAAACACCGGAAGACTGGGGTTTTTATCCACCTTTAAAAAGGAAGATGTTAGAAAGGTGGTACAAGAATTTGTTAGTGGTGCCTATTCCGTAGTGGACCGAAGTTTGGTGCAGCTAAATACCGATGCTTTGGATGCGGAATTTGGAGAACTCAATTTTGCTTTGAACGAGATTACGGTAAGTAGAAAGGATACTACTTCTATGATTACGGTAGAAACTTATCTTAATGATGAATATCTGACATCCTATTGGGCCGATGGATTGATAATTTCCACTCCCACTGGATCCACTGGATACTCTTTAAGTTGCGGTGGTCCGGTAATTGTACCCACGGCAAAATCCCTAGTGCTAACGCCTATAGCGCCTCATAACTTAAATGCACGGCCGTTGGTCATCTCGGACGAAACTATTATTCGGTTAAAGGTTTCGGGGAGGGAAGAAAATCACTTGGTTTCATTAGACTCACGAATAGCTTCTTTGGAAAACGGACAGGAGATTACCATTAAAAAGGCCCCATTTACGATTCGGATGATTGAATATACTTCGGAAAGCTTTTTAAAAACCCTAAGGAATAAATTATTATGGGGCGAGGACAAACGTAATTGATCTCGAACCCGAACAATAAATATATCCAAATGCTGTTTATCTTGAGAGAGCTTTGGTATCACCTTTCTAGGAATATAAAAGCCCATCACAATAAGCAAATTTTTTGATTTATGAGGCAAATTGTTTTTGTAATCCTGGCTTTATCTTTTTTTGGCGTACGTTCCCAAACCTATGAAATTGGGGTTTTTGCAGGAGGGGCCAATACGATAAGTGATGTAGGGAGGACTAATTTCATATTACCGTCCGATATCGCTTTTGGCGGTATCTTTAAATGGAACAAAAGCAAAAGATACGCTTGGCGGGGAAGTGTTACCTATGGTAAGTTTACGGCTGACGACAGCAAGTCCAACACAACGGCAAGGCAACAGAGGGGATATGTAGTGGATAATTCAGTTTTGGAAGGTTCCGTTGGTCTGGAATTTAATTTTGTCGAGTACAACTTACACAAACTAGGACCGGCATTTACCCCATACTTATATACCGGAGTAACCTATTTTAGATATGATTATGAGTATTTTAATGGGGGAGTTTTACAGGAGACCAATCAAAAGGATGGTTCTTTTGCCATACCAATGACGGTCGGTTTTAAGTATCGTATCAATCAGTTTCTTATTTTTGGGGCAGAAATTGGAGCCAGATATACCTTTACGGACAATTTAGATGCTAGTAATCCGGTAGGTTCCAACTTTGAAGAGTTCCAGTTTGGAAACATTTTTAGTGACGATTGGTACGTTTTTTCCGGGGTTACGCTCACCTATACTTTTGGAAGAAAAAGCTGTACGGATTGTTTTGAATAAAACAATACATGAATAAAATAGAGGACATTACCGACCATAATTTGCCAAAACACATGGCCATTATTATGGATGGGAATGGAAGATGGGCAAAAAATAGAGGTAAGCATAGAGTCTTTGGCCATGAGAACGGTGTTAAGACAGTAAGAGAGGTGGTAGAGAACTGTGCTAAAATCGGAATCAACTATCTAACGTTATATACTTTTTCCACCGAAAATTGGAATAGGCCTAAATTGGAAATTGACACGTTGATGCGTCTTCTGGTGTCATCCCTTAAGAAAGAAGTTAAAACTTTTAACCAAAATAACATTCGTTTAAATACCATCGGTACCATTTCTTCACTGCCACAAAGAGCCTATAAAGAATTGTGCGAGGTTATGGAAAAAACGAAGGGAAATACGGGTATGGTCCTGACCTTGGCGTTAAGTTATGGCTCGCGGGAAGAACTTCAATCGGCCATAAAAGCAATCAGCATCAAAGTTAAAAATAATATAATTTCAGCCGAAGATATTGATGAAACCATTATAAATAACCATCTTTACACGCAAAATTTGCCAGACGTAGACTTGCTAATCCGTACTAGTGGAGAACATCGGATCAGCAATTTTTTATTATGGCAAATAGCTTATGCCGAGTTATATTTTATTGATGTATTTTGGCCCGATTTTAGTGAGCATCATTTGGTAGAGGCCATAAAAAATTACCAGAACAGAGAACGAAGATTTGGAAAAACTAGCGAACAACTCATTTAAAGATATGACTAGGTTCATATCCTTGAACCACTTTTTTACCACCCTACTTATTTTAACCGGTTTTACCCTCATAGCTCAGGAAACTTCCTATGAGGATGGGCGGAGTTATATTCTTGGTGGGTTGGAAGTAACAGGGCTTCAAAGTTATAATGAACAAACGGTAAAGACCTATACAGGTCTAAGGGTTGGTCAACCCATCACCCTTCCAGGAGAGGAAATAAGTGCGGTCATAAACAAACTTTGGGGGTTAGAGCTTTTTAGTTCCATAGATTTCTACATCACCAATATTGAAGAAAATACGGTTTTTTTGGAGCTGAATATTATTGAAAGACCTACCCTTACCGATGTTACTTTTTATGGTGTTAAGAAAAGAAAAATACCGGATTTGGTTAAGGATACCGATTTAAAAAAAGGTAAAAAAATCACGGAAAGTCTTATTGCCAACACAAAGAATTATATAGCTAATAAGTACAAAAAACAGGGATACCTCAATACTACGGTCAATATTGCAACTGCAAAAGACACTTCAGAGACCAATGCAAGAAGTATGGTGGTGAATATAAAGAAGGGGGATAAGGTAAAGATCAAGGATATCGTCTTCGAAGGCAATGAGCAGTTATCGGATAAAAAACTTCGTAGGGCCTTAAAGAATACAAAGAAAAAACGCTTTGGACGTTTTTGGAAAAAATCAAAATTCATTAAAAAGGATTACGAGGAAGATTTAGGGTTGTTAATAGACAAGTACGCGGAAAATGGATACCGGGATGCCCGTGTAATTTCGGATACCGTGGTAAAATTGGACGAAAATAATATTCGTTTAGATATTAAAGTAGAAGAGGGTAACAAGTACTATTTTGGGGATATAGATTTTGTCGGGAACACGGTGTATACCGATCGCCAACTTTCCCAGGTTTTGGGCATCAAGAAAGGATCTACCTATAATGGTGTTTTATTAAGGGAAAGGATTGCGGATAATTCCAAACCGGACCCCGTAGACGTTACTAGCCTATACCAAAATAATGGTTACCTGTTTTCAACAATCAATCCAGTGGAAATATCGGCAGCAAACGATACCATAAATTTTGAGATACGTATTATAGAAGGTAAGGAAACGTTTCTTGATCATGTGACGGTAAACGGAAACGACAAAACCAACGATCACGTTATTTTTAGGGAATTACGTACCAGACCCGGTCAGAAATATAATAAATCAGACATTATAAGGAGTATTCGTGAATTAGGACAACTTGGTTTTTTTGACGCTGAACAAATCAAGCCAGATGTTTTAAATGCCAATCCGAACGAAGGAACTGTAGATTTGGATTGGAGCTTAGTAGAATCAGGTTCTAGCCAGATAGAACTACAAGGAGGTTACGGTGGAGGAGGTTTTATAGGAACCTTGGGACTCTCATTCAGTAACTTTTCTGTTCAAAACCTTTTTAAAGGCGAAGCCTACAAGCCCGTGCCAATGGGGGATGGCCAAACGTTCGCCTTAAGATTACAGGCAAGTAGAACGTTTAGGGTGTATAGTTTAAATTTTTCAGAACCTTGGCTAGGTGGCAAAAAGCCGGTTAGGTTTAATATGAATTTGTCCCGTACACAGCAGTTTGCCGCCTCTTTTGGTGGTAGGAACGGTATTCAGGTAAATAAGGACCAGCAATTTTCCATTACAGGAGTAAGTGTAGGTTTGGCGAAGAGGGTGCAATGGCCGGATGATTATTTCACTATATCGCACTCTTTAGGATATCAATTGTATGATTTTAGAAACTACAATATAGGATTGTTCAATTTTGGAAACGGTAAGGCGAATTCCTTGGCGTATACCTTGGGAATTTCCAGGAATGCTACCGATGGAGGAAGAATATTCCCAAGAGGTGGTTCCAATTTTGAAATTACGGCCAAATTCACACCTCCTTATTCTTTGTTCAGTGATAAGGATTTTAGGTCCCTTCGTGAAAGAAGTGAGGAACTTACGGAACTGCAGCGAGAAAGAAGGAGCCAAGGACAAACCTTAACTGCAAGTGAGACAAGGGAGTTGGAAAATGCCGATCAAGAACGTTTTAGGCTGTTGGAATACTATAAGATTAAGTTTAAAGGGGATTGGTACACTAACTTGGTAGATAAGTTGGTTTTACGTTCCAACGCTGAGTTTGGTTTCTTGGGAAGTTATAATAGCGATATTGGAGATGTTCCTTTTGAGCGCTTCTTTGTAGGTGGTGATGGTCTGGGTAATTTTACCTTGGACGGGAGGGATGTTGTACAGCTTAGGGGATATGATAACCAGGCGTTAACCCCAATAGACCCTTTGACGGGACAGCAAGACGGTGGTTTAATCTACAATAAATTTTCTTTGGAACTTAGGTATCCGCTAACTTTAAAGCCTTCTGCATCAATTTATGGATTAGCCTTTTTAGAAGCAGGTAATTCTTTCAACAATTTTCAGCAGTTTAATCCGTTTCAATTAAAACGATCGGCCGGTGTGGGGCTACGCATCTTTATGCCAGCGTTTGGTTTACTGGGAATTGATTTTGGTTATGGTTTCGATGAGGATCTAAGGCCGCAGTCTCTAGGTAATGGTCCAAGCGGATGGCAAACGCACTTCATAATTGGTCAGCAGTTTTAATTTAAATATGGAATTTTAGAATCTTGCTTTATGCTAACCCTTTCATTTTAAAAGTTTTAGTAATTTTGGCATGATATTTTCTATTGGATTAAACGATATCAAAAATGAAATTAAAAACAAAAGTTCTTTTACTCTTTATTGCTTTGGGCACATCGGTGGTTTCGATAGCCCAGCGTGGTGTTCGAATAGGATACGTGGATATGGAGTACATTTTGGAAAATGTGGAGGAATACAGGGATGCTAGCTCGCAATTGGATACAAAGGTCCAGAGATGGAAGGTTGAAGTTGAGCAAAAGCAAAGTGTTGTTGAGCAAATGAAGAAGGATCTTATGGCTGAAAAGGTGTTATTGACACCGGAGCTTATAGCTGAACGGGAAGAGGAAATTCAGATTTTGGAAAGGGAAATGTTGGAATACCAACAAAACCGTTTTGGGCCGCAGGGAGACTTAGTTTTGCAAAAAAGGCAATTGATACAGCCTATACAGGATCAAGTTTTTAATGAAGTACAAAAGATAGGAGCCAATAATAAATATGATTTTATTTTTGATAAATCGGCGGATGTTGTAATGTTGTACTCCGAAAAAAGGCACGATATTAGTGAGTTGGTGCTAAGGGGTATTGCAAGAACCAGAAAAATAAGCAAACCAGCTAAAAAAGCCGCTAGAAGCCAGCTGGATGAATTTGAGGGGGAAGAAGTAGACGAGGAGAAAATTAGTGAAGCCCTTCAGGAAAGAATAGATCAGGCAAAGGCCGCAAGTGAAGCAAGAGAAAAGACTGCCGAAGAAAAAAGGGCGGAGCAGTTAAAGCTCAGGGAAGAAAGAAAAAAGGCTTACGAAGAAAGAAGAAAGAAATTGCTGGAGGAAAGAGAAGCAAAGAAAAAAGAAAAACAAGAAGAACGTAATAAAGATTCCGACGAAGCAGAAAAGAAAGAAAGCGGAAAGAAATAGTTTAATACAGAAACCATTAATTAATTAACACTCAAATAGAAATTAAATTTTAACTCATGAAACAAGTAAAGAAAATAGCGGTAGCCTTAATGTTGTTTGTGGCGGCGACCAGTTTTGTAAATGCACAAAGTAAAATTGCGCATATAGATGTAACCCAATTGCTAGCTGCGATGCCGGAGATGAAAACTGCGGAAGCGGAGCTTAAAAAACTGTCCGAAACCTATCAAGCAGATATCCAGGCATCCATGACAGAGCTTCGTAACAAGTTTACACAATACCAGAACGAGGCTCCTTCAAAGACAAAGGAAGAAAACGATAAAAGAGCTGTAGAGCTTCAAGGTATGGAAAAGACAGTTGGTGAGTTCCAACAAAACGCACAGCAGGAAATTCAAAAGAAGCAAGCGGAACTATTCGCTCCAATTTCTGAAAAAGCGAAAGCAGCTATTGAAAAAGTAGCAGCGGCGCAGGGCTTTGATTATGTAATTGATGCACAACAAGGTGGTGGATTAATCGTAGCTAAAGGAAAGGACCTTTTGGCCGATGTTAAAAAAGAGCTTGGTTTTTAAACCTTTTTAGTATAAATTTTAAAAAGCCATCCGCCAAAAACGGATGGCTTTTTTTATGGGAATAATTTCGCACGAATTCTTTTCCAGCGCAGCTTTCTTATAAATCTTCCTTCCTCCCCATTTACCAGATAGGGAACCTTATTTTTCTCAGCTTCAAAGAAGCCATACATATTGTCCAAGAAGGCATTTTTGTTTTTTTGCTTCCAAGCCATTTTAAGCGATGCGATAACAGCAATCCAAAGACCATAGCGCATAGTGTACATTGCTCTACCTTGCAAGTGCCTTGCCTTTGAATTATAAGCATTTCCGGTTGGCCTTTGGTGTTTGGCGATAAGAGAATCATCCGTTGAAATTTCGTAACCATTGTACTGTGCCAATAGTTCATCAACAGTATCCCAGCCCATAGCATTTTTTAAACCCCCAATGGCTTGGAAACATTTTTTCGAATAGGCTTTTAAAGCGCCACGAACATGATTTTTGTTCATGGGATGATTTAACTTCCATTTCCCTGTGTCATCTTTCTCATGAATGTAACCCCCAGAGATACCGATTTGAGGGCGACCCCTAAAGGTGTATCCAATTTTTTCAAAGTAATTATCCGGAAGAATAATATCGGCATCTAATTTTACCAAAAAATCATAATTCTCATCCAACAAGTTTAGCCCTTGGTTAAAGGCATTTATAACCTTGCTGCCCGGCAAGTGTTCTTCGGAGGAACGTGTATTTAATTTGTGTATAATGGGGCTTAAGTTTATAAAGGAGTCGATGATTGCTTCTGTCCCGTCGGTTGAATTATCATTTACAACTATAACCTTTTTGGGCCGTAGCGTTTGCCTTAAGATTGAATTCAAGGTATCCTCCAGGTAAGCCTCTTCGTTATGTGCAGGTATGATGATATAATAATCCAAATTAGTAAACTTTCGGTTGTTTAAGGACAACTTTTATTCTTTATCGGGAAATGGGTTCTTTCTTTCGGCATATACAATGTAATACCTCGGCGTAAATAACCTCAATATTGGCCTTATTCCAATTTTCTTTACTGGGTTGGTCCACTTCATGGAGTCCTTTATTTCCCATCCACTTTTTTCCAACAGCCAATTAAATTGCCAGTCCTCAAACTCATGGTAATGCCGGTCCCAAACATCTGTTTTGCTTCTATAGGCAGGAGAGAACCATAGGCGCAGCGGAATACTTGCTACCAATTTATTGGTCTTGATTTTTGAAAGTACATTTAATGGAGCCAGTAGGTGTTCAAAAATTTCGAATGCTGTAACAACCTCTGCATTGGAATTTAAAACAGAAGAAAAATCGAGGTCCAAATCTTCACCACTAGTATTTTTGACATCGTACCCCTGATCGATCATCTTTTTAGAAAGGGGGTTGGGAACTCCTAAGTCCAGAATTTTCTGGTCCACATTTATATGTTTTTCCAGAAATTGTAAAGTGTGCTGAAAACGTTTGTTGGGATAGGTTTTCTCGTACATTAAAAAATGGGTTTCAAGTTTGAAGAAATTCTGGTTTCAGGTTGAAATCGTTAGATTCCCAAATTTAGCTCAAAATAACATGAATCCACAGAAACCTGAAGCTATTTAAATCATATAAACAATCGCATTTACATTCATTCCAGCCCCAACACTTGCGAATATAATGACGTCATCCTTTTTGAATTGGTGATTTTCAATTTCTCCTTTTTTTATCATATCGAATAATGTAGGAATTGTTGCGACCGAACTATTGCCCAGTTTTTCAATATTCATGGGCATGATGTCCTCCGGCATTTCCATGTTATAAAGTCCATAGAACCGTTTAACTATTGCCTCGTCCATTTTCTCGTTAGCCTGGTGTATAATAATCTTTTTTACCTCGGATATATCAACGCCACTTTCATCTAGGCAACTTTTCATAGCGCCTGGAACATAGCTGACCGCGAACTCGTAGATTTTTCTACCGAACATTTTAATGTACTTGGTAGTATCTACCGAAACATTATAAGACTTTCCATAAAATAGGAAATACGCCTCCTCATAAGTATAAGTCTCACTGGCGTGCGAAAGTATTTGTCCGGAACCTTCTTTGTGCTCTATAACAGTTGCCCCGGCACCATCGGAATATATCATGGAATCCCTGTCATAAGGGTCTACGATACGGGATAATGTTTCCGCACCTATGACCAAACACTTTTTTGCCATCCCGCTTTTGATAAATGCGCTGGCTTGGATAACCCCTTCTATCCATCCTGGACAACCGAACAACATATCATAGGCTACACATTTTGGATTCTTTATCCGGAGATGGTGTTTGACCCTGGTAGCGAGACTGGGAACCATATCGCTTTGCGATTGTCCATAAGAAACATCCCCAAAATTATGGGCAAAAATGATGTAATCCAGTTCTTCTTTGTCTATTTCTGCATCAGCAATTGCTTTTTCAGCTGCTAAGAAGGCAATATCAGAGGTATTAAGATTTTGCTCAACATATCTTCGCTCGGCGATACCGGTTATCGCTTTGAATTTTTCTATGATTATTGAATTCTCTTGCTGAAACTCACTGCCATCAGCATTCAGAAATTCATGTGAGCCAAAATCGGTATTTGCTATAATTTGTGACGGGATGTAACTTCCCGTTCCGGTAATGCCTATTGTCATTTGGTTTGATGTTTAATCACCTAGCGACAAGATATGTGAATCTAACAAGCTTCTTATGCGCGCATAGGAATTATTACGACGTTCAATAATCGTATTGCCCGATATTCTATATAAAAAAAGCCCGCAACAAGTAGTGCAGGCCCCTTATTTTAGTGGATTTTAAAACCAATCAAGCTTCTGCATAAGCTTCAATGGGAGCACAGGTACAAATCAAATTACGGTCGCCATAGGCATCGTCCACTCGTCTGACAGCCGGCCAGAATTTATTTTCGGAAACATATGGCAGCGGGAAAGCGGCTTGTTGCCTAGTGTATGGAAAATCCCAATCATCATTTGTTACCATCTCCAAGGTATGCGGAGCATTCTTTAGAATGTTATTAGTTTCTTCTTGATTTGCTGCATCGATTTCCGAACGAATAGATAACATGGCATCACAGAATCTATCTAGTTCTGACAGTCCTTCACTTTCAGTAGGTTCTATCATGACAGTTCCCGCTACCGGGAAAGAAACCGTCGGGGCATGAAACCCATAATCCATTAATCGCTTTGCAATATCAGTTACCTCAATCCCGTTTTGTTTGAACGGTCGGCAATCGATAATCATTTCATGTGCGGCCCTTCCTTTCTCACCCGTATAGAGTACGTCAAATTTCCCACTCAATCTATTCTTTATATAGTTGGCATTTAGAATAGCAATTTTTGTGGCTCTGGTAAGGCCGAATTCACCAAGCATTTTGATGTAACCATAGGAAATTAGACACGCTAAAGAGCTTCCCCATGGTGCTGCAGAAATTCCTGTAATTGCCTTATCTCCACCCGTTTTTATGACTGGATTACTTGGTAAAAATGGCACAAGCTGGGGAGCAACGCATATTGGACCAACTCCAGGACCTCCACCTCCGTGGGGTATGGCAAAGGTTTTGTGTAAGTTTAAGTGGCAAACATCAGCTCCAATAGTGGCGGGATTGGTGAGTCCTACTTGAGCGTTCATATTGGCACCGTCCATGTATACTTGTCCACCGTTATCATGGATTAATTTGGTAATGTGCTGAATGGAGGATTCAAAAACGCCATGCGTAGATGGATAGGTAACCATCAACGCGGCCAAATTATCGGAATGCAAGGCTACTTTTTCCTCTAAATCGTTTACATCTATATTTCCTTTTTCATCGGTTTTGGTAACCACTACCTTCATACCCGCCATAACCGCCGATGCTGGATTTGTTCCATGGGCGGAAGCTGGAATAATGCAAATATTTCTATGGCTATCTCCTCTGGATTCGTGATACGCCCTAATTACCATTAACCCTGCGTATTCACCTTGGGCTCCGGAATTAGGTTGTAAAGAAGTATCGGCAAAACCAGTAATAATGGATAAATCCTTGGCTAATTCTCTAAGTATAATTTGATAACCTTCCGCCTGGTCAATTGGCACGAACGGATGGATATTTCCCCAACTAGCCTGACTTAATGGTAACATTTCCGATGCGGCGTTAAGTTTCATGGTACAACTGCCCAAGGAAATCATGGAGTGGTTCAAGGCCAAATCCTTGCGCTCTAATTTTTTGATGTACCGCATCAATTCGGTTTCTGAATGATATGAATTAAAGACTTTGTTTTCCAAAAAGGATGAGGTGCGCTTCACCTGATCTATAATGGAGGAGGTTTTTAATAGTTCTGATATGGGCTCTATTTCCTTCCCAACAACTTGTGAGAAAATTGATATAATTTGATTTAAATCCTTTATGGAAGTTGCCTCATTAACAGCAATGGAAATTGTTTCTTCGTCAGCATACATGAAATTTACCTCTTGTTGTTCGGCAACGGATTTCACTTTGCTAGCATCTGCTTTAACCGTAATGGTGTCAAAAAAGGAGCTATTGGTTTGGTACAATCCTAATTGTTCTAAACTATCGGCAAGTGTAACCGCAGTGTTATGAACTTTGGTGGCGATATAATGAAGTCCCTTTGGACCATGGTACACGGCATACATTCCGGCCATGACCGCCAATAGCACCTGTGCGGTACAAATATTTGAGGTGGCCTTGTCCCGCTTAATATGTTGCTCCCTGGTTTGTAGGGCCATTCTTAATGCCGGCTTACCATCGGTATCCTTGGTGACCCCAATGATACGACCGGGTATGTTTCTTTTATATTCTTCTTTGGTCGCAAAAAATGCTGCGTGCGGGCCTCCATAGCCTAAAGGAATACCAAAACGCTGTGTAGTACCTACTACAACATCTACACCGAATTCTCCCGGGGGAGTTAATAGGACCAAACTTAATATATCTGCTGCAACAGCAACTTTAATTTCGTTTTCCTTGGCTTTGGAAACAAAATTGGCATAATCGTAAACCTGACCATATTTTCCAGGATACTGTAACAGGGCACCGTAAAAATCGGTTCCAAATTCAAATTCCTCATGATTACCTATAACCAATTCAATCCCCAAGGGCGTTGAACGAGTTTGTAAGAATGACAAGGTTTGTGGTAATACTTCTTCAGAAACAAAAAATTTGAGTACCTCATTCTTTTTTTGATCTCTTGTTCTTAGCTCTAACAACATGGTCATGGCTTCCGCCGCCGCCGTACTTTCGTCCAAAAGGGATGCATTTGCAAGCTCCATTCCCGTTAGGTCAGAGACCATGGTCTGGAAGTTTATCAAGGCTTCCAAGCGTCCTTGGGCTATTTCGGCTTGATAGGGTGTATAGGCAGTATACCAACCTGGATTTTCTAGGATATTTCTTTTAATGACGGATGGGGTCAAACTTTCATGATATCCTAGACCAATGTAAGAACGGAAAACCTTGTTTTTTTTTGATAATTCTTCAATATGGGCCAAGAACTTATGTTCGCTCATTGGGGGTGTCTAACTGTAGAGGATTCTTGAGTCGGATATCCTTTGGAATCGTTTCAAAAATCAGTTCTTCCAAACTATCTACTTGAACAGTTTGCAGCATGTGCGGAAGGTCTTCTTCCCTTATGCCGATATGGCGAGATGCGAACACGTCAGTCTTCATATTATTCGAATTAGTCGTGCAAAATTAACGATTAATTTTCTGGAACAATCCGCTATATGGTAGAGCTTAAGGAAAGTTTTTAACCAAAAACAGAGGTTATAAACACTTTGTCTACTTTTGTTTAATGACATGGTTTAGGCGTATATTCAATTTTTATCTGGATTCCAGTATCCATGTTGCCCTAGCGGTATTCTCACTGGTACAGGTAACGCTTTTAACGTTCAACATAGCGACCCATCATCATTTTTCATGGTTTCTTTTTTTTGGTACCATTACCTCTTATAATTTTATAAAATACGGGGTTGAGGCCGAAAAGTATATCAAGGTCGCGAACCAATATCATAAAAGCATTCAGCTTTTTAGTTTCATAGCATTTATTGGAGCAATTTATCATGCTTATTTTTTGAATTTGGATGTTTGGTTGGGAGTATTTGTATTACTTTTTTTAACCGCACTTTATGCAATTCCGGTTTTGCCCCATGCCAGGAATTTGAGAAGTTTAGGAGGGTTAAAGGTTTTTGTAGTGGCCCTTGTTTGGGCCGGAACAACCGTAACCCTTCCCAACCTAGTAACAAACAATTTTATTTCATGGGATATATGGGTAGAAACATTTCAACGCTTTCTGGTTGTACTTATACTTTTAATCCCTTTTGAAATACGGGATTTAAAATATGATGACTTAGCGTTGAAAACTTTGCCGCAGCGTTATGGAGTAACAAAGACAAAGACCATTGGTGCATTTATGGTGGTTATTTTTTTCTTCTGCACGTTTATGAAGGATGAAATTCCCACATTTGAATTAATAGGAAAGGGAATTCTATTCTTGGTGCTTGGAAGTTTGATGTTTGTAACTAAAAGAAATCAATCGACTTATTTTGCTTCTTTTTGGGTGGAGGGAATCCCAATTCTTTGGTATATTCTAGTACTTGGATTAAAAAATTGGCTTCACTGAGTATTTCTCAATTTTTCCTTCATTTTGAGCTTTTCCTGTTCGGAAAGACTTCTTAGCTTGGCCTTTTCGCAGAGTGAAGTGAATTGAGTGTTTTTCTTTGTAAAACCAGCGCACGTTTTGCATAAAAAAATATGGAATTTTAGTTTCAACCTATCCATTGAGGTAGCCTCATTATATTGAGCCTTATTGCAAATCAGTGCTGCTTTTTCACAAGAAATCATCATTTTTAAAACCAATTTTGATTAAGGCAACTCATCAACGCGGTTCTTGCCCTATGAATCATTACCCACAAATTAGACGGATTTATGCCGAGCTCATTACAAATATCTTCCGTACTAATTCCTTGAATGGTTTTCATGGTAAATACCAAGGATTGTTTTTTTGGAAGTTTGGCAATACAGTCTTGAATGGCAAGACCTAATTCTTCGTTTTCCATGTCACTATTGTCCAACATGCTATAAGGATCGGCCACTTGCTCCTCCATCCAATCTCCCTCTGAATCGCTGGAGGAACTATAGTTCATACGAACTTCCGCTTTTCCTTTTTTTGAGTTTATTTTCCTATAATAATCAATAACCTTCCTTTTCAGAATAGCGATAAGCCATGTGCGTTCTGCCGCATCACCTTTATAGTTCTTGGCGGATTTTAACCCTGCCAGAAAAGTCTCGGACACCAAATCCTTGGCAATTTCAACATCGCTCACCCTTCCAATCGCAAAATTGAACAAGTAATCGCCGTAATCGTCCACCCATTTATCAGGTTGTAGTTGGTGTTCTCCCATTCCTTTTTTACTGTTTCCAAAAGTAATTGAATTTGGGTTAACTAACCTCATATTTTCATGGTCTTCCTGATATTTTAATGCAGACATATTGCTTATTTTTGATGAAACTGTTTATTATGAAATACGTTTTTTTTATGGTTGTGTTGCTTTTTATCAATTTTGGTTGCTCCCAAAGTTCGTCTAAACCTATCACAGAATTTTCACAGACCGATTTTAAGTCCGGGATTTTGATAGATGTCCGTACACCGGAGGAATATCAACAAGGACATATTGATAATGCGGTTAATATTGATTGGATGGATACAAGTTTTGATTCCCGAGTTCAAAATCTTGACAAGGACAAAACTATTTATGTGTATTGTAAAAAAGGAGGGCGAAGCGCCAAAGCATTTGATAGGCTTAAAAGTTTAGGTTACGACAATGTCATCGATTTAGAAGGTGGTTACGACGCCTGGTCAGCATCTAAGAAGTAAATTCAGAATTTCTTTTTATTGACGATTCATTAGGAATCCATTCAGGTTACCACATAGTTCGTATAGTACATTTTGGATGTTAGCTCTATCTTTTTAGTGCCATGGCTATCGTTCAATGAGTTAACTAGTTTTTCAAATGTATTTGAATCTTCAAATTTTTCCAGAAGGGAGTTCAAAACTTGCTTTTCCGAGCAAATCAGGTGTGCAAGCTCATTAACTGTTACCATAAAAGTTATTTCCCCAGATTTCTTGGAAACGAGTTGGAGATTTGAGTTATGAAAACTAGAAAAGTCTGCAAAGTGTTGGTAGTCATCATTGCTTGCAGTTGTAGTTAATCTTAAACTATGATATATCGGTTCAAGTACAACATTAAAATCATAAAGTAAGATTGATGAAGTTGTTTTGCTGACTTTTAGTATTTCGTCCAATAGCACCTGAGACTTTGCATACCACCAGGAGCCTGCCAAGGTGACTACATCGAAAGTTTTTGTTGGAAAATTGAGATGTTTTCCATCAAAATACTCGTAACTAATCCCAATCATGGGGGTAGTTTTCCGTAACATAGATTTACTAGGGTCTAAACCAATGACCGTTTTGCAATATTTTTTGAGAGCTTGAGTAGATTTTCCAGTGCCGCATCCTATATCCAATCCGTTTTCAAAATGATGGCTTAGCATACACTTATTCAGAATGATGTCATGTAAGGGTGGGCGGTAGGCATCATAATGGCGGGCCGTTATTGCATCATATAGCTCTTTCTCCATTTTTATTGAGCTTAAAGCAATCCAGCCCTCTCTAAAAGCGCTTCAACTTTTGGTTCAGCACCTCTAAAACGTTTGTACAGGACCATGGGATTTTCAGTGCCTCCTTTTGATAAAATGTTGTCTTTAAATTTTGTGGCCACATCTTTATTAAAAATTCCCTCTTCCTTAAAATAAGCAAAGGCATCCGCGTCCAAAACTTCTGCCCATTTATAACTGTAATATCCAGAGGAATAACCGCCCTGAAAAATATGTGCGAAAGATGTGCTCATACAAGTTTCCGGGGTCTCAGGATAAAGATTGGTATTTTTAAAGTTTTCTTCCTCGTGCTTCTTAACATTGGTAATAGGTGTTGGGTCAATACCATGCCAGGACATGTCCAGCAAACCAAAACTCAATTGTCTCAAAGTTTGCATTCCTTCCTGAAAGGTTGCGGATTCTTTTATTTTATGTACGAGTTCCATAGGAATTACTTCGTTGGTCTCATAATGCTTTGCAAAGAGTTCCAAAGCCTCCTTTTCATAGCACCAATTTTCCATAACCTGACTAGGAAGTTCCACAAAATCCCAATATACCGAAGTTCCCGATAGGCTTGGGTACGTTGTGTTTGCCAACATACCGTGTAACCCATGGCCAAATTCGTGAAACAGGGTGGTAACTTCATTAAAGGTCAATAAGGACGGTTTGCTTTTAGTTGAAGGTGTGAAATTGCACACATTGGAGATGTGTGGACGTACATTTTCGCCGTCTTTTTTCCATTGCGATTTAAAGGAGGTCATCCAAGCACCACCTCGTTTTCCGGCACGTGGATGGAAATCGGCATAGAATAAGGAAACAAAATTCATTTCGGCATCGTAGACCTTAAAGGTTTTTACTTCTTCATGGTATTTATCGATGTCGTGAACCTTTTCAAAACGTAAACCGAATAGATTTTCGGCCACTTTAAAAACTCCTTCAATAACGTTTTCTAGTTTAAAATAAGGTTTTAGTTTTTCATCGTCCAGGTCGAATAATTTTTGCTTGAGGTTTTCAGAATAAAAACTACCATCCCATTTTTCCAATCGGTCTATTCCGTCCAAATCCTTGGCAAAATCCTCTAATTGTTGAAATTCCCTTTCCGCAGCGGGTTTAGCCTTTTCCAGCAATTCATTTAAAAAAGAATGAACCTTTTCCGGAGTTTCCGCCATTCTTTCTTCCAGAACAAAATCGGCATGTGTCTTATATCCCAAGAGATTCGCTCGCTCAAAGCGCAACTTGGCAATTTCTAGGACATTTTCCTGATTGTCCAGATTGTCATCGTGAAAACCTTTACTGCCAAAAGCTAAGGAAAGTTCTTTACGCAGTTCCCTGTTCTTAGCATATTTCATGAACGGGATGTAACTGGGGTAATCCAAAGTAATCATCCAACCGTCTTTCTTGCCTTTGTCCAGTGCACGTTGGGCCGCCGCCTCCTTTTCCCCCTCGGGCAGGCCGTCAAGGTCCGCTTCGTCCGTAAGGTATAATTCATATTTGTTGGTCTCGGCCAAAATATTCTCGCCAAAGGTCAATTTTAGTTTGGCCAACTTCGCATCTATTTCACGCAAACGTTTCTTTTTTTCTTCAGGGAGATTGGCACCGTTTCGGCTAAAGCTTTTATATTTTTTATCCAACAACGTTTGTTGTTCCACAGTTAAATCTAAGGAATCCTTCTGATCATAAACAGATTTGATGCGTTTGAACAAGGCTTCGTTCAATGTAATATCATTACTGAATTCCGATAATAACGGAGAAACTTCCTGAGCAATTTTTTGAATTTCCTCATTGGTTTCGGCAGAATTCAGATTAAAAAAAACACTTGAAATTCGGTCCAATTGCTGACCTGAAAATTCCAGTGCCTCAATAGTATTCTCAAACGTTGCAACACTGGTATTAGATGTTATCGCATCAATTTCTAAACGGGCGTTGTCCATCGCCTTAAGAAAAGCCGGCTTAAAATGTTCATTTTTCAGTTTTGAGAAAGGTGCTGTGTCGAAAGATTGAAGTAGGGGATTAGGGGTATCTGACTGGGTTTGTGGCATGCTATTGTGCTATTAATTCTTTTGTTAAAGGCTAAAGGTGTTCAACTGCTTACTGTTTACTGTTAACTGATTTCGCTCCTTCAATCACTTTTTGTTTCAAGCTTTCTTTATATTCAATTATTTTGACCAAAATGGCGTTGTCAGCACTTCCAATGATTTGGGCTGCAAGAATACCCGCGTTTTTAGCTCCGTTTAGCGCTACTGTGGCAACAGGAACCCCGCCTGGCATCTGTAGGATGGACAAGATAGAATCCCAACCATCAATGGAGTTGCTGCTCTTGACGGGAACTCCGATTACGGGTAGGGGAGACATCGAAGCTACCATGCCCGGCAAATGGGCGGCACCTCCGGCACCTGCAATGATAACCGAATAGCCATTGGTATGGGCATTTTTACTGAAATCGAACAATTTTTCCGGGGTTCTGTGCGCGGAGACAATATCCACATCTACTACTATATCAAAACTTCTTAAAATATCTATTGCTTCTTGCATAACGGGAAGGTCACTGGTACTTCCCATAACTACCGCTACTTTACTCATATCTATTTACTGATTACTTTAATCGTCTCTTTTACCTGTTGTGCTATACTTCTTGCTTTGGTAATATCCTCGTTTACGATGGTTACATGACCCATTTTCCGAAAAGGCCTTGTCTGTTTTTTACCGTAAATATGCGGGGTAACGCCGTCCAAATTCAGAACTTCTTCCATATTTTCATAGACCACATCTCCCGTATGGCCTTCCGCTCCAACAAGATTTACCATAATGCCGGCTACTTTACTGTCCGTGTTACCCAAAGGTAAATTCAAGATGCATCGTATATGTTGTTCAAATTGGTTGGTGTAACTTGCTTCAATACTGTAGTGACCACTATTGTGCGGCCTTGGTGCAACTTCGTTCACCAACACTTGATCATCCTGTGTTTGAAACATTTCTACGGCCAACAATCCAGTCAGTCCAATTTTTTCCGAAACTTTTAAAGCAAGTTCACGAGCTTTAAGAGCTACTTTTTCATCAATACGAGCGGGGCAGATAACGTATTCTACTTGATTGGCTTCTGGATGAAATTCCATTTCCACCACGGGATAGGTTTTTACAACCCCATCTGCATTTCTCGCAACAATAACGGCCAACTCATTTTTAAAGTCGATCATTTCCTCCGCGATGCATTCTCCTGCGGGCAACCCTTCTAAATCGTTCATTTGACGGACTACTTTTACACCCTGTCCGTCATAACCAAACTGGGCAGCCTTCCAAATGAACGGAAATTCCAAATCACCGTTTAGAATACAATCCTCAATCTCGCTTTTGTAGGCAAAACGGTGAAACTCCGCTGTTGGAATATCGTGGTCCACGTAAAAAAGCTTTTGCTTGGCTTTGTTCTGAATGATTCGTAGCGCTCGGGGCTGTGGGTATACCTTTATCCCTTCCTGTTCCAATCTTTCTAGGGCATCTAGATTTACATTCTCAATTTCAATCGTTAGTACGTCTACTTTTTTTCCAAAATTATAGACATCGTCAAAAGCCATTAAGTTGCCCAAAACAAATTCGTTACAGGCTATTTTACAGGGAGCGTCTTCTGTAGCTTCCATGACGCATGTGGAGATATCCAGTTTTCTGGTTTCATATAACATCATTTTACCCAACTGTCCACCGCCTAAAATACCTAACTTAAAATCCGAAGAGAAATAATCCATAGCTAACGGGCCTTTTTAAGCATTAATACAGACCACATGAACCACAAAAATACACTTAAATTTAACAATCCCTTTCTTCAAAATCCAAAAACACGGGGCAAAACGCTATCTTTGCCAACCTTGCTAATATTTTAAGAATTGATACAACTGCACGACAAATTTTTTAAACCTTTTCTAAGCGAAAAGGAGATTTTGCAGGCCGTTAAACGTATTGCGGACGAGATTGCCGTGGACTATAAGGACAAAACCCCAATTTTTGTAGGTGTCTTGAACGGTTCTTTTATGTTTGTGTCAGATTTTTTAAAAGCCTACCCACATCCTTGCGAGGTTTCTTTTGTAAAATTAAGTTCTTACCAGGGGCTAACGTCTACCGGTATAGTGGAAACGCTATTGGATTTACCGGATAATATTGATGGCCGAAGCGTAATTATACTGGAAGATATTATTGATACGGGACGAACCTTAAAGGAATTAGTGCATCTATTTTCCAATACAACCGTAAAGGAATTTAAGATCGCGAGTCTGTTTTATAAGTCCGAAGTATATAATGGCGAATATGCAATCGATTATTTTGGGCTGGAAATCCCGGACCGATTCATAGTAGGCTATGGCTTGGATTATAAGGAATTAGGAAGAAATTTAAGAGAAGTATACCAATTAAACCAAAAACATATGATCAATCTTGTACTCTTTGGAAAACCAGGAGCCGGCAAGGGTACCCAGGCTCAATTCTTGAAAGAACAGTACAACCTAAAACACATTTCTACAGGTGATGTTTTCCGTTTTAATATTAAAAATGGGACAGAATTAGGCACTTTGGCTAAATCCTATATTGATAAGGGCGATTTGGTTCCGGATGAAGTGACCATTAAGATGTTGGAGAATGAGGTGGATAAGAACCCGGACGCCGACGGATTCATTTTTGATGGTTTTCCACGTACCGCGGCCCAAGCGGAGGCTTTGGATAATTTTATGGAATCCAAGGATATGAAAATTGACGCCACTATAGCTTTGGAGGCCAACGATGAAGTATTGATAGACCGACTTTTAGAGCGCGGCAAGGTAAGTGGCAGGACAGATGATCAGGATGTAGATAAAATCAGAAACCGGTTTGAAGAATACAATTCCAAAACCGCTCCATTAAAGGCATACTATTCGGAGCAGAACAAGTTTCATAGTGTTAACGGGATTGGTACGATAAAGGAAATAACAGAACGGTTGACGAAAGTAATCGAGGAACTATAACCTAAAAAATGACCGAAGGTAATTTTGTCGATTATGTAAAAGTATTTTTAGCTTCCGGAAACGGGGGCAAAGGCTCTGTGCATTTACATCGCGAAAAATTTATTACCAAAGGTGGTCCTGATGGTGGTGATGGTGGAAGGGGTGGTCACGTAATTATACGGGGTAACGAAAACCTTTGGACACTGGTCAATTTTAAGTTCAAAAAGCATTTTAAGGCAGGGCACGGGGAACATGGCAGCAAAAGCCGTAGTACCGGGGCAGATGGGGAAGATGTGTATTTGGAGGTGCCCTTAGGAACTGTGGTTAAAAATCCGGAAACCAACGAAGTGCTGTTTGAAATTACCGAACACGGCGAGGAAAAAATTGTTTTAGAAGGCGGAATGGGTGGCCGGGGTAATTGGCACTTTAGGACAGCTACCAATCAGACCCCCAGATATGCCCAGCCCGGTGTGGAAGGACAAGAAGATTATTTTCTACTGGAACTTAAAATATTGGCGGATGTAGGTTTGGTCGGTTTTCCCAATGCAGGGAAATCCACGTTGTTATCTGTCATCACTTCCGCTAAACCCAAAATAGCGGATTATGAGTTTACCACCTTAAAACCTAATTTGGGTATTGTTGAGTATCGGGATTTTAAGAGTTTCGTTATGGCGGACATCCCTGGTATTATTGAGGGTGCAGCCGAAGGTAAGGGTCTGGGACATTATTTTTTAAGGCATATAGAACGAAACGCGACCTTACTTTTTTTGATTCCTGCGGATAGTAAGGATATTTCCAAAGAGTACGAGATTCTCTTGGATGAACTACGGAGGTATAATCCGGAACTTTTGGACAAGCAACGTTTAATCGCTATTTCTAAAAGCGATATGTTGGACGATGAACTGATGGATGAAATGCGAACGGAATTGGATGTAGATTTTAAGGACACTCCCTATATGTTTATTTCCTCCGTAGCGCAATTGGGAATCACGGAGCTTAAGGATAGGCTTTGGGAGATGCTCAACGTTTAATCGAATAGTCCCTACATTCTAACTTGCTCCTCAATTTTTTCATTAAATTGGTAGGAATATAGCTATAAGTCAAAATACAATGATAAAAGCGCTAAAAACCTTATTGTTCATTCTACTCTTTGTTTCCTGTACATCAATTAAAGTCAACTATGACTATGATAAGGAGACGGATTTCTCGGCTTACAATACGTATAGTTATTTTGCTGACATGGAAACGGGCCTTAGCCAGCTGGATGAGAAAAGAGTACTTAATGCCATGGATATTACCCTACAGAGCAAAGGTTTACTTTTTTCCGAGGAACCTGATATTTTGATTAATATTAAAAGTGCTGTATTTAGGGACCAGCCGGGCAACTCGGTAGGTGTTGGCCTCGGTGGTGGAGGCGGAAATGTTGGTGGAGGCGTGTCCATTGGTATTCCCGTGGGAGGGCCAAAACTTAGTCGAGAGTTACAAGTTGATTTTGTAGACGCCAAAAAGGATTTGCTGTTTTGGCAAGCTGTGAGTCAAAGCCCATTTAAAGAGAGTGATTTGCCAATTGAAAAGGAACGGAAAATTCAAGAATTAGTCGCTAAAATATTCTCAAAGTACCCTCCCAAGCAACGTAAATAGTACCTGATAGTATTCTCTTTTTACTTCTGTTTTAGAATGCTCCCAAAAGATCTAAAACTTCTATTTTACAGGTATTTCCAAGGTATTTATTCATTCAAATAATTTCGTAAGTAGTTGATTGTAAATTAATTACATTTTAGTGTAGCAAAATCCCCGTTCAGTCATTTCTTTCTACCGTTCGTCATATTTCATTCGTTTTGCCAAAGCTTGTAGTATAGTTTTACAGCATCAATCAAATAAATAAGCATTTTAAATCTGTTTATCAGGATTGGAAAAACAATAACAATTAAAAACTATAATCATGAAAACAATTGACAAAACAAAACTAACAGTATTGAGTATCGGAATGGCAACCATAATAGCATCACTTTTTGGCGCTATTAGTACAATGAATTTAGTGAACTTCTTAGTTCCTCTGTATATCGGCTTATCCCTTACAGGTTTAACGGTCTTACATAAAGATGAAAATTTAGGTCATAAAGTCCACAGCAATTAATTAAGTAAGAACCAACAAAAATCTTAGAAATGAAGATTTTTCAATATAAATCTTTGTTAGTCATAGCGTTAATGAGTTTGGGTGGTTGTTCAACTACACAGGATTCTAATAAAATAGCGGCTGCTTTGAAAGAAGTATGTGATTGTGAAGAGGTCATAGTCAACATGACCTCACAGGGACTTACTTTGTCCAAAGAGGGTTCCAATACAGCTGGCGAGCGACATGAAATGCTGATTGAGGGTTATTCAGGTAATGATTTTCAAAGTACCTCCGAAAATATGTTACAAGCGCTACGAAAGGATAAGTTATGTGAGGGTGTTTTTATCAGCATTGATTTTAAGGAACGGAATCAACTATTGGAAATAGAAGATTGTTCTTGGGTAGTAAAATAACCGGTGCCGTCCAGGTAACAAATTTTACCATTCATCATAAAACCAAATTTTTAAACAGCTTAACCCTTTAGATTTACATTGAGAATCGAATTAAATTTCTAAAACTACAAGCCATGATAGCAATAGTAAAACTACTTTTATCCTTGATACTGGCCATTCTTTATTAAAATGGGATGGTCTTCAAAACAGACGGAACAACTTTGAATATTAAGCTATATTTGATACTGAAACTTAAATAAATGGCATCATTTATTCATAAATATAGGTGGGATATTTCCTTTTGGACGGTTCAATTATTGGGATGGGGTGGTATCATATTCATCGCCTACACATTTACACCGGATATGGATGGTTATAAAGAGAGTCACACTTTCTATTATGGTCTACTATCCACATTTTTCATTGGGATATTTTCCACCAGTCTTCTACGATGCTTATTAAAACGTACCTTAAATTTTGATGCCATTGATTCGGGTCAAATCTTAAAGGTATTTCTATGGATTACGGTTGCTTCCCTAATTTATTTTGGCCTCTCCTATGGTTTTGGTCATTTGGTGGGTAAGTACTCTGAAGAGAAAGTGAAGGTTCCGGAAATGTACAAAGACTTCGGATTGGGCCTACTTCTTATCAACTCTTTTATTACGATTATTGGCTGGACGGTTTTCTACCTGTCCGTTAAAATTGCGGCAAAGCTCAATGCAAATAGGTTGGAACGTGCCGAACTGAACACCACCTTAAAACAGGCACAACTGAACACGCTGAAAGGGCAAATAAACCCTCATTTTATGTTCAATAGCCTGAATAATATTCGCGGTCTTATGCTGGAAGATGTTGAAAAGTCCCGGGATATGCTTACCAAATTATCCGAGATGTTGCGTTATTCCCTGACCAAGAACGATGTTGACGCGATAGCCCTGGAGGAGGAATTGGAAATGGTGGACAATTATATCGCACTTTCCAAAATTCAGTTTGAAGATCGGCTAATATTTACAAAAAATATTGAAAAGAATACTTTGGGTATTCAGATTCCGCCGATGATTATTCAATTGTTAGTCGAGAATGCCGCAAAACATGGAATTTCTAATCTAAAGTCCGGTGGTGTTATTAAATTGCAAACCGAGCGCAACGATGAGAATCTAGTAATTCGGGTAATTAATACAGGTAAATTGATGATTGCTGAAAATTCAACCCAATTGGGGCTTAGGAATATTGGACAACGCTTACGCTTGCTCTATGGGAATAGCGCTTCCTTTTCATTAACGGAAAAGGATAATGAAGTTGTGGCAACCATTAACATTCCTTTAAAATGAATATCAGGGCGACAATAGTGGAAGATTCTAGGCTGGCACGTAATGAGCTAAAGGAATTGATAAAGAAACATCCTCAGATAGAAATTGTGGGGGAAGCCGAGAACGTGGATGATGGTTATTACTTGATACAGGAAACGAATCCGGATTTATTGTTTTTGGACATTAATATGCCCGAAAAGGACGGTTTTGAACTGTTAGAAATGTTGGATGAGGTACCCATAACTATTTTCACCACCGCTTTCGACGAGTATGCGATAAAGTCTTTTGAATACAACGCTTTGGATTATCTTTTAAAACCGATCAACGCCAACCGATTCGCCTCGGCTATAGAAAAAGTTGAAAACCAGTTAAAAGATAAGAATGTTACTTCTCCAAATACCGAAGAAAGGCTTACCGGAAATAGTCAAATATTCATCAAGGACGGGGAGAAGTGTTGGTTGGTGAAAATAGGGGATATCTCACATTTTGAAATCGTCGGGAATTATACAAGGGTTTTTTTCCAGAACGAAAACCCGATGCTCTATAAGTCACTCAATCAAATAGAGGAAAAATTACCTGAGAAATATTTTTTCAGGGCTAACCGTCAACAGATTATCAATACCAATTTCATTACTAATGTTGTTCCTTGGTTCAATGGAAAGCTTAAACTGACCATGACCAATGGTGATGAAGTTGAAGTTTCCCGTAGACAGTCTTACCTTTTTAAGGATAAAATGAGTTTATGAAATTTTACTCACTACTCACTACTCACTACTAACTGACACCCGCACACCTTCGGAATGACTACTAAATTCAGGAGCGTACATACTTTGAATCGTAGTAATGCCATTGCTGAAATCCCCCGCATTGTTCACTCGAACATCATATTCGAAAACATAAACGCCTTTGGGCAAGTAATCGAAAAAGAAATTAGTGCTAGCATCCTTGGTGCTTTCATAGTAACCCAAACCATCTTGCCATTTGTATTGAGATAGGATATTGACGGGTTCAAAACCTGCGGCTCGCATGTCTTTCATATGGATAAATTCCATATCCCTATCGGATTTTAGTTCGATACGAACACGCACCAAGTCCCCAACTTTTAAATCTGTTTGGGCGGTTATTTCACTGATTCTCTCTCCCGCATCTGTATTTTTCTTCAAAAAGAGCTTCTTTTTTAATTGAAGTGGAGTCTCTGCAAAGGTTATTTTATCCAAATCCTCAAAATATTGCCAGTAAAGCGCTCCCCACGCAATACCATCTCCTTTTTTATTGAGTTGAATCTCAGACATTTTAGGGCTGATCTCATTCCCGTCCCAAGTGGTTTTATAGTAACCTGTACCGGCCTCAACTTTTACATGCTCCAAATTCGATGGATCTATTTTTTTCCCTCCTATCAGAACATCAACGGCATCCGTTACGGATAACCAATCACTACCTTGGATTAAAAGGGCATAGACGGCCTCGGTTGTGGCCTTAGTGGTTTTCCATTGGTTGGTCTGCTTATTTTTAAGCAACCAGATTTTTAGGTTGTCAACGGTGGTCGTATCCTTTTCAATTTCCGAAAAAGCTTCGATCAGTAAGGAATGGGTTTCAATAGGGGCCTGATACCAATACCAAGAACTTTTGTTTTCTTTCCAGTACATGCCTAGCTCTTCTGAATTGACACTGTTCTCTTTTAAGGCACGAAGTATTTTTTTTGCTGTTACCTCGTCGCCAGAACGATGCGCTATCAAGGCCAGCATGCCTTTGGAATACAGATTTTTCTTGGTCCAATATTTCACTGCTTGGCCTAAATAATAATCCGTGATATCATCAACTTTTTTCGACGTTTTTATATCCTTGAAAAAGCTACGCATGTATAAATATTGGATCTGCATAGGAGTTAGATAATCTTTGGACAAATCGTCCGAGTACTTTTTCATGCGCTCATATTCCGCTATAAATTCGTCATCCAAATAACTTATCCCTCTTTTGACAATTTGCTCCAGTTCTATATTTTCATCCCGCTCCGCTTCGGATTTTAAGTTGGTTATCGTACTTGAAGTGAGTTTTTGTAAATGGGCCAAGCCAGATATTATATGTTGTGTGATATATCGATTTTCCCTGCCGCCTTTAAACCAGGGCCAAGCACCTGAGGCCATTTGATTGCTTTCCAATTTTCGCAAAGCAATTTGCTTTTCGTTTTGCATCTTGTTCAGGTCGAACAACAGTGCGATACGTTTCTTCTGCTCTGTTTCGGATTGTGCATCCCTAAGCCATGGGGTTTCTTGGATTAAAAGTGATTTCAGTTCCTCATTTTTCTCCAAATTACTAAGTAGTGCATCAGAATTTGCCCATTGGTCAAATACTTCTCGGATTCTTGGATTGGAATTGGCAATATGACTTGCTAAGGAATTGGCATAAAATCGCGAAAAGGTCTGCTCATTGCACTCATATGGATACTCCATCAAATACGGCAGGGCTTGTACCGCGTACCATGCAGGGTTGGAGGTGATTTCCAAAGTAAGTTTGTGATTGCTAAGGGTCGTAGAGGTATTATCCCTCAGTTTTTCCAATGTAAAGGTCTTTTTCTGATTGCTCCGTACCCACATTGGAAGGGTTTCCGTTACCAACATCCGATTGGTAAGCACCGGTAAAACATTTTGTTCGCCATCACTGAAATCTCCTGCTTTCGCCACAATTTTATACTGTACGGCCTGTAAGCCTTTAGGTATGCGAATGCTCCAAGAGAGCTGCGTGTTCCCATTGGCTGTAACGGAGAATTGTTGTGTCCTCATGGTATTTTCCAGAAGGGAGTCGATAGCTTTTCCCGTGAGCGCATCCGTAAGTTCCAATTGTCCAAAACCTTCCAAGTTTTTATCCGATAGATTGGAAATTTTAGAACTAATGGTGACAAAATCACCTTCGCGCAAAAATCTTGGAGGGTTTGGCAACACCATCAATTCTTTTTGGGTAACCGTGGATAAACTATTGGTTACTTTTTTTAAATCTTTGGTATGTGCCAATAACTGTACGTTCCAACGTGTAAGTGCCTCCGGTGTGGTAAAAGTAAAAGAAACATTACCATCGGAATCGGTCAATAATTTTGGAAGAAAGAAGGCTGTTTCCTGAAGGTTCTTGCGGATTTGTACCGCACTAAAATCAACGTTTTCATCTCTGACTGCGACTTCTTCTTTCGGTGTAGAAGTAATGCTTACGCCTGCCACCTGTCCTTGAAGTTGATTCCCATAAGCCGCGTCCATTTCCATCTCTTCCGTAACTATTTCTGTTTCAGTACCGGATTTTCTCACCATTCTTGAAACTTGGGAACCAACCGTGTAGTCTCTTGTTCTTTGATAGGACCCAAAATTTAGACCAAACCACTTCAAACGGTCAAAGCTTTGAGCTATTCCATCTTTAATTGAGTAACCGCTGTAATTCTTAAAATAAACATTGCCAAAACTATGATTGGCTTCCGTATGCATGGAGGAATAATAATAGGGCTGTTGAATCGGATTAAAATACCAGAAATGACTTACGAACTGGTCTAACGAGGCGTCGTACATGTTGGCCAGTAATTCCGCAGTAACCTTTTCTCCTTTTGGTCCTTTAATTTTAAAACTCCAGGTTTCTTCGGTTCCCGGTTGGAGTTTATCCCTGAAGGTTAAGGTTTCGATTTCCAAATCTGTATTTGGATATGGAACAGAAATGGTCACATTTCCTGACTGAAAAGAATTGTAAACGGAATAGCTGTAATGCACCACAAATCCACCCTCATCATCTTTAGATACCGGAATACTGATGGATTTGCAACCTTCGTTCAGTTTCAATATTTCCGTCCGTATTATTTCGTTATTTTTTTCAACCTTGACTGTTACGAAAATTTCTTCGGCGTTGCTGTAAAACGTAATTTCTGCTTCGTCTCCAATTTCATAAGAGTTTTTATCTGTCTGTACATCAAATAGTTGGTTGTCCGCTAATTTCTTTTCGTTTTCACTATAGACATTGGTTCTGGATTTTGCCTGAACCTTTTGTCCGAAGCTATCTTCAGTCTCCAGTTCAAAAAGATATTGGCCGGATTCCCATTTTCTGATGTTCTTTAATGTTATTTCAGTACTTTTTTCGGTATCAAAGTCGGTCTCAAAAACCAATTCTCCCTTTTCCCAGGTATTGGGGTCATGTTCCGACTTATATGAATCATGTGGATAAAGTGCCTTGAAATCTTGCTTTGACCAATAGTAATAGTCGGGAGCAGGCCAAGGTCTATAGCGCAGCACATAGTCGGGGTATTTTAACTTGTAAACTTTTAGAACGCCTTTTGAAAAAACCAACTGCCCGTTGAGGTTTTGCGTGCTTATGCTGACAGTTTGGTCTTTCTCGGATTTATCCAGTTGCGAATTGACAACAATACTGGCAGTTATAGCATGGTAGCCTACGTTTACATTTGTAGATGCGCTTCGGGTTTCTCCGTTGATATCGGTAACATCTGCGGTTACCGTATAATTAAAAATTGGAAGATTTTCATTGTTGGCGGATAGGTCAGGAATGGCTTTGAAAACTATCTCGTATTCCCCATTATCATTCGTAATGACTTCTCCATGCGCAATTTCCTGTGGTTCACCATAAAAATAAGATCTTCTCCAATAGTACCAAGGCGGGTAGTTTACATTGCGCTGTACCCTGTACGATACCCTGGCCCCAGAAATAGTACTTCCTGCCAAAGCCATTGCCGAACCTTTTACAGTAATAGTATCGTTTACTTTAAACGTTTCTGTTATGGGCTTAAAAGAGGTTTCAAACTTTGGCCTTTTGTATTCTTCCACCGAGAAATAAAAATCTTCGTCCACCAAACCGGATACACCGTAAACTTTAAGATAATGTTGGCCGGTAAGTCCCGAGCTTGGTAAGATAAATTCTCCAGTGAAGGAACCAAATTCATTGGTCTCCACTTCCATTTCAGAAACTTCCTGCCCGTTTACATCATAAAGGCCTACCGTTACCGATTCACCAGATACCACTTTTGAAAGTCCACCATCGTTCTCGATAAGAATTCCCTTATAATAAAGCGGTTGACCCGGTCGGTAGATGCTTCTGTCCTTGAACAGAAAGGTTTTATAGGAAATCCTTGGCCGTTTATCCTTCTGCTGTTTTTGATTGATATAGGTATCGCCAAAAAATGCAGTTTCATCAGCTGTATCAATTTTAATTTTGTTAACCGAAATTGAATTTCTGTCTAAATCTAGCTGTGCAAAACCCATTTTATCCGTCACAAAATTTTTGGAGAGCTCAGTGCCACGATAATTCCGTTGGTAGTAAAGGGTGATTTTAGCCCCGGATATGGGTTTGCCCGTATTTCTATCTACCACTTGAAAAATATGCTGGTCAGGGGCTCTGGTTTCCAAAAGTGCCAAATTTGTTACTTGTATTGGGCTAAAGGCAAAACTTTTATCGGTAGCGTCCTCATTTTCTTCCAATGCCGGCACAGCTAAAACTATGTATTGGCCATTGGGAAGTTGGGGCATAGGGATTTCCATGCTGTGTTGTTGATAATCACCTTCATTTTTAAGCTTGGCGGCCCAGCTCGTCTCAAGTTTCAATTTTTCAATATACTCCAGTTGCTTTTGTATGGGATACAGGTCTTGTAAATCCTCCAGTTGCTCTTGATTTATCCTATATGCTGCGAGTTTTAATGCATCATGATTCTTGTAGGTAATCAATAACCGGGAAGCTTGTTTTATTGGAATGTTCCGCTCTGCCCTGATACCGAGGTTGGGGGCTAGTATTCGGGATTTTAAAACGGCACATTTTTCGGCACCTAGACTGTTTGGGAAATCTGCATAAACGGCATCACAAATACTAATGGCCTCCTTTAGTTTCCATCTATATTCTTCATTTTTTTCTGCTACGTAGATATCTCCTTGGGTCTTTAATAGCGATGCTATTTCGTAGCGGTAAAGTGCGGACGTCTCATGATGTTTCAGGTTTTCCGCGGATGCTGTAAGTACACTTATAAGAATTGTATCCTTATCTGGAAAAATAGCTTTTGAATAGGTATAATTTAACCGTTCTATATCTACCGTTATCAAGGGTTCTAAGTTTGGATTCGAAAAATGAAAAGCTACCAATTGCTGATAAAGCCTCAAGGCTTTTGCCTGCAAAGAGGTTTCGTCAGAATCTGGGATGGGGAGTTGCGTAAATGAATAAGCCTCGCAAAGAAATTCCGGATTGTCTATCTCAAATTTATCTGCAGGTCTGGTAATGCTATTTTCATCGGTCTTATAAAACTGTAAAGCGGTATGTGCTAATAAATCGAACAAAGTTGGCCGATACGTCTCCGAATCCTCCTGTGAATCGATTATCTCCTTAAAATCTTTTAGCTCTTCTTTTTGAAGACCTTTGGGATTTTGGAGCGATTTTTCAAAATGGACGCTTATTTCATTGAAAAGCGTCGTCAAGTCCCAAGTTCTAAAATCAACGGTATCCACTTTTACTTCGGTAGCGGTCCTGTTGTAAAATTGATAGCGATTCTGTTGAAAATACTGCCAATACAAGTTGGCAAGATAACTTTCCAGAATGTTGGAGACCGGAAAATTTGTATTGGAAATTTCATTTTTTAAGTCGTTGACGACCTTCAGTTGAGCATTTTCTTCCAATATCAATGCATATTTGGAAGTAAAAAGGAGCGACTTTATAATCTGGCTGGAATTTTGGTCCTTTTTGGCCTTTGCCGAAATATTTTGGACCATTTCCAATGCGGATTTGGTCAAGGCTTCCTTTTCCAGTTTATGTACTTTTGCCCAAAGTTCCGTATAGGAATCGTTAGATTCTTGGGAAGGAAGTAATTGCGAAAAAAGGACGAGAATCAAAGTAGTAATTAATGTTTTCATCATTATAAATTTACATAACAAATGTCAACAAAAGACGTACCAACCTAAAGTACAACTTAGTGAAATGGTCTTTTGAACAAGGGAAGGGGCGTTACAGACTTTTAAGCAATCCACCATCGATTGGAATATTGGTGCCTGTGATGAAAGAAGCTTTTTCCGAAGCTAGAAAAGCAACCAGAAACCCGTATTCTTTAGGGTCACCAATACGTTTCATGGGTATTCGCGATTCCATTTCCTTTCTGACCTCACTTTCCGGAACGCCCATTTTTTCTGCTTTTTTTGCATTTATTTGAGCCACACGATCTGTATCAAAATATCCGGTAAGGATGCTATTTACCGTTATTTGAAATTGTCCTACATCCGTGGCCAGTGATTTGGCCCATGTAGTGACCGCTGCCCGGATGGTATTGGAGAGTGCCAGATAGGACAAGGGCTCCTTTACAGAAACCGAAGCCACATTTATAATCCTTCCCCAATTGTTTTTTTGCATTTGTGTAAGCGCCAAGTCGGTCGTATAAGCAACGGTTTTAAAAAGAAGGTCAAAAGCGTTCTGATAATCGGATACATTTTTGTCCAGGGCGCTACCTGCTTCCGGTCCTTGGGTATTATTGACCAATATATCCACTGAATTTTTGGTAAAATAGGTGCTGATGATTTTCCTATAATTTTCAAAATCCGTAAAATCAACCACCAAATATTGGTGTTTTTGACCATCGGACGTTGGTAATTTTTCAACGATATCCTTCAATTTGTTTTCGCTCCGTGACATGAGGGTAACACTTGCGCCGCTCTCCGCCAATTGCTGTGCTATCGCTTTTCCAATACCACTACTACTTCCGCCGACTAAGGCTTTTTTATTTTTTAGGGATATGTTCATTTCGTTTGTTCTTTAGGAATTAAAAGTCCCCTCTCCTTTGGGGAGGGGATTTAGGGGTGGGGCTTATTTATACTCCTCCCGTACCGGGCTAAAAACATCGATTAATTTACATTGTGTCAAGGCCTTTCCGCTATGCTTTTGATGTGATGGAATGATAACGATATCGCCAGATTGGTAGATTTTCGTTTTGCCCTCCAATGTAAATTCAAATTCTCCTTCCAAAACATGCATTATTTGTTCGTTCATGTGGGAATGTTCGGGTACCTCTGCATCCTTTTCTACTTCCCAAAACGCAATGCTCATGTTTGTGGCATGTACCAGTCTGCCATGGTAGCCTGGCATTATTTCTTTTGATGGTAAGGAGGAGAGTTTAAAATCCATTGTAATAATTTACTCCGAAGGTAAAAATAAACCCTTGAAGAAAGAAGTAATTTGTGATGCCCATTCGGATACCTATCTTTACGAAAGAATTCGTCTTAATGAACATACATTTTATTGCCATTGGTGGTAGTGCCATGCACAATTTGGCCTTGGCCTTGAAAAATAAGGGTTATACGATTACTGGAAGTGACGATGTCATCTTTGAACCGTCTAAATCCAGATTGGCAGCTAAAGGACTATTTCCCGATACTTTCGGCTGGTTTCCTGAAAAAATTCATACCGGTCTGGACGCAATAGTTTTGGGAATGCATGCCAAAGCGGATAATCCGGAGTTGCTAAAGGCACAAGAGTTGGGTCTTACAATTTATTCCTATCCGGAATTTTTATACGAACAGTCCAGGGATAAGACCCGTGTGGTCATCGGGGGAAGTCATGGAAAGACCACAATCACTTCCATGATTTTACATGTGATGAATTACCACAATGTAGCTGTAGATTACATGGTAGGAGCCCAATTGGAAGGATTTGACCGAATGGTGCACCTAACCGAGGATAACGATTTTATGGTTCTGGAAGGCGATGAATATTTGTCCTCACCGATTGACAGACGCCCAAAATTTCATTTGTACAATCCCAATATAGCCCTGCTTAGCGGTATCGCATGGGACCATATTAATGTATTCCCCACATTTGAGAACTATGTGGAGCAGTTCCGTATTTTTGTGGATAGTATCGTGAATGGCGGAAGTATCACGTATAATGAGGAAGATGCAGCCGTAAAGCAGGTGGTTGAAGCTTCTGAAAATTCGATTCGCAAAATACCTTATACAACCCCTGAATATAATGTAATGGATGGGCAGACGCTGTTGGACACTCCGGAAGGGCCTATGCCAATAGCCGTATTTGGAAAGCATAATTTAAGCAATCTTGCTGGTGCCAAATGGATTTGTCAGCACATGGGAGTGGATGAGGAGGATTTCTATGAAGCCATCGCAACATTTAAAGGTGCGTCCAAACGACTGGAAATAATAGCTAAGGGAAAAACAAGCGTTGCCTATAAAGATTTTGCGCATTCCCCAAGTAAGGTCGCCGCTACAACTAAAGCGGTAAAGGAGCAATATCCGGATAGAAAATTGCTCGCGTGTCTGGAATTGCATACGTATAGCAGTTTTAATCCACAGTTTTTGAAGGAATATAAGGGCGCTTTGGATTCCGCGGATGAAGCAGTCATATTTTACCTACCGGAATCGGTCGCTATTAAAAAATTAAAGGAAGTTACACCGGTTCAAATTATGGAAGCCTTTGAGCGAAATGATTTGACCATTTTTACCACCGCCACTTCTTTTCATAAATTTTTAGAAGAAAAAAACTATGCTAACACAACACTGCTGTTAATGAGTTCTGGGAATTACGGTGGATTTGATTTGGAAAGATTCAAAGTATTGATGGATTAGCGGGTAATGGTTAACTGGATAAACCCAACAAAATAAGTGTATTCCTAAACCTGAAAATTAGTTTACACTCCAAATTGTGTCAAATGATGATCCAGATGTTTATAGGATAATTGTCCCCATTGTTCTTTTGTAAAGGTTCCAAAAATGGGGTGTGGGTACCACAGCTTCCTTTCTTTTAACGCATGGAAATCATTTACTAGGGATTTTAGTATATCACATTCCTCCTTAAAATCTTTGGGTTCCTTTGCCTTTAATTGAGGAGAGGTGGGCAGATTTTTACGCCATGGCTTATCATTATAAAGAGACTTCTTAAAAAACAGCTTTATGAACCAATTCCCTTTGGAGTTATTTTCCTTGTTATTGATGGCTAATTTTAATGGATATTGGCAATGCCAACACATCTGTCCCACAGTCATTTTTCCCCAAAGACGTTCAGAATTTTCATTTAAATTGTTCAGTCTTGTAATAACTTCAGAATGGGTTTCATCATCAAATAGTGATTTCATGGGTGGTTTTTTAAATGGTAATCAATTTACGATAAAATAATTAGTTCATTATCTTTAGCGGATGCAAGAAAAGCCGAAATCGTTCTCTATAAAGGATTGGTCGGATGATGATAAGCCTAGGGAAAAACTGGTTCAAAAGGGACGTTCCGTACTTTCTGATGCGGAGCTGATAGCAATTTTAATCGGGTCGGGTAGTAGGTCGGAAAGTGCGGTGGAACTTTCTAAACGTATCTTGGCATCAGTAGATAATAATTTAAATGAACTGGGGCGACTTTCAATTAAACAACTCATAAAGTTTAAAGGAATCGGTGAAGCAAAGGCGGTTTCCATTGCAGCTGCTTTGGAAATTGGCAGACGGAGAAGAGGAGAGGAGTCCATCAAAATAAATAAAATAGGAAGTAGCAGGGATGCTTTTGAACTGCTGCAGCCTATAATGGGTGATTTGGAGCATGAGGAGTTTTGGATTATCTATCTAAATAATTCCAACAAGGTATTGCATAAGGCACAATTAAGTAAAGGGGGTATTACCGGAACATTGGTAGATGTAAGGATTATTATGAGACAAGCTTTAGAGTTGGGAGCGGTTGCCCTAATTTTGGCACATAACCATCCTTCGGGCACTTTAAAACCTAGTACGGCCGATAAGCAGATTACCCAAAAAATAAAGTCGGCAGGGGAGGCTCTGGATATTAGGATTCTAGATCATTTGATTGTAACCCAAAAAGCCTATTTAAGTTTTGCCGATGATAAGCTATTATAAATGTTATTGATCTATACCCATAAAATCACGCCACGCTTCAGTTATATCATGAAGCAGATATTCACAAAAATCTTGGGTGTGGAGATTGGCTTTGCCACCAAAGTGGAGGATTTTATTAAGCACTCCGGTCCTAAAATAACGTATACCAAACAGCCGTTGCAAAACGAATTTTTTGTTCGTAGTAATAAACTATTGTTTGAGCAAGGTATTAATGACATACAGTTGACCGTAACGGATTGGGAGGGTACCCCTTGTTTTTTTGGTGCGGACGAGCGTAGCAACCTTCCTTTTGACATTTTCGCCGCAAGTTTCTATTTGCTAAGTAGATATGAGGAATATTTGCCACACGTTAAGGATGTTCACGGAAGGTATTCCCCGAAGGATAGTGCGGCTTATCAGCATAGTTTTCTTCATAAACCGGTAGTGGACATTTGGGCTTTTAAATTGTTCGCCCTGCTCAAAGAAAGATTTCCAGAGCTGGAAGGAAAGTCTCGGAATTACGAGTATACATCACTTTTGGATGTAACCACATCGCACTGCTATTCGCATCGGGGCGTGGTCCGTGGATTATCGGGTTTGATGTTGGACCTTGGTACGTTTAAAATAAAAAGAGTGTTGGATAGGCTGGGGGTATGGCTTAAAATTAAAAAGGATCCTTATGATAATTTCTCCCAGTTAATCGATTGGCATAGAGCGTATAATATCAAAAGTATTTTCTTTTTCCAGTTTGCTGAGTATTCAAAATATGATAAGAACGTTTCCATAAATAACAACAATTTTAAATCGCTTATAAAATATATAGCTGATTATAGCACGGTATCGTTGGCCGCTTCCTATACTTCTTTCAACAATGAAGAAGTTTTGAAAAAGGAAAAGACAAATCTTGAGGGTGTAATCAATCGGGTAGTTTCCGGATCGCGAATGCGGTACAATAGAGTGGATGTTCCCGAAACTTACAGAAGACTTATGGATGCCGAATTCACGGATGATTATACTATGGGGTATTCTCACGAAATAGGTTTTAGGGCGGGTACCTGTACCACTTTTCCTTTTTATGATATTCCATTGGAGATTCAACAGCCCATTAAAGTCCATCCCTATGCAGTTCACGATTATGCCCTTTCTACCCTAAAAAAAGAAGGGGAAGTTTCTTTACGTTTAAACCTGGTTTATGATGAGGTGAAAAATGTAAATGGTAAGTTTATGACCGTATTTTCAAATGAGTTATTGGGAAGTTCCGACCGGTTAGAATGGAAGAAGATTTATAAATCGGTTTTAAAGGACTATCATGTTTAAAGGAATTACTGACGTTTTTTTTGATTTGGACCATACCCTATGGGATTTTGAAAAAAACTCTGCCCTAACATTTGAAAAGATTCTTGGAGAACATCGAATACACCTAGAGCTTTCCAAATTTTTAGAAGTGTACGTTCCGGCTAATTTGGTGTTTTGGAAACTATATCGAGAAGAAAAAATCACCAAGGAAGCATTAAGATATCAACGTCTAAAATCAGTTTTTGATAAGCTTGACTATCAAGTTTCTGATGACATCATTCATAGCCTTTCAGAAGAATATATTAATCATTTATCTTCTTATAACAACCTTTTCCCGTTTACCTTGGAGATTTTGGAATATCTAAAGCCAAACTATAGACTTCATATAATCACGAACGGTTTTCATGAGATACAGGAAAAGAAATTAAAGAATTCGGGTATTTTTTCCTTTTTTCAAGAGGTAATCAATTCTGAAATGGCAGGCGTCAAAAAACCCAATCCAATCATTTTTGAACTTGCCCTAGAGAAGGCTAAAACGGTACCTCTAAAATCCCTTATGATCGGAGATAGTCTAGAGGCCGATATACTTGGCGCTCAGGGTGTAGGCTTTCAAGTTCTTCATTTCAATGCCCATAATGAACCCGAACATGACCATTGCCCAATGATTAGGGATTTAAGGGAAATAAAAAGGTATTTGTAGAGTTATTACTAATACAGGCATTTTTTTGATGTATTAGATATTTGCATGAAGGGTTTAAGAATCGTCATTTTATTTTTAACATTTACCATTTCTTGTTCGGAAAAACAGGACTTTGGTCAGTATGATGATTTGACCATAACGCCTACCTACGAGACCAGTATTTTTTATATAGAAGCCCAGGAAAGTCTTATTAATAGAATAGTTGGGCTTAGTTTTTTTTCCCAGAATTTTAATTTTGATGCTTTTGAGGAAAAGTTCTTCGCTGAACGCGTTTTGGACGGGGTTATAACCTACGAATTGGAGAATACTACGAGTAAGGACATAGAAATATCTATTGAATTTTTGGATGAGAACGATGCCGTTTTGGATACCGAGTTTTTTCAGATGGATGCTGCACCTACTGCTGTATTGACCCGTGAAGTTGCTTATGGCACTACGGTTAAAAGTTTGGATATCCTTAGAAATACTTCTAATATTAGGCTAGGTGCTAGAAATCTTGGGGATAATACTAGCACCTCCAATCTTCCCGACCCAGCCATAATTTTAAGGTCAGCTGGCAAATTTAGGCTAAGACTAAAATGAAAAAGCTTTGGGGCTGTTTTATTCTATTATTCTACTTTTCTCTTTTATCGGGGCAAAACAAACAATTGTTATTTGATTTTGCTGAAATTCCACAATCCTTAATGGTTAATCCCGGAGTGGAATCGGATTTTAATTGGTACGCGGGCGTTCCTTTGCTATCTGGACTATCTGCGAATGCTGGTACCAATGGAATTTCTGTAAATGATATTTTTGCGGATGATGGTTTGGATATAAATGTGAAGGTTCGTGAACGAATGGTCTATGGTTTGTCCACTCGGGATGAGTTTATGGGAAATGTGAATTTGGAAATTCTAAGCGGCGGATATCGAAGTGAGAATCCAAATATATTTTATTCTTTCGGAGCATATTTGGAGATGGACAATATCACATATTGGCCCCAAGATTATGCATTTCTGGCATTTGATGGGAATGTCGACCAACTTGATAGAAGGTTTGACCTTGGCGACCTCAAATCTCGTGGATCATTGGTCAATGTTTTTCACTTTGGGGTGAATAAAAGAATTGATGAAAGTCTAACCATTGGTGCAAGAGGTAAAATATATTCGGCCATTACCGATTATAACACAACCACTAATGATGGATATTTGGTAAATATCCAAGGGCAGAACAACTTATTGTCGACAACCATAAATGCTGACTTAAAATTAAGAAGTTCCGGTTTTGGTGAGTTAAGAAGAGCGGAAAGGGATGGGATACTGGGAGGAACTTTTGCTAAAAGAGCATTTTTTGGAGGTGACCTTGGTTTGGGTCTCGACTTAGGTTTTTCCTATCATTTTAACGACCGGACCGTGCTTACTGGAAGTGTATTGGATTTGGGGCTTATCTATCACTCGGGGGATGTGTACACCTATAGTTTAAATGGCAATGCTACTGCAGAAGGTATTGAAATTAATCTTTTAGAAAATTTTGCCGATTTGAACAGGGATTTTTGGCAGGATTTAGTGGACGAAATAGAAGAAACAGTTCCTTTTGATACCTCCAAGAAAGGGTATATAACATTTAGGCCAACCAAACTCAACGCTTCGTTGCGTTATGATTTCGGAAAGCCGATTGGTAATAATGGTTCAAGTATGGATTGCGATTGTACTGCAGGAGGTTTTGGAAATAGACTAAGGGCAAAGTACAGAAATTCCGCAGGTGGTCAGTTATATGCTATTAATAGGCCTAGGGGTCCACAGTTTGCCTTAACTGCTTTTTATTTAAGAAGGTTCGGAAATGCTATGGCCGTTAAAACTACGTATACTGTTGACAAGTTTAGTTATACCAACTTGGGATTAGGATTAAATCTGCAGGCAGGCCCCATCAATCTATATGTGATGGCCGATAATTTATTGGCCTATCAGAACATCGCTGCCAGCCACTATGCTTCTTTCCAATTAGGATTAAATATCATATCTTGGGGCAGAAAAAGATAGGTTAATTTTCCTTCTTTATTTGCTTATTGCTGTCTTTGGCATGCTTTTTTCATTTCCATAATAGAATTTAAAATTTATTTATTTTGAAAACGATACTACTATCCATTTTTATACTTTTTGCATACTTAGGTTACGGCCAAAATAATTTGAACGATTATAAATACATTATTGTTCCCAAAAAGTTCGAGAGCTTCAAAAACGAAAACCAACATCAGACCAGTACATTGGTTTCCTATTTGTTTTCACAAAAAGGATTTACAACGGTATATGATGACGCATTGCCCGAAGATTTGAACAAGAACAGATGTTTGGGACTTAAGGCGATTCTGAACGATGATTCTTCCATGTTCAGTACTAAAACACAAATAGCGTTGCAAGATTGTAACGGAGAGTTAGTTTTTGAAACGAATGAGGGCAAAAGCAGGATTAAAAATTATAAGGAATCCTACAGTGAAGCTATTAGGTCCGCAATGAGTTCATTTGATAGGATTGACTACAGCTATGAAGAAAATAATCAAAATGCCGAACCGATCACAGTAAGTTTTAAGAATGATGTGAAAAAGTTGGAGGAAAAGGCTCCAGATTTAAAAACTTCAGAAGCTACCGTGCCTTCCCAAGAAAAAATGAAGGAGAAAGCTGAGGGTAGACAACCTAAAAATGTTAACCCTATGGTAACTCAGCAAGCGACTACAGAAAATCAACTTTATGAAAGCAAAGAACCTGAAGTTTTGTCATCAGAAAGCGTTGTAAATCACGAAATAAAGAAGTTAACGCCCAAGAAGATACATCCAGATGATGTTTGGTATGCGCAGTCGCTTCCCAACGGTTATCAACTAGTGGATAGTTCTCCTAAAATCAGGATGAAATTGTTAAAGAGTTCCTCCGACAACGTCTATATGGCCCAAACCGATGATAAAAACGGAATGGTTTATCAGAAAGAAGGAAAATGGGTTTTTGAGTATTATGAAGGTGATAAATTGGTTCAGGAAGAATTAAATATCAAATTTTAAAAATCGTATTTATCCTTCCACCTTTTTTTTAGGAATTCGCTTAGCGCATTTTCCCTCTGATTTTTGCCTGGAATGTAGAAAGAACTTCCGGAAATTTCATCCGGCAAGAATTCCGCGGCTACAAAGTTATTCTCGTAATTATGGGCATATTGGTAATTGTCCCCATAACCTAAGTCTTTCATTAGTTTGGTAGGGGCATTTCTAAGGGAAAGAGGTACCGATAGATTTCCTGTTTGTTTAACAGTTTGTTGGGCTTTTCCAATGGCCACATAACTCGCATTACTTTTTGCCGATGTTGCCAAGTATATTGCACATTGGCTTAATAGTATTCTAGCCTCCGGATAACCAATTGTGGTTACTGCCTGAAACGTAGTGTTTGCCATTACCAGCGCCGTAGGGTTTGCAAGGCCAATGTCCTCCGATGCCGAAATAAGCATTCTTCTAGCGATGAACTTAACGTCCTCGCCACCCTCAATCATTCGGGCTAGCCAATATACAGCTGCGTTGGGATCACTACCTCTAATGGACTTTATAAAGGCCGATATAATGTCGTAATGTTGCTCTCCTGTTTTATCATAAAGAACCGTATTTTTTTGTGCTTTTTCCAGCACCAGTTTGTCGGTTACTGTAATAGTATCCGAATCTTCAGAATTGATGACCAGCTCAAAAATATTCAAAAGTTTTCGACCGTCTCCTCCTGAGAGCCTAAGTAAAGCCTCCGTTTCTTTTAGTTTTATTTTTTTGGACTTTAAGAAACTGTCTTTTTCCATTGCCCTTACCAACAGTTGCTCTAAATCATCCTTTCCAAAAGCATTTAAAATATACACCTGACATCTAGATAGTAAAGCTGGGATGACCTCGAAACTGGGATTTTCGGTCGTGGCACCAATTAGGGTCACCCAACCCTTTTCAACGGCGGCCAAAAGCGAGTCTTGTTGCGATTTGCTAAAGCGATGTATCTCATCAATAAAAAGGATGGGATTTTTTGAAGTAAAAAGTCCACCAGCCTGTTTTGCTTTGTCAATAACTTCCCGTATGTCCTTAACACCACTGTTTATAGCACTAAGAACATAGAAGGGACGTTTACTTTCTTCCGCAATAATATTGGCCAGAGTTGTTTTTCCCGTGCCTGGAGGTCCCCAAAGGATAAGCGAAGGAATTATGCCCTTTTTGATTTGATTTGTCAGAGATCCTTTTTCGCCTACCAAATGGTTCTGGCTGATATAGTCTTCTAGTGTTTTGGGTCGTATTCTTTCCGCTAAAGGTTCGTTCATGGTATAAAAATAGAGAAAGTTTGGGAAGTCTATTTTATAAATTTAAAATCCGAATTATACCTAGATTGCAAGAACTAGATGACAATTTAACCGATTTCTTCCTTTTGGTTAAAATTTTGATTAATTCCTCTTAATTTTAGATTTATGCAGGAGAATTCAAGTTTTAAATTTTCTAATCTGGTATTGGTGGTTCCAATCATAGCTGTGCTTACCATATGGGGTATTTATTGGTTGGAGCTTTTAAATAATGTCAATTTCAACTCGCTCGGTATTTACCCAAGAACGGCTTCGGGCTTAAAAGGGGTAGTGCTGAGCCCTTTTATTCATGGGTCGCTCAAACACCTGTATAACAATACAATTCCATTAGCGGTGCTCCTGTCTGCGCTGTTTTATTTTTACAAGAATGCCGCATGGAAAGTGGTTATCATCGGTATTTTACTATCCGGTTTAATAACTTGGGGTATTGGTAGAACATCATATCACATTGGTGCTAGTGGTCTTATTTATGTGCTTGCCAGTTTTATTTTCTTTAAGGGCGTGTTTACGAAATATTACCGACTCATCGCATTGTCCTTGGTTATCGTCTTCATATATGGGAGTTTGTTATGGTATATATTTCCCGTGAAGGATGGGATATCTTGGGAAGGGCACCTGGGAGGTTTTCTTACGGGATTTATATTGGCAGTGGGACTAAAAGTTAGAACGCCCTCACCCCTAAAATTTGATTGGGAAAGAGAAGATTTTAAAGAAGCGGAAGATCCTTTTTTAAGATATTTTGATGAAGAGGGAAATTTTATTGAAACCAAGACCCAAGAAGACATTGAAGGAGATGAATCCGTCAAAATACACTATCATTATAAGAGAAAATCTAAGGAGGATTTGTAATCACGGAGTTATTCGTTGTCTAACGGCTTCATATAGGACCACGGCACAGGCAACAGAAACGTTTAATGAACCTATTTCACCCAAGAGGGGGATTTTGGCGCAGTGGTCGGAAACCTTTAAAATAGAAGGTGTAATTCCACGATCCTCCGAACCCATGACAATAGCGGTATCAATTTTAAAATCGATATCATAAACAGAAGTATTCGTTTTTTCGCTAGCCGAAACAATCTGAACACCAGATGCTTGTAAATAAAAAACAGCATCCTTTATATGGTCAACCTTGGCTATGGGTATTTTGAACGCTGCTCCGGCAGATGTTTTAATGGTATCCGCAGTGACGGGGGCTGCACCTTTTTTTTGTATTATAATTCCATCTACACCGGTACATTCGGCAGTTCTGATGATAGCACCAAAATTCCTCACGTCCGATAATTGGTCCAAGAGTAAAAACAGAGCGGGTTTCTCTTTTTTTTGAACTTCCTCAACTAACTCTTCCAAAGAATGGTAGGTGATGGGAGAAATAGTAGCTACCGCTCCTTGATGGTTGTTTTTGGTCAACCGGTTCAGTTTTTCAATCGGAACATAAGAAGTTGTAATTTCCCTTTTCCGAAGAAGGCTTTCCAAATCTCGCATTAAATCCCCTTTAAGGCCTTTTTGAAGGAATACCTTGTCTATCTCCTCATTGGAATTTATTGCTTCTATAATGGCTCTTATGCCATAAATTTGGGTGGTTTTTTGCATATGGCGAAGGTAAATAAACCATGCCAATTATTTTAAAAAGACGTTGGGAGAATTTGTTTTAAAGATATTGGTACAATTCCTTAAAAATGGAGATGAGATCATTTTCGTTATCTAGATTCAAATCTTTCTCCTTTATTAGTTTTTTTAAATTCTCGGAAGTTCCCTCATCAAAAAGCCGCAAAAATTTTTTAGTTTTTAATGGAACTTCAATAATTTCATCTTCTTTTGTTTTCTGGTAGTAATAAGCAACATAATCCGTAAACCTACTGGGAATAGGTGCTACCATCGAATTTGCTGCGTGTTTTGGTTCAGTGAATTTTTTATAAAGCCTTCTGTAGAGATTGTACTCGTTTCCTTTTCGTAAAACGGTCAAGTATCCTTCATCAATCTTTCCCTTATCATCTACAAAAGTTCTATACATTATTTCCTTAGTACCATCAACAATTTTAACCTCTTCATTTTTTATAAGCGCTAAGGGTTTATTATCATTTAGAGAGGTTATTTTCAACTCTATTTCATTATTATGGGCGTTCAAACGGTATTGGACATCTCCCAGTTCCTCCTTATTGTAAAAAACCTTACCCGCTTGAAAGCTCTCATTTTCATATGCTGTGCCAACTTCTGCTCCTACATAGTGATTTATTAATTCGTCATTATTTCTCAAATCTGACATTAAAAAATCCATCATTGGATGTCTTGTAGAAGAACGTGCTGCTTGCACGCCTGAATTACTTGAAGTCACTACCTGTGAAAAGCTAAATTGCCAGAAAAATAAAATTAGTAATAGATGTGCAAAGTTTTTCATCAAGAAATTATTTATACAGGTATTTTTAAACTTAATTTATACACCAGATACTACCCAATATTTGTGTAACCAATTATAGTATGTTATTTACACGGCACTATCTATAAATACAAATATTTTTTCCAAGTCATTTTCTACATCCAAGTTGTTGGACTTTATATATTCCTTAATTTGTTTTGAGTTTTCTCTGGAAAAGAGTTGCAAGAATTTATTGGTTTTCAGAGGAATTTCTACGATTTCTTTTTCTCCCGTTTTTTGGTAGTAATAGAAGAAATAATCAGTAAACCTACTGGGAATAGGTGCTACCATCGAATTTGCTGCGGGTCTTGGTTCAGTGAATTTTTTATAAAGCCTTCTGTAGAGATTGTACTCGTTTCCTTTTTGTAAAACAGTCAAGTATCCTTCATCAATCTTTCCCTTATCATCTACAAAGGTTCTATACACTATTTCCTTAGTACCATCGACAATTTTAACCTCTTCATTTTGGACAAGTGCCAAAGGCTTCTCCTCATCCAAAGACGTTTTTTTTAGCTCTATTTCGTTATTGTAAGCGTTCAAACGATAATGTACATCCCCTAGTTCCTCATTATTATAAAATACTTTTCCCGATTGGAAGGAATCATTTTCGTAAGCGGAACCTACTTCGGCCCCTACATAGTGCTTTACAATTCCATCGTCATCTTTTACCAAGGCAAACAAAATATCCATCATAGGGGTTCGTTTTTGCCAAAAATTCGCTAAAGGACTGTTTTCAAATGAACTACTAAGTGCAGCTCGTACTTCCGCATCTTCCGTATTTAAGACTTGTCCATTAATAGAAGAAATACAGAGCAAAATTGTGAGGATAGATAGTATTGTTTTCATCATTAACTTTTTTAATTGTTAAGTAAATCAATTATATTCTTTTACAAGGTATTCATGTAATTGAAAATTGCAATCAAATCTTCTTCCTTGTCCAAATTATAATTCTTTTCTTTTAAGTACAATTTCAAATTTTCCCTCTTTTGCTTATCATCAACAATTTTTAAAAGTGCATTTCTTCTAGATGACAAATAATCTATTCTGTCAACACCCTCCCTGTGATAGTAGAACTCTTCAAAGTGAGCAAATCTACTGGGAATATCTGCGACCATGGAATTTGCCGCAGCTTTACCTTCTGAATACTTTACTGCCAACCTATGGTAAAGTTTGTATTTTGGTCCATCAACGATTTTAGATAGATATCCATTTTTGGTTTCATTCTTTTTGTTAATATAGGTGGTAAATCGTAATTCTTTGTTGAGATACTTAATGCGGACATCTTTATCGGCATAGAGGTTCTTAGGTTCTTCTTCTGGTTGATTGGTTTTTTTAATCTCAATATTACTGTTGAGGGCATTATACCTAATGTAGAAGTCCCCTTGTGGCTCATCTCCATAGAAAACTTTGCTTCTCACGAATTTCTCCGTTGCGTAGGGCGAGCCTACGATTTCTCCTGAATATTTTTCATTTTTTGGGTTGTTCCTAATGTCCATCAAGACTAGGTTCAACTGCGGATTGCCACCTCGGGCTGCCGCGAACATACCTGCCTCCGTAGTAGGGGCGGTGCTCAGATTTTGGGATACCAAAAGCCTAGGGAGAGAAACAAGTATAATTATAGAAAGAAAGATATTTTTCATTGAAAGTTTAAGTTATGTGTTTTAACAAGTTAATAAAAAGAGTTCTTTCCTAAAACTATAAATTCATAAAAATAAAAGGTGATTTTTAAATAATCATTATAGAGGATAGTAAGTTAAGGAATAAAAAAGACCGCCAAATGGCGGTCTTTTAGAAAACTTTAGTATGCTTTTAGAATTATTCCTCTGGTTGACAAACCTTAATTGGAATTACACCAACATTTGGATTTGGACCATCAGCAAATGCGTCATTTCCATTTGGATCTACAATCGTGTAGGAGTGCTCCTCCTCAAAACTGCCATCCGTATAGGTAAGTACTAAAGAAGTTGCTCCTTCAGGAACTGTAAAAGTAGCTGTTCCGCTAGAACCACCCTCTAACGTGTAGTTTGTTGAACTACCATCAATCTCCGCGGTAATAAAGGCACCGTCCCATCCATCTCCAAAACTGTCTTCGAATTCAATAGTGTACTCTCCTGGGACCGGAGCATCTAGATTTAATTGAATACATTCTGTTGTGGGTATGAGGTCAAAGTATTCTGTATCCGCCTCATCTGTAGTGACAATACGGCCATCCGCAGTGATGATTTCATAACGTATTTGAAAGTCATCTCCTAATGCCAATTGATCAAGGCTAATACCTGTCCCTAATACGTCAGCAGGAGTAGATGGGATTACATAGTTCAAAGTTCTTGTTCCTAAATCATCCTCATCATCAGGATCAACTTCTAAGTCTAAAGAGGCAATATCAAAAGTTGCAATAAGAGCCTCATCCTGAGTTAAATTCGTACCATCTTCTCCAATTGTCAAATCCCTAAAAGTCCTATAAACGTTTAAGGTTTCCAATAAATCTCCGCCTTCTCTGTCATCTATGGTTATATTAACAGAATAGTCGTTAAGTACTTCTCCAGGTACAATATTAACTTCTTTTAGAAAAACACCTTTTTTGCCAAAGGTGATGCCATCGGAAATTGTATTTGCATAGGAAAATGGAGAGCTAAAAAAAGAACCACCGGTTACGGTAACTGCTGCATCGGATGCTTTAAAAGACCTTCCGTCGGTAAAGAAAAGCTCTAAATTAATGACGATTCTATCGCCTGGTAGTACTTCCGTTAAATCAACCCCTAATGCTGTTAGGGCTTCTGCCATAGTATATGAAAAGTCCGCAGTAGGTAATCCCCTTTCTCCAATAGTAAAATCCGAAGCCGCCAATGTGGCGAAAGCTACTCCTAAATTAGTGTCATCACCTGTTGCACCTTCTTTGTTGTTGTCCACATAGTCTATGGTAATATCTACCCTATCTATTAGTTCGCCGTTTTGCTCATCTTGTTCTTCAATGGTTACGGCAAAGGTTCGCTCGGTTCTGAACATATCAAAAGAGCCTGAAGAATCCAATGTTCTTAAGACTGCTCCTGAGGTAAATGTCTCAAGAACTTCTTCAACTACAGCTTGGTCGCTATCACATGATGCGGCAAATATTAAAGATGCCAAAGCTGTTATGTATAATTTTGTTTTTTTCATTATATCAAATTTTATAATTAGTTAGCCGGTGGGAATGCGGGTGATGCTGGATTGGTATCCCAGAAAACCTGTTCCGCTACTCCTGATTTTTGAACTACAAACTGATTGTTACTAGCAGCACTTGCCGGATAAAAGAAAGACCGTATAAACGCTCCTGGATTAGGCTCCAAACTTGGTTCAAGATCATCAGGATAACCTGTTCTTCTATAAAAATTATAGGCATCATGCCCGTTTCCTTTTAGGGAAACAAATAACTGATCTGCCAAAACATTCCATTTATCCGTACCCTCTGCGTCATCAAATTCAGTCCCTAAGATTGTCACAAAAGCAGATTCATCTGCTGGAGCTGGTGCAAGGGATAAATCTGCTCCAGAATCTAAAGTACCGAATCCGGTAACCTTATCAATTGATTTTTGAATGCCTGAAAGAATGAAAGGTCTTGCCGCAGCCGGGTTGCTGGCTATTAAAAGCTCCGCTCTCCAAAAATCAACAGTTGAAGCCAATAGCATGGGAGTAATACCTGCACCGCCACCGCCTGCGCCTAAACCTACTTCGCCAAAACTATTATCGTCAAACTTTCCAGCAGCAGGATAAACTCCTGGAGCCGTTTTAAGGAAACCGTCTGGCGGAATACCTTCATCATTACCGTGATTTCTTCCCCAATACCCATTTGGAAGGGAACAGTAGGCGTAGTTGCCCGCAACATATTGTGCTGGAGGGGTAGTTAATGAACAAGCTAAATCCTCTTCACTTGGAGCAACTCCAGGTGCGCCAGGTGTAGTTTCACTTTGCCTATAGAAATAATACCTGATTCTTGGGTCATTGGAAGTTTGCATTAAGTCCATAAGCCATATAGACATATATTGCTCTGTACCTTGATTTGTATACTTTAGGTTGTACTCTGGATGACGTGTATCCGGTTGTACTTCGTTAGTTCCCCAAGTAAACTGGAAATCCTCAGCATTAGTCTGTATATAATTGCCAGAGGAAATAATACTGTTAAAAGCACTTGTGTTACCAGTATTGACATACAATCTTAATTTTAAGGTATTGGCAGCTTTGATCCAGCCATCGGCATTGCCATTGTAATAAAAATCAATTTGTGGCAAGGATGAAGAAGTTCTCCCAAAATTAGCAATAGCCTCGTCCAGTAAGGAGAGAGCAGCAGCGTAAACGTCCGCACCACCATCTACATTTGGGTTGATTATGTCCGGAGCTTGAATAGCTTCAGAATAAGGGATGTCCCCAAAATAATCTACCAATAGCGTTACGATATATGCTTCCATCACCTGACCCATACCAATGTGGTAGTACAGTTCCGCTTCCTCAGCCAAAACGTTCATATCTCGTAAATTCTTAATGGTCTCTTGATATGCGCGTTCCCACATTAGGTCAAAATTGGCAGGGGAATAGGCGTTCTGATAGTTACGTGTACCCATGTTCTCAATACGCACAACTTCAGCTCCATCTTCGCCCAGTTCTTGAACAACCTCTGCAAAACGTTGTTGTGCCGCATTTAGATAAAAGTCAGGATTCGCCTGACTTGGCGTCAATGCATTTGGATCCGAGGTCAGTTCCAATTCTGCTGATTCACAGGAGTTGAATACTATTCCTGTGACAAATACAACAGCAATATATTTTATTAATTTTTTCATCGTCTATATTTTTTTTAGTTAAAATGTCGCTTTAACACTTAGTCCGTATCTTCTAGAACTTGGTCCGTTCAAATAGTCAAATCCTCTACCATTACCAACACCTACACCGGCTACATTGGGATCAAAATTGGTGCCTTCCGGCATATTGATCGCCTCGTACCACAGGTTAAACCCTGACAATGTAAAGCTCAAAGAACCAAAAGGAGTTCTGTCCAGAAATTTTGAAGGCATTGAGTAGCCTACCGAAATTTCTTGTAATCTAATAACAGAAGCATCAAAAACACCTAACTCATCAGGTCCAAAGACCACGTTGTTAAAGTAGAAAGTAGAGTTGTTTATTTGTCTAGTGTTAGGAGAACCATCCTCTAGAACACCTGGTAAAATAAAGGTGTTTAGACGATCTTCGGTATCCGTAGTAAGACCACGACCTAACAACGCCGAAACGGTTCTACTATAAATATCACCTCCGTGCGTATAATTCATTAAAAAATTAAACGAAAAGTTTTTGAATTTAACACCACTGCCAACATTCAATGCCCAGTCCGGGTTTGGATTACCAATAATGAAAGTACCTTCTTCTTCTACGTAATCACCTGCAGCATTGACCAAAAATTCCCCATCCTCACTTCTACCAATCCTACTACCTACGATAACTCCTAATTGCTCTCCTACTATAGCTGCATTTCCTAAGTTGCTAAAACCAGAGTAGACCACTATGTCCGTATCCAATCCAAGGTCAGTAACTTCAGACTGGCTTGTTGTCCAGTTAGCGTTGATATTCCAATCAAAACCACCTTCTTCTTCTGCACGGAACAAAGCCAAGTTAACATCTGCTTCGATACCGTCAGATTTAATTTCACCAATATTCGTCTGTGTAGTAGTAAAACCGGTTGATGGATCTAATGGACGATCGATTATCAAATCTTCCGTAGTTCTTGTATAATAGGAAAAGTCCAATGATAAACGACTGTTAAAGAATCTTGATTCCAGACCTACCTCGATTTCTGATAACAACTCCGGCTTCAAATTAGGGTTTCCTAATCTGTTAGCACTGGTATTGGCAACTACATCTTGGCCTGAATCATCCTGAAAAAATTGAGTATCCAAATCCAGAGTGGACGCTATGGGATATCCGGTTGGGAAGTTTGCAGAGGTACCATAACCTGCACGCAACTTCAAATAGTTAATGCCTCCTTGGCTCTGTAGCCCAGGAATAATTTTAGTTGGTATTACGGATAAACTGGCACTTGGGTAGAAAATAGAATTGTTCTCACTGGAAAGGTTAGATACGTAATCATTTCTACCTGAAAGTGTTAAGTAGACCATTCGGTCATAATCAAAATCCAATTGACCATAGAGTCCAGCTATATTACGTTCTTGAAAGAATTGAACTTCATCCTGTAGTGCAAAGTTGAAGTGACGTAACACCCCAAATACCTGTTGGCCGGAACTGGCAACCCCGTTTTGGTCAAAGACCTCTCTTCTTGTAGTGGCACCCGCGTTAAAGCTAAACCCTACCTTTTCAGAAAGTTCATATTGCCCGGTCAAAATCAAGTTATGGTCCAGTATGGTATTCGAATTGTTCCAAGTTTGATAAATACCACTCTGGGTGGCTACGGATCCACCTACTCCTCCTTTGTTCTGGGAATTGGTATTGTTTTCGGAATAGAAGTCCAAACCAAAACGGTAGGTGAGATTAAGATTGTCATTAATATCATAAACTAACGCCGCATTACCAAATACCCTATTAGTTACTTGTTGGGTTTGGGCATTTTTTACGGTCCACAGAGGATGTTGAATATCATTACCTTGTCTATAGTATACACTACTGCCATCAATTGGATTTTCAAAAGGAAGTCCTTGAATATCAATGTTCCTAGGTGTATAAAATAAATTTGCGAAAATAGAGGAACCAGTACCAAACACGCTGTTACCTGTACTTGCCGCAACTGGTGGCGACACAAAGTTTGTGTTGGAAAAGTTCATGGTACCCGAAACCGTAAATTTATTGGAGAGTACTGCTCTACCACCCAAACCTACAGTATATCTTTTCAAATTATTGCCAGGGGTAAATCCCTCGTCGTCCAAATGGCCAAAATTGGCATTGTAGGAAACCGTTCCGTCTTCAGAACTACCGTTAAAATTCACGGAATTGGATTTCACTACTCCTGTTCTAAAGAATTGCTCTACGCTATTGTATGGCTTCCAATCATACCTTGCTCCTTGGAATTCTGGAAAACCCGCTTGAACAGCAGAAGTAGATGTTGAATACGGATGTGCGACTGTCCCTTGATCATCAATTGCTGATTGGTTTCCCCAGCCGGCAATACCACCCCTATCAAAACTTGGTCCCCAGTTACTAAAGAACCATCCAAAGGCTTGGTCAAAACCACCACCATAAGAATCTTGATAATCCGGTAAGGAAGCAATTTCATTGAAAAACAGCGAACTACTCACCGTAATTTCACTTTTCTTAACGCCACCTGCGCCGGGAGCACCATTTTTTGTTGTTATTAAAATAACCCCATTACGACCTGCAGTACCGTATAGTGTAGCTGCCGCAAGACCTTTAAGTACGTTAACGCTTTCGATGTTGTTGGGATCCAAATCCAAGAACCTACTTGAACCGTTATTACCGTTAACAAAATCATCTCGGCCACCAATATCACCATCTGCTTGATTAGCCCTAATACTTCCTTGGCTATTTGTTCCACTATCAAAGGGAACGCCATCAACAATAAATAAAGGTTGGTTACTTCCGGAAAACGAACTTAAACCACGGATTACAATGCTCGTACCCGAACCGGAAAGTCCACTTTGTGCGGTAATGTTTACCCCGGAAGCTTTTCCAGTAAGAATCCTACCAACATCACCTTCCGCTCTTTGCTCCAGCTGTTCATTGTCAACTTCGGCAACTGCATAACCTAGGGCTTGCTTTTCCTTTTTAATACCCTGTGCGGTTACAACCACTTCTTCCAGTGCTTGTGCATCCTCTGTCATTTGAACATTGATAGTGTTGGAAGCCCCCACGGTTTGTCGAGTAGCTTTTTGACCAATGTACGTAAATAACAAAGTTTGCCCTTCTGAGGCGGTAATGGAGTAATTACCGTCAAAATCGGTTTGGGTACCATTGGTTGTTCCTTCAACAACAATGTTCACCCCGGGCAAAGGCAGTCCGTCTTGGTCTGTGACCGTTCCGGAAACTGTCTTCTCTTGTGCAAAAGATAGATGCACAATAAACGCCAATAGTAGCGTCAACAATCCATTTCGTTTTGTTCTCATTTTTTAAATTATTTGAATTAGCTAGCGGCAAAAATCACAATAAAGTGTTAATAATCCAAACTAATATTAATAAAACTTTAAGAATGGTTGTTTATATTGGGAGTTATAAATTAAACACCCCGTCTATTCATAGGTAAATAATATAACAACTATGATTTTGTGAATTTGATAATTTCTGACGTTTGTCTCATGATAATTTTTTAGCGGGGTTTTTCAAAATTTCTTTAGTTGGGAAAATGCGGTTTTGGTGTTAAAATACGCATCATCGCGCTGTAATCCTGCTCCATCAATGGCACTCTTCAAAAAAACTTTAAAAATAAATTGGGTAGGGTTTGAATTATTATGAAATATCACTACATTTGCCGACCCTTAAACGGAGGGTAATTTTTATACATATTAATAAGTAGTATGCCAACAATATCACAATTAGTACGAAAAGGAAGAGAAACGATTACTAAGAAGAGTAAATCGGCTGCTTTGGATTCGTGTCCTCAAAGAAGAGGGGTGTGTACCCGTGTTTACACTACTACGCCTAAGAAACCAAACTCTGCAATGCGTAAAGTTGCAAGGGTAAGGTTAACTAATGGTAAGGAAGTAAACGCATACATACCTGGAGAGGGTCACAATTTACAAGAGCACTCGATAGTATTAGTAAGAGGAGGAAGGGTAAAGGATTTGCCAGGAGTTAGATACCATATTGTTCGTGGGGCATTGGACACCGCAGGGGTGGCCGGTAGAACACAGCGTAGGTCTAAGTATGGTGCAAAACGCCCTAAGAAGTAATAACACTTTTTAAAGAAGAGTAATGAGAAAAAGACAGGCAAAGAAAAGACCACTTTTACCAGATCCCAGATTTAATGACCAGTTGGTTACCAGATTTGTGAACATGATGATGTGGGATGGTAAGAAATCGGTAGCGTTTAGTGTATTTTATGAGGCTATCGACATCGTTGATGAAAAGAAAACGGACGAAGAGAAAACAGCTTTGGAACTTTGGAAAGATGCATTGTCCAATGTTATGCCACACGTTGAAGTGAGAAGTAGAAGGGTAGGTGGGGCAACGTTCCAAATACCAATGCAGATCAGACCGGACCGTAAGATATCTACGGCCATGAAATGGTTGATCAGTTATTCTAGAAAAAGAAATGAAAAGGGAATGGCTGCAAAGCTAGCTGCTGAAATTCTTGCGGCTTCCAAGGAAGAAGGTGCTGCGGTTAAGAAGAGAGTAGACACACACAAGATGGCTGAAGCGAATAAAGCATTTTCCCACTTTAGATTTTAATCAGAAATGGCAAGAGACTTAAAATTAACAAGAAATATAGGTATTGCTGCACATATTGATGCCGGTAAGACGACTACTACGGAACGTATACTTTTTTATACGGGAGTAAGTCATAAGATTGGTGAGGTTCATGATGGTGCGGCAACAATGGACTGGATGGAGCAGGAACAGGAGCGTGGTATAACCATTACTTCTGCTGCAACTACATGCGAGTGGGTTTTTCCCAGGGTAAATGGGGAGCCAACCGAAGACGCGAACAGTTACCATTTTAATATTATTGATACCCCGGGTCACGTAGATTTTACGGTTGAGGTTAACCGTTCCTTACGTGTTTTGGATGGTTTGGTGTTTTTATTCAGTGCAGTTGATGGTGTTGAGCCACAGTCTGAAACGAACTGGAGGTTAGCTGACAATTATAAGGTTCCAAGAATTGGTTTCGTCAATAAGATGGACCGTCAAGGGTCAAATTTCTTGATGGTATGTAACCAGGTTAAAGAAATGTTAGGTTCCAATGCCGTTCCTATCGTATTGCCTATTGGTGATGAATCAGACTTTAAAGGAGTTGTGGATTTGGCCAAAAACAGGGCAATCGTTTGGCACGAGGATAATTTCGGGTCTACATTTGATGTTATTGACATTCCTGAAGATATGAAGGCCGAAGTTAAGGAGTATAGAGCTGCCTTAATAGAGGCTGTTGCCGAGTATGATGAAGAGTTGATGGAAAAGTTCTTCGAGGATGAAGATTCCATTACTGAGGAAGAAGTACATGCTGCTCTAAGAGCTGCTGTTATGGACAGGGCTATTATACCTATGATATGCGGTTCTTCCTTTAAAAATAAAGGTGTTCAGTTTTTGTTGGATGCTGTTTGTAGATATTTGCCTTCTCCGGTAGATAAGGAAGCTATTGAAGGTACCAATCCTGAAACAGGTAAGGTTGAAAGTAGAAAACCAAATGTTAAAGAGCCGTTTGCTGCCTTGGCATTTAAGATTGCTACTGATCCTTTTGTGGGTAGACTTGCGTTTTTCAGGACATATTCAGGTCGTTTAGAAGCTGGTTCTTATATATTGAATAATCGTTCAGGTAAGAAGGAGCGTATTTCACGTATCTACCAAATGCACTCCAATAAGCAAAATGCTATCGATTTTATCGAAGCTGGTGATATCGGTGCTGCGGTAGGGTTCAAAGATATTAAGACTGGTGATACAATGTCGGATGAAAAGCATCCTATTATATTGGAAAGTATGAACTTTCCAGAGCCTGTTATCGGTATTGCTGTTGAGCCTAAGACTAAGGTGGATGTTGATAAATTGGGTATGGCTTTGGCAAAATTGGCCGAAGAGGATCCTACATTCCAGGTAAAAACAGATGAAGCATCCGGACAAACCATTATTTCTGGTATGGGCGAGCTTCACTTGGATATTATTGTAGACCGACTTAGGAGGGAATTTAAAGTTGAGGTAAATCAAGGTGAGCCTCAGGTTGAATATAAGGAAGCGCTTACCAAAATGGCTGCGCACAGAGAGACGTACAAGAAGCAATCTGGTGGTCGTGGTAAATTTGGGGATATCGTTTTTGAAATGAGTCCTGCTGATGACGATTTTGAAGGTGATGGATTGCAGTTTGTCGATGAGATAAAAGGTGGACGTATTCCTAAGGAATTCATTCCTGCCGTTGAAAAAGGTTTTGCCGCTGCAATGCAGAACGGACCTTTGGCTGGATTTGAAATGGATACTATGAAAGTGGTATTAAAAGACGGTTCCTTCCACCCTGTGGATTCTGATGCCCTTTCGTTTGAATTGGCGGCTAAGATGGGTTACAAAGCTGCCGGTAAGGCTGCGGGCGCTGTTATTATGGAGCCTATTATGAAAATTGAAGTAATTACTCCAGAAGAGAACATGGGAGATATTGTAGGTGACTTGAACCGTAGAAGAGGTACGATTAGCAATATGAGCGATAGAGCTGGTGCAAAAGTTATTAAAGGAGAGGTTCCATTATCTGAAATGTTCGGATATGTTACTTCTTTGAGAACGCTTTCTTCCGGTAGAGCAACTTCAACAATGGAATTTTCACACTATGCCCAAACCCCTTCTAACATATCTGAAGAGGTGATTAAAAAGGCAAAAGGAATAACAACAGCTTAATTTAAGGTAATGAGTCAGAAAATTAGAATAAAACTTAAATCCTACGATCACAACTTGGTGGATAAGTCTGCGGAGAAAATCGTAAAAACGGTAAAGACAACTGGAGCTGTTGTAACTGGACCTATTCCTTTACCAACTCATAAGAAGATTTTTACTGTATTACGTTCTCCACACGTGAATAAAAAATCAAGGGAACAATTTCAACTAAGCTCTTATAAGCGTTTGTTGGATATCTATAGTTCTTCTTCTAAGACAATTGATGCTTTAATGAAATTAGAGCTTCCAAGTGGTGTAGAGGTAGAGATTAAGGTTTAGTGAGACTCAATTCTTCAATTTTTTGGAGAATTGCTAGCCGAACAAACACTGAGCGCAGTCGAAGTGTCTGATTACAAGTCTAATGAATTCCGAAACAAGTTCGGAACATACATGTCCTAAGCTGCGGGCGAGGGAAAAACGGAAAAAAAATAATTTCAGGGTTGAAATGTTTTTGACCCTATTTTTTTGTAAATAATTTAAGTAATAGTAATTAATATAAATTAAAGTATGTCTGGGTTAATAGGAAAGAAAGTAGGTATGACCAGCATTTTTGACGAGAACGGGAAGAATATTCCCTGTACCGTCATAGAGGCAGGTCCATGCGTAGTTACCCAAGTCAGAACCGAAGAGGTAGACGGGTACAACGCCCTTCAGCTTGGTTTCGATGACAAGGCAGAAAAACGTGCGAATAAGGCCGAACTAGGTCATTTTAAAAAGGCAGGTGCTTCTCCTAAGAAAAAAGTCATTGAGTTCCAAGGTTTTGAAGGTGATTTTAAATTGGGGGACACCGTAGGTGTTGATGTTTTCGTGGAAGGCGAATTCGTTGATGTTATTGGTACTTCAAAAGGTAAGGGATTTCAGGGAGTAGTTAAAAGACATGGCTTCGGCGGTGTTGGTCAATCTACCCACGGTCAGCATAACAGACTTAGGGCACCTGGTTCCATTGGAGCGGCTTCATATCCCGCAAGAGTTTTTAAGGGAATGAAAATGGCCGGTAGAATGGGTGGAGATCGGGTTACCGTTCAGAACCTTAGAGTTTTAAAGGTAGTTCCGGAAAAAAACCTTTTAGTTGTAAAAGGATGTGTTCCGGGTCATAAGAATTCTTATGTAACTATACAAAGGTGGATATAATGAAAGTATCAGTTTTAGATATTAAAGGAAAAGACACGGGTAGGAAGGCAGACCTTTCTGACGATGTTTTCGGTATAGAACCAAACAATCATGCCGTATACTTGGATGTTAAACAGTTTTTAGCACACCAAAGGCAAGGTACACATAAGGCAAAGGAAAGAGCTGAAATTGCTGGAAGTACTAGAAAGATAAAGAAGCAAAAAGGTACTGGTACTGCGAGAGCGGGTAGTATTAAATCTCCAATTTTTAGGGGAGGTGGTAGAATTTTTGGACCACGACCAAAGGATTACACGCAGAAATTGAATAAAAATTTAAAGCGTTTGGCTAGAAAATCAGCCTTAAGTTTAAAGTCAAAAGAAAAGGCAATTTTGGTCGTTGAAGACTTTGATTTTGATACTCCTAAAACGAAGGATTTTGTACAGGTTTTGAAGTCTTTGGGCTTGGAAAACAAAAAATCTTTATTTGTGTTGGGCGATTCAAATAAAGGCGTATATTTGTCTTCGCGTAATTTCAAGGGTTCTGAAGTAATAACTAACTCAGAATTAAGCACTTACAAAATATTAAACGCAAATAGTGTTGTGTTGTTGGAGGGCTCTCTAGAAGGAATTGAATCGAACCTAAATAATAAGTAGAACCATGAGTGTGTTGATAAAGCCAATTATAACGGAAAAAATGACCGCGGATAGCGAGCTTAACAATCGTTATGGTTTCATTGTGGATCCAAAGGCAAACAAAATTCAGATCAGGGATGCCGTCGAAAGTGCTTATGGAGTTTCGGTGAAGAAAGTGCGTACAATGAATTATGGGCCTACCAGAAAATCCAGATATACAAAAACTGGTGTACAACATGGTAAAACGAACGCTATCAAAAAAGCTATCGTTGATGTTGTGGAAGGCGATATTATTGATTTTTACAGTAATCTATAAAGACAAGGAATGTCAGTTAGAAAATTAAAACCAATCACTCCTGGACAGCGTTTTAGAGTAGTAAATGGATTTGACGCCATTACTACTGATAAGCCGGAGAAGAGCTTGCTCGCTCCGTTAAAAAAGTCCGGAGGTAGAAACAGTCAAGGAAAAATGACGATTCGCCAAAAAGGTGGAGGTCATAAAAGAAGGTATCGTGTAATTGATTTTAAAAGGGATAAGCAGGATGTTGCCGCTACCGTAAAGTCAATTCAATATGATCCTAATAGAACTGCGTTCATTGCTTTGTTGGAATATACAGATGGTGACAAAAGATATGTCATAGCCCAGAATGGTATGCAGGTAGATCAGCAGGTTATCGCTGGTGCTACTGCTGCCCCAGAAATTGGAAATGCCTTGCCTTTGAGCGAGATTCCATTGGGTACAATCATTTCTTGTATAGAATTACGTCCTGGTCAAGGTGCGGTAATGGCAAGAAGCGCTGGAACTTTTGCACAATTGATGGCGAAGGACGGCAAGTTTGTTACAGTTAAAATGCCTTCTGGCGAAACTAGGCTTGTATTGTCTACGTGCATGGCCACTATTGGTGCCATCTCTAACTCGGATCACCAGTTATTGGTTTCTGGTAAAGCAGGTAGAAGTAGATGGTTGGGCAGAAGACCAAGAACAAGACCAGTAGCAATGAACCCTGTAGATCACCCAATGGGTGGTGGTGAAGGAAGGGCTTCTGGTGGTCATCCAAGATCTAGAAATGGTATTCCTGCCAAAGGGTATAGAACTCGTTCTAGGACCAAAAACACGAATAAGTACATTATAGAACGTAGAAAGAAATAAAAAGAAAAAGAAATGGCACGTTCACTAAAAAAAGGACCTTACGTTCACTATAGTTTAGAAAAGAAGATTCAGCAAAGTGCTTCTTCTGGGAAAAAGTCGGTAATTAAGACTTGGTCCAGGGCATCAATGATAACTCCTGATTTTGTGGGAATGACCATTGCAGTTCACAACGGAAGACAATTTGTACCTGTTTTCGTTACAGAAAACATGGTAGGTCATAAATTAGGAGAATTTTCACCAACGAGATCTTTTAGAGGTCATGCAGGTGCAAAAAATAAAGGTAAAAAGTAAGCTATGGGAGTTCGCAAAAAACAGATGGCCGAAAGAATAAAGGCAGAAAAGCAAAAGGTAGCTTTTGCGAAATTGAACAACTGTCCTACTTCTCCTAGAAAAATGAGGTTGGTAGCTGATTTGATTAGGGGTGAGAAAGTGGAGAAAGCTTTGGCAATCTTGAGGTTCAATTCTAAAGAGGCTTCAAGAAAACTGGAAAAGCTGTTGCTTTCCGCTTTAGCCAATTGGCAAGCAAAAAATGAGGATAGCAACTTGGAAGATGCTGATTTAGTGGTATCTGAAATACGAGTGGATAGCGGTTCAATGCTAAAGAGATTAAGACCAGCTCCTCAAGGTAGGGCACATAGAATAAGAAAGCGTTCCAACCATGTTACATTGGTTTTGGGGTCTAACAATAATACAGAAAGCTAGAATGGGACAGAAAACAAATCCAATAGGAAATCGTCTTGGAATCATCAGAGGATGGGAATCCAACTGGTATGGTGGAAATGATTATGGGGACAAGCTAGCTGAGGATAGTAAAATCAGAAAGTATATTCATGCTAGACTTTCAAAAGCAAGTGTTTCAAGGGTAATTATTGAACGTACCTTGAAGTTAATAACGGTTACGGTTACCACTGCCAGACCAGGTATCATAATTGGTAAAGGTGGTCAGGAAGTGGATAAGTTGAAGGAAGAACTTAAAAAGATTACCAACAAGGAAGTTCAAATCAACATTTACGAAATAAAAAGACCTGAGCTGGATGCTAACTTGGTAGCGGCTAGTGTTGCCCGTCAAATTGAAAGTAGGATTTCTTTTAGAAGGGCTATCAAAATGGCTATTGCCGCTGCAATGAGAATGAATGCTGAGGGTATCAAGATTCAGATTTCAGGGCGTTTGAACGGTGCGGAAATGGCGCGTTCGGAATCTTACAAGGATGGTAGAATTCCATTATCCACTTTTAGGGCGGATATCGATTATGCCTTGCAAGAAGCACAGACTACTTACGGTAAATTGGGTATTAAAGTTTGGATCATGAAGGGCGAGGTTTACGGTAAGAGAGAATTATCTCCGTTGGTCGGCATGCAAAAGGGACAAGGAAAGGATTCTAGGAAACAAGACGGTGGTAGAAAACCACGTCGTAGAAAGTAATTTTTTAAAGAAGTAGAGAAATGTTACAACCGAAAAGAACGAAGTTCCGTAAAATGCAGAAAGGCCGTATGAAAGGCCTTGCTGGTAGAGGACATCAACTTTCAAATGGTATGTTCGGTATAAAGTCAATGGACACTTCATTTTTGACCTCCCGTCAAATTGAAGCTGCGCGTATTGCCGCAACAAGATATATGAAGAGAGAAGGTCAATTGTGGATTAAGATATTTCCGGATAAGCCAATTACCAAAAAACCTCTTGAGGTACGTATGGGTAAAGGAAAAGGTGCACCAGAGTATTTTGTTGCCGTGGTGAAGCCAGGAAGAATCATGTTCGAGGTTGCAGGGGTTTCTTTGGATATAGCAAAAGAGGCATTAAGATTGGCTGCACAGAAACTTCCGGTAAGAACAAAGTTTGTAATTGCAAGGGATTATACAGCTGAAAATTAATCGTTAGAACTATGAAAAAACAAGAAATAAAGGAATTGTCTGTTGAAGGACTTACGGAGAAGCTTGCCGAGTATAAGAAACAACATGCTGATTTGAAATTGGCACATTTCGTAACTCCGTTGGAGAATCCCCTTCAAATACGGAAAGTAAGAAGAACGGTTGCAAGATTGGCAACGGAATTAACAAATAGGGAAAACCAATAACTGGTTCTGCTTTATGGAAGAAAACAGAAATTTAAGAAAAGAAAGAATTGGGGTAGTTACCAGTAACAAAATGGAGAAGTCCATTGTTGTGGCAGAGGTAAAGCGTGTAAAGCACCCTATGTACGGTAAATTCGTTTTGAAAACAAAGAAATATGTTGCTCATGACGAAAAGAACGATTGCAAAGAAGGAGATACCGTGAAGATAATGGAAACACGTCCAATGAGTAAGACCAAATGTTGGAGGTTAGTAGAAATTTTAGAAAGAGCTAAATAAGTTATGTTACAACAAGAATCCAGACTAAAGGTTGCTGATAATACCGGAGCTAAGGAAGTTTTGACTATCCGAGTTCTTGGTGGCACAAAAAGAAGATATGCTTCCATTGGTGATAAAATTGTAGTAACTGTTAAAGAGGCTACACCGAACGGAGGTATCAAAAAGGGAGCGGTTTCCACTGCTGTAGTTGTTCGTACAAAAAAAGAGGTTAGAAGACCGGACGGTTCCTATATCCGTTTTGACGATAACGCATGTGTTCTATTGAACCCGACAGGAGAAATGAGAGGAACCCGTGTATTTGGACCGGTAGCAAGGGAGCTTAGGGATAAGCAATTCATGAAAATCGTTTCATTGGCCCCAGAGGTACTATAATATTGACAAGAATGAAAAAGTTAAAAATAAAAACAGGAGATACCGTTAGAATCATCGCTGGAGACCATAAGGGGACGGAGGGAAAGATTATGCGCGTAGATCTTGAAAAGAACAAAGCTATCGTAGAAGGTGCCAATATGGTATCTAAACACGAAAAGCCGAGTGCAAAGAATCCACAAGGAGGAATAGTAAAAAAAGAGGCCTTGATCCACATTTCTAACTTAGCCCTGATAGACGGTAAGTCTGGTGATGCTACACGAGTTGGGTATGAAATGAGAGATGGTAAAAAGGTGAGGTTTTCCAAGAAATCCAATGAAGTAATTTAGTTATGGCTTACGTTGCAAGATTAAAGAAAGAATATAAGGAGCGAGTGATAGCTGCGCTGACCGAAGAATTTGGTTACAAAAATGTAATGCAGGTTCCAAAGTTGGAAAAGATTGTTGTGAGTAGAGGTGTTGGCGCTGCGGTTGCTGATAAAAAACTCATTGATCATGCGGTTGACGAAATGACTATGATTACTGGGCAAAAAGCTGTTGCAACCATGTCAAAAAAGGATGTCGCTGCCTTTAAATTAAGGAAGGGTATGCCTATTGGCGCTAAAGTTACTTTACGTGGTGAGCGTATGTACGAGTTTTTGGATAGATTGGTTACTTCCGCACTACCTAGGGTTAGGGATTTTCAAGGAATCAAGGCTACTGGCTTTGACGGACGTGGAAATTATAACCTTGGCATTACGGAGCAAATTATTTTCCCTGAAGTTAATATTGATAAAATCAATAGAATTAATGGAATGGACATAACTTTTGTAACCTCTGCGGAAACGGATAAGGAAGCAAAATCATTATTAACGGAATTAGGATTACCTTTTAATAAGAACTAGTATGGCTAAAGAATCAATGAAGGCTCGTGAAAGGAAAAGAGCAAAGACCGTAGCTAAATATGCTGAAAAAAGAAAAGCTTTGAAAGAAGCTGGAGATTATGAGGCTTTACAGAAGTTGCCAAAGAATGCTTCTCCGGTGCGTATGCACAATAGATGTAAACTTACTGGTAGACCAAAGGGTTACATGAGAACTTTTGGAATTTCTAGGGTAATGTTCAGGGAAATGGCAAATCAAGGTTTGATTCCTGGAGTTAAAAAGGCTAGCTGGTAAATTAATAGAAAACTGGTTTCAGGTTTAGTATAAAAGCTAAAAACCGTTACCGAATTATATAAAAATGGTTACAGATACTATATCAGATTATCTAACGAGAGTTAGAAACGCAAGTAGGGCAGGTCATAGGGTCGTTGAGATTCCGGCATCCAACTTAAAAAAAGAAATAACAAAAATATTGTTCGATCAAGGATATATTTTGAGTTACAAATTTGAGGACGATGCTGTTCAAGGGACAATTAAAATAGCCTTGAAGTATGATAAGATTACCAAGGAGCCTGTAATCAAAAAAATACAGCGTATCAGTAAGCCTGGTTTGAGAAAGTATGCAGGTAGTGAAGATTTACCAAGGGTACTGAATGGACTTGGTATCGCTATCGTATCTACTTCCCACGGTGTAATGACCAGTAAGCAGGCAAAAGCTGATAATGTTGGTGGCGAAGTTTTATGCTACGTTTATTAATAGAATAAAGAGATAGAAGATGTCTAGAATAGGTAATAATCCGATCGCAATTCCTGAAGGGGTTACAATTGAAATCAATGAAAACATTATTTCCGTAAAAGGGAAATTGGGAGAGTTGACTCAGGAGTTTTCTGGAGTGGCGATAAAAGTTGAAGATGGACAGGCTTGGGTAACAAGACCGTCCGATTCTAAGGAACACAAGGCCAAACATGGTTTGTACAGATCTTTGATCCTTAATATGGTTGAAGGTGTTTCTAAAGGTTGGACCAAGGAGTTGGAGCTTGTGGGTGTAGGATACAGGGCAAGCAACCAAGGACAGAAATTGGATTTGGCTTTGGGTTTTTCGCACAATATAATTTTCGATTTGGCTCCAGAAGTTAAAGTTGAGACCATTTCAGAAAAAGGAAAGAACCCAATTGTTAAATTGACATCACATGACAAGCAGTTGGTAGGACATATTGCTGCCAAGATCAGGTCTTTCCGTAAGCCAGAGCCTTACAAAGGAAAAGGTATCAAATTTGTTGGTGAACAATTAAGAAGAAAAGCTGGTAAATCGGCTTAATTAATAGTATTATGGGATTATCAAAGACACAGAGAAAGTATAGAATACGAAGAAGAATCCGTAAGGTTTCCTCAGGAACTGCCGAAAGACCAAGATTATCGGTTTTTAGGAGTAATAGTGAAATCTATGCTCAATTAATAGACGATGTTAAAGGTGTAACTTTAGCAGCTGCTTCTTCAAGAGATAAGGATATAACTTCTGCCAAGGGTAACAAAACGGAGATAGCTGCACTTGTTGGTAAGGCCATTGCCGAAAAATCCAAAAAAGTAGGAGTGGAGAAGGTAGCCTTCGATAGAGGAGGAAATTTATATCACGGAAGGGTAAAATCTTTGGCTGAAGGGGCAAGGGAAGCAGGACTTAAATTCTAATATAACAGTATGTTTCAAAAATACAAAAACGTAGAAACGGTTAAGCCAGGAGGTTTAGACTTAAAGGATAGATTAGTTGGTGTACAACGTGTAACCAAAGTAACAAAGGGTGGTAGAGCATTTGGTTTTTCCGCTATTGTTGTTGTCGGTGATGAAAATGGTGTTGTAGGTCACGGTTTAGGAAAATCCAAGGAAGTTGCAACCGCTATAGCCAAGGCTATTGAAGATGGCAAAAAGAATTTAATTCGTATTCCTTTGAACAAAGGGACTTTGCCTCATGAGCAAAAAGGAAAATTTGGTGGTGCAAGGGTTTACATTCAACCAGCTTCCCATGGTACCGGGGTAATTGCCGGTGGTGCGGTAAGGGCGGTATTGGAGGCCGTTGGAGTTCATGATGTATTGTCAAAATCTCAAGGATCATCAAATCCACATAATGTTGTAAAAGCAACCTTTGATGCTTTATTGCAACTTAGGGATGCAAAAACCATTGCCGGTCAAAGAGGCGTTTCTTTGGAAAAAGTGTTTAAAGGATAAATTTCATAGTACTAAGTACACAGTATAAGGTTTTGAGTAGTTTGATTTTGAGAAAAAATATACCAACTACTACTACTGATTACTAAATACTAAACGATATGGCAAAGATTAAAGTAAAGCAAGTTAAGAGTAGTATCAAAAAGCCACAAAACCAAAAAAGAACCTTAACGGCTCTTGGATTAAAGAAAATTGGTCAGGTAGTGGAGCATGATAATACACCCAATATTCTTGGGATGATAAATAAAGTTAAACATTTAGTTTCTACGGAAGAAGCTTAAATATTAAGATCTAATGAATTTAAGTAATCTACAGCCTGCAGAAGGTTCAGTGAATAGAGATGGCAAGCGTCTTGGAAGAGGTCAGGGTTCTGGAAAGGGCGGTACCGCTGCAAGAGGTCATAAGGGAGCTAAATCAAGATCTGGTTATTCCAAGAAAATAGGTTTTGAAGGTGGTCAAATGCCATTGCAGAGACGTGTGCCAAAATTTGGTTTCACCAATATTAATCGTAAGGATTATAAGGGAATCAACTTGGACAAGTTACAGGAATTGGTTGATAGTAAAGTGATTAAAGACACCGTTACTATTGATGATTTGGTGCAAAATGGACTTGTTCGTAAGAACGACTTGGTTAAGATATTAGGTGGTGGCGAATTGAAGGCATCCCTTAAAATTACGGTACATAAATTTACAGCAACCGCAAAGTCAGCTATTGAAGCAGCCGGTGGGGAAGCAATAAGTTTATAAGCATAAACGAGAGCATGAAGAATTTTATTGATACAATATCCAATATTTGGAAGATAGAAGAGCTAAGGAATAGGATACTTATTACTTTAGGTCTTTTGTTGGTATATCGTTTTGGTTGCCAAATTGTTCTTCCAGGTATAGATTCTACCCAATTAGGAGGATTAGTGGATGGCACGGACCAAGGAATCTTTGGTCTACTTAATGCTTTTACAGGAGGTGCATTTGCAAACGCTTCCGTTTTCGCATTGGGTATTATGCCTTACATATCTGCTTCCATTGTGGTACAATTGATGGGTATTGCAATTCCTTATCTTCAAAAACTACAGAAGGAAGGCGAAAGCGGTAGAAAAACTATCAACCAAATAACTAGATGGTTGACGATTGGTATTTGTATCGTTCAAGCCCCGGCCTATTTATATGGATTGGAAGCCTTTGGTGTTAGGGATAGTGCTTTCTTGTTGGGAAAAGGACTTGACTTCATGGTGCCAGCAGTAATCATTTTAGTGACCGGATGTGTATTCGCCATGTGGTTGGGAGAAAAGATTACGGATAAGGGGATAGGAAATGGGATATCGTTGTTAATAATGATTGGAATTATTGCGACTATGCCACAGTCTTTTGTTCAAGAATTTATTTCAAGGACAACCAATAACAACGGTGGTTTAATGTTTATTCTAATTGAAGTGATTATTTGGTTCTTGGTCATATTGGCCAGTGTACTTTTGGTAATGGCAACACGTCAGATACCGGTGCAGTATGCAAGAAGAACCGCTTCCGGTGGTTACGAGAAAAATATTATGGGTTCCCGTCAATATATTCCATTAAAGTTAAATGCATCCGGGGTTATGCCGATTATATTTGCACAGGCAATTATGTTTGTTCCAGGGATGATAGGTGGAGCTTTTGATGATACCGCTTTTGGGCAATGGATGCAAGTGCAGTTCAGTGATATTTTTGGATTAGCCTATAATTTATTATTTGCGTTGCTTATCATAATATTCACCTACTTCTACACTGCGATTACAGTTCCTACAAATAAAATGGCAGATGATTTAAAGAGGAGTGGAGGATTCATTCCTGGAATACGTCCTGGAAAGGAAACCGGCGATTTCTTGGATAAAATTATGTCCTTAATTACATTGCCCGGGTCTATATTTTTGGCGCTTTTAGCGGTATTGCCAGCGATAGTGGTGAAATTGATGGACGTGCAAGCAGGATGGGCCTTATTTTATGGAGGTACTTCCTTATTGATTATGGTAGGGGTGGCAATCGATACGGTACAGCAAGTAAATTCATATCTGTTGAACAGGCATTATGACGGTTTAATGAAAACAGGAAAAAATAGAAAAGTAGCATAATTTATGGCTAAACAATCAGCAATAGAGCAAGATGGATCAATCATAGAGGCATTATCTAACGCTATGTTTCGCGTGGAGTTAGAGAATGGTCATGTGGTCACTGCGCATATTTCAGGTAAGATGCGCATGCACTATATAAAATTGTTACCTGGAGACAAGGTTAAATTGGAAATGAGTCCCTATGACCTTACGAAAGCAAGAATTACTTATAGATACTAAGATAGCAAGATGAAAGTAAGAGCATCAGTTAAAAAAAGAAGTGCCGACTGCAAGATTGTTCGCAGAAAAGGCAGGTTGTACGTAATCAACAAAAAGAATCCTAGATTTAAACAAAGACAAGGTTAATTATGGCAAGAATCGCAGGTATAGATATACCAAAACAAAAAAGAGGTGTTATCGCCTTGACCTATATATTTGGAATTGGAAAAAGCAGAGCTAAAGAGATTTTAGCGAAAGCCCAAGTTAGTGAGGACACTAAAGTTTCTGATTGGAACGATGATGAAATCGGTCGGATCAGGGAAACGGTTTCCGGTTTTACAATAGAAGGTGAATTGCGTTCTGAGACACAATTGAACATTAAGCGTTTAATGGATATTGGATGCTATAGAGGTATTCGTCATAGATCAGGTTTGCCATTGAGAGGTCAGCGTACCAAGAATAATTCTAGGACTAGGAAAGGAAAGCGTAAAACAGTTGCTAACAAGAAGAAAGCTACTAAATAATAAATAGGTATGGCAAAGGCAAATACTACTAAGGTAACCAAGAAACGTAAAGTTGTTGTTGATTCTGTTGGAGAGGCACACGTAACAGCTTCTTTTAACAATATAATCATTTCATTGACCAACAAGAAAGGTGATGTTATTTCATGGTCTTCCGCAGGTAAATTAGGATTTAGGGGCTCAAAGAAGAATACTCCATATGCTGCCCAAGTAGCGGCCGAGGATTGTTCTAAAGTAGCGCATGAAGCTGGTCTAAGAAAGGTGAAGGTTTATGTGAAGGGACCAGGTAACGGAAGAGAATCCGCTATACGTGCCCTACATAATTCCGGAATAGAGGTAACAGAAATTATCGACGTTACCCCAATGCCGCACAATGGTTGTAGACCTCCTAAAAGAAGAAGAGTTTAATCAGTATTAATATATTTCACGAAAGTGTAGTTACGATTATCGAAGGATAAGCCTTAATTCATAATCTCACTTTCAAACTAAAAGAAAATGGCAAGATATACAGGACCAAAATCAAAAATCGCACGTAAATTCGGAGAAGCGATATTCGGGGACGACAAATCCTTTGAAAAGAAAAATTATCCTCCAGGGCAGCACGGTAATAACAGACGTAGAGGTAAAAAGTCTGAATATTCTGTACAGCTCATGGAAAAACAAAAAGCAAAATACACTTATGGTATTTTGGAAAAGCAGTTTAGAAACATTTTCGCTACCGCTAAGAGAAAGGAAGGTGTAACTGGTGAAATCCTTTTACAATTATGCGAAAGCCGTTTGGACAACGTGGTTTACAGAATGGGTATTTCCCCAACTAGAAGCGGCGCCAGACAATTGGTTTCTCACAGACACATTACAGTTAATGGCGAGTTGGTAAATATTCCTTCTTATACGTTGAAAGCTGGTGATGTAGTTGGTGTTAGGGAAAAATCCAAATCACTACAGAGCATTCAGGACTCATTGGCCAATAATAGCGCTGTTTATGAATGGATTACTTGGAACACGGAGAAAAAGGAAGGTACTTTTGTTGCCGTTCCGGAAAGACTTCAGATTCCAGAAAATATCAAAGAACAATTAATAGTCGAGTTATACTCTAAATAAACAACACTGATCCAATTATGGCATTATTTAATTTTCAGAAACCCGATAAAGTAATAATGATCGATTCCTCAGATTTCGAAGGGAAATTTGAATTTCGTCCTTTGGAACCTGGTTATGGATTAACTGTTGGGAATGCATTAAGAAGGGTATTGCTTTCTTCATTAGAAGGGCATGCCATTACATCCGTAAGGATTGATAAAGTAGAACATGAGTTCTCTGTTATCTCCGGTGTTGTAGAAGACGTTACCGAGATTATTTTGAATTTGAAACAGGTTCGTTTCAAAAAGCAAATCGAGGATTCGGAAGCCGAAGTAGTATCAATTTCCGTAAGTGGAAAGGATAAATTAACTGCTGGTGACTTCCAAAAATTCATTTCAGGATATCAGGTCTTGAATCCTGATTTGGTTATTTGTAATATGGATGCAAAAGTGAGCATCAATATGGAAATAACTATAGACAAAGGTAGAGGCTATGTTCCCGCAGAGGAGAACAAGAAGTCCGGTGCTCCGTTAGGAACAATAGCAGTCGATTCTATCTTTACACCAATAAAAAACGTTAAGTATAGCATTGAGAACTTTCGTGTTGAGCAAAAAACCGATTATGAAAAATTGGTTTTTGAAATTGTAACAGATGGTTCAATCCATCCAAAGGACGCCTTAACAGAGGGTGCAAAAGTATTGATTCACCACTTCATGCTGTTCTCCGATGAGCGCATCACGTTAGAAGCTGATGAAATTGCACAAACGGAAACGTATGACGAAGAGTCGCTTCATATGAGACAGTTGTTGAAAACCAAATTGGTGGATATGGACTTATCCGTACGTGCACTAAACTGCTTAAAAGCGGCTGAAGTTGATACTTTAGGAGATTTGGTTTCTTTCAACAAGAACGATTTGATGAAATTTAGAAATTTCGGTAAAAAATCTTTGACGGAATTGGAGGAGCTTGTAATCAACAAAGGTTTGAGCTTTGGAATGGATTTGTCAAAATACAAATTAGATAAGGATTAATTAATCATATTTTGCTCCTCGATGATTCGGGTTTGGTAGCAAGATGATAAAATATAAACATGAGACACGGTAAAAAAGTAAACCATTTAGGGAGAAAAAAGGCACATAGAACTGCTATGTTGGCAAATATGGCTTGTTCCCTAATAGAACATAAGAGAATCAATACTACGGTTGCCAAGGCTAAAGCCCTTAAACAATTCGTAGAGCCATTGATTACAAAATCCAAAGCTGAAAATAACTTGACGGCTGAAAAGGGAACGCATAATAGGCGTATCGTTTTTAAAAACCTTCGTGATAAACATGCTGTTACGGAATTGTTCAGCGTAGTATCTGAAAAGGTAGCCGACAGACCAGGAGGATACACTAGAATTATAAAGCTAGGTAATCGTTTGGGTGATAATGCGGATATGGCGATGATCGAGTTAGTGGATTTCAATGAAATTTATAACGCAGGTAAGCCGAAGAAAAAATCTACAAGAAGAAGTAGAAGAGGTGGAGGTAGCAAAACCGAAAAGCCTGAGGCAGCGGTAGAGACTGAAGTTAAGGTTGAAGAGGCGCCAACGGAAACTGCTACCGAAGTGGAACAGGCTCAGGAAGTAGAAAAAGCACCTGAGGTGGAGCAAGCTCCAGAAGCGGAGACTAAAACCGAATCTGAAACCGATAACGAGGTAAAAAAAGATGATTCAAAAGAGTAAGTTGTCAATAAATATTGATAATTATAAAAGGATAAGCCTCAAAGCTTATCCTTTTTTTATGTTTTTTTGTTAACCAAATAATTATTTTTTAAGTATGAAGTATCAATCCAGAAAGAAAGCATTGTTATTATTGGAGGACGGAACTATTTTTTATGGCAAGTCCGTAGGGGATAAGGAAGGTACATCCTTTGGGGAGGTTTGTTTTAATACGGGAATGACCGGATATCAGGAAATTTTCACAGACCCATCGTATTTTGGGCAGTTGATGGTAACTACTAATGCCCATATTGGGAATTACGGAACCAATTCTGAGGAGGTGGAATCAAATTCCGTAAAAATTTCAGGATTGATTTGTAGAAATTTCAGTTATGAATATTCCCGTCCTATTGCAGATGCAAGTCTAGAGGAGTTCTTGGATAACAACAATTTGTTTGCTATTTCCGATGTGGATACACGAGCCTTGGTGAGCTATATTCGCGATAATGGTGCCATGAACGCGGTTATTTCTACAAGGGTAAACGATATTGAAGGACTTAAAAAGGAATTAAAGGATGTTCCTAGTATGAAGGGGTTGGAGCTGGCCAGTAAAGTTTCGACTGTAGAACCTTATTATTACGGCGATGAAAATGCTGCTTATAAGATATCCGCTTTGGATATCGGTATTAAGAAAAACATACTGAGAAATCTTGCTAAGCGCGGTGCCTACGTAAAGGTCTTCCCGTACAATGCTAGTTTTGAGGAAATGTCCTCATGGAATCCGGATGCTTATTTTATCTCAAATGGACCCGGAGATCCGGAGCCGCTTCATGAAGCTATTGAAACTGCGAAAGAAATCATTAAAACTGATAAACCCCTTTTTGGAATTTGCTTGGGGCATCAAGTAATCGCCTTGGCGAACGGAGTTTCCACTTATAAAATGCACAATGGTCACAGAGGTATTAACCACCCAATTTTGAATTTATTGACTGGGAAAGGAGAAATCACTTCTCAAAACCATGGTTTTGCCATTAATAGAGAAGAAACGGAAGCAAATGAAAATTTGGAAATCACTCATGTTCATCTGAACGATAAAACCGTTGCAGGTATCAGAATGAAAAATAAGGACGTATTTTCCGTTCAATATCACCCAGAAGCAAGTCCGGGACCTCATGACGCCGACTATCTTTTTGATGATTTTTTCAAATTAATAGAGAAAACCGCAAAACAAGAAGTAGAAGTTTAAATAATCGTTATTTTATTAAGAATTCCCGTAATCAAAGGAATTCATTGATTATGACGTTTTGTATCTTTATCGCTCGATAAAAATCAACTTAAAATTAAGAAAAAGCAGATGAGTATCATATTAAGTGTTCATGCAAGACAAATATTAGATTCAAGAGGTAATCCTACGGTAGAAGTAGATGTAGTTACCGAAAACGGAGTAATGGGTAGAGCTGCGGTTCCTTCGGGAGCCTCAACCGGAGAACATGAAGCAGTGGAGCTGCGTGATGGCGGAAAAACGTTTATGGGAAAAGGAGTCATGAAAGCCGTTGAAAATGTAAATACGGTTATTGCTGAGGAAATATTAGGTATGTCCGTTTTTGAGCAAAATTTGTTAGACCAAACTATGATTGATTTGGACGGAACTCCTAACAAGTCTAAATTAGGTGCTAATGCTATTTTAGGGGTTTCCCTGGCTGCTGCAAAGGCCGCTGCAAATGAACTTGGGCTTTCACTTTTTCGTTACGTGGGCGGGGTAAGTGCAAATACACTTCCTGTTCCCATGATGAATATTATAAACGGAGGATCTCACTCGGATGCACCTATCGCATTTCAGGAATTTATGGTAATGCCCGTGAAGGCAAAAAGCTTTTCGCATGCAATGCAGATGGGCACGGAAATCTTCCATAATCTTAAAAAAGTTTTACACGATAGAGGATTGAGTACTGCCGTTGGTGATGAAGGTGGATTTGCTCCTAACCTTGCAGGAGGAACCGAAGACGCGCTTGATACTATTGCAAAGGCTGTTGAAAATGCGGGTTACAAATTAGGTGACGATGTTATGATTGCTTTAGACTGTGCATCTGCAGAGTTTTATGTAAATGGTGCGTATGACTATACAAAATTTGAAGGAAGTAAAGGTGTGGTGAGAACATCTGAAGAACAAGCGCAATATTTGGCGGATCTTTCAGCTAAATATCCTATTATTTCAATTGAAGATGGTATGGATGAAAATGACTGGGATGGATGGAAATCATTGACAGATAAAATTGGGGATAAGGTTCAGTTGGTTGGTGATGATTTGTTCGTAACAAATGTTGACCGACTTTCTACAGGGATTCAAAAAGGAATTGCCAATTCAATTTTAATAAAGGTTAATCAAATCGGTACGTTAACTGAAACTATCGCGGCAGTAAACATGGCGAAAAATGCAGGATACACCTCTGTAATGTCGCACCGTTCCGGTGAGACGGAAGATAATACCATTGCCGATTTGGCGGTAGCACTTAATACCGGTCAAATTAAGACGGGTTCTGCTTCACGCTCCGATAGGATGGCAAAGTATAACCAATTGCTTCGAATAGAAGAGGAACTAGGGAGTATGGCTTATTATCCGCAGGAAAAAGCCTTCAAAATAAAATAGCATTTAATGTCAACAAAGCCTTTCTTTTTAAGAAAGGCTTTTTTTTGGTGTAATCCGAAAAGTTGTCTATCTTTTTGCTGTTTCTTTATCTAAATCCCTCTATTTCCTTTTTTATGAATAATTTTCTTTTTGTTGCTGCCGAGAATGATGCTATACCAAATTGCAAGGCTGGTGGTATGGGCGATGTGGTGCGTGATGTACCCAGAGAAATTGCTAAACGGGGGGACAGGGTTCATGTTGTGGTTCCTTCATATTCCCGGCTTCATACAGATGGGATTTTTAAGGGAAACCTGGATTTTCCTTTAAGGGGAACAACCTATCATGCGGAACTGTATGAAGTTACTCCAAAAAAGATAGTAGAAAACGTAACACATTATGTAATTCATCATCCAGAGATAGTGGAAGGTGGTATTGCTCATATTTATCATGACGACCCTACGGAGCCATTTTTTAATGATTTTGTAAAATTCATGATTTTTAACACCGCCGTGGCGGAGGCAATCAAAGTTGGTGCGTTTGGTGAGTTGGACATTGTTCATATGCACGATTGGCATTCCAGCGCTATATTGTTTTTGAAAACCTATCATCCAAATTATACGAATTTGAAAAAAATGCGGTACGTGTACAGCATACATAATTTAGCAATACAGGGAATTCGCCCCTTTTATGATAATTACGCATCGGTACACAATTGGTTTCCTCAAATAAACTTGGACCATAAAATGCTTATGGACCCCAGATATCAAGATTGTATAAATTTAATGGCCGTAGGAATTCGGTTGGCGGACGCAGTTCATACCGTATCACCATCTTATAAGGAAGACGTTATGTTACCCAGTAGAAAACCGGAGTTCATAGGTGGGGAGAGTTTGGAAAAAGATTTACAGCAAGCAAATAATGAAGGAAGGCTTTTTGGAATACTTAATGCATCCAATTACGGTAATATAAGGGTTGCGGAAAAGGGATTCCTGTACAGAAATACAGTTAAGGCCCTGTTTAGATGGTTACAGGACGAATCAAAGAAATACAAGGCGGATTTCCTTGCCCATACAGGGGAGAAAATCATGGAATACGTGGGTAATCGTCCAAAGTTTATTGTGTCCAGTGTTGCTAGACTAACGGAACAGAAGTTTTATTTTTTTATGCGTTCCCCGGAGGCGCTGGAAGCAATGTTGAAAAGACTGGAGAAAGTTGGGGGAATTTTTATGGTACTGGGTACGGGTGATCCAGGTTATGAAGATCAGTTCAGGAACATGAGCTATAAGCATAAGAATTTCATATTTACCAACGGACAATCTGAAGATTTGATTGATTCTATGTACTTGGAAACGGATCTTTATTTTATGCCAAGTCTTTTTGAACCTTGTGGTATTAGTCAAATGTTGGCCATGAGAAACGGAAACCCTTGTTTGGTGCATCATACCGGTGGGCTAAAGGATACGGTGGAACATTTAAAGACTGGATTTGCGTTTGATGGAAAAACGTATGACGAAAAAATAAAGAACATGATCAAAAGCTTTGACGAAGCCTTGGATATTTGGGAAAACGACAAACCAAAGTGGAAAAAGATTCAGGCAAGCGCAAAGAAAATGAGATTTACATGGGAAAAATCGCTGGATGAATATTACAAGAATCTATATCTTTTATAGTCCATTTTATTCCCCAAAGAACACTTGAAAATTTCTGTTGTTAATAATTATTTAAAGGGATTTCTTTAATTGTTAAAACCATCTGTTTTACTTAAATTTACTTTTATCCAAATAACAAGAAATCACTACAAATGTCAGATAAAGCTACATTAGAATTTAATGGTCACAAATATGAGTTTCCGGTAATTAAGGGTACCGAAGATGAACATGCAATAGATATAAAAACACTCCGTTCTGCCACAGGGGGTCTTATTACCATTGATCCGGGTTATAAGAATACCGGGTCGTGCGAAAGTGCCATTACTTTCTTGGACGGTGAAAAGGGAATTTTAAGATACAGGGGATATGCTATTGAAGATTTGGCGGAAAAAGCTGATTTCTTGGAAGTTGCCTATTTATTGATTTTTGGGGAGTTACCAAACAAAGAACAGTTAGAAGCTTTTCATGTTGATATAAAGAATGAATCCCATGTAGATGAGGAAATGAAAAAGATTTTGGATGCATTCCCAAAGTCTGCCCACCCAATGGGTGTGCTTTCTTCTTTGACCAGTGCATTGATAGCTTTTAATCCGATTTCCGTAAATGTTACTTCCAAAGATGATATGTACGGAGCTATTGTGAGGATTATGGCCAAATTTCCGGTCTTGGTTGCCTGGACGTTGCGCAAGAAAAAGGGCTTGCCATTAGATTATGGTGATGATGCGTTAGGTTATGTGGAGAACATTCACAAGATGATGTTCAAAAGGCCATCCCAGGAATACAAAAGAAACAAAATAGTAATAGATGCTTTAGATCAGCTGTTGATTTTACATGCGGACCACGAACAGAACTGTTCAACTTCTACCGTGCGTATTGTGGGTTCATCCCATGCAGGATTGTTCGCATCGCTCTCTGCGGGAATATCCGCGCTTTGGGGTCCGTTACATGGTGGCGCTAACCAGGCAGTATTGGAAATGTTGGAGGCTATAGCTGCAGATGGGGGTGATACTAAAAAATATATGGCTAAGGCCAAGGACAAGAGCGATCCTTTTAGGTTGATGGGCTTTGGCCATCGGGTGTATAAAAACTTTGATCCAAGAGCCAAAATCATTAAAAAGGCGGCGGAAGGGGTTTTGGCAGATCTTGGTATTCAAGACCCAATTTTGGAGATTGCCAAAGGTTTGGCCAAAGAAGCGTTGGAAGACCAGTATTTTGTGGATAGGAAGCTATATCCAAATGTAGATTTTTATTCAGGAATTATATATAGGGCGTTGGGCATACCTACGGAAATGTTCACCGTGATGTTCGCTTTAGGAAGGCTTCCAGGATGGATTGCCCAATGGAGAGAAATGCGTTTGAACAACGAGCCTATAGGAAGACCAAGACAAGTATATATTGGAGCTACTCACAGGCCTTTTGTTGAACTTGATAAAAGGTAGATTGCTACCTTAAAAAAACAATGAAAGCTCTTTTAATTTTTAAAAGAGCTTTTTTTATGCTAAGAATGAATTTTAATTTTGATAAAAATTAGTTGTAATGCTACGGTTGAACATCAATGATGAAATATCCCCCTTAACGGCTGTTGTGCTGGGTACGGCAGAAAGTTCCGGACCCATTCCAAGTCCTGAGGAGGCTTATGATCCAAAATCATTGGAACATATTCTGGCAGGAACATATCCAAAGGAAAGGGATATGGTTAAGGAAATGGATGCATTTGCCAAGGTGCTAAACAGGCATAATGTTCAGGTTTTTAGGCCAGAAGTCTTAAAAGATTGCAACCAAATTTTTTCTCGTGATATAGCCTTCGTAATAGAAGACAAACTAATTGTTGCCAATATTTTACCAGAGCGTGAACAGGAGGTAGAAGCCATATTGCATGTGTTGGACAAGATTCCTGAAGAAAATATTTTGAGGCCACCAGAAAAAGTACATGTAGAAGGAGGTGATGTAATGCCTTGGAACGAATATATTTTTATAGGTACCTACACGGCAGCTGATTACCCTAATCAAATTACGGCAAGAACCAACAGCCATGCAGTTGCCTATTTAGAAAAACAATTTCCGAACAAGAAGGTAAAGGCGTTTGAATTGAGAAAGTCCACTAATGCTAAGGAAAATGCCTTGCATTTAGATTGTTGTTTTCAGCCTTTGGGAAAAGGAAAGGCCATTTTGCATAAGAATGGTTTTTTGCTTGAAGAGGAATATCAATGGTTGGTAGATTATTTTGGCAGCGATAATATATTTGAGATTACCGCGGATGAAATGTATCGGATGTTCAGTAATGTATTCTCAATCTCACCAGAGGTGGTAGTTTCAGAACAAAATTTTACGAGGTTGAATAATTGGCTTAGGACGCAGGGTTTCACTGTTGAAGAAATTCCTTATGCTGAAATATCCAAACAAGAAGGACTTTTACGCTGTAGCACGTTACCATTAATACGGAAATAATTCATATGCAGATAACAAATACTATATTAATGATTCGCCCGGTCGCCTTTCGCATGAATGAGCAGACTGCCGTTAATAATTATTTTCAGGAAGATCTGGACATAAAGAATCATACCATAAATGAAAGAGCGCAAAAGGAGTTTGATGATTTTGTAACCGTTTTAAGAGGGAATGGAGTTAATGTGATAGTGGTAGATGACAAAAAGGAAAACGACACCCCAGATTCCATTTTTCCTAACAACTGGGTTTCGTTTCATGAAAATGGAACTGTAGCAGTTTATCCAATGTTTGCTGAGAATCGTAGAAAAGAACGTAGAGAAGATATTTTTGATATTCTAGAAGAAAAAGGCTTTTTCATAACGGATATTATTGACTACACGGGGGCGGAGGAGGAAGGTGTTTTTTTGGAGGGTACTGGAAGTATTTTAAAGGATAGGGAACACCACAAGGCGTATTGTGCGCTTTCGGAAAGGGCGGATGAGGAACTCTTTATTGAGTTCTGTGAGGATTTTGATTGTTTTCCGGTGATTTTTACGGCCAACCAATCAGTGAATGGGAAGCGATTACCTATTTACCATACGAATGTTATGATGGCCATGGCCGAGACTTTTGCTGTTATTTGTTTGGATACCATCGATGATAAAACGGAACGTAAAAATGTTATTGACCATCTAAAGAGAGACGGAAAGGAAATTATTACGATTACAGAAGAGCAGATGCATCATTTTGCTGGTAACATGCTTCAGGTCATTGGTGCTAATGATCAACGATTCATGGTGATGAGCTCTGCAGCCTATAACAGCCTTAAAACTGACCAAATCAATGCAATTAAAAAGCATTGCGAAATTATTCATAGCTCTTTGGAAACCATAGAAACCTGTGGTGGGGGTAGTGCCAGATGCATGATGGCAGAAATATTCCTGCCAAAAGGAAAATAATTAGGAGTACAATCCATCTTGAAACGCAATAACTCGTTATTCTGCCGAAAGAATGCGTAACTTTTACAAGTAATTAGGATTAGAACTATTCATGAAAGCTAGAATAAGATTGCTGCTCCCGTTTTTTTTGTTGGTCGGTATACTGATAGCATCAAATAGGGGCCCAAATATTAATGGGTATACTTTGGAACCTTCATTAGAAAAGGAATCCCAAACCACAAATGAATCTTTTGACAAAATGATGGATGTTTTAACACATCAACGGTGCATGAACTGTCATCCCAATGATAATATTCCAAAGCAAGGTGATGATAGACATCCTCATTATTTTGATATGGCCAGAGGGGATGATGACAAGGGTTTTGAGGCTACTAGTTGTACAACCTGTCACCAGTCCGAGAATAATGAATATTCAGGAGTACCAGGCGCTCCGCATTGGTCATTGGCTCCCGCATCTATGGGTTGGCAGAATTTAAGTAGAACTGAGATTGCTAAAAAGTTACTGAACAAGGAAACCAATGGAGGTAAAACCCATGAGGAATTAATCAAGCATATGACGGAGGATGAGCTCGTACTTTGGGCTTGGGAACCTGGGGTGGATGCTGATGGCAATGAAAGAACGCCTCCTTCCGTAGCAAAGGAAGAATTTGCAAAAGCGGTAAAAGACTGGTTTTCTGAAGGTGCGATAATTCCCTCGAATTAAATTTAAAATTTATGAAGATTTCATTGATCGTGAACGGTTCTTCTCACTCAATAGATGTTGTTGATGAAAATTTACCTTTGTTATGGGTCATCCGCGATATTTTGGACCTAAAAGGAACAAAATTTGGATGTGGAAAAGCGGCTTGTGGTGCTTGTACATTGCATGTTGACGGAGCTGCAGTTCGTTCTTGCTCCTATGCGGTAAAATTTGCTGACGGAAAGGAGATTACTACCATAGAAGGATTGGGTACAAAAGAAAATCCACATCCTGTCCAGCAAGCTTGGATTGAAGAGGTCGTGCCACAGTGTGGGTATTGCCAACCGGGATTTATGATGGCTACTGCGGCCTTATTGAATGAAGTTCCTAACCCTACAGATGAAGATATCGATAAGAATATCATAAATGTTTGTCGCTGTGCTACTTATTACCGTATGCGGAAAGCAATTCATAGGGCAGCAGAATTGAATGCTCCAACTAGCTCTTCTGAAAACCAAACAACGTAAACCATGTCTGGAAAGAAAAAAGTATCACGACGTAAATTTTTGGTAAGGGGCGGACTGGGAACTATTGGTGTTTTGGCCGTTGGAACCTACTTACTTAGAAATCCTATTCGTAGAAAAATCGCTGGGGTGCTAAATACTGTGGAAACTCCTTATCAGGGAAATACGGATACGCCGGTAATCTGGTTTGAAATCACAACTGAGAACAAGGTAGTATTGCACAGCCCAAAGGTAGAGATGGGTCAAGGTACTTTTACCAGTTTAGCACAAATGGCTGCGGATGAACTGGAAGTTTCCATGGAGCAAATCAGTGTCGTCCACGCCAACTCAGCTTCTGGAAATATGGATGGTTTTGCTACTGGTGGTAGTACTTCAGTTTCTGCATTATGGGTTCCACTAAGAGAATTGGCCGCCACCATGAGGGAAATGATAAAATTGGAGGCAGCTAGAAAAATGAAGGTAGATGCGTCCGCACTCACGTTACAAAATGGTGTTATATCAAATGATAATGAAACTATGACTTTTGCTGAGGTCGCGGAAGGAGTTTCAGAATGGGACGTACCAGATACCCCTGCTTTGAAACCACTTTCGGATTATAAGTTTGTAGGGCAACCCATTGCACGTGTAGATTTAATCGATAAGGTTTTTGGAGCTCCAATTTATGGTATGGATGCTACCATGCCAGATATGCTTTACGGTGCCGTAGCGCGCCCTTCAAGAATTGGTTCTAAGTATGTAACGGCGGATACCTCAAAGGCTGAAGGAATGCCCGGTGTTGTCAAAATAGTACAGGAAAGCGACTTCGTCGGTGTTGTGGCTAATTCCCTGATTGAAGCTGAAAATGCCAAAGAGGCGATTGTTGTAGAATGGGAAGGACAAAGGGACTTACAAACAGAGGATATCCGTGCAATGGTAACCATGGGAAAAGGTGAACCTTTTGTAATACAAAAAGTTGGCGAGGCGAAAGAAATGCTTGAAGAAGAGAAAAATAGCATAGTTTCCGAGTATTGGAGTCCAATTGGGGCACATGCCCAATTGGAACCGTGTGGAGCTCTCGCCCATGTTGAAGATGGTAAGGCTACCGTCATGATTTCTACACAAGTGGTGAAAATAACCCGTGGCGAAATAGCGGAACGTCTTGGTCTTGATAATGAACAGGTGAATATTGTCCCCACATTCCTTGGGGGTGGTTTTGGAAGACGATTGCATACCCCTAATGGAATACAGGCAGCAGTTTTATCTAAAGCGGTTGGAAAGCCCGTTAAATGTTTTTTTACCAGAAAGGAAGAATTTCAAAATGACACTTTTCGGCCGCCTACCCATCACGTACTAAAGGCCAAACTAACGCCCGATGGAATGATAGAAGCCCTTGAACATAATGTCTCTAGTGGAGATGTGGCCTTTGGTTCTCCTATGGTTCCAGGTATTGCAGAACCCATTTTAGGTGCCGACCTAGGTGCATGGCGTGGCGGTATGATTCAGTATAGCGGTATACCCAATTATCGGGCGGTTTCATGGCGTGTGAAATTACCTTTTGCTACTAGTTGGTGGCGTAGTCTTGGACTCTTGGCCAACACGTTTGCCATTGAAAGTTTTATGGATGAACTTGCTGTGAAAGCAGGAAAAAATCCGATCGAATTTCGTTTGAATCAAATACGAGATGATGAACGAGGGAGAAGACTGAAATCGGTTATTAAGACTGTAACTGAGAAATCAGGTTATACGGATGGGGTTATTAACGGCAGGGCAATGGGATTTGCAGTTTCAACGGACGTAAATACGCCATGTGCTGAAATAGCCGAGGTTTCCATTGAAAATAACGAAATAAAAGTACATAAGGTAACCTGTGCCATGGACCCGGGGTTAGCTGTAAATCCAGACCAGGTAAAAGCACAATGCGAAGGTGCTATAATTATGGGAATGAGTGCTGCACTATTTGAGAAAATGGAAGTTGAGAATGGCGAACTAACGCCAACTATTTACGGACCGTATCAAATGGCCTTGATGAAGCATGCACCCAAAGAAATTGATGTAATACTGATACAAGGTTCGGATTTTCCCGGTGCAGTGGGAGAACCTCCATTAGGTCCTATCGGAGCTGCAATTGCAAATGCTGTTTTTAGACTGACAGGTAAGCGTTTGCGGGAAATGCCCTTACAATTAACTTTGACGAATTTCTCCTGATTTTTAATGAGTGCCTTGAGGTTTAGGGTTAGGTGAAAAACACTTACAAATAACTAGTACTAATTACGATTTCGCATTCGCGATGTTTCGTATCATCCCTCCAAAAATAAAATAATGGAATGGTACAATACTGTACCAATATAGTCTGCCCTTGAGGCCTCTAGGTCTAAAAGTTGCCGTTTGGTGCAGGACATTTTTGTCATCAATCTTAAACTCCAACCAAGCCTCTCCTGGTAGTTTCATTTCTGCAAATAACAAAAGTCTTTTACCTTTTTTATCGGCTAAAAGTACACGCCAGAAATCAAGAGCATCCCCAGGATATATCTTGTCTGAATGTGTTCTTCCCCGCCTAAGACCTACACCGCCTATCAATTTATCCAGAAAACCCCTTATTTTCCAAAGCCAGTCACCGTAATACCATCCGTTTTTGCCACCAATTTTCCAAATGTTCTGTAATACTTGTTTGGAATCGGATATTTGTAGCGTCTTTACATCCTTTAAAACCCCATATTTTGGTACCTGTATATATTTCTCAAGATTTCGGTTAAAACGTCCACTGATCATACTATCCTTCCAACTACTGACTACCAAATTCTGTTCTATCTTCTTAAAAGCCATGTCTATAGCTTCGGCATAAGTATGTGGTTTTATTCCCAATAACTTAGATAGTCTATCGTCTTTTGCAATAACCTCTATTTTCATGCTGTCAACGAGATTCAAAGCGAGTGTGTAGGACGTTGAGGTAACAAAATAAAGCCAATAGGAAGACAGTTTTGGGGTCATTATCGGAACCGTAACAATCCAATTTTTGAACCCTCTACTATTCGCATATTGATGCAACATATCCTTGTAGGTGAGAACATCCGGTCCTGCAATATCAAAGGAATCATCATGGGTTTTTTTATTGCCAAGAACACCAATTAGAAAGGAAATTACATCCCTAATCGCAATAGGCTGAGTTTTGGTCAATACCCATTTTGGCGTAATCATGAACGGCAGCTTTTCACATAGGTCACGAATAATTTCAAAAGAAGAACTTCCGGAGCCCACAATAATTCCTGCTCGTAGTACCGTTAAGCTAAAATCTCCTTTGTACAGAATTTCTTCAACATTTTTGCGCGACCATAAATGTTTGGATAAGTTTTCGTCATTAACGATACCACTTAGGTATATGACCTGTTTTATGTTTGTTTCCGCTATATACGCATTAAAATTCTCGGCCGTTTTGGCTTCCATTTCATCAAAGTCCTTGGTGGAGGTACTCATGGAGTGAATAAGGAAGTAAGCAACATCCAAATCCTTAGGAAGTTTACCTGGCTCCACATCCTTAAGAAAATCAATCTCTACTATTGAAATTTGTTTCCTAACTTCTTCATCAACCGATAGTCTTCCTGCATCCCTAACCGTACAAACTACTTTGTGACCGGCATCCAACAATTGTGGAAGAAGGCGCATTCCAATATAGCCATTGGCACCAGTGAGTAGTATTTTCATGATTTTGGGATTTTGAACATTCTAAAAATAAAGTAAAAGGGGAGTAAAGTGATAAATGTTATAAAAATGGGTAGAGTAAACCCTAATCCAGAATCAATATAATTGGCCGCTATTAAAATGGTTTCTAACGATAATATGAAAAAGAGTAGAACGCAGGAGAAGCTCAGAATAGATAACATTTTAAAACTCAATCCATAGAGTTTAGTAGCGTTAGCCGCTGTCACTTTTAAGGGGTAGTTCATTTGCCACGGTTTTATTTTTTTGATTAAGAAGCTTATTCCGTAGTAAATAATTAGGCTAATAATTGGCAGTGCCCAGATATTGGATTTATCTCCAAATCCATCAGCATTTCCCAATGCATTGAAATGAACAGGAATAGTATCCGGTAAATAAAAGTAAAATGACAACACCAATATAAAATTCATGGCAATGATAACCCATCCTATTTTCAGAATTAGGCGGTCTGACTTATCCGGCTTTACATCTATTTTTGGTTGATTTCCAAACATATTATAAGTCCTCAATTGAAGTTGGTGCGTTATCGGCCTTATAGCCTAAAATTTTTTTAAAGAACTTCTGTACCGCTTTCGTATCGGATTCCACCTTAATAAAATGATGGTCCCTAAAAATGGAATAAACAGATGCATCTCCTTTATAAATGGTTAATTTGTAATAAGGAATGACGAGGGCAAAAGTTTCTAGAAGCGACCTAAACCGAACGATTATTCCTTTTGGGCGTAATTCTATGTTACAGGTATCTCGGTTATTATCAAGAATCAATAAATTTCGAATTTCCAAACTTGTCTCCGTAATAATTAACTTTGGCGATCCAATTCCGCCTAAAGCCCATCTTTCTTTTAAAGTAAAGGGTTTTCCAACGGCCTCATCAACCTTTTTAGTTACGGATTTATTATTGTAGGATACATTTACCAACATAAATTCATTCTTCAGCGTTTTTCACTAAAGTTAATCAAATAGCGTATGAATGGCGAATCTGTTTATTCTTATAGCCTAAAAAATCATTAGTTTTGCAGGCTTAATTAAACGTTTTAATGAATATCCAAGAAGTCCTTGATCAAAAAGTAAAAGAAGCTATTTTATCAATTTATATGATAGAATTACCCGCTGTTGAATTTCAACCTACCCGTAAGGATTTTGAAGGGGACATAACCGTTGTCGTATTTCCAATGCTAAGGCATTTAAAAGGCAATCCGGTGCAGATTGGTGAACAAATTGGACAGTATTTGGAAAATGAATTGGAAGCTGTTTCCGGGTACAATGTAGTCAAAGGTTTTTTGAATATTATCATTTCCGATGCTTTCTACCTGGATTTTTTCAATGAAATCCGAAATGATAAAAACTTTGGTTTCGTAGAAGCAAAGGACGAAGCGGTTATGGTGGAATATTCGTCCCCCAATACGAACAAGCCATTGCACTTGGGTCATATAAGAAATAACTTATTAGGCTATTCCGTAGCGGAAATTTTGAAGGCTTCCGGGAAGAAAGTTTATAAGACACAGATAATAAATGATCGAGGAATTCATATTTGCAAAAGTATGTTGGCCTGGCAGCGATTTGGAAATGGTGAAACTCCAGGAAGTACTGGTTTAAAGGGGGATAAACTAGTTGGAAACTATTATGTGGCCTTTGACCAAGCTTATAAAAAACAGATTGAGCAGAATATTGCGTTAGGGATAGATCCAAAAGTTGCGGAAAAGGAAGCCCCTATTTTATTGGAAGCGCAGGAAATGCTTCAGAAATGGGAAGCGGGTGATGAAGAAGTCGTGGCTTTATGGAAGAAAATGAACGGATGGGTTTACAAAGGCTTTGAAGAAACCTATAAAAATTTGGGTGTCGATTTTGATAGGCTTTACTATGAAAGCGACACTTATTTGCTGGGGAAGGATGTAGTAGCTGATGGTCTGGAAAAAGGTGTTTTTTATGAAAAGGAAGATGGTAGCGTCTGGATAGACCTCACGGATGAGGGCTTGGACGAAAAAATAGTGCTTCGCTCGGATGGTACTGCGGTTTATATGACGCAAGATTTTGGCACAGCGATTCAGCGTGTAAAGGATTATCCAGACATAAATGGAATGGTCTATACTGTTGGCAATGAACAGGATTATCATTTTAAAGTATTGTTTCTGATTTTAAAGAAGCTTGGGTTTTCTTGGGCGCAAAAGTTATACCATCTAAGTTACGGTATGGTAGATTTGCCTAGCGGTAAAATGAAGAGTAGGGAAGGTACCGTGGTGGATGCGGATGATTTAATGGCGGATATGACCAAGACCGCAGCGGAAATATCCGAAGAACTGGGCAAGCTGGAAGAGTATTCAGAGGCAGAAAAGCATGAGCTTTATAAAATGATTGGACTTGGTGCTTTAAAATACTATATCTTAAAAGTTGACCCTAAAAAGCGAATTCTCTTTGATCCGGAGGAATCAGTGGATTTTCAGGGAAATACAGGTCCATTTATCCAATATACCTATGCGAGGATACAGTCCATATTGCGTAAAGCGGAGGAAACCAATGTCAGCCTCTCGACTGCGATTGAGGAGCCATTCGATTTGCATCCAAAGGAAAAGGAGCTCATAAAACAGCTTCAACTTTTTCCGGAAACGATACAGTTGGCTGCGGAAAATTATAGTCCCGCTTTAGTGGCCAATTATACCTATGATTTGGTAAAAGAGTTCAATTCCTTTTACCAACAAGTATCTATTTTGGGTGAGGCCGATGAAAATAAAAAAGTGCTTCGCGTTCAGTTATCGAAAAAAGTTGGCGAAGTAATTCAATCCGCATTTAAGCTACTCGGAATTGAGGTTCCGGAAAGAATGTAAGCTTTTTAAAAACTGACCCTGAAACTGGCATTTGGGGTTACGCCCAAGGATATCCGCTGTACGGTTTCAACCTCATTGGCATCGTTTAAGCGGTAATAGGTATTCAAGGTATTTTTTCTATTCGTAAAGTTTAGTACGGATATGCCCAATGTAGATTTTATTCCAGATGTAATATTAAAATCATAGGTCGCGGAAGCATCCGCTCTAAAATATTCTGGCAGCCAACTGCTATTTGGCTCTTGGTAGTTAATCTCGTTTGGAAAAACAGTAGTGTTTATGGGATTGTTCGCATCAGGTTTTGTAAAGGGTTTTCCAGAACGATAATTAAACCCGATTCCCATTTTAAGATTTCCAAAATCATAGTTTCCAGCTAGTGTAAAAGAATGTCTTATATCCAAATTATTGGGAAAATTAGGAGGTGCAATGCTTTCAAAAGTATAGTTATTTAGGTTATAGGTATAACTGAGCCAGATACTGTAATCATTATTCTTTTTATTGATAAGAAACTCCAGACCCTTATTGGTATAACTCCCGATTTCACTGTTGAATTGATTTTGATTTTGAAAACCTTGTGTCCGGACGCTGATACCATCTACCTCTTTATAAAATGCTTCTATACCGACATAAAATCTATTTTCATCGTAGTTAAAACCTATGGAACCTTGTTTGCTCTTGGTTATTGGTAAAGTATTTCCATCGGCCAAAATCCATCTTCGCTTCTCTAGACCCAGGAAATTCTGTTCCAAATCGATAATTTGGTTGGTGGCCTGACTTTTAAACTCGCCCAAAACTTCTGTTTTAAAATTGGGAGCTACTTCGTAACTTATATTCAATCGGGGTTCAACAATAAAATCGTCAAACGTATTCACATTGGAAATATAGTTTAAGCGACCACCTAGTTGGGCAAATAATTTTTGGTTTTCAGAAGTGTAATTTATTTCAGAAAAAAGCGAAGAGTTATATATAACACCTTTAATATTACTTATAAATCTGGGCTCGTTCAAATCTGTTTTGTTCTGAATGCCCGTTTCCGTTACCTGTAGGCCATTGATCCAATTTATTCCATCACTGACCTTATAATTGGTAGTTAGTTTGGCGCTCTTTTCCAAAACGAGATTATTTTGAATTAAGCGCTGTCGGTCATTGTTAGAAATACTTAATGCGTTTAGCCTGTACCGGGTGTAATATAAGTTTAAATTTGTGGAGAAATCGTCTGTCCAATCACTTTCCAACGTGCCTCCAAAGGATAAATTGGTCTGATCTAAATTGCTTTCGTTGGAGCGACTCCCATCATCATTGGTTTCCAAATAATCAAGGTTGTTATTGATGTTGATAAGACTAAAGCGTACACGCTGATAGCGGTTTATGTCATACAACACCTTTCCGGTAAAATCATAAAAATAGAAATCACTATCCGATTGAATATCACTATCCTGAAATGCTTTTTCAGAAAAGGTATCGTAGGTAGGGGTATTTAAAAAATCGGTATAGGAACGTCTTCCAGAAAACTGGACGGCCAGATTTTCTTTAATAGGAATTTGGGCAAAAATATCACCACTAATAAGGTTTACCCCAGCTCCTCCGAAAAGTTCAGTTTCAATAGAATTTTTGGTCCGCATATCCATTACGCCACTGACCCCATCACCGAAGGCTGCGCTGGTACCATTTTTTATGACGGTAACCTTATCCGTCAAATAGGGATTAAATGCGGAAATCAATCCAAAAAAATGTCCGGATTGATACATTTTTATGCCATCCCAAAGTATCAGGTTTTGGTCGTTTGTTCCACCCCTTATATTAATATCCGAAACGGTCTCATCTACACTTTTTATTCCAGGGAGCGCTTGTACGGTCTGTAAAATATCCGGTTCTATAAGTCCGGGGAGAATGCCAAATTCGGCCGAATTCAATTGTACGCTGGCGTCAGAGAGTTTGGCAAGACCGCTGGTAAGGAATTTGTAAACGATAACCTCGTCCAGTTCTTGATAGGTTAGTGCTAAAGGAACGGAGGTACATGGTTCTTGGCTAACCAATTCTTCCGCGGTAATAAATAGGGTTTTATACCCAATATGTTTTATTTGGACTACCGCTTTTCTAGGAATGTTCTGAAACTTAAAATTCCCATTTAAATCCGTTATCTTGCCAAGACCGCTTCCAAGCACTTCTACGGTTGCTCCAGGTATGGTATTGTTTTCAAAATTATCCAATACCCGTGCACATATATCAACCGTAGTGCTCTTTGTAATGGTGTAATAGCGGTCGCTTAATTTTTGGATTTTAAGTTGCGTTTGTTCCCTAATTGCTGCAAGGATATCGGCTAAGTCTTCGCTATTAGGACGCATTAATTCTATTGATTGTAAACCTTCATCTACATAAGAAAACTTAACTTCATAGCGCTGTTCGAGTTCTTGGATAAAATCTATAATACCAATTTTTGTAGCAGGGGTACTTTGTGCCGTACCGTTGCCCGATGTAAACAGCAGTAAAGAAAGAAGCAGAAAAGATGTAAGCGTATTAAGGTGCGCTTTCCCCATAGAACAGCACTTTATTCCCCTCTAATTTAAACTTTATTTGAAGAGGAACACTAATACTCTTAAGGGCTAAGTCTATATCCGAGTTGCTAAAAGTACCTGTAAACAACTGTGAGGTATCTATATTGTTTAAATCAACCGATACATTATGTTGTCTTTGGAATTCCTCTAAAACATATTTTAAAGGAATACTTTTAAACGAACTTTCATTGTTTATCCACGAGGGTTGACCATTCTTTGTAGCGGTAGATTTTGTTTCCCTGCCATCAATTGCCATGAAGGAATTACCCGCTGGGAGTTTAAATTCCTTTCCATTTAAGGTTACGCTTACCAAACCTTCAAAACAGGTGACTTCAAAAAAGTCGCCCCTGTTCTCAACATTGAACTGGGTACCAAGAACCGCCACAGTTCCCTGGTCTGTCTTAACGGTAAACTTTTTACCTTTTGCTACCTTAAAGAAAGCCTCTCCGTTAAGGGAAATATTTCGCTCGTTATCCCAGTTTTTCTCGTTAAACGAAAGTTGGGATTCCGCATTCAAAATAATTTCAGAGTTGTCCGGTAAGATAACTTCCTTGTTCTCCGCATAGGCTGTAGAAAAGGATTCATCCAATGTGCTTAAGTAGAAATAAGAGCCCGTTAGGAGTACCGCTATAACCGCTGCTACACGCAAGAATGTTTTAAAAGGAGATAACGTAATAACTTTAGGTTGTTGTTTATTACGCTGCGCGTCAAGGTTTTCCCAAGCTTTAGTTTTATCAAAAGAAGGTGCTTCCAACGTATTGGAAGTTTCTAGAATTCGCTGATAGGTAGGGTACTCGTCGGACTGTTTAAATTCCGCCAGCTCTGCCTCGGAGAGCTCATTGTTTAGCCATTTTGCCAAGTAATTTTCTTGCATGATTTCTAGCTTTATACCTTAATAACAACTTAGAATTAAAAAACCCTACTTTATTTTTTAGTAATCAGTAATCAGTAATCAGTAATCAGTATTCAGTGCTCAGTAATCAGTTTTCTTCTAATGCGTTTGTTAACAAATGATAAATAGAAGTATCATAATTGTTTGATTAATAAGAATTGGTTTCTTTACCATCAACCATCAACCATCAACCATCAACCATCAACCATCAACCATCAACCATCAACCATCAACCATCAACCATCAACCATCAACCATCAACCATCAACCATCAACCATCAACCATCAACCATCAACCATCAACCATCAACTATCAACTATTAAATTCCATCAATCTTTTCCCTAAGGCTTTTTAAAGCCAGATGCATTCTTTTTTCTATCGCTTTTATACTTACGCCTTCCATATCCGCTATTTCAGCGTATTTCATCCCATCAATCCGGTTCAATAAGAAAGTGCTACGCTGATTATCCGGTAAATCGTTAAGCGCGTTGTCCAGTTTATCTTTAAACTGATTTTCCTCCATTAAGAATTCTGGGGACTCATTTGTTGCTTTTAATGTTTTGTCCGCATATTTCAACCTGACCTTTTCTGACTTAATTACATTTAAGTATAAATTATTCGCCACCGTGTATAAATAGGACTTGGCTTTTTCTGGAGCAACTTTAGCACAGTTTTCCCAAAGTTTTACAAAAGCCTCTTGTACAGCATCATTGGCTTTTTCTTCGTTCCCGAACTTGTAAAAAATATAATTGAAAATAGTTTTTGAGTGTTGTTGGAATATAGTGCTGTATATCCGCTCCTCACAAACGTTTTGGGTATCGGTCGGCATTAAGGTTGTTGTTTTTTCAAAGATATTTTAAAAAAATTAAAAAATGAGGTAGGGTATTTTTGAAGTGGGTTGTTTTAAGAACGTACGAACTAATAATACCAAATCGTTATGAAAAAGTTTTTAAGTTTTAAAGTCTATGCCATCCTACTTGTGGCAGCATTAAGTTTTAATTCGTGTCAGGACGAATTCGAAGTAATTAGTACCGGAGAGGAGCCACAGGCAATTATGGCCAATTCATCTACCGCCGTACTGGTTCAAAAAACAGCGACAAGAGATGGTTCTTTTGATAATATTGTAGATGGCGCTAGTTGTATCGATATTAAATTTCCATATACCGTTGAGGTAAACGGCTTGGAAGTAACAATCAACTCTAGGGAGGATTTACATCTAATAGAAGAAATATTCGATGAGATTGATGATGACGAGGATTTTCTAGAAATACTTTTTCCTATAACCATTACTTCTGGGGATTTTACGGAAATAACCATTAACGGGATAGATGCTTTAAGAGAACTGGCTGCCGAGTGTAAAGAAGGTGGTGAAGATGATGATATTGAGTGTGTGGATTTTGTATATCCAATGACCCTTTTCACGTTTGATATTAATCTGGAGCAAACTGGAAGTGTTATAGTGGAAAGTGATAAGGACCTAAGAATTTTCTTTGGTGGATTGGATGATAATGACCTGGTAAGTTTTGACTTTCCTATTACGTTAGAATTATACGATGAAACTAAGGTTGAAGTAAACAACAATGAGGAATTGGCTCGGGTTATAGAAAACGCAAAAGATGCTTGTGATGAGGATGACGATGATGATTACAATGACGATGATTTTGATGAGGAGCGTTTTGAAGTATACCTAACAAAATGTCCTTGGTTGGTTAAGGAGATTAACAGGAATGATGTAAATCAGACAGAGCAATATGTTGATTATCTGTTCAACTTTATGGAAGATGGTAACGTTAATGTTAAAGATAGAGCTGGTTTGAACATTACGGGTACTTGGTCCTCTAGTGTTGGCGATAATGGAGCTATATTAACTATGAATTTTGAAACCCTAGTAGATTTTACCTTGGAATGGCAAGTTTATGAAATTGGGGAAGATAGAATCAAATTGTTCAACGGAGAGAGCAACAGGGTCATAATGAAGCAAATTTGTGGAGAAGAAGTTGCTGCAAATCCGGATACACTTAGGGAGATTCTTAAGGAGTGTGAATGGGTAATCAAAAAGGTAAAGAACCAAGGGGAGGAGATAGATAGGTTACTTGGTTATGAATTCAAGTTCATGGCAGAAGGTGTAGTTACGTTAAGTAACGGAATTAATACTTCTGAAGGGACATGGGAAATTACGCTCAATGCAGAAGGAAGGTTGGTAATGGCTATTACTATGGGAGATGAGCCCGGTGTTAGTTTTGAGTGGCCTATATCCGACTTAAGAAATGATAGATTGAAGTTTGAAGTTGAGGAAATTGATTATGAATTGATACTGCAACGTGTATGTGACGATAACGCCAACGATGGTGATGTAACTGAAATTCGAAACGTAATGATGGGTGGTGACTGGGTCGTGGCTGCTTATGTAGAAGGTGAAGTGGATAGCACGGTTGACTACAATGGTTACAGTGTCCAGTTTATGGCAGAGCACCAGATTAGCTTATTGGAAGGTGGTGAAGCCTTTGGAGCTGGACTTTGGAGAGTGTTGCGTAATAGCGAACAAGAGCTAAAGGTATACTTGAACTTTGGTGATCAAATGCCTTTTGATGAATTAACGGACGACTGGACATTCGTATCTGTAACAGCTACGCGAATTGAGTTGAAGGATATTAGCGGAGGAGATGGTGAGATTTCCACCTTAGTATTCGAAAAGCAATAAAAATAAAGAAGGCTTCTGAGTATTTCTCAGGAGTCTTCTTATAGTTTTTGTAAATAAAAATTAACCTAAGTAAGAACACAATTATGAAGTCAACACTAATTAAAATTTTGCCCGTATTGTTTTTGGGCCTCATGTTCTCCTGCGAGACCAGCGATGATTCGTCTATGGATATATCCACTGTTGATGTGGTTGAATTAAAGGCGGTAGTACAATCAGGGACTTGGATGGTAGCCAAATACCAGGAAGATGGAGTAGACCAGACTTCTAACTTTTCAGGTTATGAATTTAGCTTTGGTTCAGATGGTGTTTTAAGCGCAAGTAACCAAACAACATCCTTGACCGGAGCTTGGTCCATACTTTCGGACTCAAGTAGCGATGATGATAGTTCTGATGATGATATCGATTTTAATATTTTTTTCACTTCACCTAATGATTTTGCCGAGATATCGGAGGATTGGGAAATTGTAAGTTATAGCAGTTCTCGGATCGAATTAACCCATACAAGCGGAGGTGATGGTAGTGTTGATTCGTTAGTTTTCGAAAAATAAGAATGATAAAAACATCCAAATACATGCCGCCAACAGTAATGAGTTGGGCCTCGTTGGCGGTGTTGATGGAGGTTTAACTGGGAGGTTTTATGAAAATGTAATACCTTTTTTGCCCCACAACCCAGAAAGAGAGCATCCATGCTAAATGGATGCTCTTTTGTTTTATGGATTTTAAGGTACTTACTCATGTACTTACAGTTGATATTGCTAAATTTGCTTTCCCCTTAAAATTGAAGAAAGATGTTTGATAATTTAAGCGAGAAGCTGGATAAAGCCCTACATGTCCTTAAAGGTCACGGGCAGATAACGGAGATAAACGTAGCCGAAACTACAAAGGAAGTGCGAAGGGCATTATTGGATGCCGATGTCAACTTTAAGATAGCCAAGGAATTTACCAATAGGGTAAAGGAAAAGGCACTGGGACAGAATGTATTGACCACGTTACAACCTGGCCAATTGATGGTTAAAATCGTCAAGGATGAGTTGACCGAGTTGATGGGGGGCGAATCCGAGGGAATAAATCTTTCCGGTAATCCTTCGGTTATATTGATGTCCGGTCTCCAAGGTTCTGGAAAAACTACGTTTTCCGGTAAGCTTGCGAATTTCCTAAAAACAAAAAAATCGAAGAATCCGTTGTTGGTAGCGTGTGATGTGTATCGTCCTGCCGCAATAGATCAATTACATGTGGTGGGAGACCAAATTGGTGTCCCGGTGTATTCGGATAGGGAGAATACAGACCCAGTTGCCATTGCAAAGGCTGGTATTGCCAAAGCCAAGACAGACGGTCATAACGTGGTCATCATAGATACCGCCGGTCGTTTGGCCGTGGATGAGAAAATGATGGCGGAGATTTCTGACATTCATAAGGCGATACAACCTCAGGAAACGCTGTTCGTCGTAGATTCCATGACGGGTCAGGATGCCGTAAATACGGCCAAGGCATTTAATGACATCTTGAATTTTGATGGGGTTATATTGACCAAATTGGATGGTGATACCAGAGGTGGTGCCGCTATATCCATCAAATCTGTGGTCAACAAGCCTATCAAATTTATTGGTACGGGAGAGAAAATGGAGGCAATTGATATCTTTTATCCGGACCGTATGGCGGACCGTATTTTAGGTATGGGTGACGTTATTTCCCTGGTAGAAAGAGCACAGGAACAATTTGATGAGGAAGAAGCCCGAAAGATTCAAAAGAAAATTGCAAAGAACAAATTCGGTTTTGATGATTTCCTTAGCCAGATTCAGCAGATAAAGAAAATGGGGAATATGAAAGACCTTATGGGTATGATTCCCGGTGCGGGAAAAGCCCTAAAAGGGTTGGACATAGATGATGATGCCTTTAAACACATAGAAGCTATAATCCACTCCATGACCCCAGACGAGCGATCAACACCCTCTAAACTGGATGCTAGTCGTAAAAGGCGGATTGCCAAAGGAAGTGGTAGGGATGTGCAAGAGGTAAACCAGTTGCTAAAACAATTTGACCAGATGAGCAAAATGATGAAAATGATGCAAGGTGGTGGAGGTAAAAAAATGATGCAGATGATGCAAAATATGCGATAGCATATTTTGCCATTCAAAATTCAAGGTTTAAAAAGCGAAAAGATTGGCCAAAGTTGAGCGATTTGAAGATTTGGAAATTTGGGTGTTGGCAAGAGAAATATGTAAGGATACAAATCATCTTTTTAAGAACTCAACTTTAGCAAACGATTATGATTTACGGAATCAGATGGATAGAAGTTCAGGTTCTATAATGGATAATATTGCTGAGGGTTTTGAAAGGAATGGAAATAAAGAGTTTATTCAATATCTGAGTATTGCAAAGGCTTCTTGTGGCGAATTACGTTCTCAACTTTATAGAGCTTATGATAGGGAACATATTTCAAAAGAAATTTTTGAAAATTATAAAACTAAAGTGCTTTTATAGGCTATTTGATAAAGTCTGATTATAAGGGTTCAAAATTCAACCGGTAGCACGTTGAACCTTGAATCCTTAAACATTAAATTTAGATAAAATGGAAATTCTAGACGGTAAGAAAGTCTCAAATGATATAAAACAGGAAATAGCAGCTGAGGTTGCCAAAATGAAAGAAAGAGGGGAGAAGGTACCTCATTTGGCAGCTATTATTGTTGGTAATGACGGAGCCAGTCTTACCTATGTGGGGAGCAAAGTACGTTCCTGTGAACGTGTTGGTTTTGAGTCTACTTTAGTAAAACTGCCAAGTACCACATCGGAACAGGAATTATTAAAAAAAATCCATGAACTTAACGATGACAGTAATATTGATGGCTTCATTGTCCAACTTCCGTTGCCAGAACAAATAGATACCCAAAAAGTACTCATGGCGGTTCATCCAGATAAGGATGTGGATGGTTTTCACCCGACCAATTTTGGTAAAATGGCCTTGGATATGAGTACGTTCATTCCGGCTACACCTTTCGGGATATTGGAATTACTTGAGCGTTATAATGTAGAGACTAAAGGAAAGCATACTGTGGTTATTGGTCGTAGTCATATAGTGGGTAGACCAATGAGTATTTTGATGGGAAGAAAGGGATGGCCTGGAAATTCAACGGTTACCCTGACCCACAGTCATACGAAAAACATTACTCAAATTATTTCACAGGCGGATATTGTTATCTCCGCGTTAGGCGTTCCTAATTTCTTAAAAGCGGAAATGGTAAAAGATGATGCCGTAGTTATCGATGTGGGTATTACCCGTGTACCGGATGACACCAAGGAGCGAGGTTACTACATCACCGGGGATGTGGACTTTAAAAACGTCAGCAAAAAAGCATCTTATATTACGCCGGTGCCTGGAGGTGTTGGTCCTATGACCATTGCCATGTTGCTTAAAAATACATTATTGGCTAGGGAACGCCATAGAAATAGAGAATAGAACCAGTTAAACAAAAACCTTCACTCTCAGGATTGGAGGTTTTTATTTTGGTAAATCGGGCACGGTAACCCCAGTGGATGTGGAATCGTTCGGTTTTAAGATATCTATATCATTGCTATCATCATACTCGCAGCTGTTGATAATTGCTACAAATGCAATCAATAAAATATAGGATATTGTTTTTTTCATGACTTGGTAATTTTAGTAGGTATTGTTACCCTGTTCATTATTAATATCAAACGTCAAAATAGCTAATTTGTTATTTGATGCTCTTCTGGAAAGATGTATCTTTTGGGAAAGAATTCCGACCATGCGAAAAATCATCCTCCCAGTACTCTTGGCTACAATATTTTTGTTAGGATGCCAACAAGAAGAAAAAAAGCCAATTATTTCCGTTCACGTTTCTTTTGACAAGAAGGCAAGCGAGGTTCCAAAAGATGGTAGATTGTTACTAATGCTCTCCAACAACGATGAACAAGAACCCCGTTTTCAAATTAATGATGGTCTTTCCGGACAGATAGTATTCGGAATGAATGTAGATGCAATGAGTCCTAACGATACTATCACTTTTGACGAATCCGTTTTTGGATATCCCTATTCCAGCTTGGCGGATGTGCCGCCGGGCGAATATTCCGTACAGGCACTTTTACATACCTATGAAACTTTTAATCTGTCTACGGGCCACACCGTAAAATTGCCGATGGACAACGGCGAAGGACAACAGTGGCGCAGTTCTCCGGGAAACTTGTATAGTAAGCCTTTTAAAATTAGGGTGGTGGAGAACGGAATTGAGAACGTTGAAGTGGTTATGGATCAAGTCATTCCGCCCATCCAGGAACCTGAAGATACAGAGTGGATAAAGCATATTAAGATAAAGTCAGAAAAGCTTTCCGAGTTTTGGGGAAGGGACATGTATTTGGGCGCACATGTTTTGTTGCCCAAGGGATTTAACGAACATCCGGAAGCAAAGTATCCCCTTATGATTTTTCATGGGCACTTCCCGGATGATTTTGGAGGATTTAGAACTACCCCTCCCGACCCAAACATGGAGCCGGAATACTCGCAACGTTTTGATTTGGAAGGTTACAACATTATCCAACAACAGGAAGCCTATGATTTTTATAAACGTTGGAACGAACCTGACTTTCCCAGAATGCTGATTATTGAAATTCAGCACCCAACGCCTTATTATGACGATTCCTATGCGGTAAATTCTGCGAGTCAAGGACCTTATGGGGATGCCATAACCTATGAACTAATTCCCGAAATAGAAAAACAATTTAGGGGAATGGGCGAGGGTTGGTCTCGGTTTTTATATGGCGGATCAACGGGAGGTTGGGAAGCCTTGGCGGTACAAGTAAAGTATCCCGAAGAGTATAACGGTTGCTTTGCGGCTTGTCCCGATCCAATCGATTTTAGGGCCTACTGCCTCACGAATATTTATGAGGATGACAACGCCTATTTTTATGAAAGTGCAAATAAAAAGCTCGAAGTTCCGGCACATCGCGATTATCTTGGCAATATTCAGTCTACGTTAAGGGAAGGTAATCATTTGGAACTGGTTCTAGGGGATAAATCCCGATCTGGTCAGCAATGGGATATTTGGGAAGCAACCTACTCCCCGCAGGGAGAAGATGGTTATCCCGTACGTATTTGGGATAAGATGACTGGTGATATAGATCATGACGTAGCGGAATATTGGAAGGAAAATTATGATTTGAGACATATTCTTGAGCGTGATTGGAACAAATTGGGCGAAAATCTTAAAGGTAAAATCCATATTTACTGTGGGGATATGGACAACTATTATTTAAATAATGCGGTCTATCTAATGGAGGATTTTCTTGAAAGTACTTCTGATCCGTACTATGAAGGGGAAGTACTATATGGAGATCGTGCGGAACATTGCTGGAACGGAGATCCGGATCAGCCAAATGCCATTAGTCGCCTACGATATAATAGCATTTATGTCCCCAAAATTATGAAGCGAATTGCGGAAAGTGCCCCTGCCGGAGCGGATTTGACCAGTTGGAGGTATCAGTAGTGTTCAGAACGAATAATCTAGTAGAATTTGTTTTTTTAGTCACATCCGGTTTGTTTATAGAGGGTTTGATTAAACTTTACAAAGGGTTTGTGAATATAGGTGGGTCTGCTAATTTAATGTTTTATGGAATGATGAAAACTATTTAAGTTACACTTTAAACAATAGATTATGAAATTAGGAGCCTTTTCCATCAGCTTGAATGTCAAGGACATTAAAATTTCCAAAAAATTTTATGAGGATTTGGGTTTTACCGTATTTGCAGGTGATGAAGGGCGAAATTACCTTATTATGAAAAACGAAGAAACCTTAATCGGCCTTTTTCAGGGAATGTTTGAACAGAACATCCTGACCTTTAATCCAGGGTGGAATCAAAGTGCTAATGCTCTCGAATCTTTTGATGACGTGAGAACTATCCAATCCGCGCTGAAATCAAAAAGTATTACTTTAGAGAAGGAAATTGACAAAACCACTAGTGGCCCAGCCAGCATTGTATTAAAAGACCCTGATGGTAACATAATACTTATAGATCAACATGTATAACGAAAAGTTAAGAATATATGATGACCTTGTAGCCAGATGTCCTAGGTTTGAGCGCAAGGGAAAAACAATGCCATATACCTCTTCCAATGGCTATATGTTCTCGTTATTCAATAAGACAGGAGAAATAGGAATTCGATTTTCCAAGGGGCGCCAAAAGGATTATTTGGAAAAATTTAGTACTTCTTTATTTAAATCCTACGGTGCGGTTATACGGGGTTATATTTTAATTCTGGAACCTATGTTGTGGGAAATTGATATTGTGGTGGGTCTTTTAAACGAGAGTTACGATTAGGTAATGTCTCTTGAGCCAAAGTAACCACCGAATATTATGGATGCAGAACAAATAGAACTGATTTTTAAGCGGTTGGATAAGCTTCAGGAAAATACAACTCCAATATTCGGTCAAATGAATGCAAATCAAATGGTATGTCACTGCGCAGATCAAATAAGGCTTGCACTTGCAACTTTAAAGGCGGAGGAATATGGGAAATTACCACCTGAAGAGGTTATAGCCTTATCAAAACTTGGTAAGACCGTACCTGCTGCAAAAGGCCTTGGTCAGGTAGAAGGTGGCGGTACCCAACCTACCAGTTTTAAAGATGATGTTACAATTTTAAAGGAACATATTGTAGCCATTTCCAAAGTTGATGAAAATTTTAAGTTTGGCTTGCATCCTTATTTTGGGGCGATGAGTAAGCGGAAGTGGATTCGATTAACCGAATACCATCTGAATCATCATTTTACGCAGTTTGGTTTATAAATTGCATTATTGGCAGAGATAAATTTAATGGCTGTAATTTTAGACGTGGGACATAAAGGACCTTATAAAATTTAAATTAGTAAGAATGATATATAGAAGATTTGGCCGAACAGATTGGCAGGTTAGTGAAGTGGGTTATGGTATGTGGGGTATGGCCGGTTGGACGGAGAGTAGTGATAAGCAATCAGCCTTATCATTGGATCTTGCAGTTGAAAATGGCGTTAATTTCTTTGATACCGCTTGGGGTTATGGGGAAGGACATAGTGAGGAACTTTTAGGAGAGTTGGTACGTAGACATCCTTCTAAAAAATTATACATGGCGAGTAAAATTCCTCCTAAAAACTTTAAATGGCCTGCAAAACCGGAATATACTTTTGATGAGTCCTATCCTGTGGATCATATCATGGATTTTACCCACAAAACACTTAAAAATTTAAGAACGGAACAACTTGATCTGATGCAATTTCATACCTGGGACGATGGATGGAGCCATAGAGAAGAATGGCAACGAGCTGTAGAAGATTTAAAAACTTCTGGAAAGGTGGCCGCAATGGGCGTAAGTATGAACCGCTGGGAGCCGAAAAATGGAATCAAGGCCTTGGAGACGGGTGTTTTGGATACGGTACAGGTCATTTATAATATTTTCGACCAAGCCCCGGAAGACGTCCTATTTCCATTATGTGAGAAACTTGATATCGGAATTATCGCCAGGGTTCCTTTTGACGAGGGAACGTTGACAGGAAACATTACCAAGGAGACTACGTTTCCAGATGGAGATTGGCGAGGGACTTATTTTGTTCCGGAAAATCTAAATTCATCCGTAGAACATGCCGACGCATTACGACCATTAATTCCTAAGGGAATGACCATGGCGGAAATTGCACTTCGTTTTATATTGATGAACAAGAATGTAGGAACGGTAATCCCGGGAATGAGGAAACAACGAAACGTTTTGGCGAACACCGCCACTAGTGACGGAAAGGGATTATCAATAGAACTGTACAAAGAATTGCAAAAACACCGGTGGGATAGAAAGCCAACGGAATGGTCGCAATAAAACGTAACAGTGGTAGGGAATAAAGTTTGGCTTCTCTTGAAGGGGAGAAAACGAACTTAGGGAATGAGGCTCTCCGACCTTCGGAGGTCATGCATTTACTTGGCAAAAAGTTGCCCCATATCTTTAAATGCCTTGAACTCCAAAGCATTCCCTGCAGGATCTAAAAAGAACATGGTTGCTTGTTCCCCTACTTGGCCTTTAAAACGGATATACGGGTCAATGACAAATTTTACCTTCTTGGCTATTAGTTCTTTTGAAAAGGATTCAAACGTATCCCAAGGGAGTACAACTCCGTAATGGGGTACTGGTACATCATGCCCATCTACAGGATTATGATGTAAATCCTGGCTATCCGTTTTTGGTTTATAATGAATTACCAATTGATGTCCAAAAAGATTAAAATCCACCCAGTGATCACTACTCCGCCCTTCTTCACAGTTAAGGATTTCTCTATAAAATGTTCTGCATTCGGATAAGTTGTGTACCGGAATGGCTATATGGAACGGAGTAACTTTGGGCATGTATTTCTAGTTTTCAATAAAAGTAATTCTTTTCTAGGATTCTAGAAAGGCTATTATTTGTTCATTAACCTCCTTTTGATGCATGGAATGTCCAAGTCCTTCCGTAGAGATTAATTGGCTTCCGTTCCAATTTGCATGCACCTGCTGCGAAGCGTGATAGGGCGCAATTATATCTAACTTATCATGCAATAGAAGACCTTTTTTAGTATTAGTACTTGCATATCTAGACGTGGAAAATTCTCGTATTGTGAACCCAAAATTTTTATTTATAAATGAATCCAAGGCACTTAAGACGCTGTCATCAAAACCTAACAAGGTCTTAAAATGATTCATTATTTCATAAAACTCGGAAGGCGAACCTATCGTTATAATTTTTTCCATGATTGGACTAGGATGTATATGTTCATTATATAAAAGGGTCATGCCACCAACGGAGTGTCCAATCAAAAACTTTGGGTCGTACTCATCAATCATGGACTGTAATACTTTGGCATACAAGGGAACATGAAGGTATTTTCCTGAAGAGTTGCCATGTCCCGGTGCGTCAAAAGCAATAATATTGTATTTGGCTTCCGCTAAATGCTCAATTAGTTTATGCCAACGCCAAGTATTACTTTCCCAACCGTGCACCAAAATCACGGTATCCTTGGTTCCTTTCCAATGATACGTTTGGATATCATGGTCTTGAACGGTATGGACTGCTGCTTTGGCGGCATCCAAATATTCCTTCTGATTTGGGAGAACACGACCTTTTCTGACCTTGCAAAAAATTGAAAAGGCCTTCTTAGCTGCCCCTTGGGAATCAAACAAAACGTGGATGTTCAGAAGAAGTCCATAGAATTTTGAAACCAAGGTTGTAAGCTGTTTTTTCATAAGGTTACTTTTTGTAACTTGGTATTGTATAGTTATCAAAAATAAACAAATCGATTTGTAATTTGACGAGTTACTAATTCAATATCAGGTATGGAAATAGAAACTAGTGTTGATAATCAAAAGCTTAGAACGGCAGAAAAAATAAAAAAAATGTTCGGACATATCGATTACCGAAATCCACCGGAACTTTGTCCCGTTCGTGACGTACTTTCACTGGCCTCCGATAAGTGGAGTGTTTTGATTATCCTTTACTTGGGATATTACCCTGTGCTACGTTTCAATAAGTTAAAGAAATATGTTTATGGGATTTCCAGTAAGGTTTTGAGCGAACGCCTTAAGGTATTGGAAGCTGATGGCTACCTGACCAGAAAAATGTATCCTGAAGTTCCCATTAGAGTGGAATACAGTCTAACACTCTTTGGAAGGGATTATGTGGAACGATTGATTCAATTAACCGAATGGATGCAGCTAAACAGCCCAAAAGTGTTGAACAATAAAGAAAAATTTGGCATTGTTGACTAAAAACAATCAATCCCAACCCACCATCATGTATTTGATTTTGGCGGTGTCAGGTATTTGAACTTCTTCCACGTTGGTGCTGGCACTATAGCGCAGACTTTCAGGCAATTGTGTCTTATCAATGGTAAAGTAAATATCGCTATCCTTTAAAAGAATGACCACATTATTAATGGAAGTAATTATTTTCTTGATTGGATATTTCTCCCTGATATCCTTAAACGTGCTGTTGATGGTAATTCCATTGGCCGTACTAAATCGGGAATCATTTATTTGAACATTCTGTATGGTAGGGATACTATCGGAATTCGGGCTAAGCGTCAAGAGGTGGGCTCCGCCTTTTTCGAATACCTTGATTTTACTGGCCCCACTACCAAAGTTTAGTTTTACGGTGTCCATCACAAGCGAATCATCCGCATAGATGAGTTCAAGGTCCCGGGCTAGACTGTTTTTGTCCAGTTTCCCAATTTGACTACTGGTTATAAGAAATTTGGGGTCTTGCTCCTCTTTACATTGTGCTATCAAAAAACACAAAAATAGAATTAAGATTGATTTGATTGATTTCATAAAATTTAACGCATCACCTTTTTTAATACTCCTAGTACACCTCTTATAAAAGTTGCGCTCGTCAATACCTTTATAACAGGATTTTGTCTTGTGCTTCTTCTAGAGCTAGTTCTTGTTGCTGCAGGTTGGGTTTTCTCTTTTTCCGCTAGCGCCTCAGCTTTTTCTATTTTTTCGTTGAGGATTTCATACGCACTTTCACGGTCAATGACCTCTCCATATTTTTTTACTAGACTGGATTTTTTAATGACATCTTCAAGTTCATCATTCGTTAGAACATCCATTCGACTCATTGGAGCACGTAATAAAGTTGCCGCCAATGGAGTAGGCCTTCCTTTTTCATCCAAAGCGGAAATTAAGGCTTCCCCAATTCCCAAAGAGGTAAGTACCTCTTTAGTATCATAAAAATCGGATAGGGGATAATTTTCGGCCGTTAATTTAATTGCTTTTCTATCCCTTGCCGTAAAGGCCCGCAAGGCATGCTGCACCTTAAGTCCCAACTGCGCCAAAACCTCGTTTGGAACATCGGTTGGGTTTTGGGTAACAAAATATAGTCCGATTCCTTTTGAACGGATCAGTTTTACAATACTTTCAATTTGGTCCAAAAGTGCTTTGGACGCTTCCTTAAAAATAAGATGGGCCTCATCTATGAACAGAATGAGCTCTGGTCTATCACTATCACCTTGTTCCGGGAAGTTGGCATAAATTTCCGCAAGCAGGCTCAGCATAAAGGTGGAGAATAGTTTGGGCCTATCCTGGATGTCCGTTAATCTTAAGATATTGATGTAGCCCCGTCCGTTTTCATCGATTCTTGTGAGGTCATCGACCTCGAAGGATTTTTCACCAAAAAAGAGGTCGGCACCCTGTTGCTCCAACTCGATCACTTTTCTTAAAATTGTTCCGGTGGAACTGGTAGAAATCCGTCCGTAATCCTTGGTAAATTCGGTTTTTCCTTCACCTGTTGCATATTGGAGGACTTTTTTAAAATCCTTTAAATCCAAAAGAGGCAGTTTGTTGTCGTCACAGTATTTGAAAACTACTGCCACAATTCCTTCCTGCGTTTCGGAAAGATCCAAAATCCTGGACAATAGTATCGGACCAAATTCGGATACTGTAGCACGCATTTTTACACCGTCCTGTTCCGACAGGGAAAGTATCTCTACGGGGAAACTTTTAGCTTCAAACGGAATACCGATTTTTGCGTGGCGCTCGTCAATTTTTGCATGTCCCGGGCTTGGTTGTGCCAAGCCACTCAAATCTCCTTTCAAGTCCATTAATAGCACTGGAATACCTTTATCCGAAAGGTTCTCCGCTAAGACCTGTAATGTTTTCGTTTTCCCGGTACCTGTAGCCCCAGCAATTAAGCCGTGTCTATTGAGTGTTTTAAGTGGTACTTTGACCAATGCATTGGTTACCGCCTCTTCATTTAACATGGCGGCTCCCATAATTATAAAGTCACCCTTGGTCGCATAGCCTTCCTCAATATGTTTGAATAATTCCTCCTTGGAACCCATAAAGTTAATTTTTGATAAAAATAGCTGATTTTTGGGCAATAGGAAATTTCTAAACCTGTAATTATAGCCATAGCAGTATCTAAAGCAGGTATTCTGAACTTCACCATATTTTAGTATTGTTCAGAATTTCTTACCACTAAGCTTTATCTTTGCACAATGAAGAAAAATGAAGTATTGGAACTGGTGGATAGAGGTGAAATGTTGCCTTTGATGGAGGAATTCTATACCATTCAGGGAGAAGGATTCCATAAAGGAACCGCTGCTTACTTTATTCGTGTAGGCGGGTGTGATGTGGGATGTCATTGGTGTGATGTTAAAGAGAGTTGGAATGCCGATACCCATCCACCAACGGGAATTGATTTAATCGTAAATAATGCGGCCAAATATTCCGATACCATTGTGGTCACGGGCGGAGAACCCTTAACATGGAATATGGCTCCGCTTACCAAGGCTTTAAAATCGAAACAGCTAAAGACACATATTGAAACTTCCGGCGCTTATGAACTGACGGGAGAATGGGACTGGATTTGCCTATCACCCAAAAAAAATAAGTTGCCACTTGGAAGAATCTACGATGAAGCCCATGAACTTAAGGTAATTGTTTATAACAGACACGATCTCATTTTTGCCGAGGAGCAGGCAGCGCTAACAAATACCGATTGTATGCTCTATCTACAGCCGGAATGGAGCGTAAGGGATAAGGTAACACCATTGATCGTTGATTATGTAATGCAAAATCCAAAATGGAAAATTTCCTTACAGACGCATAAGTACTTGAATATACCTTAAGATTATCAGTAGTCAGCAGTCAGTAGTCAGCAGTAAGTAACCAGTTTCCTTAAATATTATATGAAGTGACTAATTGAATGTCGAGAATACTTGATTTAAACATAATTTGTTTTCTTACCATCAACCATCAACCATCAACCATCAACCATCAACCATCAACCATCAACCATCAACCATCAACCATCAACCATCAACCATCAACCTTATCTGCCACCGTTACCCTGTAAGTCTAAAATACATTCGGCATCCAATCCCGGAGGAGGAGCGCTTTTACCAGTTTTAGACTGTAGCATGCTTAAAACTGTTTTTCCTGATAACACACAACCCGATTTAACCCCAGCTTCATAAGCGAGTTTTGCTGCGGACATCGCTGATTTTCCAACAGGACTTCCAAATTGAAGTTCGGCACGCATCAAACATCCCTGAACGTCACAATGGTTTTCTGCATCGGTATCTTCGTGCGGATTAACCATATCCGTTCCTAAGTTTACCAACCCGAACAAATGCCCAAATTCATGATTCAAAGTTGCTGTTTCCACATCGGCATTGGAAATAAATGCACTTTGCGCGGCTAACTTTCTCACGGTTACCTCATGTATTACCATAGAGGTATTTCTATACACTGCTCCAAGGGTTACTAAATCCTCATCTTCTTCATCTCCTTCGGAGGGAGAATCGGCAAAATAGATATAAATTGCCAATGTATTTCCATTGTTGTAAGCAGTCCTGTTCTCGGATTCCAAATCTGCAATTTCCTGTAACGTCAGATTCTCTTCCTCCGGAGAATCCAGTTCGGAATATATAATCTCAATATTTTCTTTGAAAGTATGTTGTCTAAGAAAGTCTGTAAAGTCATTCATCGCCTCCACAGTTGGCCTAAATCCTGAAACATAAGCTATCTCAACTAAAAGCCTATTAAAAGAATCATTGGATAATATGTCGTTGGCAGAGTCCCCTGTGCCCAATAAATTAGCGGTCTTATCAACCGCCTTTGGAAGTGGGTCATCATCATTATTGCTGCTTTTGGAACAAGAAAACATACCAATCAGCAATCCTAAAAATACCAGCGCATTTAACTTCTTCATAACTAATTTTTATATCAGCATAACGCAAAAAACGTGCCTGCTATTATTTTTTGAAGGTTAATCTTGCCAAATAGTCGTAATGTTCGCCTTCACATATCAATGCGCAGTTAAAATTATGGTTTTCCGCTGCGCGCCGTAAGGTATTGAAATCCAAATAAAGCCAAGTAAATTTTTTACTTTTTTGACCTTTGTATTCTAGGTAAAAATCAACCTCACCATAGTAATTCTTTTCATCGGGAATCCAGTACCCTTCATCTTCATCTTGGTCAAACATATAGATGATGTCACTGGAATCCAACAGAATTTGTCCGTCTGTTTTTAAGAGCGATTTTAGCTTTGTGAAAAATTCATCCAATTTAGTCAACCGTCCTGCTAAACCAATCCCGTTCATCAATAACAATAAGGTATCGAATTTCTCATTCTCAAATGCCATAAAATCAATGCACAAAGCGTTTTTAACGCCCCTTTGTTTGCATACTGCCATAGCCCCTTGTGAAGAATCCAAGGCAAGAACTTCAAATCCTTTTTCTTGGAGATAAAGACTGTGGCTCCCGGCACCACAACCAATATCCAAAACTTTTCCCTTGCAAAGTTCCAAAGCTTGCTTTTCCAACTTCGGCATTTCTTGGTAAGACCTAAAAAGATAAGGTAATGGCATGGTGTCCTCCTCATCCAGCGACGAATAGGTTTTGATATCTACGGTGTAGTTCCCGTTTTGATAATCCAATAAAGCTTGCCCTAAAATATCGTCCTTCAAATTCTATGTTTATTCGAGCTACAAAAATCCTTTTTTTAGAAAGACTTGCCTAGTTTTGAATTGCAAATATTAGTTATATGGAAGAAGAATTGCAACAATTGCCTCAAAAAGCGGCTGAGAAGCACCTAGAGAATAAAAAGTTTTTTTCCAAGCTTAGAAAGAGACCGCCGAAGAATTTGGACTATCTGATGCAGGATTTGCATACCGAAGAGTTTGAAAGAACGGATTGTCTTACCTGTGCCAATTGCTGTAAAACTACAGGACCGCTTTTTACCAATGCGGATGTGGAGCGGATAGCGAAGCATTTTAGGTTAAAACCTCAGAAGTTTATTGAAACCTATTTAAGAATAGACGAGGACAATGATTATATACTTCAACAAGTACCGTGTTCTTTTTTGGGAGCGGACAATTATTGTTCTATTTATGATGTACGCCCTAAGGCATGTCGGGAATTTCCACATACGGATAGGAAAAAATTCCAGCAAATTAGTAACCTTACCTTAAAGAATGTTGCTATTTGTCCCGCTGCATTTAATATTGTTGAGGAGATGAAGAAAAGAATTAATTTTTGAGTTCAGGGTTAAGATTTGTCACCCATAACCTCTGACTCCACACTCCTAACTTTTTAGTTATCTTTAAAACATGGAAGCGATTATCCATTATTTTGAAACGATACCTTCTGCACATCGATCCCTTATTTTGGTAGGAGGGATTACTTTCTTCTGGATTCTAGAGGGAATAGTACCTTTATTTAGTGTAGGATACAAGAAATGGAAACATGCGTTGCCTAATTTCTTTTTTACGTTGACAACCATTCTTGTAAATTTTCCGTTGGCGTTTCTACTATTAAAAACTTCGGATTGGACGGTTCAAAACGATTTTGGTATCCTCAATTGGCTACCTCAAATGCCCTTGTGGGCATACGTACTTTTAGGTTTAATGCTGCTCGATTTGATAGGTGCCTATTTGGCGCATTGGACGGAGCATAGAGTGAAACCGTTATGGATGGTACATTTGGTGCATCATTCGGACCATCATGTGGACACCACCACCGCAAATAGGCATCATCCGTTGGAAAGTTTAATACGGTATCTGTTTACGCTTGTCGGGGTTTTCATCGTTGGCGCGCCAATCGGTATCATTATGCTCTACCAGAGCTTATCGGTCATTTTATCGCAATTTAACCATGCCAATATTAAGTTGCCAAGGCATTTGGATAAAGCGCTGAGTTGGATAGTCATTTCTCCAGATATGCACAAGGTGCATCACCACTATAAATTACCCTATACGGATTCCAATTATGGGAATATCTTCTCCTTCTGGGACCGACTTTTTGGAACGTATATGCATATGGACCGTGAAACCATAGTATATGGGGTGGATACATTCCCTGATGAGAAAGAGAATTCCAGTATCAAAGGTTTATTAAAACAACCTTTTCATAAATACAGAAAACCCACTACGATTCAACAAAATGCATAAGAACATAATTCGATGTTCTTTGGTTAGGAATCAATAAATTGAAAGAGATTATGAACATAATTCACAAAAGACAACTTAGTATCATATCGGCGTCAGTAACTTTGTTATTGATACCTTTTATTGCCTCACAATTCTCCTCTGAAGTTAATTGGACTACCTTTGATTTTGGTGTAGCAGCCTGTTTGCTTTTAGGTGTGGGCCTAACGATTGATTTTGCAGTTAGAAAATCGAAGAATTTAAAAAGTAGAATTGCCCTTGTATCCCTTGTCTGCCTTTTATTTTTACTATTATGGCTGGAACTTGCTGTGGGTGTATTCGGGACGCCAATTGCGGGAACCTAAATAGCACGGATATCTTTCCAATTAATAAATTTCTCTTGATTTAGTACCTTAAATATTTAGCCCTAATATTCTTGAAGTTTTCCAAATCTTCTTTCCAGGTTTTTTTTATCTCAGCTTCGGAAAGTCCACCTTCTATTTGTTTCTGCAGTTTTTCTGTCCCTGCATGTTTTGTAAAGCCGCTGGTATTGAAAAATTTGGACTTATCGGTACTATTCTCATAAGCATCCATAAGCCATTTTAAGGAAACTTCGTTTTTTCGCCGTACTTGGGATAAATCTTTTCCATAACATTTTTTGTCCTCTTCCTTTGGATATTTGGAGCCAAAATTAGGCTTCGGAACATAGCTAAAATCATACTTCGTAGAATCCAAAAAGGAAGCGCCATACCGCTGAAACTGAAATTCCGTTCCACGACCGGCATTCACGTTCGTACCTTCAAACAGGCCAAGACTAGGATACAAATTTATGGAGGTGTCATTAGGTAAATTCGGAGAAGGCCGTATGGGTAGATGATATTCCATATCATAAGACCAATTTTCCAATGGTATAATAGTCAATTCAGTTTTTTTGCCATCTTCCAACCAACCTTCTTCATTGATCATAGTGGCATATTCGCCAATGGTCATTCCGTAAACCAAGGGGATTTCGGTCATGCCCAAAAACCCGGTATGTGCCGCTTCCATGCTCGGTCCGTCTACATAATGTGCATTGGGATTAGGCCTATCCAAAACTAAAAAGGGAATATTTAGGGCCGCACAGGCCTCCATGACCAGCTGTAAGGTGGCGATGTAGGTATAAAAACGCACACCTACGTCTTGAATATCGAATAAAACCACATCCAGTCCTTCCAGTTGTTCCGGGGTTGGCTTTCTATTTTTTCCATAAAGCGATATGATGGGTAGATTTGTTTGCGTATCAATACCATCTTTTACTTTCTCCCCGGCATCTGCCTGACCTCTAAAACCGTGTTCGGGGGCAAATACTTTTTTAATATCAATATCCATGGAAAGTAACGAATCTACCAAATGTGTAAATCCATCCGCTTTAAAAATAACACTGGTTTGGTTGGCAACGACCCCCACTTTTTTACCGCTCAATAGCGGGAGGTATTCGGTAGTCCTATTTGCTGCCACGATTATGGAATCCTTAATTTCTTCTATAGCGGCACCTCTTTTTTCTTTGACCTCATCAGCATCCTGTTTTGGCCGGTTTCCGCACGCCGTCAATACCAAAAACGATAATAAAACTGTACTTTTGAACTTGGATAAAAACAACATCATTTGAACCTAGAATATTTTATTGCCAAAAGGCTGATTACGGGTAAGGAGCATAAAATTAGTATTTCTGCCCCGATAATAAAAATAGCGATTGCCGCTATAGCTATAGGTATCATAATGATGTTGATTGCCATTGCCACAGGGGTAGGGCTTAAATATAAAATTAGGGAGAAAGTAACTGCCTTTAATGGTCATGTGCAGATATACAATTATGACAACAATAACTCGGATGTTTCCGTAGCACCTGTATCCAAACAGCAGGAATTTTATCCTGATTTTAAGACCGTGGATGGGGTGGTGCACGTTCAGGCAGTGGCAGCGAAAGCAGGAATTATAAGGACCGCTGAAACTTTTGAAGGGCTTATCGCAAAAGGAATAGGCAATGATTTTAATTGGTCCGTACTGGAAGAATATTTGGTAGCGGGAACACTCCCTGATTACTCGGGCAAGTTGAATTCGGATGTACTCATGTCCAGCCTCATGGCCAACAGGCTTAAATTTGAAGTCGGGGATTCGTTTTTTATGTTTTTTCCTCGTGAGGACGACCCGGGTAAAATACCCAATCAGCGCAAATTCACCATTACCGGGATTTTTGATAGCGGGTTTGAAGAAATAGATTCAAAGTTTATGTTTATTGATATCCGCCACATCCAACAAATGAACAAATGGGAGGAGGATGAGGTAGGTAATTTTGAAGTTTTTTTGGAAAGCTTCGAGGATATAGATGCGAAGAGCGCTGAAATATTTGGGAAAACCGTAGCTACCTTGGATACCAAAACGCTAAAGGACAAGTATTATAAAATATTTGAATGGATTAGTTTGTTCGATTTTAATATCGCCCTTATTATTGGTATCATGATCATTGTGGGTGGCATCAATATGATTACGGCTTTGCTAGTACTTATTTTGGAACGCACACCTATGATTGGTATTTTGAAGGCATTGGGCACCACTAATTGGAGCATCCGGAAAGTATTTCTTTACAATGCGACCTATTTAATTGGGGTCGGCCTTTTTTGGGGCAACTTAATAGGTTTAGGGGTAATTCTGATACAAGACAAATTTCGGTTGTTCAAGTTTCCAAATCCGAAGGAATATTATATTGAATACATCCCAGTACATATCGATTTTTGGACGGTGCTTTTATTAAATGCCGGGGTACTGCTTTTGTGTCTTTTGATGCTACTGATACCTTCTTACATCATTACCAAGATAACGCCGGTTAAGGCGATAAAGTTTGAATAGATTTTAAATGGATTACGCAAATAATATATTGGAGACTATTGGGAATACGCCGATGGTAAAATTGAACAAATTGACCGCGGAACTTCCCTGTTTGGTTTTGGCAAAGTATGAAACCTTCAATCCGGGTAATTCCGTCAAGGACCGGATGGCGGTACAAATGATTGAAGACGCTGAGAAAGCAGGGGTTTTGAAACCGGGTGGAACCATTATTGAGGGAACATCTGGCAACACGGGCATGGGGCTTGCATTGGCCGCTACGGTCAAGGGTTACAAAATGATATGCGTTATAAGCGATAAGCAGTCCAAGGAAAAAATGGATATCCTAAAAGCCGTGGGTAGCGAGGTACATGTTTGTCCTACGGACGTTCCGCCGGACGACCCTCGAAGTTATTACAGCACCGCGAAAAGATTGGCCACCGAGATTCCCAACTCTTGGTATGTGAATCAATATGATAATCCGTCCAACTGCAAAGCACATTTTTTAAGTACCGGACCTGAAATTTGGGACCAGACCGATGGTAAAGTTACTCACTTTGTGGTCGGCGTAGGGACTGGCGGTACCATATCCGGTGTAGGATCTTTTTTGAAAATGAAAAACCCTAACGTAAAAATTTGGGGAGTAGACACTTATGGATCGGTGTTTAAGAAATATCACGAAACGGGTATTTTTGATGAGAATGAAATCTATCCCTATATAACTGAAGGCATAGGGGAGGACATTTTGCCGCTCAATGTTAATTTTAGTATTATCGATGGTTTTACCAAGGTAACGGACAAAGATGCGGCTATTTATACACAGCGCTTGGCGAAGGAAGAAGCGATGTTTCTTGGGAATTCTGCAGGCGCAGCAATCAAGGGAGTGCTTCAGTTAAAAGAACACTTTTCCAAGGATGATGTGGTCGTGGTGCTGTTCCATGACCATGGAAGCCGGTATGTGGGCAAGATGTTCAATGATGACTGGATGCGCGAAAAGGGGTTTTTGGAATAACAACACTTAGTTTGGAGTAGGGCGCTATGAACATGTCGGTCTTCACTTTAAAAGAAAAATCATGGAAGTATTAAAATTAGGAAATCAAACCGTAAACATAGATGCTGGAGAACTGGTAAGTTATCAGGTTTCAGGGCACGAATATATACATCAAAAGGGAAGTCCTGGTTGGCGCAGTTCGGACACGGAAATGTTTCCGATAATTGGCCCAACAAATGAGGCCGGTTTCATGGTAAATACACCCAAAGGAAATGCAATACAAGATCAGCATGGGCTTTTGCGTGAGATGAGTTATGAATTGTTGCATCAAACAGAAACATCAGCCGATTATGTTAAACATTATACTACGAACACTGAAATCAAGAATTCCAAATATCCGGCCAAATCCACCGCTGAAAAACTTTCATGGCCCTATAATTTCGAGTTTACTAAATCTTTTGAGCTTAAAGAAAAAGGGCTATCGTTAACGTTTAAAATTTCCGGGGAGGAGGGAATGCCTTTTATGTTGGGATATCATCCCGCTTTTAAATTGCATTCTTCCTCACCTTTGATAAAAACAATTGGTAGAGAAGTAACACTTCCAGAAATTCTCGCAGTTGGCAGTAGGGCAATGGAAATTAGCGACTGTAACAAGATACTGTTGGAGGACGATAGGACCTTGGAGATAAGCACGGAAGGCTTTAAAAGTTTTATGCTCTGGACCGAAGTTTCAAACATGGTCTGCATTGAACCGATCACATTTTATCCCTATGCCGTGGTGCAGGAAAATTTGGATAGAGGTTTTCAAAAACTAGTGGATAAAGTAAGTGTTTTTAAAGTGCATATTAACCCTCAATAGTATCGGATGGCATTTAGCGATTATCTTGTAGAAAGGGTGAGACCGCGTTTAAAGGGGGTTGGGCATTTGGAGGAGAAAAAAATGATGGGTGGACTGCTTTTCATGGTCAATAGTAAAATGTGCATTGGCGTGGATAGAGATAAAAAGACCAACCAAGATAGGCTGATGGTACGAGTTGGAAAATTGAACTATGAGAAACTTCTGCAGAAAAGAGGTGCAAAAAAAATGGATTTCACGGGCAAACCCATGAGGGGTTTTATTTTCTTATCCCCGGAAGCATTTGATTCAGAATCGGATTTGGATTTTTGGGTAAGCAGGGCGTTGGAGTTTAATACCCTATTATAGTCCTCTATGATTTCAATCAACACTTAAACACCTATTATTACGTAAATTTGTTCTGTGGAACGTTTCCTGCCTTTTTTACAATGGTTAGCCAACTATAAGAAGACCTATTTTGTAAAGGATCTGTTGGCGGGTCTTACCGTTGGAATTGTTTTGGTTCCCCAAGGAATGGCATATGCCATGATTGCTGGACTGCCACCGGTTTACGGTCTATACGCTTCGCTATTTCCCATCTTGATTTATGCCTTTCTCGGGACATCTAGAAAAATTGCGGTAGGCCCTGTAGCTATGGATTCCCTTTTAGTCGCTGCGGGACTTGGCACTCTGGTGATAACCGGTGTGGAAAATTATATTGCCCTGGTAGTGGTGCTTACATTAATGGTAGGTGTTACACAGCTATCATTGGGCATCCTGCGTATGGGTTTCTTGGTAAACTTCCTCTCAAAACCTGTAATCAGCGGATTCACTTCCGCAGCTGCCCTTATCATTATGTTGAGCCAGCTGAAGCATCTTTTGGGAACGAATATTGACGGTAGCAACCGTTTTCACCAATTGGTCTGGAATGCTTGGGAGAAGCTAGGTAATACGAATAGTTACGATTTGGGCATAGGTCTTTTGGGAATTTTAATCCTTATCGGACTAAGGAAATGGAGCAAAAGAATTCCGGGTATTTTGGTAATTGTTCTATTGGGTATTCTTGGGGTCTATTTGTTGGATTTGCAAGATTACGGCGTGCAGCTTGTGGGTGAAATCCCTAATGGCCTCCCTTCATTTGTGCTGCCCACCTTGCAATGGGACGATCTCGGAAAGTTATGGCCAATGGCACTCGCATTGGCGCTGGTGGGGTATTTGGAAGCAATTTCCATTGGTAAGGCCTTAGAGGAAAAAAGTGGTGAGGAAACCATTCATCCCAATCAGGAATTAATAGCCTTGGGTAGTTCCAATATAGTGGGGTCACTTTTTCAGGCATTTCCGGTAACCGCAAGTTTTTCACGCTCAGCAATCAATCATGAGGCAGGCGCCAAGACGAATCTGGCGGCCATCTTTAGTGTAATTCTGGTTTTGCTGACTTTACTATTTTTCACCCCAGTTTTTAGCAAGCTTCCGAACGCTATTTTGGCGAGCATCATTATGGTCTCTGTTTTTGGGCTTATTGATTTCAGCTACGCTAAAAGCCTTTGGCATAATAGAAAGGACGAGTTGCTCATTTTGCTTATAACCTTTCTTGTAACGCTCTTTGTGGGAATTACGGAAGGGATTTTAATTGGAGTGCTGTGCTCACTTTTGCTTATGGTTTACAGAACTTCAAAACCACATTTTGCCGTGTTGGGAAACATAAAAAATTCCGACTACTATAAAAACATTAGGCGTTTTGGAGACGAGGCTGTGGTTAGGGAAGATTTGTTGATTGTTCGTTTTGATTCGCAATTGTATTTTGGAAATGCGTCCTTTTTCAAGAAAGAACTTTTTAAACATATTAGGGAGAAGGGACCTAACCTCAAAGGGGTGATATTGAATGCAGAGGCCATAAATTATATAGATGCTACGGGGACCGATACGTTAGCGAAATCCATACGGGAGATCCATCAAATGGGGCTGTTGTTTTTTATTGCAGGGGCTATAGGGCCAACAAGAGATATTATTTTTAGTAGCGGTATCATAAATGAGTTGCATAAGGAATATTTATTTGTGAAAACAAAGGAGGCGGTCACGTTTTTTGATGATCCGGATACGGCTTCTAAATTGGGGTCTTGGGTCGCCTACGAGTTCAGACGAAAAAAAATCCTTAAGAAAAGTAGGGACAAGTAATTTTATTGGATTTAATTGAAATAAAACAGGAGCGTTAACTAAAGATTTAATCATGAAAATAGAACAGATATATACAGGTTGTTTGGCACAAGGCGCATATTATATAGAGAGCGATGGAGAAGTCGCCATCATTGACCCATTGCGTGAAGTAGCGCCATATATTGAAAGAGCAAAGGATGATGATGCACAGATAAAATATATTTTTGAAACCCATTTTCATGCGGATTTTGTCAGTGGGCACGTGACCTTGTCCAAGGAAACGGGGGCTCCAATAATTTATGGACCTACCGCCAATCCTACTTTCGACGCTATCATTGCAGCGGACGGTCAGGAATTCAAATTGGGTAAACTAACTTTCAAAGTACTTCATACCCCTGGTCATACAATGGAAAGTACAACGTATCTGTTAAGGGACGAAAATGGAAAAGACCATGCCATCTTCTCAGGGGATACCTTGTTCTTGGGTGATGTGGGTAGGCCGGACTTGGCACAAAAAGCGGCCGATTTAACGCAGGAGCAATTGGCGGAAACGCTGTTTGATAGCCTTAGAAATAAAATCATGCCGCTTGCGGACGATGTGATTGTTTATCCTGCACATGGCGCAGGGTCTGCCTGTGGTAAGAACATGATGAAGGAAACGGTGGATACCTTGGGTAACCAAAAGAAGATGAATTATGCCCTTAGAGCCGATATGAGCAAAGAGGAATTTGTCAAAGAAGTAACGGACGGACTTTTACCACCACCTAAATACTTTCCCTTGAACGTTAAAATGAATAAGGAGGGATATGAGGATATTGCGGAAGTATTGAACAGGGGTACTACCGAGCTATCTCCGGAGGAATTTGAACTGGCCGCCAACGAGACCGATGCTTTGGTGTTGGATGTGCGTCATCAGGATGAGTTTGTAAAAGCTCATATTCCACGGTCCATTTTTATTGGATTAAACGGTGATTTTGCCCCATGGGTCGGTGCCTTGATAGCGGATACCAAACAGCAGTTGCTTTTGGTAATTCCGGAAGGCCAGGAAGAGGAGGCCATTACCAGATTGTCCAGGGTCGGTTTTGATGGTACGATAGGTTATTTGAAAGGTGGACTACCCGCCTGGAAGGCTACTGGAAAAGAAACAGATAGCATAAGCTCCATTTCCGCCGCAGAAGCAAAGGAAAAAATGGAATCGGAATCGATCTCTGTTTACGATGTTAGGAAAGAAAGCGAATACCTTTCGGAGCATATAAAGACTGCCGAAAATACACCGTTGAGCGAATTAAATAAGCATCTATCCGAGTATCCGGAAAAAAACGACTTTTTAGTGCATTGTGCAGGGGGTTATCGGTCGGTTATTGCTTCTTCAATATTAAAAAGCAGGGGAATCCATAATTTGATAAATGTGGAAGGTGGATTTGGTGCCATGAAAAACGAAGGTGCCGAGGTATCGGATTTTGTCTGTCCTACAACCCTGTAGTTTATCGGTTTAAAGATTATCCTAAAGAAAAATCAATAGGCGCTATCCTCTTGGTTAATTATCCTTATTTTGTGGGGTATAAAGAAATCGTTAAGTGTTAACAAAAACTTAATTTATTCTTAATTCTGAACTGATTATTTAATACCTTTAAGTAGGATTTGTATTACAGCAATGGTTAAAAATTTTATTGAACGTATTGGGGCAATGAACTGTCTCATGTTATTAGTAGTCATATCCATTATTATAGTATCGGAGATTTTGTTTTTAAGGGGAGAAAAACTGGATGCAATTTTTATCGCATTTTGGGCACCCACGATTCTCGGGTTTATGAATTATTTAAAGTATAGAAAGTAGTGGATTTTATTCTGATATATTCAATTATCGTTGCCATCATATTTATGATTTGGCTACTTTTTATCGTTAGAATGTATCGTAAAATGAAAGATTAGATTGAAACTGAATCCGTTGTTTCTTTCTCTAACCCAATAAGGGATTTTGGATTTTTAAGTATATAGGAAGCTATAATTCTTTGCGCTTCCAACGTATTTCTTTTAGGTTTTAAAAAGGTGTCCAAGGAATTCAAATGGTTTAGGTTTTCTTCTTTTGGGATAAATCCATAACCCGCATAACAATCGTCCTTTACTAATACAAAAGCATCTTCTTCCGCATTTCTTCCTTTTAATGAAATTACATAATCGGATTTCTTGTCCTGTAGACTTAAAATAGCTTGGTTTACCCTATCATTATATGTTTCCAAATGGGTTAGGCTGGAACAGATTCCAAGGCATTGTTTAATTTTATAGTGTGAGCATGTTGTTATATTTTCCTGTAGATGACAGTACTTGGGACAGAGCTCAAAATCAGCACAAAGATTTTCCAAAAATTGTCGACATTCCGTAACGCTATAAAGCACTTTCAGGGGATTAGGGGCCAATTTCAATTTGTTGTAGGCAAGGTGTAAAACACCGTTTCTGTCCTCGTAGCTAAAAATTCCGTACTGCTGAATGGTTCTTTTTTGAGCGCGATTGTGCTTAGGATAGTGCTTTTTGATTTCTTCGGATTCTTCCAATAGGGCAATCAGCTCATTACCTGTTTCTTCAAAATCAAGATACACCGTTTCGGAACATAGGTTCAGTTCCTTGGTGGTCTTTTCATAAAAATGACTTAGTACCCTTTTTTTAATATTGATGGCTTTCCCAACGTAAATAATCTTGCCTTTTGAATCCTTAAAATAATAAATGCCAGCTGTAGCAGGTAATTTGTCGTATTCGGTTTTGGGTAGGGAAGGAGGTAGGGTGGCTTCCTGTGAACGAGCGTTTAAGAATTGTTTGAATATAGTGGTCGCTCCGTCGGAACGCAGTAATCTATGAAACAAAAGAACGGTCGCATGGGCATCTCCACGTGCCCTATGTCGGTCCGTAAGTGGTATGCCTATCGCGGAACATAATTTACCAAGACTATAGGAATTATAACCAGGCAATAGTTTTCTGGACAGGCGTACGGTACACAGTTTTTTCCGTGTAAAATCAAGGCCTAGTAGGCGAAGCTCATTTTTGATAACGTTGTAATCAAAGTTTACACTGTGTGCTACAAAGATGCAATCTTCTGTAAATGCGGTAATTGTTTCAGCTATCTCGGTGAGTTTAGGGGCATCCCTAACCATTGCATTGTCAATTCCCGTTAATCCGGTGATGAAGTAGGGTATTTCGCATTCTGGATTGACTAAAGAGGTAAACTCATCTATGACGCTATGTCCGTCATATTTGAATATGGAAATTTCGGTGATGCGGTTTCCTTTTATGCCATTTCCGGTTGTTTCTATGTCGACAATACAGTACAAGAACTATCCTTGGTTTTTTATTTAAAGTTACTTCAATTTAGACAATACAACAACCTCTTGTCAGTTCGGGTAATCGTATCGAGAACTATTTTTAGTTTGAGTACTTCTCGATACCCGTCCGAACGGCACGGGCGGGCATTTTCAAACTCACTACGCTCATTTGAAAACACGCGAAGTGACATCATACTATTTTTGATTGTTGTGTCTGACCTTATTACGTTGTCAGTTCGGGTGATTTGCCGTAGGCAAACTGTATCGAGAACCTACCGTTTTTCAACCGTCACAACAACCGATTTGCTAATTGGCGTATTACTTTGGTCCGCGAAATGATTGTGTGGAATGATCATATTTGTCTCCGGAAAATAGGCGGCTAAATTTCCCATGGGAATATTGTAGGGAATGACCAAAAACATTTCGGCTCTTCGTTCAACGTTATCATAATTACTAACTAGGTCAACGGCCTCTTGGTTATCCAGTTTCTTCGCAACCATATCCTTGGGATTCATGAACAAGACCCTTCTCTCGTTATAAATTCCCCGGTAGCGATCGTTTAGCCCGTAGATGGTGGTATTGAACTGGTCATGAGAACGAATGGACATCAATAAAAACTCATTAGGTTTTAGCGCGTGATCTGCCAGTTTGCAAAGACTGAATTGGGCCTTTCCGTTTGGTAGCTTACTAAAATCTAAATTTCTGACATTGTTTGGAAGATAATATCCAGACCCTTCGGATTTCTTCTGCAACTGCTCAAAACCATTTATAGTAGCAGAAAGTTTGTCCCGTAGCATCTCGTAATCAGTTCCTAATTTCTTCCAACTTACAGGGTGTTGACCTTGAAAATAGGTATCCGCGATTCCCCCGATTATTTCGGGTTCACTTTTTAAGTTTTCGGATTTTGGAGGTAAGATTCCTTTGGTACGATGCACTTTTCCCATGCTGTTTTCAACGGTCAGGAAACGTTGCTTACCATTAATTGTATCCTTTTCAGATCTACCCAAAGTAGGTAATATAAGTGCGGTCTTGCCCGTAATCAAATGGCTTCTATTTAGTTTTGTACTGATTTGAACTGTCAGATTGCATTGCTGCATTGCTTCGGCAGCATATCGGGTATCGGATACCGCGGATACAAAATTCCCCCCTAGCGCCATAAAAACTTTTGCTTCGCTTTTGTGCATGGCTTCAACGGCATGGACCGTGTCAAAACCTTCTTTTACAGGCGGTTTAAAACCAAAGTTCTTTTCGATGGAAGTATTGAGTTCCTCAGATACAAAATGCATAATACCAACGGAGCGATCGCCCTGAACATTACTATGACCACGTACCGGGCAGGTTCCAGCTCCTGGTTTGCCCAAACTACCTTTGAGTAACAAAAGGTTGACGCACTCCTTAATGTTATCAACCCCATTTTTGTGCTGGGTTAGGCCCATGGCCCAACAGATAATTATCTTATTTTTTTTCGCCAATAACGCAACTGTTTCGTCGATAAGCTCCTTTGAAACACCACAAAGCTTTAAAAGTTCCTCCTCGGAATACGAGTCCAAATCTTTCAGCAGGGATTCATATCCTTCGGTATATTTTTTGATGAAGTCTTGGTCAAATACCGATGTGTCTTTCGCATTCAGCTTTGCCAACTTTTTCATCAAGAGCTTCAAAAGTGCCACATCTTGGTTTATTTTAACCTGCAGATAAATATCGCTTATGGATTGCCCGATTGTAATCCCTTTGATTTCCTGTGGATTTTTGAACTTCACGAGTCCAATTTCTTCTAACGGGTTTATACTGATAACCTTGCCACCATTTTCTTTACATTTTTGAAGTGCGGTCAGCATCCTTGGATGATTCGTTCCTGGGTTTTGCCCGATGACCATTACTACTTCGGCCTCATAAAAATCCTCCAACTTTGTTGATCCCTTGCCTATTCCCAAAGTCTCGCCAAGTGCAACCCCACTACTTTCGTGGCACATATTGGAACAGTCGGGCATATTGTTGGTGCCAAAAGCTCTGGCAAATAATCCATATAAAAAAGCAGCTTCATTACTAGATCTCCCAGAAGTATAAAATATAGCTTCATCAGGACTGTTTAATTTTTTGAGCTCGCCGGCAATGAGTTCAAAAGCACCTGCCCAAGAAATAGGCTCGTAATGAACTTTATCTGGGTGAAGAATCATGGGATGTATGAGTCGCCCACTTTTGCCAATATTAAAATCGGACCATTTAGAAAGTTCTTCCACACTATATTTGGCAAAAAAGTCAGGACCTAACGTTAAATGTGTAGCCTCCTCTGCCAATGCCTTAGCCCCATTTTCGCAATACTCAGCTATTTTGGAAGGTTTTTCCGGATCGGGCCAGGCGCATCCGGCACAGTCAAAACCATCTTTCTGGTTCATTTTGGCCAGCGCCCTCATGGAATCATAAATGCCCATTTCCTTAAACGTATGCTCCAAAGCAACCTTTACGCCCATTGCTCCAGCGGCATAGGTACTCGCCGCACCTTTTTGAATACCTGTCAGTTCTAAATCCCCGGTGAGGGAGAGGTTTCTTTTAAAATTATTCACCATCTATAACTTATATTCCAGTTAATCCCAATTTATTCTTAAGAGATATTATAATCGTTTTCTTACTATGAAAATTCTGTACAATTTCCATTTTCTTCGGAGTTTAAAGATGATAAGTGCTTTGCACTTTAACAATACCAAACATTAGATAGCTATCCCTACTTATCCGCCAGCACTGGATTTCCTGGTTCCGATCCATCCGAAACGTCCACCTGTCTTACCGTCCTACCTTTTTGTATCATTAGCCGCAAATCTTCCAACGCAAGGTACAAGCAAGGTACGATGACCAGAATAATCGCGGTGGCAAATACGATTCCGAACCCGAGGGAAATCGCCATCGGAATTAAATAGAACGCCTGGCTGGAGGTTTCCAGAATAATAGGGGCAAGGCCACCAAAAGTGGTCATTGTCGTTAAGTATAATCGGGCGAAACCTTCTTAGCCCGGCTTCATGAATCGATTGATAAATAGGGTCGCCTTCTTTTCTGCGTTTATTCGCATAATCTATCATAATCAGCGAATCGTTTACCACAACACCAGACAATGCAATTACCCCCATCAAACTTACCAAGGGATAAATCATAACCCAACAAAATATGTCCAATAACCGCACCCACAATTCCGAAAGGGAATAGCCGTCATCACGATTAATGGCTGTAGAGTAACTACTAAAAGCAATTGCCAATAAGGCATAAATCAAAAGCATGGCTATAGAAAAACCAGCCTTTAACGTATTGGTACTTTCCCGCATATCCGCCTGAGAGCCCTCAAAAGTCCAGGTGATTCCTGGAAAATCTGCCCTAAGCTGCGGAAGCGTTTCCTCTTGGACAGAGGCAATAACACGGCCCACGGCATTGGCAGGTTCTACATCCATACCCACATTTACGACTCTTCGACCGTCTCTCCTGTTAATACTACTAAAGGCTTCCCGTTGTTCTATTTCAACCACGTCCATTAGGGGTACTTCAATCCCTGTTGGGGTGCGGATTAAAAATTTCTCTAGGTTTTTAATGTCTTTCCGTTCCTCCATGGGCAATTTAACACGGACTTCAATTTCGTTCATTCCCCGTAATTGCCGCATCGCCAAGGCACCAAAAAACCCATCCCGAACCTGCCTTCCAACCTCGTCCGAAGTAAGTCCAAGATTTCTTCCTTGTGGTAACAGCTTAAAATCATACTGCAATTTACCTTTGTTGTAATTGTCGGTAACATCCCGGGTATTGGAGAAGGTGCGCATCCGTTCAACAAAAGCAGCGCTGGCACGTTCCAGAACATCAATATCAGAGTGGCTAAGGTCAATACTTATATCCTGCCTTGCTCCTCCCGGTCCACGTTCGGCCTCAAAGGTAATCTGGTCTACCCCTTCAATATCCCCAATATTATCACGCCATAAAGCGATAACTTCTCCCGCGGTAATGTCACGTTGATCCGGTGGTAGCATCACGATTTCAACATCTATAAAATTTTGACCACGGACGTTGGTTTTAATACCTTCCGCAACTTCATAGAGATTGTGTTCCTCGAACATCCGTTGTGTCGATTCCGAAATGGCATGGGCTACCTTTGCCGCTTGATCCGGCGTGGTGCCAACAGGCAATCGCACCCCTGCTTCAATTTCATCCGCGGCAACCTCCGGCATCATAATCATTCCCATATGACCACTATACCCATATCCTCCTACGATTAATAATAGGGTAACTGCGGCGCTCAAGGTGATATAGCGATATTTAAGGCACAAGTCCAGAAATGGGCGGTAATGATTATTAATAAATTTATCGAAACCCTTGGCAAAAGAACGTTGCCAACCCTCCAATTTGAGTACCCATTTATTTTTACTACTTTGTTTTTTAAGGTGCCCCAAGTGGGAAGGTAAAATAAACAGCGCTTCCAGCAAGGAAACAGCCAATATGACGATGACCACTGCGGGTAACGGTTGCCAAAACTTTCCAGTTTCACCGGGCATAAAAAGCAATGGGACAAACGCGATGATGGTGGTTACAATACTAAAAACCACCGGTAATGAAACATCTTTAGTCCCTGCAATAGCCGCTTTCATGGGGCTAAGGCCTTTTTGACGGTATTCATAGACATTCTCACCCACAACAATGGCATCATCTACTACAATCCCTAGTACCACCAGAAATCCGAACATGGAAATCATGTTGACACTAATGCCTATCAAGGGCAGTAAAATCATACCGCCAATAAAGGAAACGGTCATCCCCATCATCACCCAAAAGGCCAAGCGATACTCCAAGAAAAGCGTCAATATGATTAATACGATCACAATAGCGAGTACCCCATTTTCGGTTAATAGCGATAGTCGTTCCCGATAATCGGCTGCCCTATTACTGTCCGTTCTGTATTTAATACCAGGTGGTAATTGAAAGTCATCCAGGATTTTTTTCGTAACATCCGCAATTTCCAAGGGGGATTGATTACCGATTCTGAATATGCGCAACTCCACATAATTTTCTTGGTTAAATTGCCCATGAAAACCGGTTTCTTCAAAACCATCTGTAATGGTCGCGATTTCCTTAAGGCTTACCTTGGCACCATCATCTGAGGAGACAACAGTAATATTGCCATATTCCTTGGCCCATTGTTTGCGCTCCTGCATCCGAAGGAGAATTTCCCCGCTTTGTGTCTGGACGGCACCTGCCGGAACATCGTTGCTGCTTTGCCGGATAATATCCGCCACCTGACCAAGGGTCAAATTATACTTTTGTAGTGTTCGCCTAGGAATCTCGATTCGGGTTTCGTATTCGGGCACGTTCCCCAATTCTACCTGCGTAATTTCCGGATTGTTGAGAAGTATGGTTCGTAGGCGTTCGGCGAGCTGCCTTAATGTCCAAACATCGGCAGCGCCGTACAGACCTATCTGTAAAACATCCCGTTGGCGGGACTGCAACCGGACTTCGGGTCTTTCAATATCATCTGGAAAAGTCTGGATACGATTAATGGCCTGATCGATGTCTTGAAACGCAGTCATTCTTTCGGAGCCTGCCACCAATTCTATACTGACCTGTCCGGATCCCTCGTTGGCTTCAGAAACAATTTCCTTTATGCCCTGAACGCCACGAACCGCTTCCTCTACGGGTTGTAACACCCCTTGTTCTACCTCGGCCGGTGATGCTCCGGGATAGGCTACCGAGACTTCGACAAAATCCAATTGAAATTCCGGGAATACTTCTTTTTGGATTTTATACATGGTAAAGAGACCACCACCTAGAAGTACCAACATGAGCAAGTTGGTCGCAATGGAATTACGGGCCATATAAGCAATGGCTCCTTCCTTTCTTTTGGTTTTTCCTTTTTCGTTCTTTTCCATTTCGCTAATTTTTTCCTAGTCCTTCATTTCATTTTCAGGAGTATCTGTTGCCGTACGCAGTCCAATACCGTTGCTAACGGTACTTAAATCGGTTATGATAACCTTATCCCCATCCTCCAAGCCTTTGCTTATGTACGCATGTTCGTCATCCGTAAGCACTATTTCCACTTGGCGGATTTCCAATTTTTCATCTTTCATGACCCAGACGGTCTCGTTACTTCGGACATAATCCCTGCTCAGACGCACCACGTCGGTTACAGGATCAGCTTGAATATTAACCTCTACGAAGGTACCAATCATCATTTTTGGCATACCCTCCATTTCTTTAGTAGTCGCCAAAGGGTCTTGGACTTTTACCAGCACCCGTGCCAAACGGGTCTGACCATCGAGCGCACCGATCTGCCTGTCTAGATACCCATCACGATAAGCACCGCTTGCCCATACGGATGGATTTTCAATACGCACGGGAGCTCCTTTTTCGGAATCGTCGTTAGGAAAACTCAACCACTGTATTTTGGATACGGGGACGGTTGCAACCACCCAATACTCGTTGATTCCCACAATTCGCCCTAAAATATCTCCTTGGGAAACCAATGAGCCTTTGGTTACATTCTGACTTAAGATATGGGCATCAAAAGGAGCTCGGATAGTGGTACGTTCAAGATTTAATCTTGCCTGATCTACCGAAGCCTTTGCTGCACCAATGTTCGCTTTTACGGCATTGAGTTGTGGCTTTCTAAGGACCAACTGCCGTTCTTCTTCAGAAAGTGGATTGTCCCCAAAAAGGGAATCGCCTGCAATAAGTTCTAAATCCTGTTCCGCTATTTGCTGGCGACCCATTTCCGTATCCAAGGTCGTCTGTGATTGCATATATTCACCTCTTCGCAATTCCAGCGTATTCCGATAATCTGATGGATCTATCTGCAACAAGACTTGATTCTTTTTGACAAACCCGCCCGGGGTAAATGAGGGATCCCTGCGAATAACCTGACCGGAAACTAATGGACTCAAATTAACGTCCTCTACAGGTTGCACCGTTCCGGTTGCAACAATGACGGGCTCAAACGTACCTTTTTCCACGGGCAACACATCCACTAACATGGCCGTTTCAATACTGGCTCCTTCTCTCTTGGCTTCCGGTTCCGTGTTAAAAATGAGTACAGTGATAAGGATACCGGCACCTAAAATGCCCAAACAGATCCAAAGTATTTTTTTATTATCCATATAATCCTATTGCTTTTTTATCCATTATCCAATGTCCTCCCGGTGTCAAAACCTCCTGCCAGGGCACGATATAGCCCAATACGAACCTGTATTTGTCGCAATTGTGCGGCCACGTAATCCCGTCGTAACTGCTGTTCTTGATCCAACCCTATCAAAACATCCAAATAAGGACTAAACCCGTTTAAAAATTCAACGCGTAATTGCTTATTGCTTTTTGACGCTAGTTCCAATTGTCGTTCAATGTTCTCCGAACGTTCTTTTTGCATCAAATCCTGTACAAGACCATCTTCAACTTCTTGAAAGGCGACCAGCGTGGTTTGCCCAAATTCATATAATCGTTGTTGTTTAACGGCCTCGTTTCTATCAGCTTCCGCACTTAGTTGTCCCCCGTAAAAAAGGGGGGCAAGCAAATTCCCTGCTATGGAATAGGCCCAATTATCAAAAAGATTCGCAAAATTATTGGCACGGAGTTGTCCCCGAACGTTGAATGAGATTCTTGGATATTTGTTTCTTACGGCAGAGGCCATATCGCGATCTGCGGCAAGTAGGAGTGCATAAGACTGTTGAATATCCGGTCTACGGCGTACCAATTCCAAAGGCAATCCGGTTTGTGGGAGTTCTGGTAAATCGGGTAAGGTTATCTCGTCAAATACCATTTCTTCCTGGGGCTGCCGTCCAAGAAGAACGGCCAACTGGTTTTCCAATAGGCTCACATTGGTTTTGAAAATAATTTGTTGCTCCTTGGTACTTTCCAGTAGCTGTGCCTGACGTAAAATATCTACTGCACGTATTTGACCTCCCACAAAGCGAGAACGTATTAATTTGATGATATTTTCGTTTGTGGCAATTTGATTTTCAGTAATTTTCAACTGTTGCTTTGCTGCCAGTAGTTGGTACCAAGTGGAGGCAATCTCCGCAGATAACGATATCGCCGCGGTACGATAATCAAAAAGACTGGCCTCCGCCCTGTACTTTTCTGCCTGAACACCAGTTCTAATTCGGCCCCATAAATCCAATTCGTAAGAAGCCGATAACCCTAGCTGAGTATTTTCACCACCTCTAAAATCGTTCACAGGAAAATTTTCGGCGGTCTGTGCCGTCGCTTGTATTTGAGGCCATTTGATAGAAGCTTCCCTAGATACCGTTGCCTTCGCGGCCAAAAATTGCTGCCATGTCGCTGCCAAATCGAAATTTGACCGTAATGCACTGTCAATTAATGTATTAAGATTTTCATCTTCAAAAGCTGTCCACCACTTATCTTCAATAACAGCTCCTCCATTATATGAGAATTCCTTTACCTCTTCAATTGGCAAAGTAGTATTGGTGAATTTTGGTGAGCATCCGGAAAAAATCAATAACAGGATAAAGAATAAAAACAGAAGTAGGAGGGAAGGAAACCTTCGTTTACAAATAGGCTGTAGAAGGAGGTTTGCTAAAGTTGGTTGAGCTATAGACACCATAAATTTCAAATTACCCCTTTTCATGGAATTTAAGTATTAATAAAAACTTAAAAAAGGAAAGATTTGAAACGAAATTTGGTTTTGTGGAAATTGTTGAGGGATTTTTTATCATCCGACCGGATGGATTTTGCTTTATGCATAGCTTTTGGTAGATGAGTGGATGATGGAGTAGATTTTTAAAATGTATAAACGCTAGTCAGCATAACTTATTCGTTCTCTAATACCACCATTTTCACGGTGAATGATAACATCGGCATCGTATTTTTTAGCTAATATTTTTGCCTTGTTGATGGCGGTGCTCTGTTTTCGATGTTTGCTGGTGACGCGCTTATTACCTTCACGTCGTACGGCCCAACCTTCTTTGTAGGGTACAACATGTTGATGCCATGTACGACCTCTTTTCTTGCGTTGGAAGCTGTTAAAAAATACTTCCAAGAGTTCTATGAGGGTGTTTGCCCAAGATTTACCTTCAGCCATATATTACTTTATATTCTCGAAGATACCCATTCTTCCAAGTTTTTTTGAACATGAGAACGGTGGTTGGTAAAAAGCAATGAATTTTTGTTCTTCTATACTTTAATTAGCGTCTAAGGGAATTAAAACTTTATTATTCCCAGTATTTAATATGCTTAAATAACTTAAAATGTTAACTATATTTTCGAGTAATAATGTTTAGTAACTTATTCAATATAGGGGATTATCTTAAAAAAGATGAGATTCTTAAAGTTTTCTGAAATTCATTTTATTAAATATTTTACCTGTTATATGATATGGCATTTCTTTATTAAATAAATAATGAAGATTACAATATTCTATTTTGAGTTTCCCAAGGTAATTTACAGTCCGAGGCTTAATTTGTGAATATTGAAATTATCATTTTATAAAAAAAAAGCTATTATTTTGGTTTATTCAAAATTAAATGTAATATTGTTAATGATTTATTAATATAGTATGATTTTATTTTAGAAAGTCATAATTACCAATTAATATGCAATATCCCTTTTTCAAAACTAACACCACACAATATCCTACTGAAAAGGATGATTCGGCTGCATGGAGGGATTTTAAAAATGGTGATGAGGAAGCATTCATTTTGATTTATCAGAAATATGCTAATATACTGTATGGTTATGGCTGTAGGTTTTCAGATGACAATGAAATAGTCAAAGATTGCCTTCAGGATTTTTTTATTTATTTGAGAGAAAAAAGATCGGGGTTGGGGAATCCTACTTCTTTAAAATTTTATCTTTTAAAAGCATTCAAAAGACGTGTTATTGTATATTTAAAAAAGCGTCAAAAAGAACGAGGTAAAAAGTCTTTATACAAGGAATTCCGTATTGAGCATTTATCTGAATCAGTTTATATAGTAGGACAGGAAGATTTGCAGCTTGTCAATTTGGAAAAGGTACTTAAATTACTTAATTCCGTTGAAAGAGAAGCTATATATTATTATTACTACCAAAATCTATCCTATCAAGAAGTCGCTGAGCTGCTGGGTTTTTCCCATATTTCATCTGCTAGGCGCATTATTTACCGAGCGCTTACCAAAATGCGAAAACATTTAAAATATCCTTTTTAGTTCGCTTTTTTATTACTACCATTTTTACTGGCAACTTGGAGCACTTAATGTGAATTACCATTATATCCCTTTAGACTTTACATTAAAAACCAATGGTATGGCAATCCGATTACGTACACTTAACTTAACGGACAGTCAACATATAAAATAAATTGATTCGAATTTTAAACTTGCTCGTTTGAATTTTACAATGGATTACAATAACTGAAAGCCTCTACTTTTTTCAATTCTTTCTCAATTCTTTTTCAGTTGGCACTCTCCAGAATTCCAACTCTAAATCCTATTTTGATAATTTAACAACCTATTTTTTAAAAAAAAATCAAATTTTCGGTATCATTTTAGAATATATGCTCTGTTGTAATAAATAAGTGTTTACAAGTGAAGGAAAAGAAAAGCGATATTTTTAATTTTTTGATATCGGATAGGGGCTTCATAAATTGGGTTCGCAATCCTACTGAAGAAAGTGATTATTTTTGGAATACGTGGTTAGAAGAACAGCCACAGTATAGTACTGATTTTAATAAGGCCTGTGAGTTTGTCAAAAAATTGAAATTTAATGATGAGTCCTTGAAAGAGTCAGAAATGAATACGTTGTTGGGAGAGATCATTAAAGGGGAAAGGAGTAAGGCCTCAAAGGAATACCCATCAATAAAATTGTTGTATTCTACCATTAATTCAGGTTTTAAATATGCAGCGATCATTGTAATCTTATTAAGCTTAGCAATAGTCAATCATTATTGGTCCCCCAATGGGAACAAGGATATAAGTAATAGCATTGAAGATTGGGAAATTGTTTCTAATCCTAGAGGAGTGAAATCCAAGATTACGCTACCCGACGGATCTATAGTTGATTTGAATTATGAAAGTTCGTTGAAATTCCCGAAAGAGTTTAGCGGGAAAACTAGAACGGTTGAACTAGTGGGGGAGGCTTATTTTGACGTTCAGCATATGGATGATTTTCCCTTTATTGTTAAGTCCGGTGTGTTGGAAACCGAAGTCTTTGGAACTTCCTTCAATGTTAATTCATTCATAGAAAATGATAGCTTGAACATTTCGTTGGTTACAGGAAAAGTTAAAGTTCTAAAAAGGGAAGGTATAGGCAAAGAAAAGGATAGTGTCTTTTTAGAGCCTGGGGAAGAACTGAGTTATCATAGGAACACCAGTATGATGATAAAATCAGAATTTGACATAGAGAAGACATTGGCATGGAAAAATGGAATTATAATTTTTGAAGATGTTGGGTTTGATGAATTTATTGACAGACTTGAAGTCTGGTATGGGGTTAATTTTCAAATTCACGGTAATCCTCCAAAGAATTGGAAATTCAACGGACGCTATCAAAACGAAGAAATTGAAAATATTTTAAGTGGCGTAAAGTTTGTTTATGGCCTAGAGTATAAAATCCAAAACAAAAATGTAATAATGAAATTCAAATAATAGAAAAAAAAGCGGCTGGCTCGGTTAGAGGTCAACCGCCAATTAAAAAAATTAATTAAACCAAAAATCTGAATCTATGATTTGACCGTCTTGATTCAGTTTAGAAATAACTAACTAATAACAATCTGCAAAATTATGAAAAATACTTTAAAAAGTAACCGCCAAAATGCTTTTAACACAATGTTTCTACTTTTATTTTTCACTTTTTTCTCCACGGTTTCCCTAGGTCAAGACGATGATATTGTCTTGAATAACATTCAGGATTTGAAACCTAAACTTAATGATTCAAGTGGTCATAATGAAAGTAGTAATGACGACATGCTTAAAATAAGTATCCAGAATTTAGGGCTTTTAGAACTTTTTGATACTTTGGAAAGCATTTCAAATTATAAATTTTCCTATGATAAATCCATCTTGGATTATAAGAAGAAATTTAGTTTCCAAGAAGAACAGATTTTGTTTGTGGATTTACTATCGAAAATTTCTTCACAATCCTTGTTGAGGTTCAAAAGGGTAAATAAAATTGTGAGCGTTCAATTGATTGAACCCAAGAATGAATTACCTGAAAAGGCTGAAAAAACTGAAATTCAAAATATTATTACTGGAACGGTAACTGGAGAGGATGGGGTTCCACTTCTAGGGGTTTCGGTTGTGGTGGATGGGACCGGCAACGGGACAGTTACAGATTTTGATGGAAAATATTCAATAACCGCTGCTGAAGGTTCAATTCTCTTGTTTTCATATATAGGAATGACCTCGATAAAGGTTGCTGTGGAAGCTGATACTACGATAAACGTGACTATGCAAGAAAATGTTTCCAGTCTTGACGAAGTAGTAGTTGTGGGTTACGGTGCACAAAAGAGAAGTGATATTACAGGGGCAATTGGTGTAGTTGGAGCAGAGGAATTTGAAGATGAGCCAATAGTACAAGTAGGACAGGCGCTCCAAGGTAAAGTTGCTGGACTTCAGGTCTCACAAAATTCTGGATCGCCAGGTTCAGGTCTTTTGATAAGGCTTAGGGGTGCGGGAACGATAAATAATTCTTCGCCTTTATATGTAGTAGACGGTAACCCGAACGCGGACCCATTAGATTTGGTTCCCGAACAAATAGAAAGCATTCAAGTGCTTAAAAGTGCAAGTGCTGCCGCAATATATGGGGCACAGGGCGCAAATGGAGTGATTTTAATAACTACCAAACAAGGAAGGGCCGGTAAGTCAAAACTAAATATTAATTATTCTCAAGGGTATCAGTCTATTCAAAGGAAAGTTCCGATGACCAACGCGGCTCAGTATGCAACCCTTTATAATGAAGGTTTGATAAATGCAGGAGATGCTCCAATTTATCCAGATCCTGCCTCGTTAGGTGTTGGTACGGATTGGCAAAAGGAAGTATTTCAAGTGGCGCCCATTACAAATGTTTCGGTATCCGCCAGTGGGGGTAGCGAGACAAGTAGGTATTTTTTCTCTGCTGGCTATCAGGACCAAGAGGGAATTGTTAAAGGAACTTCTTTCAACAGATTTAATTTAAGAATCAATTCATCCCATGATATATCCCCTGCGATAAGAGTTGGTCAAAACTTGTCGGCTAGTCTATCTAATTTTGAGAATATTTCTGAATTCAATTTTGGTTCAGTTCTTGGAAATACTTTGACTGCAAACCCAGAAATTGTCCCAAGAAATCCGGATGGCTCTTTTGGTTTTTCGGAGACCTCATTAAATTCTACTAACCCGGTTGCTACGATTTACTATACTAATAATGATACTAGAAGATCTGTAGTAAATGGAAATGTTTATGCCGATATCACCTTTTTAAAGGATTTTGTTTTCAAGTCTCAGTTCAACTTTAATATAGGGTATTCGGAAAATGTTAATTTCAATCCCGAATTTTTTATTTCTGAGAGGAATTTTAATCAAGTTGCCAGTTTAACAGAAAGTTCTACTCGATTCACAGATAATAGTTGGGCAAACACTATTACTTATACGAAAGTTCTTGGAAAACATAATTTTGATATTCTAGCTGGTATTACTAATCAAGAGAATAATGTGAAATCGGTTACTGCAACTGGAGCAGGTTTACCGGCAAATGCCACGGAGAATGAAGATTTAAGGTACTTGGACTTGAATACACAATCTAATAGTGTAGGAGGTAGTGCAGGTGCTTTTGGAATATTTTCATATCTAGGCAGATTGAACTATAGTTATGATGGCAGGTACTTTGCAACGGTAAACTTTCGTGCTGATGGATCTTCAAGATTTGGTGAAAACAACAAGTGGGGATATTTTCCATCTTTCTCATTGGGGTGGAAATTATCTGAAGAAAGTTTTATGTCTGACCAGGATTGGGTGGATAATCTTATGATTAGAGGTGGTTGGGGATCACTTGGCAACCAAAGCTCTTTGCCCAATTATGCCTTTGCTAGTCTAGTTACCCCAAATATTAATTATGTATTTGGAGAAAATCAACAAGTTAATATAGCGCAAGCCCCATTAGGCCAGGGTAATCCCGATTTGAAGTGGGAATCCACAGAAGAGACAAATTTTGGATTGGATTTTACAGGTTTTCAAGGTAAAGTCAGTGCTACTTTTGATTGGTATAGAAAGACTACCTCTGATATGTTACTACGGGTGCCGCTCAATGGATATTCGGGTCTTCAAGATTTTCCATTTCAAAATGGAGGGCAGGTGCTAAATCAAGGATATGAAATTAGTTTAGGGTATCAGAATACGACCCCAAATGGATTGGCATACAGTATTTCGGGGAATATTGCCAGAAATACAAATGAAGTGCTTAACCTAGGTGATGGTGGATCTGCACTCTTTCAGCGTATCTCTTTCGTAGGGCTTGTAAATGTTACACAACCAGGAAGTCCAATAGCTTCTTTCTATGGATGGCAAACAGATGGAATTTTTCAAACTCAAGAAGAGGTAGATAATCATGCTTTCCAAAGCTCGGGTACAGCGCCAGGAGATTTCAGATTTAAAGATTTAAATGGAGATAACGTTATTAACGCAGATGATCAAACTATCATAGGAAACCCTTGGCCATCAATCACATATGGTGTTAATGGTTCAGTGTCTTATAAAAATTTCGATTTTAAGATCCAGTTGCAGGGAGTTTCAGGAAATGACATCTATGTAGGCGCGAAATTTAGAACGGAAGGATCTAACTTCTTTAATTATACCAAGAATGTTTTTGATAATAGATGGACAGGTCCAGGAACTAGTAATACCGTCCCTAGGGTGAACACAAATGACCCCAACAACAATATGAGATCTTCGGATTATTATTTGGAGAGTGGCGATTATTTGAGAGTCAGAAATATTCAATTATCCTACAAATTCCCAAGTGAAATTTTTAATGATGCGTTCAATATGAGCATTTTTACTTCTATTCAGAATGCATTTACTTTTACGAAATATCCCTTATTTGATCCGGAAATTGGAACTAACGCGGCTAACAATCCTTTATACATTGGCATTGATGAGACCAACTACCCGGTTCCTAGAATTATCACCTTGGGATTGAAAGTAGATTTATAAAATAAAAAAAGAAAATAATTATAAAAAGAGAAATTATGAAAAACAAAGCATTTATAATGACTTTAATATTAGGGTTTTTAATATTAGGTTGTTCCGATACTCTAGACAAAGAGCCTTTAGCTTCAATTTCTGAAGGCAGTGCATACGTGACAGAAACTGATGCGCTTAAGGCGGTTACGGCTGCCTACCACCCTTTAACCGGTAATAACTGGTGTTGTGGTAATTATGGAAATGGGGGATATATGCATTGGGTAATGGGAAATGTTGCCTCAGATGACACGGAAAAGGGAGGTGAGTCAGGGTCTGACCAGTTGTATGCACAACAAATTTCCTTATTCAATATTCCTTCGGATAATGATGCAACAAGATTTGGTTGGGCAAACCAATATATAGGTGTACATAGAGCAAATTTAGTTTTAGATAATGTGCCTAATATTGAAATGAACGAAGATTTAAAGAATCAATATCTGGCAGAAGCCAAATTCTTACGCGCTTGGTACTATTCTAATTTAGTCAAGACCTATGGGGATGTTCCTTTGGTGTTAGCGGCCGAATTAGAAACTTTTGATTTGGAAAGAGCACCAAAACAAGATGTTTATAACCAAATTATTAAAGATTTGGAAGAGGCCATAGCGGTTTTGCCATTAGCTAGTGAATATGGACCTGAAGATAAGGGGAGGGCCACTAAAGGCGCAGCTCAAGCCTATCTAGCCAAGGCGTATTTATACATGGACAATTTTGAAAAAGCCGAAGAATATTTTGGGTATGTAATTGATTCTGGAGAATATAGTTTAGACCCTGATTATTTAGGAATGTTCCTTGGAAGTGGAGAAAATAGCTCTGAACACATTTTCAAAGCCCAGTTTGAGCATGATCAAGGGGCAGCGCCAGTTAGAAATCAATTAACCACTGTATTTGGAAGTAGGGCAAGAAACGGTTGGGGATTCAATCTGCCTACCCAAGATTTTGTGGATGCTTTTGAACCTGGAGATCCTAGATTAGAACAGACGGTATACAAGAATGGAGACGTAATGCCAGATGGAGAAATTGCAGATGTTGGTAATAGTACTACCGGTTACATGAACAAAAAATATTATGTCCCGGATTATGAGAGGGTTGGGGGTTCTATTGCAGTAGGAAGAGATGATATCTACATGAGACTGGGAAAAGTATTGTTATGGTATGCGGAAGCTGCTAATGAAAATGGAAATACTTCAGGTGCACTAGATGCATTAGAGCAGATAAGGGCAAGGGCGAGAAATGGCAACGCGGCTGTTTTACCGGTAATTACAGAAACCAGTAAGGACGCACTTAGAACAATTATTTGGCAAGAACAAAGGGTTGAGTTTGGACAAGAATTTGAAAGATTTTTTGAATTAGTTCGTCAAAAGCGAGCGGGCGAAGTCCTCAGGGCGTATGCTGAAAAGTATGACACTGCCAAAGGCGCTGGTTTTAGAGATGGTGTAAACGAGATATATCCGATACCCCAGACAGAAATCAACTTAAGTAATGGACTAATAACACAGAATCCTGGTTATTAATTTTTAATAAGGTTTAAAATAGGTTTAGTATGGGTTGATTTATTAGCCAGGGCGTGCCTATAGTATTATTTAATCTGTTTATATAATTCTTTTTAGAGGTTGTTATTGGTCTATATGTCTAGTAACTAGTCTATTATTCGTGTATGTTAGAAGACATATACAATTGAACTAATTAAGTTTTTCATGAAAAGTACAATAGTCAAACAGGATGTGATTTCATTCAAAACAATGAGACTACGCCTATATTTCTCACTAGGATTTTTTGCGCTATTCTTCGCTATTGTTAGTTGTGGTGAATCTGATGTGCAAATGAATAATCAACATAAAAGCTGGATGGATTACGGAGGAGGCCCTGACCAATCCAAATTTGTCGATTTGGATCAAATCAACAAATCCAATGTAAAGGATTTGGAGGTTGCCTGGTATTATCCTACGGGTGATAATAAGGTTTATCAATTTAATCCTATCGTTGTGGATAACCATATGTATGTTTTGGCAAAAAACAATTCCTTAGTTGCGCTGAACGCAACAACAGGAGAAGAGATATGGATTCATGCAAATTTGTCTGGAATGGCAAGAAGAGGGATTAATTATTGGCAAAGTAAGGATGGGTCTGATAAACGCCTAATATTTCAAATTAATAATTACCTACAAGCAATTGATGCAACTACAGGAAAGTCTATTCTTTCTTTTGGAGAAAATGGTTTGGTTGACTTAAAAGAAGGTTTTGGAAGAGACCCTAATTCTATAGTTAGAGCTCAATCCGGAACTCCTGGTAAAATTTTTGAAGATTTAATTCTTCTTGGATCCGGGACTGGGGAATCTTATATGTCTACTCCTGGTTACCTACGTGCGTTTAACGTGATAACCGGTAAGTTAGAATGGACTTTTAATACTATCCCTCAACCTGGAGAATATGGATACGATACTTGGCCCAAAGATGCCTATAAGTATGTTGGAGGTGTTAATACGTGGGGAGAAATTTCTTTGGATGAGGAAAGAGGAATTGCTTATTACCCTTTAGGCTCACCAACATTTGATTATTATGGTGCGGATAGAATTGGAAGTAACTTGTTTGGTAATTGTATTTTGGCACTGGATGCTAGAACTGGTAAAAGAATTTGGCATTTTCAAACCGTTCATCATGATTTATGGGATTATGATTTAACTGCGGCGCCTCAATTAATTACTGTTGATCATAATAGTGAAAAGATTGATGCAGTTGCCGTTGCTGCAAAAAATGGATTTATGTTTGTTTTTGACAGAGTATCTGGTGAACCTTTATGGCCAATTGAAGAGAGGCCAGTTCCACCAAGTAAAATATCAGGAGAAGAGGCATGGCCAACACAACCGTTTCCTACGGTGGTACCACCAATCTCACGTCAAGAAATGACAAAGGAAGATTTAAGTACCGTATTCCTTTCAGAGGAAGAAAGAAAGGAATGGGAACTTAAATGGGATAGTATTCAAACAGGCTTTTTTGTGCCGCTGTCGGACAAGTATAAAACTTTGGCCATCCCTGGAGCTGTTGGCGGGGTTAATTGGGGAATGACAGCATCTAATCCTGAAAAAGGAATGGTGTATGTTATATCAATAAATTATCCTTCTTTATATGAGAAACTGATGACTTTGGATGAAATCCAGGAAAAAAACAATAATGTAAGAGCATTTAGGGGTAATTCTGTTGCCTATCAACAAAATTGTATGGCGTGCCATGGAGAAAATAGGGCAGGTTTATCGGGGCCATCATTGTTAAATCTAGGACAAAGAATGAATTTGAAGGACTTTAGCCAGCTTTTAATTTCTGGCCGAGGAGATATGCCATCGTTTGCTCATTTGGAAGAGGAAGAAGTAGAGGACCTCTATAAATTTTTGTCTGGTCAAGCCCGATATCCTTTTAGGGGTAGTAATCAAGACGCTGAAGTTCCATCCGGACCGGTTGTGGCAGTTGGGGGTGCTCCTGGAGGATTAGAAACGAGAAATACTACGAATTCTGGTGGTAGATATGGTGCTCCTTACCCTGATGGTGTCAAAATTGATTATGACCGGTTGTATATGTATCAATGGGGTTTGGAATATCCTTACATTATTAATCCGCCTTGGTCGGAGATAATGGCTTATGATTTAAATAAAGGTGAACTAAAATGGAAAAGAGCGCTTGGGGAAGACCCTGAAGCCAACAAATTAGGTTTTAAGAATACGGGATTAATGAGAGCACAAAGAAATGGAATGGTCGTTACAGCTACGGGATTACTTTTTTCAACTTCCAAGGATGGAAATATTTATGCTTTTGATAGCGATAACGGGGAAGAATTGTGGAGTGCAAAATTACCAACTGGCAGTGAGGGCCTCCCAGCTATGTACGAAGTAAATAATAAGCAATATTTGGTTATACCAGCAACAACTCCGGTTAGGGTCGGTAGGGAAGGGGCAACTAATGATGAAGGAGATAACGAAACTAATCCACAGGGAGGGTATATTGTATATGCATTACCAAATAAATAACCAAATACTATAAAATTTTGGCGATATAAAATCAGCTAATAAGGTATTTGCAACTAACTAAAAATTTAAACAGTTCACCAATAAGATAAATCATGAGAAATTATTTAACCTTCTTTTTATCTCTTTTAATGATTGGCATTGGTTTTTCGCAAAAGACTGCAGCTTTGGAAGATCTTAAATCAATGACATTTGTACCGGACTATCTTTTTTCAGAATCAAACCTTAATAAATGGAAGGGGATAGGATATGGTAATTGGAGCGCCCTTAAGGGTACAATTATAGGGAAGGTAGCACAAGAAAAGGGAGCCGGAATTTTGGTTTTTGATGAAGCATTTCAAGATGTTGCATTTCAAGTTTCCATTAAAAGAAACAGTAAAGTGGAAACAGGGCTTCTTTTTAGATTTCAAAAGAAAGATGATGGGGTTAACGCTGTTTTATTATCGGTAGACGAAAAAGGTGAGGTCATTCCTTTTAATATTCTTTTCGACACTATAGGAAATGAGCTTAGCCGAGAGAAATTACTCCGAGCTGGAGGTATAGGATATAGGGTGGCCCCTAAAATGGAGGAAAATCCTAACCAAAATAGATCATACACACCTCCGGAGCCTCCAAGTGACCTCCCTGTCACCAGACCTAATACTGATTTTATTGATGGGGAATGGAACCAATTGGAAGCATATATGGACGTTAACGTGATACGGTCTTTTTTGAATGATGGTGGGGAGGTTGGCGGAACTACGGGAGAAGAAAAAAATGATGACGGTTATGGCCCCGTAGCTCTCTATATTGGAGGAAAGGGAGAGGTTCAGTTTAAGAATATTATGATAAAGGACGTATCTATAAAAGAAACACCAATAGAAAATACTTCGGATCGATTTAGGGTTCAAAGAATTAGCGACATGTATTATTCGTGGGGTGCAAATGCAGCTGACTTTAATAAAGATGGGGTTCTAGATGTGGTAGCCGGACCATATATCTATTATGGACCGGATTATACCAAACGGAGTGAAATTTTTCCTGCAATAGCCGGCAGCCCCTCTTTAGAATTCCCATATAATCGTGTTCAGGATACATATGACATTAATAATGATGGATGGCCGGATGTATTGAGTAGCGCTTTTGCCACAACGCTCTATATCAACCCTAAAGGAGAAAACAGGCGTTGGGATAGTTATAGTGTTCTACCGGGTGTTAGACAGAGTGAAATAACGGTATTTGAGGATATAGATGACGATGGGAAACCAGAGTTAGTATATGGGGCAAGTGGTTTTGTTAAATACGCAAAACCAGATGAGGGTGAACCTACAAAACCTTGGATCGAATATACGGTTTCGGAAAAAGGACATGCTTTGGCTCACGGAATAGGGACAGGAGATATTAATGGAGACGGTAGAATTGATATTTTGAACGCATTAGGGTGGTGGGAACAGCCCGCAGTTTTGGATAGTACTAAACTATGGAAATATCATCCCGTGGCATTTGGCAGGTACGGAAAGAGAAGTACAAATATTGGAAGCAGCATAATGGCCGTATACGATGTAAACGGAAATGGTTTGAACGATGTAGTAGCTAATTTAAATGCTCATGGTTTTGGAATGGCTTGGTATGAACAAAAAAGAGATAAGAATGGAGAAATAAGCTTTATCCGTCATATGATTAGCGATGATTATCAATTTGATAACAAGGGGGGTGTAACCTTTTCACAACCTCATGGAGCGGCATTTGCAGATATTGATGGTGATGGGATTAAAGATTTTATTGTTGGTAAAAGGTATTTTACACACTTGGATAATTATTATGATCCGGATCCCTATAGTGACCCTGTTATTTACTGGTATAAAACGGTAAGGAATCCGGATGCGCCCGGTGGAGCCGAACTAGTACCAGAGCTTATTCATAATCGCTCGGGAGCCGGTTCGGAAGTAACCGTTGTTGATTTGGATAAAAATGGAACGTTGGATGTAATTACCTCAACTAACCATGGCACCTTTATTTATTGGAACAAAAGCCAATGATAAACATTTGAAGATAATGATGCATGTAAAAGATAAACCATATAATAATTGGGTTTTAGAATTAGGATTTCGGTATCATCTGGATTTTTTCGCCCTAATTTATATGTTGGGCAAGCAAAGTAATGAGACAGAATTGACAGTAAAAAATAAAATAATAAAACTGGATTACTTATAAATATCAGTTGTTTTTAGAGCACTTATTAATATTAATTTAAAATGAAAGCAAAAATGTATCTTTATTTATTGATGTTGTTAATAGGCGTAATACTGGCAGTTCATTTGTCAATGAATGCGCAAGTGGGTTTGATTCTTAAAAACCCACAAATGGGAAATGCCATTTTTTGGTGTATTGGTGGAATTACTGCCATAATCATTGGACTAACCCATTGGGAACCTCAAGTGTTTGGAAGATTAGGGGAGGTGCCCATATGGTTATTGACTGCGGGTGCTGTAGGTGCAGCCTTAGTTTTTGGGATAGCATGGATAATTCCTCAAATAGGAGCTGCTCCCGCATTTGTGCTAATGATTACTGGTCAGGTTGTTGCAGGTCTTATCATGTCACATTTTGGTATTTTGGGGGCTCCTGTAGAGCCAATTTCTACAACCAAGATATTGGGCGCATTGTTGTTAATAGGAGGTGCGAGTTTAGTAACGTTTTCTAAGTAATTAAAATAGTTTAAGATATGAATAATGAATTTGAATCTTCAAGACGCGATTTTGTTAAGAAGGCTGGTATAGGAGGTCTTTCTTTATTGGCATTACCTCATTTAAGTTGTCTTTCAGAGAGTTTGAAGAAGAAGTTTGACATAGGTGCTACTTTTATTCTATGGGGGTATGGTCCGGACAATCTGGAGCCTGCGTTAATGGATTTATCGAAGTTAGGGTACCATTCTTTTGAAACCTTTGGTAACGTCATTCAGGATTACGACGAAAATCGTGGAGGATTGGAATCCCTTATGGAAAAAACGGGCTTGCCAATAACTTCGGCTTTTTGCATGACGGATGTTTTAAACCCATCTAAAAAAAATGAAGAACTTGAAAAGTTAGTAAAGTGGGCTAAACTTCTTAAAAAAGCTGGAGGTAAAGTTGTTGAATACTGTCCGTCCAGTATAGACAGGAAGAACTACGATTACAAAGAGCATAAAAAATACATGGTGGAGTCTATGAATGACTATGCAAAAGCTGTGACCGATCTTGGTTTGGTTTGTGCACTTCATCCTCATACAGGTACTCCCATAGAAACAGAAGAGGAAGTCTATTTTATCATGGAAAATGTAAACACTGAATACATGAAATTTGGACCAGATGTAGGTCAATTGCAAAAGGGTGGTGCTGATCCCGTTAAAATATGTAGTGATTTTATGTCATTGATAGAGCATGTGCATCTTAAGGATTATGAAGGTGGTGATAATGGTTATTTAGGATACGCCCCATTGGGTGAAGGTGAGGTAAATATCAAGAAAATATTAAAACAAATTGAACTGGAAAGGCCAAGTATGGCCGGTGCCATAATGTTCGAGTTAGATCATGATAGAAGAATTAAACCACCACACACAAATTTTGAGGCTGCGGAAATCTCAAGAGATTACCTAAAAAAATTAGGCTATAAATTTAGTTGAAATCATTTATCTATTGTATTGCAGTTTGTTTGAAGTTAATAAGAAAAATTTAAAGGTTTCTAGATTTCAAGTTTAGAAACCTTAATAATTATTATTTTATGGATGTATTAAAGAATTACGTTGGGGGCTCATGGTCAAGTAGCAAAGAAAAAAAATCAATCGAGGTGATTAATCCTGCTTCACAAGAAGTATTGTGTAAAGTCCCATATGGTGAAAACACAGTTTCTGATGTGCAGGAAGCAATCAAAATAGCTTCTAATGCCTACGAAGAATGGAGAGAAGTGCCTGTTATGAAACGAGTACAACCTCTCTATAAGCTAAAGGCTTTATTAGAGGAAAATGCTGAAGATATAGCTCAAATAATTACAAAGGAATGTGGTAAAACTCTAAACGAGTCTAGAGGTGAGATACAACGGGCTATAGAAAATGTAGAAGTCGCATGTGGAACCCCTACTTTAATACAGAGCGAGTTTTCGGAAAATATAGCTTCTGGAATTGATGAATTCATGATTCGTCAGCCTTTGGGTGTTTGTGCCTGTATTGCTCCATTTAACTTTCCTGGGATGATTCCTTTTTGGTTTTTGCCCTATGCCATTGCCTGCGGAAACACTTTTATACTCAAGCCTTCTGAAAAAGTGCCGTTGACCATGATGAAGGTTTTCGAATTGCTTGATCAGATTGATTTGCCAAAGGGTGTGGTAAATCTGGTACACGGTGGAAAAGAATCAGTTGATGAGTTGTTGGAAAATAGAGAGGTGAAAGCTATAAGTTTTGTTGGCTCCACGCAAGTAGCAAAATATATTTATTCCAAAGGAGCTGCAAACGGAAAAAGAGTTCAGGCGCAAGGAGGTGCTAAAAACCCTGTTGTAGTATTGCCTGATGCGGATTTAGAAATGTCAGCTAAAATTGTAATCGATAGTGTTTATGGATGTGCAGGTCAACGTTGTCTTGCAGCTTCCAATATTATAACGGTTGGTGATAATGGAAAAATAAAAGAAGCACTTTATGAAATGGCTAAAGGGAGAACTACAGGAAATGGTCTTGATGAAAGTGTAGAAATGGGACCAGTAATCACAAAAGAAAGCCAATCTAGAATTAATCATTTAATTGATAAGGGAATTAAAGAAGGAGCTAATCTATTATTGGACGGAAGAAATGCAAAAATTAGTGGTTTCGAAAACGGTAATTTTGTTAAACCGACCATATTACAAAATCTGCCTTTAAATGGTGAGGTTATTAAAACAGAGATTTTTGGGCCAGTCATGAGTTTGATTGAATTAAAATCGGTTGATGATGCCCTTAAGTTTATAAATACTGGTCGTTATGGTAACATGGCTTGTCTATTTACAAGTAGTGGTGCTAATGCAAGAAAGTTTAGAAACCAAGCCAATGCAGGTAATATTGGTATAAATATAGGTGTTGCGGCTCCTATGGCCCAATTTCCCTTTAGCGGATGGAATGAGAGTTTCTTTGGAGATTTGCATGGACAAGGTCGCCATGCCATAGAGTTTTTTACCCAAACAAAAGTCGTTATCGAAAGATGGCCAAAAGAGTGGTCAAGAAAATTTTAAAAAGGGAATATAATAGTTAGAATACATGAATAATTACAAAGAAAATCCCCTTTATGATTTTGAATTAAGCCACTCAGATATAAAAACAATAGGCAAGGATTTGCAAAGACCTGAGTGCATATTGGCAGAACCGGATGGCTCACTTTGGGCTGCAGATGCTAGGGGCGGTGTGATGAAAATATCAGAGGATGGGTCACAGCAATTGATAACACAAACAGGCTCTGATTTTTTTGGAGATGCGAAAAGTGAAGCGTCACGATATTTAGAGGGTACATTGCCCAATGGATTGGCTTTTGCCGATAATGGAGATATACTAATTTCTAATTTTGGCACAGATCGTTTGGAGCGTATGACACGTAAAGGAGATACTGTTGTATTGGCCGATAAAATAGAAGGGGAAGAAATCGGGAAAGTTAATTTTGTTTTAAGGGATTCAAAAAATAGAATTTGGATAACCATTTCAACAAAAACCAAAAATTGGATGCATGCTTTAAAGCATGATCTTAAAGATGGTTACGTGGCTAGGTATGAAGATGGTGCTTTTAGGATTATGGCAGATGGATTTGGTTTTACCAATGAAATACGATTTGATAAAAATGAAGAATATCTTTATATAGTAGAAACAACGGGAGGTTGTATTACCAGAATGAGACTTACGGAAAATGGCAATCTGGTGGATAGAGAAATTTTTGGCCCTACGAAATTGGGCAAAGGTGCCTGGCCAGACGGTATTGCCTTTGATGCTTACGGTAACCTGTGGGGAACTACGGTCTATTCGGATAAGTTGTTTGTTTTAACTCCGGAAGGTGATATGAAAACCCTGTTGGATGAAGGAGACCCCACAAAGGTAGAAGCACTTGAAAAAGCCTTCTATAGTAATAATGTAACAGAGGATGTTCTATTTGCAACCGGGCAGGGAATTGCTCCATGGATGGCTAGTGTTACTTTTGGAGGTTCAGATTTAAGCACAGTTTATATAGGGTCACTTAAAGGTAAAAATATTCCATATTTCAAATCCCCAGTGCCAGGTTTACCAATGGTACATTGGAAATAATTATTAAAAAATAAAAATAGAATTATGCAATTACCAAAAGAAATGGAAGCTCTGGTTTTAGAGGGAGTAAGGGATTTTTCAATACAAACAGTGCCTGTTCCAATTCCAGATGCGGATGAGGTTATTTGTAAAGTGGATACTACGTTTATCTGTGGTACAGATCCACATATAATTAATGGTGATTTTCCTAATTTTTGGCCCACAGGATATCCGTTTATTCCTGGTCATGAATGGTCTGGAACAATTGTTCAAACTGGCAAAAGATCAGCACAATTAGGCTGGAATGAAGGTGATAGAGTTTGTGGAATTTCCCATTGTGGCTGTGGTTATTGTGAAATGTGTTTAAAAGGGAGATACAACATATGTTTAAATTACGGGAATGAAGATAAGGGTCATAGACAATATGGACACTACACCCCGGGAGCTTACGCACAATTTATGAGGACTTCAGTGAAAAGTATTTTTAAGATTCCTGATGATATGTCGCTTGAATATGCCGCATGCGTTGATCCTTTGAGCATTGCTTTGTATACGGTAAAGAGATCTAGAATGCAACCTGGGGACGATATCCTTATTTTAGGAACAGGGCCTCAAGGATTAATGGCCATTTTGTGCGCTAAAGCAATGGGTGCGGGAAGAATATTTGCTGCGGGCAGCGGTGAAAGACTTAAAAAAGCTGAAGAATTGGGAGCTCTCCCCATTGATTATAGATCAGAAGACGTTGTTGAAAAAATCAGGGATTTCACTAATGGAAAAGGGGTTCCCGCTGTATTGGAATGTGCCGGTACTTCTAAATCCATTACCCAGGCTTGTTTAGCTGCTTCAAAAGGAGGCGTTGTATCGGTTATCGGTATTCCGCATTCGGACCCTTCGCTTCCAATTAAACGGATTGTTTTGGACGAGGTGGAATTAGTTGGTAATAGAGCAAATCCAAATACGGCCCAGCCAACCATAGAACTGCTCCAAAATAAAAGGATCGATTTAACACCATTGATGACACATAGATTTGCATTAAAGGATTTTGGTAAGGCATTGGATATTTTTGAAAAAAGGGAAGATGGGGCCATTAAAGTGGCCACAAAGCCAAATGGCTTAAAATAAAAATAAAAACGGTTAAATAAAAGTGATTATGAGTAACAAAGTAATGATTGTAAGTGGTGGCGCTTCGGGCTTAGGACTTGCTGCTGCCGAAAAATTTGCAAAAAACGGTTATGATATTGTAATAATAGATATAGATAAGGAAAAAGGAGAAAAAGCCGAAGCAAAAATTAAGAGCATGGGGCAAGATGCTATTTATTGTTTCTGTGATATTTCTAATAATGATCAAATAAAAGAAGCGGCAAAATTAACCAAAGAACGCTTTGGAAGGGCTGATGTTCTAATCAATAATGCGGGTCTGGAAGTAAGAGGTAGCATTTTACAATGTAATGAGGAAGAATGGGTGAAATTGTATAATATTAATTTAAAAGGCATTTATTACATGACAAATGCTTTTGCACCATTTATGATTGAACAAGGAGCAGGAGCCATTGTAAATACAGGTTCTATTCTAGGATATAGGGCAGTTGGTGAGCGTGCTGCGTACTCTTCATCAAAAGGGGCCATTGATACATTAACAAGAAGTATGGCCTATGATTTGGCTCAAGATAATATTAGGGTTAATTGTGTAGCGCCTGGAGCTATTGACACACCTTTATTGAGAGGTTCAATAAATGATTCTCCCGATCCTGAAGAAACTGAAAAATTCTTGGGGTCCAAAAGTGTTTTTAATAGAATGGGAACTTCAGAGGAAGTAGCCAATGTAATGTACTTTTTAGCATCTGATGAGGCTTCGTTTGTTACAGGAGCAACCTATTTTGTTGATGGAGGTTGGTCTATTTTGTAGAACACTCTTTTAATCACCAACCACCCTATTAATTGATAATTTTTAAAGAAAATGTATAGTGATATATTTAGAAGATAAAGAAACTCTTATCAAAAAAGGGATTTCTCAACTACTTGAAATAAAGGATGCCGAAATTCGATTGTTAAACCTTTACCAGTGTAGGCATGCAGTAGACAATGCAATTCATATAGGTGGAGCTTTTTCTGCTACAATACCAATGGTGAGTTTGTTCTATGGAGGAATAATAGATGTTAATGTTGAAAATCCCACCGCAACCGATCAAGATCAATTTGTTTTAAGTAAAGGACATGCGGTTGCATCTTTAGCTTCAATATATGCCGATTTAGGATATTTTGAAATGAAAGTGCTAGAAAATTCTAGATCAATTTCAAGTATATTAAATGGTCACCCTGGACCATTGCTCCCGGGCGTTCATGTGGCTACTGGCCCTATGGGGCAAGGTATGGGAGTAGCTCAGGGATTTGCAATTGCGGGGCAACAAGTATCAAATTTTGATGTTTATGCGCTAACAGGAGATGGAGAATTACAAGAAGGTCCAATTTGGGAAGCGGTCATGTATTCAGGTGCCAAGCGGTTAGAGAATTTGTGTGTAATGGTAGATAATAATGGTGGTCAATTAGACATCGTTTCTAGTTTGCATTTTCCCTATCATAATTTAGGGGCAAATTTTGAAAGCTTCGGTTGGAGGGTGTTGGAAGTTGATGCGACAAAATATCATTCTGTTTACGATGCGCTACACAAGTTTAAATATGAGCCAAGAGACGGAAGACCTACAGCAATTATATGTAAGTCAACCAAAGGGCATGGTGGTTTTTCTAACCATATGAATAACCACAAGACAAATATTAATCCGGAATTATTAGACCAAGAAGAAGCCTTTCAGAAGAATGTTTCTGCGCTAAAGGAAAAAGCTTTTTGTGAGTTTTTCAATAAAATTTTAAAGGAGGAACATTTTTCTGAAGTTACAGATATTTTAAAGCAGCATGCTTTGCAAATGGGAATGGAACTTAGTTTGGATAAAACTAAACTGAAAAAAGTATATAGTAGCCCAGCAAAGGTAAAGCTAAAGAAGGCCAAACCAAGAAATAAAGAAATACAGTATAAAGCCGGAAACCTTCCTAAGTTAGAAAAAGGAAGTCCTTATTCCGCTCATAAAGTAATAGAAAGCGCCATGAAGGTGTTTGCTTTGGACGAACGCATATTTTCAATAGATTCTGATTTAGCGTCCACTAGTGGACTTCAATCAGGTGTAGGGTTTGTAGATAAGGCAAGGGCATTGAACGTTGGTGTCGCAGAAGCTAATATGATGTTGATTGGAGAAGCTTTAAGCGTTCTTGGTTCAAATGTATGGGTAAGTACTTTTTGTCCATTTTTTGATTGGAAAGTGCTGCGAAGAATTGCGGTTGGGCATCAAGAAAGGTTAGAAATAATTGAGTCCAAAGGGGGTTGGCTATCAGAAGGACATGGTATTGATTATACAATGGTGGTTACAGCTGCTGATTTGGATACGCAGTCCAATGGAGCAACTCATATGGGTAATGATGATGTGTTGTTAATGAATGAGGCAGCACATGTTAAAATAATAAATGTTTGTTGCCCACAACAGTTGTTAAGTATAATGAAATGGATTGTGGAAGGAAATAAAGGAATTATTTACTTGAGAATTCTAAGAGCTCCTTCACAAGTACTATATGAGAATGATTATGAATTTAAATTTGGAAAATCATCTGTAATTGTTGAAAGAAAAACTGTTCAAGCGTATATTGTAGCTAGTGGTAGAGGGGTTTTTGAAGCTATGGAAGCAAGTGATATCTTGTTTAATACTCAAGGAATAAACGTCACTGTGATTGATATGCCTTCTATAGATTCGGATGCCATACTGGAGCTGTACGGATCTGAAAAACCAATTTTTATTGCTGAACAAAATAATGGTTATCTATGGACCAATTTTAGAAAAGTACTTTTTTCAAATTTGGATTCAATTTCAACCAACAATTTTCACCCCATAAACCTTACCCAAAACGGTGAAATTAATTATGTGCACTCAGGCACTTATGCTGAATTGGCAGCCCATTATGGATTAAATGCAGAGAACCTTAGTAAGAAAATTTTAGAAATTTTAAATTAAAAAAATGACTATAGTACATGAAAGTGACATAGAAGAAATAAGTCATCCGGGTAGGTTCATGCGGTGGCTTGCAAATGAAGATTCTTTAGGAGCTAAAAACTTATCTGTTTGTGTAATTAGGGTATTACCGGGAGAGGCTGTTAGACCAGCGCATTCACATCCAAATAGTGAAGAATTAATATATATTATTAATGGTTCTGGTAAGGTAATGATAGAAAATGAAGTAGGGGAAGTCAAGGCTGGTTCTGCCATTCTTTTTGAGCAAGGAAAAATACATATGTTAAAGAATACAGGAGACATTGAAATGAAAGTGATTTGCTTTTTTGCCCCAGCGACAAATATCGATAATTATAAAACATTTGATAACATTCAATTTCCTACCTAGATTTTACACTGCCAATATGAGGTAAAGGAAAGAAATTTGAGCATAGTAGGTACTGATGAAAATAATAACCACAGCACTAAAATTTTTGAAATATGAACTTATGTATTTTAAAAGAATAGGCTTAATTCAATTCAGTCCTATAGTAAAATATATATAAAAATAGTTGAGTTAGTTTTTTTTTGAGTTGTAGGGACATCGGTGAAATGGTGTCCCTTTTTTTTATGTTTATTTCAAAAAATTCATTTTGTCCTTTCTTAATCCTAGATCAATCAGTTAAGGAGTCAATTAGTGATTTAGTCCCTAAGGCTGCCAATGAACATGTGCAATAAGCTGTGCTTGAATTACAATCGTTTTAAAAATAATATAACTCCATCAGGTATTCTTATGTTCAAAATCGTAAACCAGTTATGCTTAATCGTGGAGCTGTATGGATTACCTGTGGTGTTCCCTTCTTACCAAAGTTGCAAATAGGAAGCCACAAAGTTCAAGCTTCTGGTTCTGTATTTTACTTCATTTCCAAAACAAGGTTTTGAAATTCCACAAACAAAAAACCACGTCTTTTGGCGTGGTTTATTAAGTATCGTGGGGGCGGATGGTCTAGAACCTAGTCCTTAAAACCTTTATATATAAGGCGTTTTAAGGGTTTTAATTTTTATGCGCACCGAATAGGTGACTTAGTCTGAATAAGAGTTATATCTACAAAGACAAATAATTGCAATACATAGTATTTTGAAAACTGTAGTAATCTAAATACCATTTAATTAAATCTATTCCCCATACTGTTGCACTACATTAAATATTCATTCGTCTATACAAATCTTCCATTCGACTATACTTGTCTATTTTTTGAATTGAATAATTAGTAATTTGTGTTATATTTTAATACTGAAAGATGAATATACTATTAATAGAAGACGATCAAATAGAAGTAATGAAGTTGCAAAGAACAGTTTCAAAACTTGGCTTAAAGCATACCATTGTTGAAGCTAAAAATGGTGAAGATGCCTTAGAAATTCTTCAATCTGGTCAAAAATTACCTGATATTATTCTTTTGGATTTAAATATGCCGAGAATGAACGGAATTGAATTTTTGGCTATTTTAAAAAATGACGATCAGTTAAAATATTTGCCGACCATTATATTGACAACATCTGAAAATAGGGCAGATTTGCTAAAATGTTATGAGGCAGGAATTGCCGGATATGTTATAAAGCCCTTAAAATACGAAGATTACGAATCCAAAATGAGAAAAGTGATGGACTATTGGGAGATAAACCAATTGGTCAAAGGCTAATTAAAAAACTTCGTTTCACAACAATAATTTTATAATTGTCTTATTATTCCTACGTTTGTTGAAGTAAAATTTAACGGATGAAAGGTATTGTATTTACTGAATTTCTAGAAATGGTCGAGGACAAGTTTGGTCTTGAGACCGTTGATAGTATTATTGAAAACTCAAATTTACCATCTGAAGGTATTTATACTTCTGTAGGGACCTATGATTTTAATGAAATGGTTTCCCTAATTACATCTTTGCACAAAAAACAAAAATCCCGGTAAATGATCTTATCTACACTTTTGGGCATTTTCTATTCTCAAGTCTTGCAAAAGCACATCCAGAAGTGATTGCGAACTATCATTCTCCAATGAATCTTTTGTATTCCATAGAAGATCATATTCATGTACATGTAAAAAAATTGTATCCGGATGCCGAGCTGCCAAGCTTTACCATCTTAGAGAAAACAGATACGTCCATATCCATGATTTATAAATCATCACGCGGGCTTTATCGGTTGGCACATGGTCTTATGGAAAAGTGTTTTGAGGAGTTCAATAAAACGGCTAAGGTTAGTTATGAGCTCATACAGCAAGACGGCACGGAAGTTAAATTTGATATTATCCAAAATGGATAGTCAAGAAAAGGAAATTGAATTATTGAAGCGTGCCTTGGTACGCCAAAAAAAAGCAAGGGTGGCTGCAGAGCAGATTCTTGAAAAAAAATCGAAGGAACTCTACGATGTCACACACCATTTAAAAGAGGCGAATGCCAAGCTAGAGAATCTATTGACCGAGAAGACTTCTGAGCTAGATGGGGTGTTTATCAACATTATTGACCCTTATGTGGTGATGGACATGAGTTTTAATGTGGTGAACATGAACACTTCGGCAAAACAATTTTTAGGTTACGATCATACGAAAGAGTGTGTTAACTTAACCAAAATGGTTCATGAGGATTTTGTGGAATATACCGTAGAATCAATGAAATCGCTCATGCAAGTTGGTGTACTTAAAAATTATAGGGCCAAAATAAGGATTAAGGATAAATCCGTTAAATGGGTGGAAATCAACAGTAGCCTCATTTATGATGGAAATCAAAAACCGATAGCGGCCCAAGGGATTGTCAGGGACATCACCAAAGAAATGGAAATAAAACAATTGTTGTCCGAACAAAAGCGGCAATTGGATATTATCGTTGAAAATTCTCCGTTAGGTGTAATTTTAGTTTCAAAAGATAAATTTATTAGGGTAAATACAGCCTTCACCAATTTAATAGGCTACCAAGAACATGAGTTAAAAAATTTAAGTCTCAAAGATATAACCTTACCTGGGGATAAAGCCATCACAGAAGATTATATAGCTAAGATGAAAAGCGGTGACATTGACAATTTTACCGTTACAAAGAGATATTTACGCAAAGATGGTAGCATTCTTTATGCTCGCCTCTTGGTAAGTGCAGTAAGAAATATTGAAGGTATAGAAGATTATCAAGTGGCCATCATCGAGGATATACGAAAAGAGATGGAAGCTGAGCAGCGATTAAGGACTTCTGAGAATAGACTTTCTACGCTTATTTTAAACCTACAAATGGGTGTGTTGTTAGAAGATGAAAACAGAAAAATACAGTTGACCAACCAGATGTTCTGTGACCTTTTTCAAATACCTGCCACTCCAGCGCAAATGGTTGGGGCGGATTGCACTTTGTCTGCCGAGCAGTCAAAATCACAATTTAAAGACCCAGAGGGTTTTGTAAAGAGAATCGACACCATATTAACTAACAAAAAGACTGTCTTATCCGATGAGTTGGAAATGATAGATGGAAGGGTTTTAGAAAGGGATTATATCCCCATTTTTAACGAAGATATTTATAAAGGTCATCTTTGGTCCTATCAAGATATTACGCTTAAAAAGAATTATGAGGCTACATTAAGTGCCGAACGTGAGAAATATAGTAGTATCATCGCCAACATGAATCTTGGGCTATTAGAAGTCGATAATAATGATACTATTCAATTAGTGAATCAAAGTTTCTGTGTCATGAGCGGTTTTTCTGAAATTGAACTTTTGGGAAAAAAGGCAGCGGATGTTCTTAGGGTTAAAGAGAAAGAGGTCATTAAATCAAAAGATGACAAACGATTAAAAGGTGAATCTGATTCTTATGAGGTACAAATTTTAGATAAATCAGGCGAAATAAAACACTGGCTTATAAGTGGCGCACCCCGTGTGGATAAAAATAATAATGTTATTGGTTCCATTGGTATTCATTTGGATATTACCAAACAAAAGCTGTTAGAATTGCAAAAGGAACAATTGTTGCAAGAATTGGAAAACAGCAATAAAGGGCTGCAAGAATACGCCCATATTGTTTCGCATGACCTTAAATCACCTTTAAGGAGTATTAGTGCATTATCTACTTGGTTGCAGGAAGATTATAAAGATATTTTAGATGAAACCGGAAACCAACATTTGCAAATGATGCAAGAAAAGGTAGCTTCAATGGATAAATTGATCAGTGGTATTTTAGAATATTCCACAGCCAATAGTTCTAATTTGGATAATACAACGGTAGACTTAAATACGGTTATCGATACTATAAAAGAAACAATTTATATACCACATCATGTTGAATTATCGGTTCCTCAAAAGTTGCCTAAAATTATTGCCGATAAAACCAAAATGCATCAGTTATTTCAAAATATACTTTCAAATGCCGTGGTACATATTGAAAAAGAAAAAGGGCTAGTAGAAGTTTTGTTTTTGGAAAATGCGGACCAATGGCAATTTACCATTGCTGATAATGGGGTAGGAATTCCTGAAAAACATCATAAAAAAATATTCGAAATATTTCAATCTGTAGGTAAAAAGGAGCGGTCAACGGGTATCGGATTATCAATAGTTAAAAAAATAGTGGATCGGTACAACGGTGAAGTCTGGGTTGAAAGTGAGGTGGGCAATGGTACGCAATTCCATTTTACCCTTAAAAAACAGGGCCTAGCCTAAAATTAGAAAAGTTGAAAATAGAGCAAGCAATAAAAATAGTAAACGGGCCATTTGTATTTGAAAATGAAAGAATACAACTTACTAATCCTTTGGTTCTGGTTTTTGGCGATCGTTTTATGTTGGAACAGGAAGAATTGCTTGCCGAGGTGAAATCCATATATCCTACCGGGCATTTGGTTTTCGGTAGCACTTCTGGAGAAATCATTGGAGCTACTGTTTTAGATAATTCGTTGACCATGACTGCGGTGGAGTTTGAAAAAGCTCAATTTTTGGTCAAGAAAAAGAATGTTTCCGATTTTCAAAATAACGATTTTGAATTGGGGAAATCACTTTTAAGTGAATTTCCTAAAGAAAATCTGAAGAATATATTTTTAGTGTCAGAGGGTAGTTTTGTGAACGGTAGCTCTTTAATTTCAGGATTTAAGAACGGAAATCAAGAGGTTAATATTTCTGGCGGACTTTGTGGTGACGGGGATCGGTTTCAAAAGACCCTTTGTTCTTATAATGAGCGACCAAAGGAAGGTGATGTGGTAGCTATTGGTTTTTACGGTGATTCCTTAGAAATTAGTAGTGCAAGTTACGGCGGTTGGTCAACCTTTGGGCCTGAACGTAGCGTTACGAAATCAAAAGGAAATATATTATTTGAATTGGATGGTAAGCCTGCCTTAAATCTCTACAAAGAGTATTTGGGAGAAAAGTCTAAAGAATTACCAAAATCGGCATTACTATATCCACTTAATGTCTGTGTTGATGACCAACAACCCATTGTGCGTACCATATTGAATATTAATGAAACACAGAATACCATGGTACTTGCTGGTGATATACCAGAAGGTTCCACGGTACAATTGATGATGTCTACTGTCGATGATATTGCTGAAGGTGCCTCTATAGCTGCTAAAATGGCCATGGAAAATCGGGTTCATAAACCCGAATTAGCTATCTTAATTAGTTGCGTAGGAAGAAAACTGGTTATGGGGCAACGTACCGAAGAGGAGATTGAAGAAGTAGTTTCCATTATTGGAGAAGATACTGTTGTTACCGGTTTTTATTCTTATGGGGAAATGGCACCATTTTCTGGTCAAGAATCGTGTAGATTGCATAACCAGACCATGACCTTAACCTTAATTAGCGAATAATGCATTCTTTACTGAGCAGACAATTAAGGAAAAAATTACCGGAGCGTTTTAGGGACGACCCCGAGCTTCAGGATTTTTTGAAATCCGTAGATCAGTCCTATGAGGATTTTGATGATAAGCTTACCATGCTGCAAAGAGCCACTACCATAAGTTCTAAAGAACTGTCCGAAGCTAATAAAGAATTGTCCAATGAAGCCGAAAGGCAAAAATTGGTTTTGCAATCATTGAGCGAAGCAATGGTCAGTCTTAATTTAAACTTGGGTATTGATCAAGAAAAAGATATTGAAATACTACAAAATATTAAGGTGGAGAAATTGGCGGTCCACATTAAAAACTTGGCCATTAAAATTTCAAAGATCAATCAAGAAAAGACTGATTTACTTAATGATTTGGAAGCAAGAAACGAATCTTTAAGTAATTATATACAGATTGTTTCGCATGATTTAAAGTCTCCCTTAAGAAATATCAACACATTAATGAGTTGGATTCTTGAAGAGGAAAAGGACGGTTTTTCGTTCGAGAGTAAAAAGAACTGTGTGCTGGTAACTCAAAATCTTTCTAAAATGGAGCAGCTCATTAGTGGAATATTAGATCACGCCACCATTGGGGCGGCGCCTGAACATAGAAGTGAGGTTTCCATTGATGAACTGATGATCGAAGTTAAAAATAATCTTGATGTTCCTGAGCATGTCACCTTAAAATGGACAGAGCATATGCCGACCATAACTATCGAGAAAATTTGGTTAGAGAAGGTATTTTACCATCTTATAAACAATGCCTTAACTGCGGTGAAAAATAGGAGTGAGGGTAAAGTTTATGTAGGTTATGAAGAGGATAGTAGCTATTGGAAATTTTCAGTTTCCGATAATGGTATCGGTATAGCAAATCGTTACCATAAAAGTATATTTGAAATTTTTAAAAAGTTAGAAAATGATACCGCTTCTGCAGGGGTGGGTCTTGCTATTTCGAAGAAAATAGTAAATCTATACCAAGGAGACATTAGTCTTTCATCAAAGGAAGGTGAGGGTAGTACTTTCTTTTTTTCTCTAAAAAAATAATTATGAAGCACGAACCAAACATTTCATATATTATTGAACTTTCAGGAGATGACTCAGACTTTCAAGAAAAGTTCATCAACATTTTAAAGGAAGAATTCCCAGAAGAAAAAGCAGTTTACCTAAACGCTGTTCAGCAAAAAGATTTTACAAACGCGGTGGAAATAGTACATAAACTCAAACATAAATTCAATATTTTAAGCATGTATGATGCTTACGCTTTAGCGGTCACATATGAATTGGAATTGAAAAATAAAGATCTTGGTAACGATAAGGAATTCATTATAGCTTTAAATGTGGTGGATTCATACTTAAAAACTATTTAGCTATGACCTGTATAATAATAGATGACGAAACCACGGCAAGAGCCGTCGTGAACCACCTTTGTTCTCAAATACCTGAATTGGACGTTATTGAAGAATTTGATAATGCCATAGACGCTATCAAATTTTTGAACCAGCAAATCATAGATGTAGTTTTTCTGGACATTCATATGCCAGGATTTTCCGGCATTGATTTTGTTCAGACCCTTAAAAATCCACCACACATTGTATTGACAACCTCTGATACGGATTATGCCATAGAAGCTTATGAGTATGAGTCTATAGTGGATTATCTCGTCAAGCCCATTAATTTACAGCGTTTTGAGAAGGCGATACAAAAAATTAAGAATGTAAAGCAGAATAGTGTCCAAAAAGAAAATGCGGCAGCTCTATCTGGCCCAAACCAAGAACTTTATATCAATATAGATCGTAGACTTATCAAATTGAAGTTTGACGAAATTCAATTGATTATGGCACAAGGTGACTATATCGATATTACTACCGAGAGTAAAAAATATAGGGTTCATACAACATTAAAGAAAATCAAGGAAAAATTACCGGAAACTATTTTTCTTCAAATTCATCGTTCATACATCATTAACTTCACAAAAATCATTGATATCGAGGATAATAGTGTTCTAATTGAAAAGAATGTTGTTCCTATAAGCAGGTCTAGTAGACCTGAATTGATGAGGAGACTTAATTTGGTGTAACTGTTTTTCAATAAATAATTGCCAACCACCTACAGCTAGCTTCCGCTTATCTATATATCCGGATAAAAAGGAATGAACACTATATTGCTGGAGTATGAATAAACCTTAAAAAAATATAGTATGAAAACTCAAATCGGATTAATTATTACCCTAAAGTTATTAGTAACAGGTTTAACAGGAATTTTATCTTCGATAGTTTTTGGAGTGATAATCTCAATTTTGGAAGTTTGTCATTAAGGAAATCTAAAATGAAAATGGTAGTATGGCTCATAAAGGATTAATCTATAGAGTCCTATTATTTTTATTATTGGGAAAATTAACATCCATACTTTCAAATTTGAAGCGTTTTCCAATCACCAGTTATCGGCATATATTTCCGTAAATATTTCAACTAGTTTACTCTCTGTTACGGGTTTGACTACATAACCTGTTAATTCCTCAAATTCCGCGGCCTTTTTAACATCCTGTTCCCTACTTGAGGAACTTACCATATAGATATTGACCCTATTGTTAATTTTTGGTTTTAGTTTTTTGAATTCCTCAAGAAAGCCCCAACCATCTAAATATGGCATGTTGATATCCAAGAAAATCACGTCTGGGACATCTATGTTTTCCTCAGTGCAGGTGGCCAAATAGTTAATGGCTTTCTCCCCATCTGTATGCGATATAACATTTAACCGCAATGTTAAATGTTTAATGATCCTATTCATTAGAAAAAGATAGATCTCATCATCATCTATCAATAAAATATTCGTTTTTTTCATGATTTTTTAAAATTAATTTTAAACGTAGTTCCTTCCCCAACTTTACTATCTACAGTTATAGTTGCATTTAGGGCTTCTAACTGAGATTTTATCAAAAAGAGACCAATACCTTTCCCCGAAATATTCCTGTGAAACCGTTTATACAGTTTGAAAATATTATCGCCATGCTTATTTAAGTCAATACCGGTTCCGTTGTCCCTTATGTAGAGTATTTTAGTATCATTTTCCAGTTGAGTTTCAAACTGGATAAAGGAATTAGCATCGTTCTTTCTATATTTAATGGCATTTGAGATAAAATTCTGTAAAATGCTCTGAAGATAAAATTTAGAAAAAAGCACATGATTCCAAGCATCTAGTTGTAGCCTAACTTTAAAGTTTGAGTTTTCCAAAAACATTTCTGAAAATTCATTCTTTACTTGGTGAATTAGCTTTTCTAAATTAATTTCTTCCAATTTGATTTCCTTTTCATCCAATAGCGAAACATACTCCCCGATATCATTTGTTAATTCAATGATACTGGTGGTGATTTTTTCTAGTTTAGGTAAAAGGGGAACTATATTTTTTGGGTCTTTCTCCTTTTTGATTATTTCCATAATGACAGACATACTAGTTACCGGAGCCCTGAGGTTGTGTGACACAAGGTAATTGAATTCACTCAGTTGTTTGTTACGTGTTTCCAGACGCTTATTTATTTCTGATATCTGGTCATTTGTTGTTTGTAATTCATTTCTTCGTTTTGACAGTAATAAATTTTTAACCTCAATCTCATTATAGTGCTTATCTTTTTCCATTCGACTTCTTTGGAATATATAGGCTACAGTCATTAAAGCAATTATTGCAATAATGTTAAAGGTTAATAGGCTCTGGTAAAAGGTATTTAGGCTAGCATCGAGTAGTTTCTTTGGAACCTCCAATAATAACTTCCAATTTGTTGGTGAAACTACTTGTATGAACTTTTCCGTTTCAGCATTTACTTTAGATATGGGGTGGTTTAAGTCAATTTTTTTCAAGGTCCATATGCTCTTATTATAAAAGACGGTTGTGTCTTGATTTAGGCTCAAATCTTGTGGGTAAATTTCATTTTCAATGCCGTTTGGTTCACCAATGGAATGGGGAACAACTTCATCATAATGGGTGGAAGTTATAATTCTGTTTTTTGCATCCAATAAAGTAATATTGTTATCTACTACTTTGTATTTAAGGTCATCCAGTATTTCTTTCATTCTAAAGTTTATGACCACAATACCCAAAGGGTGTAGGTCAACATCAAAAATTGGGGCAACAGCTCTCATTACGGGCTTGTAGGGTATTTCTATTTCCCCATATTCTTTATTGTTCTCTATTGGGGATATATACACTTGCCCAGGTTGTAATAGCATACCATCAAGAACATATTGCCTAGCTTTCTTTTCCTGTAGTGGAGCTAGTTTTAATTTTTGATTGTCTTTTCGTTCGGCCCGAAATATTTCTTGACCTTTTAGATTTAGAAATCTAAATTGATCGTAATCGGTAATGCCATTAATTATCTGTAAAAAGGGCTTAATAAATAAACTGTCTTTTCCCAAAGGATCAAATTCTTTTGGATAGCCAATTTGTGACCAATAATGAACGTCTCGAATTAGTGAATTGCAATGATCTATGAAATTATGGCTTTTGTTTTGGGCATCTTTACTTTGAGCAAAGCCAAACGTTTGAAATTGCTCATTCCTTTGTTGGTTGATTAGGTAGAATGATAAAAGAAGAATTGGAATGTAGAGTAAGCTAAAAATTTTTATAACCTTTTTTATCATAAAACCGTGTAATGATATTATACAACAATCAGATTTACGGAGGTAACTGATATAAAAATAAGTAAATTCTTACGTTCGTAACGTGATTAACAAATTTATTTACTTGAAATAGCTCAATAATTAAAAGATAAAATTGTAAAGGTGAGTGTGAAGTACAGGGAAATTCCGAATTGGATAAGCTAAGGACTGGCTTAAAACGAGTTGATCATTGGTACCATCAATTGTTAAAAAGTAAACTTGAATGAGTTCTAGTGTACTAAAGAGGCATTTAAATGGATATTGTTAATTTACTAACAGTTGGACTTTTTATAGATTTAAATAATCTATAGGAAATCTTTGTAAGAATATAGGTGTATTAATCTATTGATGTTCGATTCTTGACTGCATTTTAGTATAGTAAATAGGCTTGTCTAGAAATAGCCATTTCAGCTTAAAGCCAACTTCAGTAAATTCAAAACCGGCTGCCGTTGCCGAGGCAATGTTGCTATACTTGCCATAAAGATTGGCACTATATCTTTTTGAGAATTGATGCTGTACTGCTGCTTCTGCCCTGAAAATTGTTGTGTTTTGGTCTTCTTCGACCTTTTGGAATCCGGTTGCCGCGCTGATCATATAAGTTGTCTTTTCAGAAAACTCTCCACGAAAATCAGCAAAAATTTCAACGGCCTGATACTCTTCAGGACTAAAGTAAATGGTTGGTACTTGAATTTTAAACGTAATATATTGATAGTTTACGCCCATTTTTAAAGCAGGTTTTTGCAATAGGGTGTAGTATAGGGAAGTAAATAGTAGGTTTCGGGTATTCGAATCACTTTGTTGGGTATGCATTAACTGCGTGTACCAACCTAAATTAATGTTAGTGCCCATATTGTAATTTAATCCGTAATGGTGTTGTATAATTTCACGTTCAATAAGTTCGGCATTAAAGTTTTGAACTTCTCGCTGATAGCCTAAGGTTAGATTCTGCAATTTTAAAGGCTCTAGCATTAATCTGGCATCTAAGACCGGTTGGGTATAGGCATCGTCCATAAATCTGGAATTGTTAAAACCAATAACTGTTTTTAAAATGGTTTTGGGAAAAAGTTTGTACTGTAGACCGGCCAAGACTACATGAGAATTAGCTTTGTTATTGGTAACTGAATTCTCGGTCGTGCGATAAAAATAGGATAGCGTAGTTCTGAATTTAGTGGAAAACGGTACTTCGACAGTCGTATTAGTATAAAATGCCGCGTTATTGCCATTATCAAAAGTATAGGCGGCATGTTCCTCAATACTAGGGGTATGCATTAGATTTAATTTTTCTATAAAACCTAAAGCGTCCTTTTGATTTTCGTAAAAGTCAAGGGTTCTGTAGGCCATCTTGTACGCTGGTAGTATTCTATCAGCTGCAAAAAGGGCGTTTGCCTTACCCAAATTCCCATCAAAAGAAGTACTGTCCATTTTTAAGATAGCATCATAACTTTCTAAACTGCTTTTTACATCTCCGGTATATAGTCCCAAGGTTGCTTTTAATCCAAAAACCCAACTGGCAATTGGTTTAAGATTTTCTAAACTATCAATTTGTTGTTTGGCTTGTTTAAATTTTCTGTTCCATATCAGCGCTTGTATGTACCTATCATATGTACGTTCCTTGAGTTCCGTATCTGTTATTTTTGAGACTTTAATTTTAGCACGTTCAGCTGTTTTAAGCGCTTCTTTGTCCTGCTCTCCAATATGTTCTGCCAACGCTATACCATTTAAAGCTGTAATTGAATCTTTTGGTGAAGTAGCATATCTTTGATACATCACCTTTGCACTATCAACCTGTTTTGTTATTAGATATAGGTTGGCAAGATTTAGCAATGCATCTTTGTCTTCAGGAAAATCGATAAAGATTTTATTCAATAGTTCTTCTCCTTGGGTATAGTTCTGGTTATTTACAAACGTATTGGCGTAGCCCAAATTCATATATTTTCTAGAGGTAAGGGCACTGGTGTTCCCAGGTTTGAGCAACAAAGCATTTTCGACCATTTCAAGCGCTGCTCTATACTCCTTTAAATTACTAAGTGTATTTGCATAGCCAAGAACGGCACCAAATTGATTTGGGTTTTCCTTTACCAGTTCTGCATAAAGTGGTCTGGCTTTATCATATTCCTCTGCCCACAAGAAAGACTCATTATAATTTATTAGTATTTCGAAGTCGTTGGGGTATTCTTTTAGCAACTGAGCAAATAAGTCAGTTGCCTTTTTTGGTTCTCCACTTAATCCTACTGCGCGCGCATAGCATAATTGGGCTGTTTTATTGTTAGGGTCGGATTTTAGATATGCTTCAAAAAATTCTTCGGCTTCTTGAAAATTTCCCTTCTCCAATAAACCAAAGCCTTTGGTCATTTCTGTTTGAGCCCAAATGACAGTGCTTGAAAATAGTGTGATTAGTAAGAGAAATGTACGCATTATATTAGGTAAGATTAATACTACAAAACTTAACGTTCGTATTTGTTTTTTATTTCTAATTTCTTGAAGTATAAAGGTAGTTTGTCTTTTTTCTTGCCGGAAGTAGGTTAACTGCTATTCAACTATACATAATTGCCACCGAACTATTTTGTGCTGTTATGGTTGGCTAAGTGAGAGATATTTGCTTCATCAATAAAAGAAAACTTAACCTATTTAAAACATTTATTATGGCATTACAAATTTCAGAAGCAAGAGGAGTATTTTCAGTATTTGGAGAATTGAACAGTTATACTGTTGCAATTCTTACAAGACACATGAGTAATTATATTAAAAAGGACCAACGTGTCATTTTAAATTTAGAAAGGGTAAAAAAAATAGATGTTTGCGCGGCCTATACCATTAAGAAATTATTTATGGATGCAGTAGGTAAGAGCAGTATTTTTTCAATAGTGGCCATGGAAAATAAACAAGTGATGGATGTTTTTAATGAAACACAAATTACATATATCGTAAGTAATGATCGGTACTAGATATGTTTAGATCATAGTTTTCCCCCAGCACGTTGTTTTGGGTTGTCTACTTTATTGATTAGGTAGCTATTCATACAACGTGCTTTTTTTATGGGATAGCAGATACTACAGTGGTATCTACTTTCCTTTTTAATAGTAAAGTAGCACTTCCAGATTTATCGATAGTATTGTTTAAGATTTTTTAGGTAGGTAAAAGGCTTATCACCAAAGGAATACCATTCGTCTACAGTAAATATCTATCCATCCTAAACTTCTCATTTTAAAGTATAGATCATCGCAAATTTGCTTCAGAAATAAACTTAACCTAAAGTAAAAAAAGATGAAACTAGCAATTGTTACAGCATTCCCACCGAGTAAAGTTACCTTGACCGAATACGGATATTATTTGGTAAAACATTTTCGATTACAGAAAGAAGTGACCGAAATTATTTTGATTACCGATAAAACACCAGAAGAAAAAGATCTTAATTTTAATGAGGAAGGGTGTAAGATTACCGTGAAAGAATGCTGGAATTTTAATGACTATTCAAATATTTTTAAAATCAGCAAGGTTTTAACGGATTCAAAGCCAGATGCCGTATTGTTCAATCTTCAATTTTTAAAATTCGGAGATAAAAAAATACCGGCAGCGTTAGGTTTGTTGTTGCCTTTTATTTGCAAATTGAAGGGAATTCCAACAATCTCTTTACTGCACAATATTTTAGAGCAAGTAGATTTGGATAATGCTGGTTTTACCTCGAATAAGGTATTAAAGAAAGTATATAATTTTATCGGTACCACGTTAACAAAATTTGTATTGGCTTCCGATGTATTGGCGGTGACCATGAGCCAATATAAAAATATACTTGACAAAAAATACAAAGCAAAGAATGTTGCCTTAATACCTCATGGCGCTTTTGACACGCCACCGGAGCCCGATTATACACTAAAACAAGGACCCAAACAAATCATGGCATTTGGCAAGTTTGGAACTTATAAAAGAGTAGAAGTTTTAATCGAAGCTGTAGAATTGATTAGAAAAAAAACGAACGAAAATCTAGAAATTGTTATAGCGGGTACAGATAGCCCTAATACACCGGGTTATTTACAGACTATAAAAGAGAAGTATGCACACGTAGAACAGTTACGTTTTACGGGGTATGTGGCAGAAGAAGATGTGCCTGTTATTTTTAATGAAAGTGCAATGGTCATTTTCCCTTATACTTCTACAACTGGCAGCTCTGGTGTTTTACACCAAGCGGGTAGTTATGGTAAAGCAGTGGTACTGCCAGATTTAGGAGATTTGAGTGTCTTGGTAAAAGAAGAAGGCTATAGAGGTGAATTTTTTGAACCAGAAAGACCGGAATCTTTGGCAAATGCTATTGCCAAGATATTACAAAATGACTTATATAGAATCAACCTGGGTAAGGTTAATTATAGTGCGGCTTGTTCGCTACCCATGTCAAAAATTACCCAAATGTATATCGATTATTTTGAAGTTATTAAAATGGTCAAGTCCAAAGGATTTAGTTTGGATGTGAATAAAATAGATAAGAAACTACTAAGTCAAAGAGTTTAGGTTAGGTCAAGTGGAAAGGGAAGCGACCTGGTTAGTCGCTCCCTTTTTTACATCTGAACTATTAGCAAGAATGATTTTGAATCATTGAATTCAAATCCGATTTTAAAATCGGCAATCTTTTTTACAATTAAATACCCTAATTATAATATATGTAAAATGCTTACGTTTTAAGTAAGTTATTTCCTACTATAATTTTTTACTATGAAAATACTAACTATAGATGATCAGCAATTAATTCTCTTATCCGTAGAGAAACGTTTAATAGAACTAGGTTACACCGTCAAGACCGCAAATAGTGGTCAAAAAGGGATAGCGTTGTTCAAGTCATTTGAACCTGACCTTGTTCTTGTAGATATCAATATGCCAGATATGTCTGGTTTGGATGTGGTAAAGCATATTAAAAAAGAAAGTCAGAGAAACACCCCAGTCCTAGTAATGTCTGGTAATACAGAGGAAAATATTATCATGGACGGTTTTACCCTTGGGATTGATGATTACATGAAGAAACCGGTGAGTTTAGATGAAATGGCCGCTCGTATCAAGAGGCTTATCGGTGCTCCTGAAATTTCAAACACCTCTAAGGGTTCATTAGATTCCAGAATGTTGCAGAAGAATTGTGTAGGTGTGGTTATTCCCTGCTATAATGAAGAAGAACGGTTATTGGGAAAAGAATTTAAGGATTTCGCCCACAAAAATCTTGGATACCATTTGTGTTTTGTAAACGATGGTAGCACCGATAGAACTCTTGAAGTTTTGAGGGAATTAGAAAAAGGAAGCGAGAGTAATATTAGCATTTATAATTGCGAAAAAAATGGCGGTAAGGCAGAAGCTGTTCGTCAAGGTATGTTGCATTTAGCGCAGGATCCACAACTAGACTACATTGGTTTCTTGGATGCCGATTTGTCGACTGATTTTAGAGATTTTGATGATTTAGTGGAAACATTGGATACCTCCAATTTTAAGATTGTTAGTGGTTCTAGAATGAGCCGCATGGGTGCTGATATCACCAAGGAATCTGCACGTAAATTGATTAGTATGTCCATAAATCTGATCATCAGGACCATCTTAAAAATGCCTTTTAATGATACGCAATGTGGTGCAAAAGTGATGGATAAGTCATTGATACCCTTGCTTTTTAATAAACCGTTTATCACAAAATGGTTATTCGATGTTGAAATGTTTATGAGAATGCGCAAGCATTATGGTAAAACGAAAGCCAAAGAATTGATTTGCGAACAGCCTCTTAAAAGATGGATTCATGCAGATGGTTCCAAGTTGTCCATGAAAGACTCTGTAAAGATTGTTGGTCAGTTAGCTAAAATAGCGATTACATATCGCTAGAACTATTTAAATAATCCCCCCTAAGTAAACTTTAAGATGACTGCAATACAATTAGCCATTAAAAGAATTTCGCCTCAACAATTATTCATGGGGAGTGCCTTTTTGGTGAATGGCGGCAATTATCTTTACAACTTGTTGTTGGGTAGAATGTTAGGCCCTGAAGCCTTTGCTGATGCTGCCCTTTTGGTGACTTTATTGCTCGTATTATCCTTTATTGGTATGACCTTTCAATTGGCGACCACAAAATTTGCCGTTCTTTTTGACGAAGAACGATGGACCAATTTTAAGAATACCATCTATCGTTATGCATTGGTATTTGGATTGGTCACTGGTACTTTAATCTTGTTTGGCGCAAATTACTTACAAACTCTTTTTCGTACGGAGAATCATTGGATGTTCGTGGTCTTCGCCATTTTCATGCCGCTTTATTTTGTAATGAGTGTAAACCGAGGCAGATTTCAAGGAAGGCAGGAGTTCGGAAAATTGGCCACTACCTACCAAACCGAAATGTGGAGCAGATTGCTGCTCACATTTGTATTCCTTTGGATATTACCTTTTCAATCTGCCATTTTAATTGCATTGGGCATTGGCGTTTCCTTTGTTTTTGGACTCATACCTTCAGATTTAAAAGAAGTGAATATTCTGTCGAAGGCCAAAATGGATAAAGTCGATTTTAATCAAGTATGGATATTTATAGGACTTACCTCAGGTTATGAATTAACCCAAATTATCATAAACAATAGTGATATTCTTCTTGTAAAACATTATTTCAATGATACCGATGCCGGACTTTATTCTTCCCTAGCACTTATTGGTAGGGTAGTCTACTTTGTGGCTTGGATGTTCGTTATGCTGTTAATGCCTACCGTAATTCAAAAACGAAAGGATGGCGAGGCCACTGCGCCCGTACTTTTTAAATATGTTTTGTTTATTGGAATATTGTGCGCAAGTATCGTAGGTGTTTGTTTTTTAATGCCAGAATTCATCATTCAGGTAATGTTCGGTGATGCATATTTATCTGTTGCCGGTTTACTTTGGCAGTATGCTTTGGCAACTTCCTTGTTCGCCATATCCAACATATTCGCCTATTATTTTTTATCACTTGACCATTACGCTCCGGTTATTCTATCAGGTATTTTGGGATTGTCCCAGGTGCTTTTAATTGTGTTCTTCCACGATAGTCTGGCCGCTGTAGTACAGGTTCAAATTTTGGCAATGATTCTATTATTGGTAGCCCAACTGGTTTTCTTTTTTATCAAGAATAAAAACGTTAGGATAGAGAACAATACCAACCAATTAACCAACAATTTGGACTAAAAACTAAACTGAAATTATAAACATTATGAGATTAGCAATTGTTACCGCCTACCCGCCAAGTAAAGTTACTTTAGTAGAGTACGGTTATTATTTAGTGAAACATTTTAGGTTACAGGAGCGCGTAACGGAATTGATCTTGATTACCGACCGCACCGAAGCTCCTAAAGAGCTTGATTTTGAAGAAGAAGGGTGTAAGATTACCATAGAAGAATGTTGGAGTTTTAACAGTTACAAAAATATATTGAGTGTAAACAAAGCGCTATCCAAAAGCAAACCGGATGCCGTGCTGTTCAATCTCCAATTTTTAAAATTTGGGGATAAAAAAGTACCAGCTGCTTTAGGGCTCTTGTTACCTTATGTTTGCAAACTGAAAGGTATACCAACAATTTCCCTGCTACACAATATTCTAGAGAAAGTAGATTTGGACAATGCCGGTTTTACCAAAAATCCTATTCTACAAAAAATATACAATCTCATCGGAACCACGTTGACACGTTTTGTTTTGGCTTCAGATGTACTTGCAGTTACCATTAGTAAATATGTCACCATATTAGAAGATAAGTACAAAGTAAGAAACGTTGCCCTTGTTCCCCATGGTTCTTTTGAAACGCCACCAGAGCCTTCTTATATTTTACCTAAAGGACCAAAACAAGTGATGGCCTTTGGAAAATTTGGAACGTATAAAAAAATAGAGATCCTTATTGAGGCGGTAGAATTGATTCGCGCTAGAAGTACTGAGGATATTGAAATTGTCATTGCAGGAACAGATAGTCCCAATACACCTGGATATTTAGACTCCATAAAGGAAAAATACAGTCATGTTCAACAAATTAGGTTTACAGGTTATGTGGCCGAACAAGATGTGCCCAAGCTTTTTGGTGAAAGTGCTGTTACTGTTTTTCCTTATACCTCTACAACAGGAAGTTCTGGGGTGCTACACCAAGCGGGTAGTTATGGTAACGCTGTTGTATTACCAGATTTAGGTGATTTGAGCACACTGGTAAAGGAAGAAGGATATGTAGGCGAATTTTTTGATGCCTATGATGCATCTTCCTTGGCCGATGCCATAGAAAAAATATTGGTGAACGATGTGCACAGAATACATTTGGGTAAAACTAATTTCAAAGCCGCCTGTTCATTGCCTATGTCTGAAATAACGAAGATGTATCTTGATTACTTTGAGGCCATAAAGAAGTCAAAGGAACAAGGGTTCAATTTAGATGTTTCCAATAAAAGTTCGGAATTGGTACACTAAAAATTATTTTATAAATGTTTAAAAAGAAGTCCGCTTAATAGGGACTTCTTTTTTATTCTACGATAATTTCAAAAACTGGTTTCTTGTTGCCTTCTGTGTTAATCAAGCCGAAGTAACGCTGAGGATTTTTACGCCACGGTAATCTACCCACTACACTGTTGGGTACTTCATCAAAATCATAAAGTGTCCATAAAACAAAGGGAATACGTTCCGCATTTAATGTAGCCTGCATTTCAGTATAATATTGAGTCTGGTCTTCAAGTGAACCTAAATATCCATTCCACAGACCGTCATAAGAGGAATAGCCATACTCCTGTAAGACTATGGGTTTGTTGACCACTTTGTTTTTTAGTTTTTTATAGGCCGTTAAAAAATCAACTGGTTTCCGATAATAATGGAAGGAAACAAAATCAATTTCATCAGATAAATTCTCTGCAGCTTCAGGAGTAGACCAGCCAATGGTTATGGGAGTTTCGGCATCCCATTTTTGTATTTCAGTAATCATTTGAGACAGCCAAGCCAAAACATTTTCTTTTCCCCTTGTTTCAAAATCGAGGTCGGGTTCATTTTTAATATCCCAGCCGATTAGCGCTTGGTGGTCTTTAAATTCATCAACTATAAATTGGGCATGTCTATGGGTCAAGGTCCAATCTGGTATGGAATAATCCCCGTAAAAATCGAACAAGGTTAGAATCACATCCAAATTAGCGGCCTCGGCCATGTCCATTACTTTCTGCAGTTTTTCTATTTTTTCATTTTCAATATCCGCTTGACCGAAATCTTCATACGGTACAAAAATCCGTATGGTATTAAGTCCCATTTCGTTGATTATTTTAAAGTCGGATGAAATAATGCTGTCATTGAATTTTTTGCCATACATTTCCCAAGGGGAATCTTTAGGGTAATAGTTGATGCCCTTTATATTTGAAATTTTACGGTTTAGTTCTGAAATTAGGGTTTGATTGTTCGCAATTGGTATGGAATCATTTTCTATCTCCACCATATGACGGATGCGCCAAAAACCATCTTCCAATAGCATCATTACCTTATAGCTACGTTCAAATGCTTTTTTTAGAATGGCTTTCTCTCCATAAAAAAATTCTTCGTAGCCTTTTACGTTTTTATCGGTGAACGTGATGATCTTTCCATCTGCACTATAAAAATCCAATTGGGGGTGATGCTCTAGGGTAGTGGTTTTTATGGAGTTGTTGTTTTTCTTATTAAAATCAAGGATTCTAAATAGTTTCACCCTCGCACTATCGGTATAATAATCGGCTACGCCATAATGATTATTGGTGCTTAGGGCATCGTTTTTAACGAACCAAGATTTTAAATAATCCCGCTCTATTTCTCCCAAGGTTTGTTTTTCCATAGGTCGTCCTTCATTTTCAAAAGGATACCATGTGACTTCAGGTCTGTAGCTTGAAGAAAGTTTGGCGGGCAAATGAAGCATAGTACTGCGATCTGCACCGGTATTTAAATAGGAGAAGATTGAACTTATGCCATAGATGACCAGACCGTTGAGTACGACAAAGGTGATGATTAAGAAAATTCGATAAAGCGTTCTATTCGTTTTCATGGTATGGTTATGATCATTTTTTTTGATAAACCTGCAACGTTAATTTCTATGCTATAATTTCCAGGTTCAAAATACTCCCGAGTCAGCTTAAAATTACCCTGCCCTAATCTTGATGTGGTACGATCTTCAAGAACCAAAGAATTTTTTGCATCAAAAATCTTTATTTCGATTGGAATACCGTCTGGCGCAATCTGTTCCATAAAGCTTTTAATTTCTAGGACTTCTACAGTACTGGATTCTTTATCGAAATTGGTCTGATACTCCTTAATCGCAACCTTAAATGATAAGCGTATGACAGAGCTTTCTGCCGTACCGGTGACATAGGCTTTTACCTCCCAATTATCTGGTTTGTAAGGATGTAAAAATCTGGCTTTTGCGATTCCGTTCAATGTTGTTCCTACTGCTTTGAGTTGTATTCCTTCGGAATTTGTGGCGATAAACGAAACTAGTGTACCGTCACTGACAATGTTCCCGAATTCATCTTTTATATTATCAGTGGAAAACAAAATAACCTGATTACCATCTGCATAATCGTGGTTTCTTTCAAATGAAATATTAAAATCTACGGCATTCGAAGGATATACCACCGTTGTAAATTCTTTGGAAGTACGCTCTCTACAAGTGGCCATTACAAGAATTCTACCCGATTTTAACGGGGCATAAATGTTTTGCCACCCTATCAAATTTTTTAACGTTATGGGAGTCGAGTTGATATTCTCCCCAAACTGATATATACTTGATAACGTTGTGCCTTCGGGTAATGGATTGTCGAATTCATCTGTAGGAGCGATTACGTGCATGGCATAGTCCCTTTTACCTGCGGTAATACTTCTTGGTCCTAAATAACTTTCTATGGAAACAGCTTCAGTTTTGGTAGGGAATATTTTCAATGAGCCTTCTAATTTTTTCTCATCATCAGAAATTAGGCTCCAATGGCATAATCCAGTTTTTCTAGAAATGAAATCCGGTACGGTAAACGTTATGGTGGAGTTTTGTATACTAGGTTTTAGTGCGATGGCTCCATATGCATTTTCAAGAATCATTTTAATTCCGGTGCTATCCACAGTTTTAAATTTTAACTCAATCTTTTCATCTGCATAGAAATTAGTTTTATGTGGGATAGCTGAAATCTCAGATGAGCTAAGAATAGCTGTCTCCTGTTTTTTGGAACAAGCCACAAAAAATAGTAAGATTAAAAGTATGTAAGGGTATTTATGCATACTATTTTGGGTTTCCAATATAACCGTTCAGTTCTATTTTTATATAATCAAATCCTTCTCCTTTAAAAGGTTGTAGCTGCTCTTTAGTGTGATTGGTTTTTCTATTCGGGAATATTTTTTCTGCTATGGCCGCATTGGGCAATCCGTTCACAAAACAGTTTTCCAAACTGTTTTCAATAATCGTAAAGTCTTCTATTTTATCTGGTTCAAATTCAAAATATTGTTTACGCTGTATACGGACACCTTCGGTCATGAAATGGTTTTGCACCCATAGAAGCTCTTTGTCTTTATTATAATAAGAGATAATCAATTGTGGAATAGTCACTTCTTGAATTCCGGAATTAAAAAGGGTACCGCTTACTTTCTCTTGCGAAAAGAATAAATCTTGCAGTGTAATCTGTTTGTATAGATCTGTGTTGGCCACATTGCCTGCACATTGCAGATTGAATATGGTAGGTTGTTCGGCCAAGCTTACAGGTGTAAATTCATCGGGGTCGAATGTGGGTGGTAAGGTATCATTAGTGGATAACCAAGCAATACCTTCAAAATCTATTCTAAAGTTGCTCGTCTCTTTAGGCATCAATTTGTGTTTTATATGGTATTTGCCATTATAATTGGCAAGTTCGGTATCCTCGTCGTTATAAAGTGTTGCTTTGATGACAACATCAGAAGGTACATTATCCACATTTTGTAACTGACCAATAATGCTGTAACTACCCTTCATCTTCACCAACTTTGCCGTTAGAATCTCTAAAACGGGTTGCTTAAGTACATCTTCATGGTGTGTTTGTTGCGTGGTAATCCTACGTTTTCCATGATTGAAGAATGTGGTTCCATTATCAGAAAATAATTGGTCTGGAGGTAGGTCATTATCAAATTCCTCTGGTTCTATGTACCACTTTCCATTTTTCTGTAAAAGATCATGATAGAACAGCTTTTCTATTTTTTCCAATGGGGTTACCCACTGTGTAATCACTTTTGCCTTGGCCCTGTTTTTAGATTCGCTATAGATTTCTACACCAATAGAGTCAAGTTTAGCATAAGAACTTAAAATACCGTCGGTCACGGAGACTTCAAGCATGTATTGCGAGATATCCACATTACTATCCGGACTTAAATAGGAGTGGGCCCTAGTAAATTCCTTAAAATCCAAAGCGTCATAATAGGCTACAACCACGTTCTTTGGTTTTATTTGTGTGGCATTGGTCATATAGAAGAAATAAATGCCCCATCCTAGAATAATCAATAGAATAAGTGCCCAGATATGACTAACGGTAACCAAGCCTTTATTGAATTTTTTGTATGGAATTTTGTAATTCAAATAAACGCCATCCGGCAATGGCTTGGATTTTAATATGCGGTACCAAACCCATTGTATGTTGATGACAAAAGCAAATAAAACTGTTAATAGGGGAATCACGCTCCACATGATTTTTAAAACAGTGGAGACATCTTCTTTTTCGATTATTGCCGGTATTGGGGGTACATTCAGTTTCTCCCACACCATAATACCATTTTCCAACTGCTGAAGCCGCTGCCAACCGCAAAAGAAGAGTAGGGGGTCGTAAAATTTATCGTTGGAGAATATATATTTTAAATTATATTTTTCTGGAACGGTGAGAAATTGTTGAAGGGAGCCAATACCCTGAACACCCCTAAATTTAGAATTTTCCAAACGTTCTATTGGTCTTGTGGTAAGCTCGGGCAATCTGCGGGCGGAGTGATAATTTCCATCTACCGTCATCGCTTTTGTCTGTGCAGAAAGCCATGCCATTTGGTCACCGAAACCTAATGGAAGGTATCGCCAATGGTCGTGCATATCTTGACTCAGAAAATTTACGATGGGCAACATATTTATTTTTTGAGGTTGGGAGGGCCTAAAATAATTTAAGCTCATGGTAAAAATCACCATGAACAAAACGCCCCCGGCCAACAGTCCCCCTAAAACTCTATGATATACCTTACCAAATCTAGACTGTATATGTTCTTTTAAATCCCCCTCGACCAATCTATATGCAAACTCCCCAAAAATAGGAATAGCCATAATGGTGGCCCACAAGGTAAATCGGTCCAAGGTTAAAATATTGAACGCCGTCTCCCCTAATAATTTGAGGGGAATTGGGGTGGTTCCGCCCGTTCCCAAAAGCGTTAACATCGAAAATGAAAGTCCGAAAAATAAATAGCGTTTGCTGTAATACCTATAAAATAAATAGGGTAGGAGAAAGAGTAAAGCACCCCAAGGTATTAGAAAGAAAACCAGTCCAGAAGAGGTGACTTCCAAAAAATTATCACGTGATCCGTGCGGAATGGGAACTTGTGTTATCGGGTTTTTCTTTGAGTTTATCCAGTAGGGAAGGATGCAAAAAATAAAAAGCATTAACGAACCAAATCCGAATATGACGATGCGCCAAAATAATTTTCTGAACTGTAGAAAGAATATTTTAAAAGTTATCTCCTTTGTGCTAGAAACCTGATCTCTACTGGCATCCATAACGACCATTCCTATCAAAGGAAAAATAAAGAAAACCATGCCAAAAATGGGAGTGACATGGTGGGAAGTAACCGTAACGGCAATCAAGGATAGGCTGGTGGCCAAGTAACGTATCTTCCCAGTTTTGATCCAAGAGTAGATTTCTGGCAATGAGTGTAAAAGAATTGACAGCGCAAGGATACTTGGTAATTGACCAAAAATATGTAGGGTTTCTACAAAGGTGCTAGAGAATACCGCTAATATTGCTGTATAACCTGCTATTTTTCTACTTCCGGTCATTAACAAGTCCGTATCTGTAGGCTCCCATAATAAATAATATAATGGCAATCAAGGCAATGGAGAACATTCCGAATTTGAGACCTCCAATGTAAGATAGTGCCGCAATCCCTTGATGTACTAGTGGCGGATATGCCTGTACCGTAAAACCGGTATACCATCGATAATCCCAAGGTTCAAACCAACTATTTGCGTAGTGGTCGGCAAAGAACAAATGAATAAGTGCGTCGTAGGTACTTTCTAACGTAAAAAATATACTCGACCCATGAAAGGCAACCCCGATGAAAAGGGCTAAAATAAGGAGCACATTCGTTTTTTGCATCAACAATGATTTGTAAGAAAATATAACAAATCAAAGATAACTTTATTGTGTAAAATCCTGATAACGTGTAACGTTTAAAGAAGTTCGCTCATCTATAGTTAATTGCTATTCATCATTTATGGTTGGTTTCAGTGGCATTTTCTGGTTTACTTTTATCTTTTTTCAACTTTAGGAATTCGTTTTAAAAAGATTTTTATGAGTAAAATACTTCTAATAGATGACCAGAAATTAATATTGCTTGCATTAGAAAAACAATTGACATATTTAGGTTATGAGGTGCATAAGGCAATTACAGTGGAAGAAGGGATTAGAAAATTTGACCATGTTCAGCCCGACTTAGTTTTGCTTGATATGAATTTACCTGAAACATTAGGCTCGAAACCTGGTACGGCAACGGGCATAGAATTTGTTAAATACCTACGCTGGTTTATGGGGAACCAAACTCCGATTGTTGTACTATCCGGAAATACGGATGAAAATCTAGTCGTGAATAGTCTAAATATAGGAGTGAGCGATTTTTTACATAAACCGGTTAAATTAAATCAAGTACTAGATAAAATTGAAATAAATTTAGGTTGCGATTACCCGTATAAAGCTTTGGTAAGTAACGACTGTAATTCTATAATTCCAAAACTCTCTAAAGCTTTGGTTATTCCCTTTTATAATGAAGAATGTTTATTAGAAAAACTAGATATAACTTCCATTAAAAAATTAAATCAGGAATACTATATATGTTTAGTAAATATGAGTACAGATAGTACTTTAGCTATTTTAAGTGACCTAGTGGAAAAAAACCCAAATACTATGCTATTAATAAATTCTTTTGCAAATCTCGGTGAAAAAGAAATTATTGAACGTGGCGTGAAATTTTTAAAAAGTGAATATGGATTTGAACAGACATTCCCATTAAATTTTAAAGATTTAAATAAGTACGATGGTTCTCTTGAAGCTTCGGGACATGAATGTTCAATTCCCCATTTACAATTTAAGTACAAGAAATTATATTTAAAAAGAAGTGAAATGGAATAAAAAAAACCACCCATTTGGGTGGTTTTTTTTATTGTGCAGCCGGAGACGACCGAGCGTTAAGAAAAGGTCTTGCAGACCTTTTTAGTGAAGGAGCGAGTTTGCTGCGCCGGCCTTCGAAGCCCGACGGAGTGAAGAAAAAAGATGCCTAAATGGTTGCTTTTGCAGTGGAGCCGGAGTGATTACCTATGGTGTTCCCTCCTTACCAAAGTTGCAAATGGAAAACCAATAAGCTTAAGCTTCTGTTTCTGTATTTTACATCATTTCCAAAACAAGGTTTTGAAATTCCATAAAACACAAAACCACGCCATTTGGCGTGGTTTCCTAAGTGTCGTGGAGCTATAGGCACCAGAACAATCTCTCAAATCGTATAAACAATGAGTTTTAAGCTTCTGAAATTTTATGCTCACCGAATAGGCAACTACTTTCAAAGAACGCAGGTTCGATTCCTTAATTATCTTCAAATAGCCGCAAACTTCTGGAGTGTCATGTTCATTTAATCATCATGATTGTTGTCCCAAAAATCGTTCAATTTTATATTGACTTTTTTAAGGGTGAAAAGGTTGATGGAAAGTAGAATTCCTTGGAATAATCCAAAAAAAGGTAAGAACAATAACGATGTTATCCGTTTGCATTTCGTTTTATCGAAAATATTTTCTGTTTATTTTTTGAATAAGATCACGTATTCAAAATAAATATACAGAGTTATATAGGTGGACTTCTAGATTGCCCTTTTAATACTGATTCTGTCTCTTATGTTTAAGTGCAACCTCCCAATTATCCAAAAGTTTTTCAGCTATTGAAAAGAATCTGGTCCGAAAGAAAGGATGCAATACTAAGTTCTGAATGGAATGCTTGTATTGAAAATCAAAACACATCACTATCTTGGTGGAGGCATTGTCTATTGCTTCTACTTCCCATAATCCGTTGAGAAATTTAAAAGGGTAGGGGTAGTCTGCGACATCGGTTTGAACGGTATAGGCATAACCCGTTTCTTCTGACCATAAGGTACAGGTCTCCGCCCAAGTATCTGCACCGTGCGAACAGGTTCGAACCATTCCGAGTCCCTCTCCCGAAATTATTTGAACATCATCGATATTTGGCGCAAACATATGATAGTTGCCTACATCTGAAATCAGTTCCCAAACGCTTTTTTTATCTGCTCGAACGATTCGTTCAAATCGCCACCTTTTACCGACCTTTTCAGGATTGCTATCCATTTCTGCCAAAGCACGTGATTGACTTACCGCCATGAAGAACACAATAATCGCAACTACCGCAATCAGGATTTTTCCATACAACAGGATATTGAATGGGTCTATCGCCAAAATGAGTATGCTACCGATGACCCAAAGAATATCTTGGGCGATAATCCATAAAACGGCCAATGACCGCTGCTTGAAAATTTCGTAGCTGATTGTGAGGGCAAAGAAAATCAATACAAAGCCAATAATCCAAAATATTGTGGTATTGGGGGTTCCGAATAGCTCTGCTATCTGCCAGTTTAAAACAATTGATGCTGTTCCCGATACTCCAGAAAAAAGTGCGTTCAGGACTAGTGCATTTTGTAATTTGTTCATCTGGTCAATATTTGTTTCCACAAATATCTCAGAAATGTAGCCGGAAACTCTTGACAATTGTTAAGGAATCGACCGAACATTATTTTTTCGTAATCTGCTCAAAGATTCTGGGGTAATGCCCAGCATAGCAGCAATATGTTGTAGAGGCACTCGATTAAAAAGCTCTGGTTCCTCTGTTAACAACCGCTCAAACCGTTGTTGTGCTGTAGTATGCAGATGGGAAAACATACGGTTCTCTAAAAGGGCAAAGGACCGCGCAAGCAACAGATTGTCAAATTCCAGCCATTTTGGCTGCTCCTTACAAAGGGCAAAATGATTGTTTCTACTGATCACATTGATTCTACTATCTGTTAGGGCCTGAATGTTCCAATAGTTTTCGGTCTCGAAGACAAAACTCGATAGTGAAGTGATGAATTTACCACCAGAACCTATCCACAACGTAATTTCTTTCCCATCTGCAATGTCGTACATTCTTAAATAACCGGATTCGATAAACGCCATCTGCCGGCAAATTTTTCCGGCCTCAAGTAAAGACGCTCCTTTTTTTAAATCCTGAACCTCAAAGAAAGATATGATGGAGTTCAAAGACTTTTTATCAATATCGATTTGACCTGCTATACAGTTTTTTAATTGCTCCATAATATCCAGTCCACAATTTAGGAAAACCGTAGGACTTATCAAGAAGATAACTTTGGATAGGAGTTTTATTCTATCAGAGATATAGAAGTCTCTACCTCGACTTTTTTTACACGGGGACATTTTCTCTTGGACAGTAAAATCAGCATTGCAATCATTCTGTGAATCCTTTAATACGATTTTCTACGAATAGTTAGGGAGTTTTTTATTGGCGTGGTCGTTCAGGATATCAGTAATTGCGAACATTTTTCAAAGTAGCGGTTTTTGTTAGTGGTTCGGATCTCCTACAGCTCCTCGTATAACTTGAACAGTAGCAGATTTTTTGTCGCTTAACGTTCCGTTCAGGACCGACAGTTAATATAAAAAGCGACTTTGATTAAGAATCAAAGCCGCTATTAGTTTTTAAATTGTCAGCAACAGTCATTACATTTTCAATCCTTTTTTCCATAGAATATATGATGTTAAAAGTAAAATTAATACAATAGGAGGAGAGAAGTAATCTGGAACGGGGGCATTAATTTCGGCTAATATTCTAGTAAGAAAAGAAAGAAAAATCCTGAATAAGCCCACTCTTTCAATAGTTGAGATTTGTTTGACCAAATTGCAATTAAACCCAAAGTCTTTGCAGACATTAATGGAATGATAAGGTAAGTTGGAAAACCGATTTCTGAAAATCTCTTTGCAAATTCAGGATTAAAGAAACTGTTTCCAATTGCTGCTAACATTCATTAGTGTAAGGAAACTTGTTGCAATTAGATATATTATTTTCTTTGATTTATTACTCAATTATCAATTTGTTAGGGAAATTAAAATTGCTTCTAATCTATCTAATGCAGAACCCCATCCATTATAGAATCCCATTTCTTCTTGCTGTTTACAATATTCAGGTGTCTCGTGAACTACGCTAAATGTGAATTTTGTTTTTTCTCCATCAGCTTCAAAATACGTTTGTAATTCAACTCCTTCAGTCATTGGTTTGAAATCTGCTGAAGAAACAATTTTCTTCAATTCGATAATCTCCTTGTATGTTCCTTCGGAAATAAACTCATTTCCATCTGGCATGGGCATAGCATATTTCCATTTTCCACCGACTTTAAATTCGTGTTCGATGACTTTGATGTCCATACCGTTAGGTGCCCACCATTTTATTATGTGTTCCGATTGTGTCCAAGCATCCCAAACTAGTTGTATTGGAGCATTGAAGGTCTTTTCGATGGTGAGGGTCCTGTTTTTTAAATCGCTCATTTCTTGTTCTTTTTTGTTTGTATTTGATTAATGTAGTTCTCAAAGGAATCGATTCTATCTTCCCACAGTTTATGATACTGCTTAATCCATAGAAAAGCTGGAATTAATTCTTGAGGTTGGATTAGGCATAGACGCTCTCTACCGGTCTGGTTGAAAATGATAATACCGCATTCATTTAATATTTTCAGGTGTTTTGAAACGGCAGGTCTGCTGATTTCAAATTTTTCAGCTACCTCGTTTACAGTTAAGGTTTCGTTAGACAACAATTCAATGATATCTCTTCTCACCGGGTCTGCAATCGCTTGAAAAACATCTCTTCTCATTATAAACGTAACTGATTGGTTACAAATATAAATGTAATCATTCGGTTACACAAATATTTAATCAAAATTTGATTTTTGAATGATAGTTATATAGCTAAGCCCTTTTTTTTTGAATTGTTATAACAAGCGTATAGAATCATTAATAATATTGTAGTACGTACATTATATCGCTAATCAAGGAGGACCAGTTGTTTTGACTGGAAAAGTTAGCTCGATGAACCGTTGATTTAAGAAGCTGATATATTAAAATGGTAGAAAATTAATGAGACCCATTAATTGTTGGTTTTAGCGTACCCAACTTATCGTTTTAGCGCAAGTCTTTTGACGTTCCAAAAAATTAAAATATGGCCCTTAGTCCAATGTTAAAGGTTTCTCCAAGGCCGGTATTGGTTCCCCGTACAAAATCAGTATACAACAGCTCTACATTTAATACCGATGTCAGTTGGTATTTAATGCCACCTCCAAGAGCGGTAAAATCCTGGGCAAAGTTATTTCCTAAATCTAATCGTTGTTGATGCTGGGCAAGTACTAAAACCGTAAATTTTGTACTTGGAAAATAGCTGAGGAAAATTCCAGGTGTTAGGTTAAGGCTGTTATTCGCAAAACTTGCTCCTGCTTCTCCAACGTTCAACTCTGTGTTAAGCTCGGAAAACAATTGCCATTTGTTACCGGGAAAGCTATAATCATAAAAGAAGCGATTCTGCCATATATATCCATTTTGACCTAAAAAGACCCCATTTTCGGTCTCATTGTCAATTAGGGGTATAAATAAGGAACTTTGAATACTGAAATTTCCCAGGGAAGTAAATGGGACGAATTTGACCGAAGGTGCGATGGCGGTCAATCCTGACCGAGCTGTTGAAGTATCCCCATCGAATTTAAAGGCATCTGTGGCAGGCCTGTCATTTATAACATTGGATCTAAGTTGAAAAATAACACCTATGTTCCACTTTTTATTATTTCCAATCCCAGAATAGACTTCCAAAGAGGACGTGAAAAAAGTTTCCCTTGGCTCTTCACCTTCAGAGAATGTACTTTTGGTCTGCGTATAGAGGTTGTTGAACCATTTAAGGTCATACTGACCTTTCCCAATTAACTTGGATGGCGTGTATTTTTGGATATTACTCCGCGAATCCGTTTTAGTGGTGTCCTCAAAAACTATTTCTTGGGCAAAAGAACGTACCGCTATGCATTGCAATACCAATAAAAGTAATAATCGTATTTTTATGTTCATGGGAATGAATTTATGATTAGAATATCGAAGGAATCATTTGGTTTCATTAATGCTCCAGTCGTAAGGATAATAGGAAAGCTTGGTTTTTTTTGGAAACTTATCCGGTCTGTAGTGGTTGATGAAGTCTATTACCTCTAGGCCCTTTTGTTCAAAATCCTTTCTATACCATTCAAAAATTTGAGAAATAAGGACTTTATTACCCTTTTGTCGGATAAAGAAGGGGTCGTTCAAAGCCAGCTTGGTCTGTTCCTGAAGTTGGGCATTCAAAGTACCGGGGAGGTATGCCTGGTTTATAATGGGTGGGCATCCCAACCCTGCGCAGACCAGTACAAAGTGAACACGCGGTTCTTCAGGGAAATTTCCCCTTAAAAGCCTATTTTCTATATCGTTCAAGGTAATTTTCAAACCACCTACTTCGTGGATATTCTTATCAAAAAAGCCTGATACGTCCAACGGGGAGTTGAGCGGGTAGTTCTCTATTACACTTTTGATTACCCATACGTTATACGCATTTATCCAAAATGCCTTGAACTCGTTCGTATTTTCTTTGGAGACCCGAACGTTCTTTCCAACCTTTATTAGATTTTCGAGCATATCCGGATTCTTTTGTATGGCTTTATAGTTCACCTTTCCTTCTTCTACATAGGTTTTAAAAAAAAGGTCGGTTTGTGCAAAAAATGTATCCGAGTTTTGGGCCGAACTTGCGTATGATGCAAGTGCCAAGATTAAAATTGTCAATTTATTTACCATTGTGTTTATTTATGAATGTTATCGATTCGCTAAAAATATTGTCCAATACCGAAAACAATTCCGTTCGAAGCGTTTCTGGTAATCCCATAGCCATAGTCTATTCTAAAAATTGCATTAAATGTAGTTTTCCTTATAAATCGAAGACCCAAGCCCGGATATACCCTGAAATTTTGTGAATCTCCAAAATCACTGAATTCCCCACCTGGATTTCGCCAGGATCCGGCATCGATAAAACCATTTCCCTGTAGTGCGAACCAGCCTTTTTCCCACAGCGTATACCTTAATTCCGTATTGAAGACAATGGATCCCGTTCCCCTATCAATGGTATTTCCAACACCCCTTATGTTCAAATTGTTATCTACTGTAAACGGTGCAAATGGGGTTTCCAGATTACTGGCCAGGCCAAGCCTTAACCGACTGGCCCAATTTGCATCAGGCCCTATTTTTTTGAAATATGAAAAATCGTTAAATCCGATCCAAAACGGGGGCAGATTTAAATCCGGACTCCCAACGTACTGCAAATTCAATTGACTACGAAAACCCTCTAAATAGAAATAGTCATAAGAGATATCATCAAAATTATAGAGTAGTTTTATCAGGTGCTTGTTCACTTTAAGTTCTCGTGGTACGTTAGGGGCAGTGCTTCCCGATAAATAGGAATAGTCTTCCGAAAATAGACTGAATCCAAGTTCTATTACATTTTTAAAATCGATTTCATGAATCCCTGAAATCTCAAAACCCGTATTGTTATACTTATAGGTAGCCTCGCCATTATTTAAAAAAACAGGTTCTTGGGTGGTCAGGTTTTCAAAACTACCGGCGATTCCCCATTTCCGGTTAAATAAGTAAGGAGCCCTTAGGTTAAACCCGATGGAGTTGTAGATGTCATACTGGTAGAATCCGCCAAGAATAATGTTATTTCCTGTTAGATTGAATTCTTGTAACCCCACCCGTAATGCAAATTTATCGTTGGTGGATGTGAAAAAATTCCCCCTAGGAATCAAGGTTTGATTTTCTTCGATATGGTATTTAACAAAATACCCATCGCTGTCCGTTTTAACAATCTTATACTCGGCATTGGCAATAGATGGTAGCCTTTTAAGCCGGGTAATATCCTGCTCTAGTAGTAAAGAATTTAATACCATTTCCTTTTTTATCCGTACTAATTTTTTCAAGAATTTCGGATTGTTTTTCTTCGCACCAATAATTTCGACCCTAGCAACTATGGAGTCCTGACCATGGATCGTATGGACGAATAGCGCAAACAGAAAAATGCAAAGAATAATCTTGTTCAATGTTATTTGATAAAGTGGTCCTAACTATAAATTGAATATCAGTAACAGGCTAATTTTCTGTTGGGTTCTTGGGTTTTACCTTAAAATGGATTTGAAATTTTCAACTACATTAAAAAACGGATCCAAATCAATTGGATAAGGACCCGTCTCCTTCCCATAGCAATCCAACACTAGTTTCGGGTAACAGTTATAAAATTCGATAAACCGAAAAATCCGTTTAAATCAGCTAGGTTTCCTCCTGCCATCAGTCCCACGATACCATCTTCATAGGTTATGTGATAGATGTAACAGATACCCGTTCCAGCCGCATCAAAATCGACTCCTTCAACGGCCATTAGCGTTGGTGGTAATCCAAGAATGTTGCCCATATCGTCGGTGATGACATAACTATTTAGGGTACCTGAAATATTCGTATCATCCAACACGATACCACTGACCATATTGGGAGTGCCATCAACAGTAAAGCTAAACGGTCCGCCCGACAGACTTCCCGCATTTATCCCTATTCGGTTTACGGTAATCGCATTTGAGAGACCAAAATTTCCGTTAAGATTATTTATATTGGCTCCTACAGTTCTACCTTGGAGACCAGGTTCATAGGTGAGATGGTAGATAAAACATGTGCCTACACCCGCACCATCAAAATCAACGCCCATTACAGCGGTTAGGGTCGGTGGTAAGCCAAGAATATTGCCCGTATCATCTGTAATTACATAATTTTGAATAGATCCCGTAACATCGGTTTCATTTAGACTTATGGTAGTTACCATATCTGGATTCCCATCCACCGTAAACGTATAGGGCCCCCCGGAAAGTTCACCGGCATTAAGCCCCAAACGATTCACTTCTATTGAATTGGACAAAGCATGTGGCCCTTGTAAATCTGCCAGATTGTTTCCGGCATCCAAGCCCTGAAGACCCGCGCCAAAAGTAATATGGTAGATTAAGCATACTCCAACCCCGGCACCGTCGAAATCTACTCCTTCCAAATCTGAAAGGGTAGGTGGCAACCCCAGTATATTGCTATCTGCATCTGTAATAACAAAAGATCTATTCTCACCTGCCAACATTGCTTCATCTAGTAAGATTCCGCTTACCATATCGGGCATGCCATCCACGGTAAAAGTAAAAGGACCACCTGTAAGCGTTCCAGCATCCAGGCCTCCTCGATTTACGGTAATTGCATTTGACAGCGCGAATAGCCCACTTAAATTTGATAGATTCATGTCTGTAGCCAGACCCTCCAATCCCGGCTCATAAGCTATATGATAAATGAAACAGATACCCTCTCCCGCATCATCAAAATTAACACCTTCCAAGTCTGAAATTGTGGGCGGTAATCCAAGAATATTTCTACTTTCGTCGGTGACCACAAAGGACTTCAACGAACCGATAATACCTGTAGCACTAAGGCTTACCCCGCTTACCATATCCGGGTTGCCATCTACAACAAATGTAAAGGGCCCTCCATTCAAAGTTCCGGCATTTGGGACATTAGGTGTATTTTCATCGTCGTCACTACAGCTTACCAGCAAAAGGGACATAAATAAAGCAGATAGAATTAAATTTAATTTTTTCATTGTACGGTTTTTTAAAGTTCAGCACAAATTAACTTCCTGAAAATAACAGGGGTATCTCGAAAACTTCACATTTTTGTTACACTTAAGGCCCAATGTTTTGGACTTCTCTTTATTGTTTATCTGCGGTGTACTTTTTTGCAAAACCTATGGTCAATGCCATTAGATCGTAATTCCTCGCTCCTTTTTACTACTGATATATCATTTCTGGCTCCAGAATACCGTGATACATTTGTGATATTTGTTTAGTTAATTTGAAAACTTATGAAAAGCGTACTTATAATTGAAGATGATATTGAAATCGTTGGCCTTTTGGAGATACATCTAAAGGATTTGGGTTTTGAGGTCAGTAGTGAACAAGATGGAATTGCAGGTCTTGAAGTGGCTATTGAAACACAACCGGATTTGATTATTCTTGATGTTACTTTACCCGGTATGGACGGGATTGACATATGTAAAAGTTTAAGGGCCCATAAATCATCATCTTTTATTCTTATGTTAACCGCTAGATCAGAGGAGCTCGATAAGGTTCTTGGCCTGGAAATGGGAGCAGATGACTATTTAACGAAACCGTTTAGCATTCGGGAGTTTATCGCCCGTGTCAAAGCACTTTTCCGAAGGGAAAAATCACATCAGCTAGAACATAAAAGTACTATTGGTAACACCAAACAAAAATTTGATAATCTCACCATAAATTCAGAATTACGTAAAGTGATGTTGGATGGTAAAAAAGTAGATCTGTCACCAAAAGAGTATGAACTTTTAGGTTTATTGGCCTCGAGTCCCGGAAAGAGTTACAGTAGAATCCAACTACTCAATATAATTTGGGGGTACGAATTTGAGGGATATGAGCATACGGTAAACACCCACATTAATAGATTAAGGGCCAAAATAGAACCCGATATGGGAAATCCTAAATTTATAATGACGACTTGGGGGGTTGGGTATCGATTTAACGAGGATTTATAGAAGCTCCGAAATGAACATATACTATCGACTGGATAGATTTACTTTTTAATGCTTTAACTTTTGTTCGATAACAGTAAAATAAACAAATGAAAGATTCCTTGGTATCCAGTCGTTTAATAATGAAGCTCATGGCTTCCTTTATTTTAATTCTCCTGCTTGCAGGTGTCTGTTATACCTTTTCTTCAATCTATTTTTCGAACAAATACTTTTATGAAACTACCCAGAAGCTGCATGCTAACTTGGCTAATCAGCTTATAGAGGAAAAATTTGGTGATCAAAAACCATTTGACAGTACAGGTGCCGTGAACAAGGCATTGTTTGGAGATATCATGCATGATATGATGGCTGTGAACAGAGCTATTGAACTTTATCTATTGGATACGGAAGGTCGTATAGTTTATTCGGTCGTTCTTGATCCGGACGCTCCCGAGACCAAAGAACAGAAGGTAGATTTGAAACCTATCAAGGAATTTATTGCCTCACCTGGAAGTAATTATATACTTGGTCAGGATCCCAGGGATTCCAATTCCAAAAAAGTTTTTTCCGCTGCCTTCTTTGAAGAGAATAATTCCAAAGGATACATTTATATCATACTTGCCGGACAAGAGTTCTTAACCACCCGTAGTGCCCTGGCAGCAAGTTATTTTATGAAATTAGGCCTCTGGTCCTCAATTTTAACTTTAATTTTCGCAGGACTTCTCGGGGTTTTGGCCATTTGGTATTTGACCAAAAATCTTAGGAAACTCGTGTACGCGGCCCAAAGGTTTAAACAAGGTGACTTAACTTACAGAATAGAAAATACCAACGATCAAGATCTTTCAAAGGTCTCCGAAACTTTCAATGAAATGGCGGAAACAATTTTAGGGAACATAGAAAAGTTGAATTCGGTAGAAAATTTCCGAAAGGAACTCATAGCCAATATATCCCATGACCTAAGGACACCCCTGGCAATCATACAGGGCTATATTGAAACACTGCAGATAAAAGGGGACCGGTTGAGCGAAAAGGAGAAAGAATCCTATTTGCAGATTATTAAGAAAAGTAATGAACGTCTTTGTGTATTGGTGACCCAGCTTTTTGAATATTCAAAATTCGAAGCGAATCAAATTCAACCTGAAAAAGAGCCCTTTTTATTGAGCGAGCTTGCCAATGATATCCATACAAAATATAAACTGGTGGCGGAGAAAAAGGGAATAGTCATTGAACTTGAAATGAACGAAAAAACCCCTTTGGTGTTTGCGGATATTTCCCTGGTAGAAAGGGCCATACAGAACTTAATGGATAACGCCCTAAAATTCACACCTTCGGGCGGAAAAATCTACATACAGATAAAACCTGTTGACAATGAAGTCCAAGTAGCGGTAAAGGACACGGGACCTGGCATTGCAAAGAATGAACAGAAACTTATTTTTGAACGCTACAGACAAGTGAAGAACGGCCAGGAAAAAATTGGTTCAGGACTAGGTTTGGCCATTGTGAAAAAGATTTTAGAGCTACACGGATCTCAGATTACGGTGTTTAGTAAGCCCAATGAGGGGAGTACCTTTAGTTTTTCTTTAGCTTTATACTCAGGCAATTGATTTTAGATAGAAAGTGTATGTCCTAAAAATTCGTAGTGTCCGAATCAGCCACCCATTATAGTAATAGAAAGCATTAAAAAACAGCAACGAATTGAATATTATATTTACCGTAATCATTTTTTTATTAGCATTCTTTTCAGATTTGTAAATAATATTTTTTAATATTTCCCTTGAATTAATTTATAAATAAAATGAAGTTTGATAAAACCTTGGTTTTATGGCAAAAAAAATAACGTAAGGGTTTTAAATACGGCTTGTAAGCAGTTATTTATTCAGTTTTAAAGTCAGGAATTTTAATTTGTCTAAAGCAATCAGGGTTTGGTATTTCATAAGGATTGTTAAAAAAATCATTTGCTGATTGCATTGCACATTGGTTACTCCAATTGGTTGTTGGTGTATGTTTCCAGCCTTTAAAAATTAAATGATAATTGTTTTCAAAATTATAGGTCATTGAGGTTGCCCATTTTGTTGGTGTTTCATTATCATATTCTCCACTAATAAATAAAACAGGAATACTGCTTTTAACTGCTATATTGTCATTCTCCGAAACTTTTTTTACGCCCCAAATTTCGCATACTTCATTATCGAAAACAGCAGGCGAAAGTCCTTTCACTTCAGGATATTTGTTTGTTTCATTTTCAATTATATCAATAGAACTGAATGGTTTTTCTTCTGCGCACCACACCGAAAGACGCATTCCAATTCCTGCACCACCACTTGGTTCTTGGAATAAATATGTCAGTTTCTCTTTTACAGAAGTCAAATCATTGTTCAATAGTTTGTTAATCTCATATGGAATGTTTGGAACACTTGCCGTTGAAGCTGACGTGAAAACAGTAATCAAATCTTCCCCTTTTAAATAAAAGGTTTCGGTATTTCCAGTATTCGGGTTTTCCGCCTTGACCATAAGCGGTTTTTCTGTTCTTTCTATTAAATACTCACTAAACCTCTTCTTGATGTTAGGAAAAGCCGAATTACAATTTTTATTGTTTTCACAATCTGATAGTAAAGTATTCATTGATTCCAACAAATTTTGTACGCTTTCCTCATCGTAATTTACTTCCAACGGAAGTGGTGAGTCCATTACAACACTTCTAATTTTGTCTGGATAATCTCGCATCAAGACTTGAGCTATTTTTGTGCTGTACGAGATTGTAAGTAGATTGTATTGGTCAATTCCTAAAACATTTACCAAGTCATTGATGTCTGATGCTATTTCGTTTGTATTGTATCCATTTAAGTCAATACCTTTTTGTTCTAGCCGTTCTTTGCAAGATTTAGCCGATTGTTGAAATAGTTCGTCATAATTGGTTAAGTCAAAATTAGGCCGATTCGATTCATAGATGGCCTGTGACCATTCGGGACAATCCAAATGTGGTTTTGCATAATAGTTTCCACGTTGTTCTACGAGAATGAAATCTCTATCATCAAGATATTTATAGTAGTTCATAAATTGTGCTGATGGCATTGTAGTAGAACCTGGACCACCGACTGTATAAATGATTGGGTCTTTTTTTGGGTTTGTGCTCCTACTTTTGAAAATATAGACTGGAAACTTTATCGTTTTTCCGTTCGTGTTATTTCTGTTTTCAAGAACCTCTATATACCCGAAGGTATAGTCTTGTCCGTCAGGAATTTTGTGAGTAGTTTTTTTAGAAACTGCAAAAGTCGGAACAAATTCTTTTGCAGTCTTTTGCGTCGATTTGCAACTCACTAAAATATAAATAAGCGCAATTAAGTATAAACGATATCTCATAGCCTTTTAATTGTTTTTTGTGGCTGTCCAAACTGCTAAAAAATTCTTATCTATTGAGTGCGTCGTGCCTTGCAATATACCATCTTTGTAATAGAAAGTAGTATTATAAATACCTGAGTTATCACCTGAAACTAAAGCACCATATATAACCTCTAGTTGCCTGTTGATTTGAGCATTTCTGATTTTTACACCTTCACGATAAAACTCGCCTTTAAATGTGTTGCCTTTAATTTTAGTGATGTTCATCATAGCGAAATTTGTATCTGTTTTATCCTGTGGGCTCATATCGAGTTTCCATTTACCAACTAAAACATTTAAGTCAATAAATGTGGATTGGGCTCTCATATTACTAGGAATTGACAGTAATAAACTAAATAATAATACATAAATAATTTTCATTTTTATAGATTTTTTGATTTGACACAAACCTATACTTTTGATAATGAAAAATAGTTTCAAATGGCAAATTGAAACCCATTTAATGTATTAAAATAGGGTCATTATGAGAATTGACACCTTACTTTTTGATCTTTAATTCGCTTGGTAAAATACCGAGTTGCTTTTTAACGGCGCGGTTAAATGAAGACTTTGAATTAAAACCTGCGTCCATAGCTATACTGAGCAAAGTATATTTTGAATTATTGGAATTTTGCAAAAGTGATTGTACTTCATTTACTCTGTATTCATTTACAAAGTCATTAAATCGTTTGTTATAAACCTCACTTAGACTTTTTGAAATGAGGTACGGTTTAATATTTAACTGTTCTGAAATACTATTGAGTGAAAGCTCTTGGTCTTTAAATAACTTATCTTTTTCCATTGCGTTTTCAAGCTTTTTAGAAATGTCCTTAAGTCGTTCTAATTCGTCAGGATTTATAATAGTCTTAATAGTAAGCTCTGGGTCGTTTCGTCTAGAAAAACCTTCTAATCCTATCCAATATGTTATAATGGCAATCCCTATAAAGAAGGGATAGTAATAAAATCGCGTAAAGTAAAAATAGGACCCATTGTTTGCAGATTTATAAATCACTAAGTCAACTAGAAGAATAATTAAAACCAATGAAAAATAGACCAAAAATGATTTTATAATTCGTTTAATCCAAGCCAATTTAGTAGTATTAATTTCAATATTTTCATTTACTGAATTCAATAGTTTTTGAGATTTGTAGGCATACACAATAATTAAAATACTAGCCACTATATAAATGGTTGAATTGTTCATCCATAATACATAACCATAATATCCTAACCACGACAAACTTTCTTTTGTACCATCCCAATATAAATTCTGAAGTCTCACAAAAACACTACAGCACATTTGAATTATGACAGGAAGAAAATGTATCCAATCTTTTCTTGAAAACTTATAACTAGATTGTGTTTGAGCTTTTGTGTAAAAGTAGATAAGAGCACCATAGACCCAACTTATATCTATCATTATATAATACCAGCTATCATAATATCCCAAACCAAATAACCTCATTATTTGAACAGAAAGACGGTAAGAGAGTAAAAGTAGAATTATAGCTAAGATTCTATTAGCTAACCTATTATATTTGGTCGATTTAAGTAGTATGAATCCATAAATTAATCCTTGAATAGAGCCAATAGCAAGAAGAAGTATGATTACAATCGTTTCTAAGTCCATAATCCTTGAAATACTGAGTATTTTGTCATTTTGCAGATACCTTTATGAATGTCTGGTCAAAATGCTAACAACGTAGGGATATAATTCCCTTGGTCCATGTATCCATTATTCGAACATTAAAAATATGCAATTTGGTCCAATTGTTTTCCAATTCAAAAAGTCCCTAAATAAAGCCAGTTTAAAGAACAAACCGGTAGAAAACCGCACCGTGCTAAAAATCGTTGGTTTTACGAAACCATCAATAGGTATTTCTGTTAAATAGCTTCTAAACCGGTTTTAATAGTATAAAAAATTAACATTAAATGTCCGTTAATTATACGATATTTAATTCCTTGTTAATTAAAGCTGCAATTGTTTAGAATTGATTGGGCCAGTATCATCTTGGAATTTGTTATTTTATAATTACCCTCAATTCGACTTTTTATCTGTAGGGATTTTCCTCTTTTTACAGATAACTAATTTACTTCAACGATTTTTATCGAACCCTTTTCCGTAACACCTGAAAAAAACCATAATAATACTCCCGGATGGATAATGCTTTACCCTGGTCGTTGGTCTGAAATTCAATAAAGTCATAAGGAAAACTTTTCAACCAAAACTTATTATTGCCCATAGGCCAAATTTTTTCACAATTCGCATTAATGCAATATTGTAGTTGGCCATCCTGTAAATTGACCATTACAATTTTACCTTGGGGGTCAAATTCGGTGTCGAATCCATGATAGTCCCCGACATATTGATGAAGGTTTGTAATTTCTTTGTAACCACTTGCATAATCAGGGATTTCCTTGCCCAGTGCGACCGTCATGTATTTGGCAAAAATTTGATTCATGTCGAGTGGCGTGCCATCTGTGTTCATTAGTCCGGCAAACGTTACATTCCTATCCGGGAAAAAAGCCATGATGGCATAAGTGGTTTTCCAACCTCCTGTATGACCAATTATAGGTTCACCTAAAAATTCGCCGTTTCTAACCCCATAGCCATAACCGGTGGATAAGGAATTACTGAGCTCCGTAGGTTTGACCATTTTTTCATAAGCAGATGGTTCAATGATTTTACCTTTTGACCAGTATTGAGGGTAAAGTGCGAGTAATTCTGTCGTAGTCGTCAAACCGCCGTCCCCCATGACATAACTCCATGTAGGTACTTTGTCAAACCTCTCTTTGCCATAGTTGAAAATAGGCGAAGTTTCCGGGCGTTCGACAGCATACTTTAATAGTTGGAAATCCAGATTTGACCGTTGGTTGATATAATCTTCAATGAGCTGCTGCCAGGGTCTGCCAGTTATATTTTCTGCTATGAACGCCATGAGCATAAAACCCGAATTGCAATATTGATAGTTGGTACCAGGTTCAAAACGCAAGTCTTTTCCTTTGAAAAAGGCAAGTAAATCTTTTTTAGTAGGCAGTACTCCGTTCTCCATAAAGACCCTATCCATTTCCAAAGCATAATCAATCAATCCCGAAGTATGGGAAAGCATATGCCTTAGTTTTATTTTTTCGGCCAAGGCTTCTTCCGGAAATTCAGGCATGAGTTGCTCAAGGGATGTATCAAGGCTAAGTCTACCTTCCTCTATCAATTTCATAATTACGGTAACCCCTACAAGTTTTGAAACAGAAGCAATATCAAATCGTGTTTCATTGGTTACGGGCTGGGTCTTTTCAACATCGATATGACCAAATCCACTATTGTACAAAACTCTTTTTCCGGATGTTATCGCCACGGAGAAGCCCATAATACTTCCTTCACTCAATATTTCCATACCCAAGGAATCGAGGGATTCTTGATTTATATTAAGAGGGGAATCTATCTGAGCCCATGTTGTTAGACAACACAAAAAATAAAGTGTAAAGATGCACGACAAGCTTTTTAAACCACCCATAACTTTTACCTATCAATCTAATCTTTTTTGTATGACTCCATTTTTGATTACCGTATGGATGTGCAAAGTATTCTCAATGTTTTCTAAAGGATTATTGTCCAATAGGACCATATCGGCCAACTTACCTATTTCAATGGAGCCCAAACTATCTTGTGCTTTCATCATTTTAGCGGCGTTCAAGGTTGCCATTTTTATGATTTCCATCCTATCCATTCCTCCCAATTCGAACAACAGCATTTCTTCATGTAAGCTATAGCCCGGCAAAACAAACGTTCCAGTATCCGTACCCAAGGCGAAGTTTATAGCTTTTTTTTGTAATTTCTTAATGTCATCCACTTGAAAGGAAGCAATGTCGGTAAGACCGATATCCTCTTTTTGAAGATAATATCTCCAAAACTTGATGTTGTCATTTGAACGGGCGATGTAACCGGAATCATTTGCCTTTTCCAAATCGGCCTCATCAAAGATTCCTTCTTGACGAACAGCCTCCACCCACTCTGGAAACAGGGGATATAAAAAGCCTTTGTCAATCGTCAACGTGGTGATGAACGAGGGTTCAATTGCGTATAACTTTTTCAAGAGCAGGGTATCCTTTTGAAAGTCAATGTCAATGCCCGTCCAGTGCACAAAGTTTTGAATACCCGCATCCAATGCCATTTCCAATTCTACATTATCACTTACATGGGCAAAAACATCTGTTCCGTTTTTGGTAGCTTCCTCTTGCACTTTATTTATAAAAGCCTGAGGCATGCGCTCTACCATGGGCGGATGCGGCCCATCTTCAATGGTAAGCTTTATGCCTACGATGGGATTCTTGCTAACACTTTTTACCAATTCTTTAATTTGAAGGGTATCTTTAAGTAAGAATACAGTTTCTCCATCGACCCAATTGCCTTTATAAGTTTTTACAGGATGCCTACCCTCCATTGAAAAGTGTTGGCTTGTATGAAAAACATGAGGTGCCGGAATACTATCTTGATTGCCTCGTTGCCGCATCTCAGCATAGTATTCATCGGTACACAAGCTACCCCCAGTCACAAATACCGATGTGACACCATAATGGATGTATATTGGAAAATCCCTTTCGTAATGCGAAGTGTGAATGTGGCAATCGAACAGGCCGGGTATGAGGTATTTATCGGTTCCATCAATCATTTCTTTCCCCATTCCTATGGAACCTTTCCCAATGGCCATTATTTTGCCATTTGTAAGCCCAACGGATACTTCTTTTTGAATAGCATTTCCGGTGCCGTCGATAAGGTTGACATTAGAAATCAATAAATCATACTCAACATTTCTATCCGAGTTACAGCCGAATAAAAACACTACAGTAATTAAAAACATTAATTTATCCATTATTTTAATTTAATATTCTCATTTTCACATAAAAGGTATAACAAAAACCGAAGCCAATAGATCCATAATCCTACTGCCCAAATCAGAAAGCCAAAAGTAGTCTGCGAAAAAGAAAATTACGAAAACGGTTATAACTGAAACTAAATCTATCCAAACGGGCTTTTTATAATTGACCATATCAACAGTAAACAGGCCCATAGCAGGTAGTATCTGAAGTCCTTTATTAAAGATTTGACTGTTTTGCATTCCTAAATCAAAAGATATTCGAAAAATCGCTGCACTCATGAGCATGACCATACAACCCAACATAAAACGCTTGTGGAGAAATCCTTTTTTTCTGTAAATGAAGGCCAACGTAAACAGAAAATACCCTGAGAATAATCGAAACACGTTGTGCCCGGCATCATCTACACCAATGAGTCCGGCGTGGGCTTTGTAAACTACTGGGAACATACCCGAGGGCACCATTAAAACCATAACCACCAGACCAAAGATTCCCAAGGTTTTATGCAAACGATAGTTTTGGTACTGGATTAAAAAAACCTGTATCGCATATAATAGAATCCAAATGGTAAAAACAATACCGTGCACTATCAATGGCAGTGGAAGGGGTTCTGCTTCTTTATCTAACTTTAATAAGTAAAATGAAGGTGCAAATCCCCAGAATACTATTAGAACATACCAAATAGCGGAGCTCTTGAAAAAAATATGTTCAGAACTAAATTTCATTCTTAATTGATTTTTTACCATTTCCGTTTGTAACGGTCAAGTATAAATCTGAATTTAGTTTGGGGCAATATCGCCCGAAGTATTGCTTGAAAATGAATTGCCTGATTCCGATAGGGAATTCCCCCCTTGAACAAAATCGATTCCCCAGCCCCCACTATCCTTAATTATACTATTCTCAATGGTCAGGTTACCACTGCAATGCAGTACTATATTGCCTTGCCCGCCTGCATTATACATCTGCTTGGAACCGCCACCGGAAACCTCGCAATAGTTAAATAGATTTGAACTGGTACTGGAATTGATGCCAATGCCCAACCATGTACCTTGGCCTTCCGTAGCCCCTCGAAAAACAATGGGTTCCTCGGCCGTACCTTGAGCGTTTAAGGATCCTGTAGTCGGAATACAATCGACCCCTGGACTACCCAAGACCAAGCCCGCGCCTGTCTCAAACTCTAGAATTGTTCCAGCTTCAATTGTAATAGCTCTTTCCACATAGGTCTCACGACCAGATTCTTCAGTTTCAATTCGATAGGGCACTTCCAACTTTTTAATGATAAGATCGGCTTCTGTTATAGCATCGCCTTCAACCTGAATATAGGGCCTTCCATTTCCTTCAGCATAGGATGTGGCAGCATCCAATTGATCCACTTGGGGCAAGTGCATCCAAACGGGGGCCAACTCGTTATCCACTATCGTATTTTCCTCGAAGTTCTCCAATTCCGCATCGTCATCCAACATATAAATCCCAAATTCTCCACTATCTTTTATTGTGGAATTTTGGATAGTCACCCTACTATCGCATTGTAATGTGATGTTTGCGGCAAAGTCTGAAGCGTTGTAGATTTCGTCGCTACCGCCACCGGATATATTACAGTAAATCAATTTATTGTTTGGGCTCGACGAGTTGAAGCCAAGTCCCAACCAAGTTCCCTTTCCGGAGGTTACCCCTTTGAACATAATCGGACTTTCCGAAGTTCCTGTGGCGTTTAAAGAACCTGAAGTATCTGCACAGTCAGAAGCCTGTTCCCCCAGTCGAAATCCTGCACCGTTGGTAAACTCTAAAGTATTTCCGGCAGCAATGTTCAAGGCATTTTTAATATTGTATTTTTTACTTTCCATAAATCGATAAGGAACATCCAAAAATGGCATATTTACTATATCGCTCTCAATTTCATTCTCCCGCACTTCAATGTAGTTTTTTCCATTTCCCTGATAATCCGATGATGTATCCAAGTCTCCCATCTGATTGAAGTAGAGAGCAACAGGGGCTTCCTCATTGTCCGAGATAGTATTTCCCGCAAATTCTTCCAAATCACTTTCATCAGTAATGAAAAGGCCATATCCATCATTGTTTATAATCGTGCAGTTGACAAATGCCGCCGATGAATTCTCGTTCCTTGATAATTGAACGGCCCCCTTCTCTCCGGACTGGCCAGAAGCTGAACGCCCTGCATGCATGACCGTAACATGTTCCAATCGATTTTCAGGGTGGGTAGAACCAAAATAGATGCCTTTCCAAGTACCTTTGCTCTCAGAAGTTCCCAAAAACTTAATGGGTTTCTCTGATGAGCCAACCGCTTTAATTCCGCCTCCTTCACTCGTAAAGATTCCACTATCCTCTCCTTCAAAGGCAATATTGACCCCTGGTTGAATTGTTAATAACGCATTGGCCTTTACCGATATGGCACACTGCACTAGATAGTCAATCGCGTCTCCTGGTTCAATATCCTCCCATGTCGTATTTTCGGTGATCTCGATTTGACCACACAATGAAGCTGTTGCATCAATTACTGTAAAGTTAGGCCCAGTCGCACTTTCACCATTAACAGTTACCGAAACAGAACCTGTAGTCGCATTTTCAGGTACATCGACGACTAATACCGTCGTTGAAGCCGATGTAACCGTGGCATTCGTGCCATTAAATTCAACATCGTTCTGGGTATTTGTGCCCCCAAAGTTGGTGCCTGTTATGGTTACTTCAGTGCCAACTACCCCACTGGTTGGAGCTATTGATGTGATGGTAGGTCTCAAATTGATTGGTTCATCATCTGTAATAGGTTCGTCGTTCCCGTCCTTGCTACAACCTAATGCTAAAAGTAAAAGAAGACCTGTCGCAAGATTTTTAAAAACAGTCTTGCCCGTCTCTAGGATTGGATTCTTCATAATTAATAGATTTTAACTTAAAAATTACGGGGGAGCTTTTAGAGGCCTATAAAAGTATACTTCAACACGTTTAAAGGCTGACAATCCAGAACCAAAAAGTAACACCTGTGAACCAAATAATATTAAAAATGTTAGTAGTCAGTAGGACGAAGGAGACACACCGTACTGTTCCTTGAAGCATTTGGCGAAATAAGAAAGATTGTTGAAACCTACTTGGTAGGCGACTTGAGTAACCGTGTCCGCTTTCCGTCCTAATAATTGGGCTGCACGTTTCAATCGAAAATTACGAAGTAAGTCCCGTGGGGATTCACCAGTCAGTGCCTTTAACTTTCTATTGAGTTGGGTTTTGCTCATGGCGAGTTCCCTTTGCATTTGTGGTACGTTAAAATTAAAATCAGAATGTTTTTCTTCCAATAAGTTCAATACCTGTTCCAAGAACCTTTTGTCCAGTGAATTGGTCGTTATTATTTCGGGGTTAAGGGTGCCTTGGTTTTCGGTATAGTGTTCCCTTAATCTCTGCCGCTGATCGATTAAGTTGGCGACTCTTACCCTTAGTTCTTTGGTGCTGAAAGGTTTGGTCAAATACTCATCCGCCCCAGTTTCCAACCCTTCGATTTTGTTTTCTTCCCCAGCACGTGCCGTAAGCATAATGATGGGAATGTGGCTGGTATTCAAATGTGTTTTTAATTCCTTGCAGAGTTCCATACCATCCATCTTAGGCATCATCAAATCGGTAATGATAAGGTCGGGCATATCCGAGGTCGCCATTTTTAGGCCCCGTACACCGTCTTTAGCCTCGATAATCCTATACTTTTGCAAAAGCTGTTTTTTAATGTGCTGGCGCATATCCTCATTGTCCTCGATGACCAAAATTCTTGGCACTTCTCGATTATCGGTTTTGGGAAACTCGAACGCCCTTGACCTCTTCAGCTCTTTTTGCGGCTCTTGCGCCATCATTTCGGGCTGCGGATGGGGCGTTTTGATTTTTTCCATGGGAATCTGGACCGTGAAGTAGGTACCCTTGCCCTCTTCACTGGAAACCGTGATGGTTCCATCCATCAGTTGCACCATATCCTTTGAAAGCGAAAGACCGATGCCCGAACCCTCGCTGTCTTTTGTGGTGCTGCCATCGACCTGATAAAAACGGTCAAAAATAAAGGGCAATTTGTCCTCGGCGATGCCCCGACCGGAATCGGAAACTTGAATCAATAGCTCTTCGCCGCAGTGAGAAGTCTCAAAACCGACCATCTCACCATCTTCACTGAACTTAAAGGCATTGCTCAAGAGATTGTAGATTACTTTTTCCAGTTTATCACGGTCAAACGCTGTCCAAAACGCCTCATCGGGGACTTTTACCCGATAGTCCATATTGTGTTGCGCCGCATGGGAATTGAACGATGCCGCAGCGGTTCTGAGGCATTTGAACACATCGCCCTCGGTAAGTTTTAGGCGCAACCTGCCCTCATCGATTCGTGAAAGATCCAATAACTGATTGACTAGGCCTAGTACCTTGTTGGTGTTGCGACGAATCATCTTAATGTCATCGACCGCAAGCTTTTCATCGGGGTTTTGTTCCAAATGTTCAATTGGACCTTGAATGAGTGTCAACGGTGTTCTGAACTCGTGGGAAATATTGGCGAAAAAGTTGGACTTTAAACGGTCGAGTTCCTGCAGTTCCTTGTTGGATTTTTGCTTTATACGGAATTGGTTGTACAACAGGCCTGCCAACGAAAGAATCAATAAAGCAAATGCGATTATCGCGTTACGCTCGTTTTTTCTTTTGTTCAACTGTAGCGCCTGAACCTCCTTTTCAGAAGCCAAAAGCGCTATTTCCTTTGTCTTTTGCTCGTTTTGGTATTTGGCCTCGATTTCTTCGGCCAAGTCACGCTTTTCTATGTTATAAAGACTGTCCTTTCGTTTTTCGAATTGAATCCTGAAATCATATGCGCTTTTATGATTGCCTTTGGCATAATTGGCTTCGGATAGCGTTTTGTAACCATCCATTTCGGTTAAATAGGCCCCGATGGTACTGGCTATTTCAATTGCTCTTCCGGAATATCGCTCTGAGCTATCTAGTTCCTTGACATATAAAAATTCTTGTCCCAAAGACTGACTGGCCATCGAGATATTGATAGAATCGTTTATTGCTTTTGCAATCGATAACGAACGACGATAATTTTTTATGGCTTTAGATGATTCCTTTAAGTCGGAATAAATGTTCCCAATATTCTGATATACTTGCGACATCTCTCTTTTACTGCCCATTTTTTCATAACTCGCCAATGCTCTTCCGTACTGTTCAAGTGCCTCTTCAGGTTTTTCCTGATTCCTGAAAACGATGCCCATATTCTTTAGTACAAAAGCTTGTCCTGGCAAGAAGTCAAATTTTTTGAAAAGAGTATCGCTTTTCCTGAAGTATACTAAAGCTTGCTCAAAATTATTGAGTTTTTGCTGGATCAAACCGATATTGGCCATGTTGATGCCCGCGTTCTTTTCATTTCCGATCTTGGAATTCATTTTTGCGGCATTGGTATAGGCCTCCATCGCTTTTTTGTATTCCCCGCGTTCATTGTAGACGTTTCCCAAATTGTTGTAGGAACTCGCTACCCCTTCAAAATCTTCGATCTCCTTGGCAAAGGCAATATTTAGCCGAAGATATTCCTCGCCCTTGTTGAGATTGCCTTTTCTTGTATGGCTATTTCCCAATCCGATAAGGGCAGCACTCTTGCCATCGACAAACTTTATCCGTTCCGCAATGGAGAGTGCTTTTCTAAAAACGGTTATCGCGGAGTCGAAGCTGGATCTGTCGGTCAAGAGATCTGCACGTGATATCAATCCTAAAACCTCATGTTTTTTATCGCCGAGCGTGGCGGCAATCTCCAAAGCCTTGATGACATTTTGCTCCGCTTTTTCAGGGTTCTCGTAGCGCTGTTCGTCTGACAAATCCAATAGAATGTTGACCTTGGAAGAATCCACATTTTCAAGAGCAAGTTGTCTCTCAAGGCTGTCGATTCTAGATTGAGAATATACACTCCCAGAGCAAAGTATAAGTAAGATGAAAATCAGTCTGCCCATGCTTAAATTTAAGCATAATCCTTTATCAAAAATTATTTTTGTTTTATGAAAAGTCCTGAAAAATCTCAGTTTAGAAATAAGGTTCTAGAAGTTGGCCGATTCTTCAAACCGTTTTGAAAAATTAGTAAAGTCCTAAAATTGGTTCGTTTTAAGACAACTAATCAAAAATGAAAAACTAACTCTCCAGCCAAACCCTGAACTCCTTGGTCTTTGAAGTACTAGTGATGACATGTTTCTTTACCCCTTTGATGCCAAGTGCAAGCCTGTTCTTGGAATACTGCTCTATCTTTTCAATATGTCCCATACCAACTATTTGACTACGGTTGATTTTAAAGAAATGTTTCGGGTTCAGTTCTTCGGCCAAAACACCAACACTTTTAGAGATACTATGAAGACGCCCGTCAGCATCGATTATCTTACAAAAATCCCCATTGGCCTGTATCAGACTTATTTGGCAAACTTCCAGTAGTTTGATTCCATCTCTTTTTTTAAGGGTAAAGCGTTTTTTATAATTTTGGCCTTTCGAATTAAGCAATTCCTGCAATTGTTTGAAAATATCCTCTTCCAATATTTTTGGTTGAAATAGCTTTTCGAATTTTCTTAGGGACGACCTAAGGTCGTTTTCCTGGTAAGGTTTTAAGATATATGCAATTCCATTGGTTTGAAAGGCCTCTAGCAAGTGTTCATCATAGGCCGTACAAAATATAATCGGCGTCTGTGTTTCCACCTTATGGAACACTTCGAAAGAATTCCCGTCCAGAAGCTTTATATCTGATAAGATAAGATTGTAGTCAGGATTTTTCTCCAACAATTCAATGCCCCCCTTGACGGTTCGGGCATATTCCAGAATGACCTCATCCCCGAAAAAAGTATTCAGATAGTGGACTAACTTTTTCTTAGCCGGTATTTCGTCTTCCAAGATTAGAATGCGCATAATCGTGTTCGTCTTAACTTAATAGGTTCAACAATGGCAATATAATGGTAAAAGTATTTTTTGTTTCCTCAATTTGAACTTTATGGTTACTTAATAGTTCGTATCGTTTATCCAAATTTTTTATGCCGACTCCCATTGAGTCAACTTGGTCTTCGGTTTTTGAAACCGTATTTACAATTCTGACAGATTTTTTTTCGATTATAATTTTGATAGTAATTGTGTGGCCTTCAGATGCCATATTGTGCTTAACGACGTTCTCTAGAACAGTCAATAAAGACCCATTCGGTAAATGGTGTACTAAAGGCTCTTCTAGCTCGACTATTTCAAAATCATAATCGTTTTCGAAACGTGTCTCTATCAAATAAAAATAGTTCCTTGCCAACCTTATTTCATCTTCCAATGTTACGATATCCTCGTCTTTGGTATGTATCAAATACCGGTAAAGAGAAGCCAAATGCGAGATATATTCCTTTACCTTTTCCTTTGATGAGTAATCTATAAGTGCATCTATGGTATTCAGGCTATTGTATAAAAAATGAGGGTCGTACTGGGAACGTAGGACTTTAAGTTCCATTTCTTTTTGGCTATTCTGAAGTTCTATGTTGTCCAGTTTATTCTCATAATACTTTTTTCCGAGTATCAAGCCGATTAGCATAGCGGAATCGGCAGCGGCCCTATTTAAATTTTGAGCTATCATTATTCCGATAGAAGGCAGCTCCCATGAATGGTCAGAGGTATAATAATCTCGCCACATATCCAAAAAACCAACTACTTCCCATGAAACAAATGCCAATAGAATAAAAACAACATAATTTTTTCTAATGACCAGATATTCATTTATCAACCATCTAAAAATAAAAAGCAATAACAGGTTCTTGATAAAAAAACCTAGCAATCCCGTACAAATTTCGAAAGCCGTATAATCCTCAATATTCCATCGATACAAAAACCAAATGGATGCGGCAATAAAGTAAATTAGGATAAACCTATAATCGGATCGGTTGAACTTAAAACTATTCATCTTCAAGAGTTGATTCATCAATCTAAAACAAGATAACACTTATCATTGTTTTGCATCGAACAAAGTTGTTACGGAGTCATCAAATATCGAAGGAATACCAAAGGTAATTGCGTCTGATTGGCATTCGTGAACATTACATATCCCCACTTTGCCTCGGGGGCGATAATAAAAACACTCGTATAACCTGGATTATCCCCTCCGTGTCCATATGCCAATCCAAAGGGCATTGCGGTCTTTGCGAATCCTAGGGTATAATCAGTAACACCTGCTTGTTTCTGAGGATGTCCATCGGGTAAAACTATTTGTGTTTCAAAAAGTTGATTATAGCTTTCTTCGGACAATCCTTCCCTATTCATCAAGACTATTAACCACTTAGAAAAATCTAGGGCTTCCGAATGGATGGAGAATGCCGAACCAAATTTTTTTGGGTCGTCATCTTCTCCAACGACCTTACCATCTTTGTAGCCCTGAGCTTTATTTCTCATGTTCTCTGAATCCTGAAGGTACTTCGTATACTTCAAATTCAAAGGAATGGCCAGCCGATCCTGATACATTTTTTCCAATCCCGCATCATTGGTCTTCAAAATGTGCGCCAATACTTTCGCTAAATATTGATAACCCTCTCCAGAATATTGAAAAGCAGTACCAGGTTCAAATGAAATATGTAGCTTGCTTATTTCGTTATCATCACGCCAATTAGGAAAGCCGCTAGTATGGCTAAGCACCATTCTGGCCGTTATTTTCTTATAGCGTTCATCATAAGCAATATCCTCGTATGGTAAATATTCGTAAAGGGGTTTGTCCAGATCTAGTTTGCCTTCTTCCACAAATCCCAAAATAAAATATGCGAACATCGGTTTTGAGAGTGAAGCTCCTTCAAAAATGCTCTTGCAGGTTACTTTCTTTTCGTTTTCAATATCTGCATATCCTTTAGCTAAGTGATAGACTACCTCTCCGTTATTTATTATTGCTAACGAAATGCCCGGCACTTCTAGAATTTCCATTTGTTCGTCAATAAATGCTTCTAGGGAATCGGGAAGTATTGCGTTGCCCATCTGATTTTTAATTTGAGTTTGGGCAGAAATCTCTTTGCAATTGAAAAGTAAAATTGCGATAGTTGTAATAAATACTAACCTTTTCATAATGATTATTTCTTAGGATTAGATTTTGTATAGGAATGGATCTAGTTCAATTTTTCACCATACGACTTTAGAATATTTATAATTTCCTGGGTCGTCTTGTCCATGCCCTTGATAGCTGCGGTATTGCAGAATAGCACATAACCAATTCCTGTTATTTTATTGAAATAAGTATAAGTAGTAACACCGGCTATATCTCCCTCATGACCAATGGACTCATTATAGACCTGCCACAGAATACCTTGATTGAATTCCGGATCAATTTGCTTGCCCATCATCATTTGATAGTCCTCATGTGATAAAATGCTGTTACCCTCTTTATATCCTTTGACCATCGCCGACATATACTTGCTGAAATCGGAAACGCTTGATAAAAGCCCCCCTGCCGGGTATGTAATTAATCGATAATCGTTCGGTACTTTTAATCCGGCATGATATAATGACGCTTGCTCATTCGTCTTACTACGAACGGGCTCAAAATCAAACCTCGTATCTGCCATTTTCAAAGGATCCAGAATATGTTTTTTAATAAAATCGTAGTATTTCATACCAGAAGCTTTTTCAATGACCAAGGCAAGAAATGCAGCTCCATTATTACTATAGATTCGATTTGAACCAGGTTCGGTTTTTTCAAAATTCCTTTTCCGGTACCATATACCACTAGAATTGTAGATTTCATTTAGAAAATCTGTCATGGACATTTCCTGATTATTGTTCAAGGATTTTATTAATCTCTTATATAGGATTCTCTTAATTCCAAAAGGCATTTTTTTATAAACAGGGGCTATCGGGGTGGGAAAGAATAATGCATCCATATCATGCTTCGAGGTGTTTATACCTGATGTATGTGTTGCTAAATGTTCAATCGTAATCTTACTGGTTGGGAAGTATGGGTTTCGCAAGGGGAAGGTCAAGTAGTCATTTATATCATCTTCCAATTCTAATAAACCCATAGATCTTGCCTTCATAAGAGCGACTCCTAAAAGAGTCTTGGAGATAGAAGCTATTTTCTGAACGGTATTGACTTTATATGGAATCTTACTTTCACTATCGGAATACCCAAACCCCTTTTCATATATAACCGCATCTTTGGAATAAATAGCCACTCCGAATCCATTTAATGAACTTTGTTCATTGACTTTTTGTAATTCGTTTGTGATTGAATCTTTTACGCTTTGGGCCTGAAGCGAAGTATTGAATAAAATAGTTAAACCTAAAAAAAACAGTGCCTTCATAATCTATGATTTTAACAATATCACAAATATGGCTCTCTCTTTGGTTCAGAAAAATTTCGAAATGTTGTAACGGGATTATTAACCGTTAAACTGGTCAAAAATTGAGTTAAGGAAAATAGTTTAGGGCTAATCCATAAAAAGTGAATATGGAAATACGGAATACAAGATTATTATGTACTCTAAAATGGCCAAATAATAGGACAGTTTGCCTACTCTTTAGAACCTCGTAATCAAAAGTCTCAAGTGTGGTCTCATTTAGTAGTATCAATAATTTACCTTTTACGGGATACTTTGGAAGTATAATTCTACGACCTGATTTTAAGACTAACAATGAAAGGCTTTACCAAACTTTAAGTTTGAAGCTCACTTTTAGCAGACATTTGTTCTTTTTATTGTAGGTGTATTAAAGGTTTATCAGTGGTTATAAATTCTTTCGTAACGTTGGAGTAATAGCATTTTATACTTTTCTTTCATTTCATTAGATAAAAATGAACCGTTTATCCATTTTAATGCATCTTCCTTCTTTTTGTAAAAACGATGGAACACCCCTTGAATCTGCTTGTTGGTTAAACCCAATCCTTTTCCAAATGATTCAAAATGATCTCGTTTTAGCTTACCTTTCTTTCCTTCCAAGGTTAAGGCCAATTCTTCTTCGTCATTGGGATTTACAATGGTCACATTCAGTAAATCATAGGCAGGTGCAAATAGCCAACCAGAGGTAGACTTGATCATAGAGAAGTTTTTCAAGTGCATGTCGTTGTTCCCTGTTAAGAAGCTAAATAAGGCTAATTCAAAGAAGAAGATTTTGTCCAATAGTGTATTATCGGAATAGGTACCTAAAGCCTTGCCAACTTTTTCCATGGAGCTTTTATATTTATCATATGCTTCAGTAATTTGGAACATATCCAACATGTGAACCTTTTCGCCATCCTCAGTTCTATCGATGCGTTTGGTGATATAGGACAGTTCGCCAGATTGTAGCTTGATTAAACTTGAAGGTACAGTTTGAATTCCAAATGATTCTGCAATACGTATCGTAACATGTTCGTTTTCTGGTATTTCCGGATAATCTAGTGATGGGGGTTTTAAAATATAATTACCACCCAAAGCACCCACTACTGTCAATCTGAAATTTACTTCTTCCCTTACTTCGTTGATAAGAGACATTGATAATTTGGGTTGTACCCCTGGAACGGATATACTTCGTTCAATGACATTTTTTGCAAGTTCTGACATTTGGTCAAGCGAATAGTCTAATTTCGGAGCTTCTTTTGTTCCAAAGAATTCCTGGCTACAGGATTTATGAAAATCTACCGCTCCCTTTAACGATTTATAGCAATACAGACATTTATTTCTCATTATGATCATCCATTGGTTGAACATGTACTGCTCCGATGCAATTTTGACAGCAGGCCAATAATAATCCCATACGGTCATTTGGGTTCAGTTTCCAGTTTTTGGTAGCGATGTTCAATAACCAACCTTCTGGAATTAGGCCTTCAAAAAATGGAAACAACCGGTTATCCGTATACCCTTCTTTTCTCACGGGCATGGAGAAGGTGATAAACTGTTTTGGATAGTTCTTTATATAGTTGGTGTTGTATTGGAATACGTAATCACCATCGTTGGTCTCAATAAGTTGTCCGGCTTTAATGTCGTTATAAAATATAGTTGCCTTTCTCATTGGTCGTCGGTATTGTCTCTATTCTTAAACTCCTTGAAGGGTACTGCTGTAAGCGTATGGCCGAACATACTCAATACCAAATTGACCTTATCCATATTTAAATTGGTCTTACCCTGCTCTATTTTACGAACAACGGTTAGCGCTACACCAGCACGTTCAGCAAACTCTTTTTGGGTGAGATTAACGGCTTTACGACGAACTTTCACAAATTCGGACAATTCTTTCATTATATGCTTTTAAATATAAAATTTAGTAAATATACAAAAATATATGTAAAAACATATAAAATAGATTTTTAATACGTAATTATATGCTTTTGCATATATAATTAATTTCATATAAACGCTCTGTATAAAAATAAACTTCCGCCCATTGCCTTCCATTCCATTTCGATCAATGCGCATCGTTTAAAAACTCTTGAACCCCATATATTTTTGAAAATAAAAATATATGGAGTTCGCTTGGTCTGTCTGGAGAATATCCGTCAAAAATTTGATGGGGAGGTATACCAAAACAGTATAAAACAGTATGAATTTTACCTAGGGTATTGAATATCAATTTATTAACTATTTTAAACCGTTTATTTGCATGAAAAGACATGAAGATATACGCTATTATTATGTGAGTTCAAAACGGTTTTAAATCATATCCAAAATGCGAAATAAAGGGATGTACAAGATAGCTTGACTCCTGACATTCTAGAACAATGATATACCTCAAATTCAAAATTTATAAATCTTTCCTTTATTTTTTCTAGAGATATATTTAATATGTTTTGAATGTTTTATATAATAGGTAACAAGTCCATTTTTGGGACAGTAGCGTTTCATAAGTGTACCAGCATGTTCCATTATTGTACTAGTGTAGTCCCAAAATTGTACTACTAGGCCAATCTGTCAAAACGGTTGTTTTTATACCAAATTTGATTTGTTCAAAATATAAGCCTCCTATTCATTTATGGGTCTAGTATTTAGCATGATTCTAATCGTTTTAGGGGAAGAAGGAAAAAGTAGAGCAAGAGGGTAACACGCTAACGCGGTGTTACGTTTTATATGTACTTGATATTCAGCACACTAATAAATTTTGTCGTTAAGTAAGGAAAGCAAATTTGCGTCAAATGGCCTGGGAACCCCTATAAAATGGCAAAAATTTGCGTCAAATTCATTTCGAGGGATGTTTTTGAAGAAGATTTTTCACGTACGTTTTTAGGTTAATCCTTAAGTTGTAATTTACAAAACTATTGGACTTAATCTAAGGTCATAATAAGTATGCGCCAAAGCAAGTGCGCCCTATTTCGATTTTACTTGACGCTAATCTGCCGGAACACTATAAAATCGAAACAGGATCCGGCGCAGGTTAAATTATGGTAAGATTTGGGAGTTATAAAACCTCGTTTTTCTGCCATAAAAAAGTTAGTGCGAAGATTTTCTTACCAGTGTAACATGTGATAGTTTCTCTTTGAGGATCGCCATATCCTCGCTTACCTTCTTATTCACGATTTTTGCATAGTGCTGCGTAGTTCGTAAATTTTTATGACCTAGAAGTTTACCTACCGTTTCGATAGGCATCCCATTGGAAAGTGTCACCGTAGTCGCAAACGTATGTCGGGCCAGATGGGTAGTCAGGTTTTTTGTGATACCACAGCGGTCGGCGATTTCCTTGAGGTAAGCATTGGATTTTTGGTTGCTCAACACCGGAATGACACACTCCCCGTTTTGCACTCTGGGGTGGTGTTGGTACCTCTCCAAGATGTCTATAGCGGTTGGAAGTAGGGGAATCCCCAATTTCGAGCGCGTCTTTTGCCGCGCACTTTGAATCCATTGACTGCCATCAATATGGGGTACGATATTATTGGGTGTCAACTTTTTTACATCGATATAGGCCAGACCGGTAAAGCAACAAAAGACAAACATATCCCGTACGATATCGAGGCGGGGCATTCGGATTTCCAGATTGACTATTGACTCCAATTCCTGTTTGGTAAGGTATTCCCGTTCGACTGTTTTGAATTGTACTTTATAATTGTAAAATGGGTCTTTAGAAATCCATTCATGGGCAACTGCCAATCGAATTATTTTCTTGAAGTTGTTGATATATTTTAACGCGGAGTTATGATTACAATTCTTGGTCACCTTCAGAAAATATTCGAACCCTTTGATAAACTTGAGGTTCACATCTCGGACAGGAATATCAGAACGTCTATATTCACTTTTGACATATTCTTGAACATGTTTCTTAGTGGTATTGTAACGTTTCCAAGTGCCCAAAGCAAAATCCTTTCCGATCAGCTTTTCCATTTCAGCATTGTGTTCTTCAAAAAGCACTACCAACATTTTAAGCTTGTCTCCGTCATCAACATAGGCACTTTTTATGTCCAAGGCCGTAAAGGGTTTTTCCTCATCAATAAAGCGTTGGTGAATGCGATTTATTTTACTTCGAACGGTGTCCAAATATTGGTTCAACTGCACAGCCTTCGCGTCCGAGCCTTTCATTTTTCCCAATCGGGCATGCCATTTTTCAGGCTCGATTTTACGTGAAATGCTCAATTCGCTTCGCTTGCCATTTACCGTCAATCGTAAGTATATCGGGACTTTCACCGATTTGTTTCGATTTCGACTTTTTAAGTAAAACAGCTGAGTGAAAGAAGGGTTCATTTTGCTCACCGAATTGGTTGATTTTAAAGGTAAGGAAAATGGAAAAAATGTGAAAGTTAATTAACATTATATCAGTTAATTACGTGCCATTCGGTGAGCACTTTTTGGGTTTGCAAAATGCTCACCGAATAGGTCACCTAAAATTCAGTTTCAAAACGATTCATTTGTGTATGAAAAAAATAAAAACCACGGATAATCATAAGATTAAGGAGTTTTTGAATCGTTTTGGTACTGTTTTAGTGGAGCCGGAGGGATTCGAACCCTCGTCCAAACAAGCAACGTCAGTGCTTTCTACATGCTTAGTATCTGTTTGGTTTTCGATGTACACCTGACCAGAAACCGCCTAATGTACACTTATCTTCTTTAGATTTTAGAGGCACCGCCAAAGCGAGCGGATACCCTTGTGTTGACTTTTCTGGTGCTCCTAAATGAATCGCCGTCAACAAGGGCTATTCAGGAACATCTCGCTTCCCTACCTTGTAGGGACGAGGCAAATCCTACTATAATTCAGATTATGCGGCAAGAGCGTAATTATTTTCGCCAATTAAAAGTGTGAAGTATGATATTAACGAGCTGTACCCCAGCGCTCGGCATGCTTACATTGCCATTGGTCTCGCTGTCAAAACCAGTCGGCCCCGTAATGAGATAGCAAATTTCTAATTTGCGTTATGAATTACGTCTCGAAATTTTTTCGGGACCTCATCCTACTCATTTTTTTTTCAAAGAACTTTGTTTGGCATTCCTTTTTTTCAAAAGGTCAGGCTATCGGTTTTATCTTTTTCTGTTTCCCAGCTCCCAGCCCGAAAGAAATTTTCATTCTGGCCGGCGCTCGTAAGAACAGAAAAAGGATATCGCCTCTATCCCCGCCCGAACGTACTTTTCGGTACGGGCGGGCCTAACGCAGGGGAGCAAAGCTAACAAAAGTTTGCTAACCGCTACAAATCCCTTTACATTTATGCAATATTTATACCAAAACCTATATGAAGTTCGGAATCATAAGAGAACGCAAGAATCCTCCCGATCGTAGGGTAGTTTTGTCACCGGAGGCCTGCCAAAAAGTCGTAGATAGTTTTCCCAAGGCGCAGATAATTGTGGAACCTTCGACCATTAGGGCTTACGATGACGATTCGTACAGACAATTGGGAATCCCAGTTGAAAACGCTGTGGAAAACTGTGACGTGCTCTTAGGGGTCAAGGAAGTTCCGATAGATGCCCTTATTCCAAATAAGAAATACTTTTTCTTTTCGCATACCATAAAAAAGCAACCCTATAATAGGGATTTACTCAGGGCTATCTTGGAAAAAAATATAGAACTCTATGACCATGAGGTAATTACCGATAAAAAGGAACAGCGTTTGGTGGCTTTTGGCCGTTATGCCGGTATCGTTGGCGCTTATAATGGTTTTAGGGCATACGGACTTAAATACGACTTGTTTCAATTGCCAAAGGCCAATGCCCTTCCTGATCAACAGGCGTTGATAAGCGAACTTAAAAAATTGAAACTACCCAATATCAAAGTACTGCTTACCGGCAGGGGAAGGGTAGGTAATGGTTCCAGGGAAATGTTGGATGGTATGGGAATGCGAAGGGTAAACGTAAGCGAATATCTGGAAGAAGAATTTAATGAACCGGTCTACTGCCAAATCGATGCTGGGGAATATAACAAACGTAAAGACGGGGTTAGGGGAAATAAAGCAGATTTTTTTGCCCATCCAGAAGAATATAAATCCAATTTTTTCAGATTTACCAAAGTAACCGACTTTTATATTGCGGGACACTTTTACGGGCAGGGAGCACCTTACCTTTATACACGGGAAGATGCCAAAAACCCCGATTTTAAAATCAAAGTAGTAGCGGATGTGAGCTGTGATATCGATGGTCCAATAGCTTCCACAATAAAGCCTTCCACCATTGCCGACCCCATTTACGGCTATGACCCAAAATCAGAATCTGAAACGGATTTTATGAATCCCGATGCTATTGCTGTTATGGCCGTTGATAATCTGCCTTGTGAATTACCACGTGATGCCAGTGAGGGATTTGGCGAAGCTTTTGTAAAAAACGTTATTCCAGCCTTTTTCAATAATGACAAGGACGGTATCCTACAACGGGCGAGGATGACGCAAAACGGTAAGCTTACTGAAAGATATAGTTATTTACAGGACTATGTGTTATAATTTTTAGTTTTTTAACCGCACAATATCAATTGTTTAAGGCTTATTTTTTAACTTTTAATTAACAAATAATTTACTACATTTAATTAAGAAAAAACTGTTAACTAAAAATCTTAATTATGAAAAAATTATTAAAACTATCGCTGTTGATTATTACGTTTTTATCGTTATCAATTTCTTGTGAAAGAGAAATAGAAACAGAATTGGAAGATGTGGGGAATATAGGGGTTTTGGAAGGACCCGAAGTCTCATCAATATCGGGAAAGAGTTCAGTTTTGACCGGTAAGTTCTCATGTGGTGGGTCATATAGCGGTACTTTTACCACAATCAATTCTTATCATAATTATACCCCTTACAAAACAATTGATGTAAGTTGTGCCGCACCTGGTGCGGTAATTACAATTTCAGTTGTTGCATATGATATTCCAAATAGATTTACTTTGAAAAATGCTAGTGGTGGCACAGTCCAAATTAAAAATAGTAGTGGAAGTATGGTATACAATACTGGTTGGATGGGAACCGCCTCTTATCCGGGTCCTTGGGGTTCTAGTTTGAGTACCAATGGAAGCGCAACTTTTACTTTTGTAAAAACACAAAATATTTATCAATTACAAGTGGAAACACAGACTCCTCCAAATTATTCTTATAGCCCTAACCAAGATAACTGGGGAGTTACAGTTAGTTGTAGTTGTGTCTCAACAGGAGGTACGGGCGATAATGATGGAGGCACATGTACAACAGCGAATAATTGTGGTGATAATTATGTTGGTAATTATAACACTGTTAATAGATGGTATACCTACCCAGTTAAAAATTTAAACGTTAGTTGTGTTGCTGATGGAGCGACAATTCAATTATTTGTTTCAGCATTGGATGTTCCTAATAAATTTACAATTAAAGACACAAACGGAAATATTATAGTTTCATCAGGTTGGATGGGGAACGCAAGCTATCCAGGTCAATGGGGTTCATCACTGAGTACAGTGAATACTAAAACCTTGTATTTCACTAAAAGCGCTTCATTTTATGAGTATAAACTATATGTGGAAACTCAGACTCCTCCTAATACATCTTATTACCCAACCTATGATTCTTGGCAAGCATCACTTGGTTGTACACCTAATAATTAGTTAGAATAGTTAAGAAATAGCCCATTATAAATTAGGATAGTGGGCTATTTTTAATTTTTGCTCATTTAATATTTACCATCCAAGTAACCACTGGCTGCACTTTAGGTGCTACAAAACAACCTAAGGCCTTAAGTTTTAGGTCCACGGAAGTTTTACGTTCCAAGGTTTTTAAATGAAGCATTTTTGTTTCACCCGCTGAAATTTCGAAAACTGGGGAGCTATCATAAAAAGTATAGGTCGATTCATTTTGAAACAATAGGTCGCTGCTGGTTATGTTGGTCAGTTCAATTTCCAATACTTGACTATCCCCAATATAAGTTGCTTCCTCAACTTTTAAACTGCTTTGTACCAACGGCACTAAATATTCTTCCCTTCCAACCATTAAATCATTATAGACCGCAACGGTCCTTCCTGCAAATAGTGCCTCTTTGAGACTTTCTAGGGATTTTTCCTTAGCAAAAACGAGGGTTATCGGCCTATGATTTCCTTTTTCGGTATAGTCCCAATCAATCAACCCATGAATGTCACTGGTGCCCATAATGGTCAAATTCTGTTCTAGTGCCAACGCAAGGGATTCTTCTGCATAATCCGTGGTATTGATAACTTCAATACCGTGCAGCTCTCCGTTTTTTATTCTTTCTTTTTGAAAATCACTAAGAATAGGATTTCCCTGAGGGTTTTGCGCGTACCATGCCGGATGGTTCCAAAACACGAAAGCTCCTTGTTTTTTGGCTTCGGCAAATGCGTCTTCGGCTTTATCCTGCAGAATGGGATTGGCATTTTCTATAAATACGGCATTGTTATGTCCCATGGGGGCACTTCTGGTAATTTCGGAACCGTGGACAATTAATAGGTCATGGTCTTTGGCTTCTTGTAAAGCGATTTCATAAGAGCGGTTTCTATCCGGGTGGGGAATATCTTCGGAATGGGGTTGATATTCCAAATGTTCCGTAAGTGAAATAACATCGAGGTTATCTCGAAGGGCTTCTTGAACCCGTATATTAGGCCACACGTTTCCGTCAGAAAAAACGGTATGCATATGTAAATCTGTCTTAATGCTTTTATATCCAGGTATATCCGGAAAGGTCAAAGGTCTTGAGCCGCTGTGTGAGTGTTCTTGTCCAACCGCTACAATGGTTATTGATATTAAAACGAGTAATAATAGGTTTTTCATAATCGGTATTTTTTCAAATGTATGAATATGAGCCTATTTCATGAACGACTAACTATTTATTTTACATTAAAAAATCATTAATTTATTAAAGAGACCCCAACTCCAAAAGTGGTCTGCCTGTGGTTGTAATCAATGAGGCTTTCACCATACCCGTCAAAAATTTGAATGTGGGCACTAAAATTTTTAATAATTGGAAACGAATAGTTCAATTGTAAACTACCCCTGCTCTTATCACCAAACCTTAGGGAATGTCTGGCTATGGCATAGAAACGTTGTCTGCCCCAATCATAGGTAACTTGGGCCTCTGCTCTTCCTATATAGTCCATAATTTGGGGATTGTCATCATTGCTTCCGCCCAACCTGATCCAATTTTTGAGCATAATTTGTAAGGGGCCGCGATCAAATCCTGCATGAAAACTTAATCTGTTCCAACTTCTGGAAAGTGGGTCGGACCTACCGTTGGATTCATGTATAAATGCCGCTCCCGCCAGTCTTCCCGTAAACCCCAAAACCTTAAAGTTCAACGGGAAATTCAGGATTATTTCTGGTTGGTAGTTGGTTTCCCTAAAAGGTCTGGAAAGTTCCTTATTGTATAGTTGCCAATAGGCCCTTTGTGAAAATGCTGCCCAAACATCCGCCTTGCCCCAAAGTACTTTGTAGAAAACTTTGGTTTTCAAACTCAACTGAAATTTGGCTTCAATTACATCAAGGTCTACAGGTTCAGATAAAAAATTGTTCCTTTCCTCACTACTGGGAAACTTATTGGTGTTCGTAGAAAATTTGCCCAACGTAAAATATACAGGCTCGTAAGAGGTAATTATAAAGGTACCTCTATGGTATTCTTCGTTCAACTCCCACATTTCAGACAGGGTTTTACTATTTTTAAAAATCCAATCCTTTTCCTCATTGTTCTGTGCAAAGCCAGAAAGAGAAAATAGATAGGTGATAAAAATTAGAACTAGTGTAGCGCACTTTTTTGACATAGTGATTTCTTGAAAGGTGTAAAACTATATATTTGAAACCCATCCAAATAGCATAAAAAATTTTTATAGTAATTCAATCCATAATTGTTTTATGAACCCAGCGGAAAATTACATCTTTAGACAACCTGAGCCATATAGAAGTATTTTGATGCATTTACAGATGGTCATTGAAAGGACACTTCCAGAGGTTTCCCTACAATACAAATGGAAAATCCCCTGTTTTTACATTGATAAGTCTCCCATATGCTACATGAACGTTTCCCATAAAAAGCGGTTTGTTGATTTGGGTTTTTGGAACTCGGCACATTTGACCAAACATTTGGAAGAAATGGTTTCAGAAAAGCGAAAAGTAGTACGTTCGTTGCGTTATGCCTCCCTCGAGGAAATTGATGACAAGGTTTTGACCGAAGTTTTGGAAGATGCCTACTCGGTCAGAAAAAATGGGTTTTACAAACGATAGCACTTCAAGTTTTTGTCACTGCAAGGGTCTTGTTTGTTTTTCTTTTCAATTTGAAAAAAGCAATCCAAAGTGATACCCCTCCAAGAACCAACCACAATAAATCTACCAAAAGAATATGTTGGTATCCATTTTTATAGGCGACCCAAAACCAGTTACCCGTCATCATGCCATCTACTATAGGAATCAGGAGTCCTAAAATCCCTCCGGAAATTAAAGTCCATCTATTGGTAAAGATATTGTCGTTCTTGATTATAAAAATGATGGACAAGAGGAGCCACCCTATAAAATAGGTGTTACTTATGAACAGTTTTCCATCGGTAGGTTGAAAAATCTTTACCAGTATAAATTGCAAGGCCGTTATGGGATACATGGTCAGACAAATGGATAAATAAACTCTGACAACGTTGGTATTGAAACGTCTTCTTTTTTCTGGAACATGTTTTTTATCGCGGGCCACCAACCAAATCATGATACCCGAAATAATCACAAAACAGGATATAATTCCTAGGACGAACGAGATTAACCTTAAGCCCAGTCCACCATAATCCCCTAGGTGTAAACGGAACAATGTATTTTTTACCCCATCCAAATAGGAACTGGTTTCCAAGGGATTTTTTTGCGCTATCAAGCTATTGTCAGACACCCTATAAATAGCATTACCCATACCGTTGAATTTGGAGGAATACTCCAAATGCCCGCTTATGGAGACATGCATATTGGCATCATTATAATTAAAGATGTGGGCTTCTGTCACGTTAAACCCTGGCCATTTTTGTTTTGCCCGAAGTATATAACTATTAATGTTGATAGGTACTTCCAGAGGTTTTTTGGAATATTCAAAATCGGGATGGCTGTATTCAAGGTCCTCAAATAATTGGGTTTGATTACAATCATACAAAGCCAGAACGGTAGGAGCCACCAATAGAGCTTTTAGTAGAAAAAATGCGCCGGTAAGGGCATACACAAATTGAAAAGGAAAACCTATTACCCCCAATGCCGTATGGGCATCGGTCCATAGCGTCTTTAGTTTTTGCCAAGGTCTAAAAACATAAAAATTAGATATCATTTTGTTCCAGTGTACAACAATGCCGGTAAAGATGGCAAATAAAAAAAAGAAGGCTACAAAACCGGAAAGGTAACGCCCGTATGGATAAGGAATCTGGTCCAAGAAATGTAATCGGTATAGAAATTCGCCAAGGCTATAATTTTCCTGATAGCTACCCTTTGAGCCATCTTGGGTATCATAATAAAAAAAAGTGCCCTGCTTGTCCGCATTCCGAGCATTGGGATGTTTGGAACCACTTATGTTCACATTAATTTTTCGTTCGTTGAAATAATGTGAAATCTCGATGTCCCTCCCGTCCAAATTATAATCTTCACCAAGATTTTTCAATACACCATCAACATCATTGGGAATTTGATCTTGTACTGTAATTTTATGACCACGTTCCCAATTGGCTATTTCATCCCTAAAAAATGAAAATGACCCCGCAAAAAAAATAACGAATAACGCCACGCTGATAACAATACCACTTACCGTATGCAAATGGAAAAGGATATTATAGGTTCTTTTTTCCATGATTAAGGTATGGGATTTAAGGATTTACCATAGTATATGATAATCAAGAGCAATACAGAGATCAATAGATATATGGCCCAGACTTTCCATCCGTTTTTTGCCAGAAAAGTGAAAATCATTAAAACAGCCCATAGTATAAACGCGGAATAGTTGCTGGTAATGATTAAGGTAACATGGTCAGACCAGCTCGCAATGGCCAAGTGCAATAGGATGGTGACCATAAAACTACCGAGTATGGCCGCGGTTATTTTGGAAAATCGGGACCAAAAATTGGTGTTGAGGTATTTAGGATGTGCCGGCATATCAAGAAATTAAATATTGAAAGAGCAAAAAGAGCAACAACCCCGTAACTAAGCTCAAATAGTTAAGCAAGCGCAGTGGTTGAAGGATGATGATGATGGAACCTACGGTCATTAAAACGATGATAAAGGTAAATAGCCCCGTACCCCATCCCCAAAGAAAAATAGAGGTTGAGGCTGCACTTAATAGTGAAGTAACACCGATAGAATTGGAGATTAGGTTGTTTTCGTAGCACCATTCCTCAAAACCGAAGTTATTGGCGATGACCATACGTTTAGAAGTTGCATAGCACAGGTAAAACCCGATAAACGCTAGAGTGAAAATAAAAGTGTACATAGGCTATTTAGTAATGCAATAGGTGGCACAATGCCAGATAAATTCATAGTCTTTCCCTTTAAAGCGTCCGGGTACCCGTTCCTCAAAAGTTGTTTCCATGGTATATTTTGTTTTCCATGGAAGATCGAACGTCACCACACCATTACCGTCCGTTTCCAAGGTTTTGGTCCAAAGATCACTGACATAGATTTTAAACTCGTTTTTGGGCAAGGGTTTGCCCTTGAATACAACCTGAAGTTTTATATCGTCTCCTTCATGCTGTAATTCCCTTATGGCAATACCCTCTTCGTTAATAATGGCGGTATTTCCGTCGGAGTTGCCAACCTGGACTTTTGTAGTGGAATGATAATGGGTTTTAAAGATTCCAAAATCCCATTGGGTGTAATCCAGAACTTCAATTTCATTATTGTTGAGAACCACCGTGTAGGTGCCGTTTATTGTAGGAGTGAAATGTCCAACATAGTAGGTGTTGGAAGCTTTGGTGTCTATATAAGTTTTGGTTCTGTCCGGGCCTACGACCCAAATATCGAATTTTGCAACGGAAGGGAAATTCTCCCCTTGGACCTTTTCTATAACACCATACGTGTATTCCCCATAATGTACGCGTACTTCCTGTCGTTTTCCCAAAGTTCCCGTTCTGTCGGTTTCTAGCCATAAATAATGGGCAAAGGTGGGGGGAATTGTGAATAGTATTAAAAATAGGGAAATCGATATTTTTTTCATTTTTTAAAATTTTGATTCGCCCCCAACTTTTGGCCGAGGGCAAATCGGTTTAACTAACAAAACACTAAAGACTTGTACTCCAAACCATTTTTTAAAAGGTGTATGCTACGGTCAATCTTCCGTTGATTCCAGGTTCTGATTGCCAGTATAGGTAAGAACCGTAGTTGGCACCGGAATAGAGATATTCGTCCAAAATATTGTTGATGTTCAGCTGAACCCTAAAATTGCTGTTTCTCCAAGAAAGGGCTCCGTCCATTCTAAAGTAGTCCGGTAGGCCGGATTGGTTGTCAGCGGCCCAAGCCCAGGTAGACCTATCTACTTGGTATTGATAGCCCAAGGAAACACCAAAACCTTTCAATACCGAAGTTTGGCCAAAGTTATAGTTGAGCCAACCATTGGTCACATGTTTGGCGTGGCCAGCTACTCTGGTTCCAACAAGGTCTGGATTAGGGTCTTCCGTTACTTCCACATTGGTAATGGCATAATTGAGAACTACGTTGAACTCTGGTGTAACCTGACCTTGGAGGTCAAATTCTATACCCTTGGACTGAACTTCACCCAAGTACATGGAAAAGTTTGGGTTGGAGGGATCCGTGGTCAAAATATTTTCTTTGGTGATTTGATATACCCCTAACGAAGTTCTTAAACGACCTCCGAAGAATGTCTTTTTTATCCCCCCCTCAATATCGTTGGCATCCACAGGGTCGTTCAGAGGCTGCATGTCCACACTCATTCCTGCTTGTGGCAAGAAGGATTGATCATATAGCCCATAAACGGTCAAATCAGGTAGGATGTCCACGCTCAAACCAATACGGGGCGTAAGAACATCATCGTTTTCAGTTTTGCCTTGCGTGTACAAGTTGGTATAACGTCCGGCCAAGGTCAAACGAATTTTGTCTTCCAAAAAGCCAATTTCATCCTGTAGGTAGTATTCCCTTAGTGTGTTTGCGCTATACGGAGTTCCACCATTTCGATGTTGAACGTTCACGGAACGATCAAACTCTGGGAATTCAACACCATATTCAGGATTGTATATGTTGAATGAGACAGCGGTATCCACGGGAAGTGTAACCGAGAAATCGGCCCAATAGGATTTTTCACTAAAATCGAAGCCTCCCAATATTTTATGGGAAACTGCGCCAGTATTAAAGGCACCGTTGATATATAATTGCGCATATTTACCGACGGATAGGGCATCCCATTGCGAGATTGTTCTAATAGCATCCCCGGTAGCACTGTCGAGTCCACCGATCCATGCAGAGTTACCAACTTGATCATATCTTAGATATGCCATTTGACCTTCGACGCTCCAATTATCGATGAACTCGTGTTTGGCATTCAGGAAGAAAGTAACTTCTTGAATGTCGGTTTTAGGATAGTTGGTGTCAACAAAATTGAAATCACGGGGAAGGCTGGCGTAACCATCTTCCACAGGTGCAAAAATATAGGCCGAACCGAGGAACGATTCAGCATCCTGCAAATTCATTTCTGCGGTGACGGAGGTTTTTTCGCTGAATTTGTAGGTTAGGGCAGGAGCAATACCAAATCTATCTGTTTGTTCATTGCCTCTGTGGCTATCCGTTGTTTGGTACATGGCATTGAAACGATAGAGTAATTTTCCGTTATCGGATGCCTTACCACCTACATCCACCGTACCACGATAAAAATCAAAACTTCCTATCATGAAGGATGCATTGGCAATAAAATCTTCCGTAGGTTTTTTAGTAACTACATTATAAAAACCACCAGGTTCACCAGCGGACATCATAAAACCTGCGGGACCTTTTACAAATTCAATACGTTCCACCGTATTCATGTCTTCGGCCAATGGTCCCCAACTGTCCTGCACGTTTACTCCGTTTCTAAAAGCGGGTAAACGAAAACCACGCATATTGATTCTGGCAAATTGACCCCAGTGCTCCAACATGGTGACCCCACTTACGTTTCTGGTGAGGCCATCCATAATGGTGGTTACCTGTTGGTCTTGTAACAGTTCGTTGCTGATGACCTGAATGTTTTGTGGGAGCTTTACCAGTTCCGTTTTTAATCGTAAGGATTGGGATGGTTCTCGTTGCACGTACTTGTTTTGATGGCCTTCCACGGTAACTTCATTAAGTTGTTCCTGGGTTTCTATGAGTACAATAGTACCGAGCTCTGTCTTTTCGTTGGCCTTTATGAGTACGGACACTTCTTTTTTTGAAAAGCCCAAGGAAGATAGTCTAAGAGTATAGTTTCCGGGGCGTAAATTTTCTATGGTAAAGTATCCTTGGATGTTGGACATTGTTCCTTTGTTCGAACCCTTGACCATTATATTGGCGTCCGAAATAGGGGAATTAGAAGTTGTCATGACCCGGCCATTTAAGCTACCTGTTTGGGCAGAAATTGTTGCTGCACAGAATATAAAAAGAAATAAAGTGTAAAAATTTTTCATTTATTAATAGTTATTTTTAATTAGTCTAAATAAGTTTGATGCGAAAATAATAAGACATTGGTAATGCGAACGGACGGAAAATGGTAAAAAAAAGACGCGATAATACAACGGTTCAAGCGGTGGAGACAAGGCTTGACCATATACTCCTAACTGAATTATTGAGCAATCCGATGGAGAAGTATGAGGACAAGGATTATTCCTTTACATCCTATGGCCTTAGGGAAGAATTTGGTGCAGGGCAGGTTTTACAGGCTTCAATGGATGACGTTATGATTACCCTGAACTCTTTTGAACTAAAAGAAGATGTCCTCTTTAAAAGAAGGATTGCCGAGGACTTTATTCAGCTATCCTTTTTAATGGAAGGTGAAAAGGTGGTTAGCTTAAAAGGGAAGGAGTTTTTTTTGGAAAGCGGTGATTCCTATCTGGTTAATGTAAGACCGTTAGACAGTGAATTTAAAATTTTGGGTAATACCCCTTATAAGGAAATAAGAATTAGGTTTTCAAGTTCATTTCTGTCCAATCACGGATTTACGAAGGATTACAGGTTCAAGGAACTCGTGGATGACAATCTAGTTTTACCTATTACGGATAAAGTTATGTTGGTTCTGGATGCTTTGGTCAACTATAATTTTAATGAGGGCGCAGCCCGTATTTATTTAATGGCAAAAGTGTTGGAGCTACTGGCGCTTCAGATATCTTACTACAAGTCGGGCGTTTTTACCCGTGTTTCTTCGAAAGGACACCAGAACCTCAAAAAATTATCCCACGTGAAGAAAATGATTGGTGATAATTTACATTTGAATTTATCCCTTTCCGCACTTTCCAAGGAAATTGGAATGAATAAAACGAATTTGAATCGGGAATTCTTGCGTGTTTTTGGCATGACCATCCATCAATATAGTTTGGAGCGGAAAATGAAACAGGCCAAGTATCTACTTCTAAATACGGACATTCCAATCTATCAAATTGCAGAGGAAGTTGGTTACAAAAACGCAACACACTTTTCAGCTGCATTCAAAAGGGAAATAGGAAAGACCCCAAAAAAATTCAGGGTTAATGGCTAGTTTAGTGGGGAAATTAGCATTGATTTATTGGTCCAAAGAATTTATGGTCTGTCTCAGTTGTGTCAAATCCGTCAGCAACTTTTCCATTAATTTCAAGTCGAGCATATTGGCACCGTCACTTTTGGCATTGGTGCAATCAAAATGAGTCTCAATAAAAAGTCCGTCCACTCCAGCTGCAATTCCAGCACGCGCCATAGTGCCTATTAAAGCCGGCCTTCCACCGGTAACTCCTGAAGATTGATTCGGTTGTTGTAGCGAATGTGTAACATCTAAAACTACGGGGGCATATTGTTTCATTGTGGGCACCCCCCTAAAGTCGACAATCATGTCTTGATATCCGAACATGGTTCCCCGATCAGTAATAATGGCCTGTGGATTCCCGGTTTCCGTTACTTTGTTAACGGCATGTTTCATACTTTCAGGACTCATGAATTGCCCTTTTTTTATATTGACCGTTTTTCCGGTTTCCGCTGCAGCCACGACCAAATCTGTTTGTCTGGCCAAAAAGGCCGGTATTTGTAAAACGTCTACATATTCTGCAGCCATGGTGGCATCTTGTTCCGTATGGATATCGGTTATGGTGGGTATTCCAAAAGTTTCGGATACTTTTCTAAGAATTTTCAGGGCTTTTTCATCCCCAATTCCGGTAAAGGAATCCAGGCGACTTCGATTCGCTTTTTTAAAACTTCCCTTGAAAACATAGGGTATTTTCAATTTCTCTGAAAGTGAAACGATGTGCTCCGCTATACGCATCGCCATATCCTCGCCTTCAATGGCACAGGGGCCGGAAAGCAAAAAGAAATTATTGGAATCGGTATGCATTATTTGGGGAATCTTGGTCAAATCCATCTTATAAATTTTTCATAAAGATAGTATTATTCCATGGTTTTGTTTTTAGATTTAGTCGCAACAACCAGCTATCAATATGAAAAAAAATTTCTTTCTCCTACTTGTTTTATTAGGTTTTTCGGTACAGTCACAGATTAATGGGGTTACTGAAAAAGGATTCGGAATCGTAAACCTGGAACGTCATCAATTTAAGTTCGATTTATTGTCCCCCGGAATTTCCTATGAACTGGGACTCTTTAAAAACGTAAGTGCCTCTGGAGGGTTGGGACTTGGTTACGCGACCTATGAAGAAGGGTATGCCGTTGGGCTCACCCTACATACAAGGGTGCGCTACTATCACAATTTTAATAGAAGAATACGGATGAACAAAAATGTTTCCGGTAATTCTGGAAATTATATCGCCGCTGCTAGAAGTATCTTTTTCTCACAATTACGTTTGGCGACCAATATAGACGGTCCCGATGATTTTAACCTAGGAGTTTATGGCGTCACCTACGGGATTCAAAGAACGTACGAAAACGGCTTTAACTTTAATGCGGAATTGGGTGCCGGCTATTATCGCGGTGACGGCGTTCCTTCCGGTTACGGACCGCTCATCAACTTTACTTTTGGCTGGGTGGCTACAAAAAGGAAATCCAGAAAACCGGTTTTTAAATGATAGAATTTTATTAGGTTGCTAAAATATTAAACGATTTTCAATCGAAATAGGTACAGGATTTGATAATTGATTCTGATTCAACCTAATCCAAGATTCATTAATGAAAAATCCATTTTTACTACTTTTCTTTTTCACTATTAATTCATCTATTGCCCAACTAGATACCAATGTTGAAGACCATCAACTACAATTAAGTCTACCAATGCCCGGAATACTTTATGAAAAGGGAATTGCAAAAAATGCCACGCTGAATATGGAAGCAATTACTGGGTTCAACATAAGGGGTTGTACCGGTTGTGAGACGCAATTTGGGGTCTATCCCATTTTAAGAGGTCAATACAGGTATTACTATAACATGGATAGGAGGCTGGAAAAAGGAAAGAATATTACAGGTAATTCCGGCAACTATTTGGGAGGGCTGCTTTTGTACCAGGACGGGAATGCCCTAATTGGTAATTGGGATACAAACTCTGTAATTGCAGTTGGTCCTGTATATGGCCTACAACGTACCTATAGGCGTGGGTTCTTTTATCGTTTGGAAACCGGAGTCGCTTATTTTGAGGACAATTTTGATAACGGGGTAACCTTAATTATGGCGGCAAGAGTAGGTTGGGTTATTCGAAAGAGAAAGTAAAATAACACCCTAAAAATCAATAAGATAAAAATAACATAACTTTAAGTTGCGGAGTAAAAAATAGCAGTATCTTTGCACGCTTAAAATAGACCCTAATGTCCAATACAAAGAATATCGCAATAATTGCACACGTTGACCACGGTAAAACTACCTTGGTGGATAAAATAATGTACCACTGTAGCCTTTTTCGTGAAAACGAAAATACTGGCGACCTTATTCTGGATAATAATGATTTGGAACGGGAGCGTGGAATTACCATTACTTCCAAGAACGTTTCAGTTGTATACAAAGGCACGAAAATCAATATAATCGATACTCCTGGCCACGCCGATTTTGGTGGCGAGGTAGAGCGTGTATTGAACATGGCAGACGGGGTGCTTTTATTGGTAGATGCTTTTGAAGGACCTATGCCACAAACGCGCTTTGTATTGCAAAAGGCCGTTGACCTAGGTTTAAAGCCTTGTGTCGTCATCAATAAGGTGGATAAAGAAAACTGTACGCCGGAGGAAGTACACGAAAAGGTGTTCGATTTAATGTTCGAACTGGGTGCGGAAGAATGGCAGTTGGACTTCCCAACCGTTTATGGTTCTGCGAAGAATAACTGGATGAGCGATGATTGGAAGAATGAAACGGACAGTATTGAGCCGTTGTTGGACATGGTAATAGAGCATATACCGACTTTTAAACCAACAGAAGGAAATACCCAGATGTTAATCACCTCTTTGGACTTCTCTTCATTTACGGGACGTATTGCAATAGGTAGATTAACGCGAGGAACTTTAAAAGAAGGACAGCAAATTTCTTTAGTCAAACGTAACGGAAATATCGTAAAGTCAAAAATTAAGGAATTGTTCATTTTTGAAGGTTTGGGTCGCAAAAAGGTCCAAGAAGTGGAGACTGGGGATATTTGTGCCTTGGTTGGGGTAGAAGGTTTTGAAATTGGTGATACCGTTGCCGATTTGGAAAATCCTCAGGGGCTTAAGACCATAGCTATTGATGAGCCTACCATGAGTATGTTGTTTACGATAAACGACAGTCCGTTTTTTGGTCAGGATGGTAAATTTGTTACCTCAAGACATATAAAGGAACGTTTGGAACGCGAGCTGGAGAAAAACTTGGCTTTACGTGTTAACGAAACCGACAGTGCGGATAAATTCTTGGTCTTTGGCCGCGGGGTGCTACACCTTTCGGTTTTGATAGAGACCATGAGGCGTGAAGGATACGAGTTGCAGATTGGTCAGCCACAAGTAATCATCAAGGAAATTGATGGGGTAAAATGTGAGCCAATCGAAAGTCTTACTATAGATTTACCGGAAGAAGTTTCCGGACGGGCAGTAGAGATGGTCTCCATCCGTAAAGGGGAGATGACCAGCATGGAGGCAAAGGGTAACCGTATGGTTTGTGAATTTTTGATTCCGTCTAGAGGGATAATCGGTTTGCGTAACCAGTTATTGACCGCAACTGCTGGAGAGGCCATTATGGCACATCGATTTCTAGAGTACCAGCCAATGAAGGGCGATATTCCGCAAAGACAAAACGGTTCTTTGGTTTCTATGGAGAAAGGAAAGGCAATTCCTTATTCAATCGATAAATTACAGGACAGGGGCAAGTTTTTTGTTGACCCGGGTGAGGATATTTATGAAGGACAGGTAATTGGTGAGAATTCAAGGGGAGATGACATGGTCATCAACATTACCAAAACCAAAAAGTTGTCTAACGTTCGTTCCTCTGGTGCGGATGATAAGGCTAAGATTGTACCTGCCATTAAGTTTTCTTTAGAGGAAGCGTTGGAATACATACAAAAAGACGAGTATGTTGAGGTGACACCAAAACATCTAAGACTTCGGAAAATCTATCTAACGGAGAACGATAGGAAAAGAAATAAAATTACTTAGAAAGAAAACCCTGATAACTTCAGGGTTTTTTTATGTCTTCTCGGTTCTTTCAGCTGTCAAGCTTTGGATATAGTATGTAGGAAAAAACAGGCTCTCTTTAATAAATTCGCAAGTAGACATATCCAAAATTATCGCTTTGATAATTCTAATTAAACATGCTGTTATTTTATAGCATCCAACCTGCTTTTTGCATACTTTGAGTATTGAAACTCAACTCAAATTAACTCAAAACAACGAACACAATGAAACTTGAAGGAAAAAAGGTTTTGATAACCGGTGGCACCCGGGGTATCGGAAAATGTATGGTTCAGGAGCTAGTCAAAAACGGGGTGCGTCATATAGCCGTAATCGCTCGGGATAAACAAAGTATTAAGGATTTGTCCTTGGAATATGAAGATGTAAAGTTTTTACGTATTGCTGGGGATGTTGCGGATATTGACGTGCTTAGGGAGGCCGCCGCCAGGATAGAGGACAAATGGGGCGCTCTGGACATCCTTATCAACAATGCGGGAATTGTATCCGCCGGTCCGTTGGAAGATATCACTGATGAAGATTTGTATGATCAAGTAGCAGTAAACCTAACTGCCGTTCTTCTGCTTACCAAATACTGTATTCCTTTGTTAAAGTCTTCCGAAGAAGCTGCCATTCTAAATATCTCCTCCGGACTTGGACTTTTAGGAATGCCTTTTTATGCGGTTTATGGCAGTACAAAGGCCGCGGTGCGACAATTTTCGGATTCCATGCGCAGAGAGTTGGCCCCGTTCAGCATTAGTGTTACATGCGCTTTTCCCACAGCTACGGATACGGACATGATGGAGAAATTTAAAGGAAGGGAAATGGATTCCCCGGAAATGGTAGCGCAAAAATCATTGGAAGGTTTGATGAATAAAGAATTGCAGGTGATTTTTGGAGGCGAGCAACGAATAAAAGAAAATGTGCTAAATTTTGAGAATCCTGAAAAGTTTGATGAGCAGGTGGCCAAAAATTACGAACAATTAAAGGAGGCAAGCCTAGACCATAGGGCGATTTAATTTGGTAAGGCTTTTTCTAAAATAACAGTATAACGATCAAAGGAATTAGTATAAAATAGGACAAGAATAATGGCTATTTACTCTTGAAAACAATCAATTTTCCCAAACGGACTCTTAGACCTTGGGTGCCTTGTGCAAGGTTGCGGCTGCAGCCCCTATAATGCCTGCTTGATTTTGAAGTTCGGCAGGAATGACAGGGGTATCTATAGTAATCTGATTTTTAAATTGGTCAAAATCTTTGGATGCCCCACCTCCAAGAATGATAAGGTCCGGTGCGATAATAAGGTCTACGTACTTTAAGAATTTATTAAAGCGTTTTCCCCATTTTTTATAACTCAAACCTTCCCGTTCCATAGCGGAACCAGCTGCCCAAAGTTCAATTTTCTTATATTTTTTATAGGGAATTTGGCCCAGTTCAAAGTTAGGTATCAATCTACCATCTAAAAAAGCGCCACTACCCAGACCTGTTCCAATGGTTATCATTACTACAAGTCCCTTCTTGTCTTTCCCTATACCGTAGGTCATTGTGGCATAGCCAGCAACGTCCGCGTCATTGATAACCGTAAAATCTAGGCCGGTTTTGGCTTCTAAAAGCTCTTCAACATTTACGTTTAACCAACTTTTGTCCAAATTTCCGGGCGATTTGCAAACCCCTTTTTTAATGACAGTTGGAAAACCGCAACCTACTTTTCCCTTATAGTTGAAATGTGCTACAATTTGTGCCACAACATTCGCCATATCCTCGGGAGTTCGGGAAGCTGGGGTATCAATACGGTGACGTTCGGTAATCATCTCACCGGTTTCTACATCAACTAAAGCTCCTTTAATTCCAGAACCACCTATATCAATACCAAGAATTTCCATTGTCGTTTTTTAAATCCATCGCAAAGTAACAAAAAAGAATTGGCTCAGTGAATTCTAAAGGATTGCTCAAATGAAGAAGTTGGCGGAAATGAAAAAGGGACCATAGGTCCCTTGAATTCAATTTTTCGTTAAGAAAATTAACAAAAGTGAGGCATCCAATTACTCCAGAACCTTTATGGCGGTTATGGTGTTAATGGTAATTTCTTCGTCTTGGTCATCAATTTCGGTTTCGCTAGTAAAGGTAACCTGAAACAGTTTTCCTATGTACTCGTCATCGGTTAGGTCGATCATGGCCATAGCTTCATCGGTCATATGTTGAAATTCCATATCGTACCCATCCGTATCAGTAAAGATAAAAACACTGTTCTCATAGCCGTTAAAAGTGCCCGAAAAGGACTCTGTTTCTTGGCCGATAAGATTGGAGATGGATGAAACCATCAGGAAAATAGAAACTAATAGTATCTTCATATTTTATTGTTTTTTAATTGTTCAAATTGTTGCCGCAAATGAAGCAAATATTCCAATATGTTGGCTCAAGTTTTGAATATATTTTTATCGGATTGATAACTATTAAATGGTTGATTACCAGTTCTAAAATCGGCTAATCTTAATTTTTAAACGGCATTTTCATTTCTATTTGATATAGATAGTACCTTTGGTATGTAATTTGATTTCATTCAACACATAATGACACAACGTAACCTACTTTTTATTGTTATACTCTCTTTTGGATTGTTACAGTTAAATGCTCAAAAGGAACTTCCCTTGGAGCAGTTGAAAGCACATGTGAACGCCTATAAAAATGACATTCGTGGACCCTACAGGGACATTCGTTGGTTCTGTACCGATGGGAGCATTCGTCAGCCTAAAGACCCATGTCCCGATGATATTGGACCTGGCGTACAGCATGCCCGTTACAGGGATGAGGTAGTGGCTTTGGGAAAGATACATCACATTTACTTGGGGCAGATTTTAGCCTACACCACCAAAGAGGAATTTTGGGATAAAGAAGCCAATCATTCCAGGTTAAAGCAATATCAGCTGGATAAGTATTTGAGAACGGTGGATAACGGCTGGATCAATCAAAAAGGACAATTTTATCGTGGTTCCGTACAAATTGAAGATGAGGAAGCATGGGGCGTGGATTTTTATAAGTGGCTGGTTTCCAAAGATGAAGTTTTAGAGAAGAATTATTTTTTGCTAAGGCAGTCGTTAAGGGATGTACCCCATAGCGGAGACGATAATGTATCCCAATTAATGCGAAGCCAGTCCAAAGTAATATCCGATATGTATTTGCCATTCATGGATTTGAGGGTTAAAATCCATAGTCTACCTGAAAAGGAGGACATTCAGAAAGTTATCGATTTTAAACAAAAGAACAGCGCCAAATTGACCAATGACCTGAATAAAAAATTGGATGGCCTGGTAAGTACCATGAAAGAGTTTTTTGCACCTGTGGATGTTCAAAAAATGCTTAATAGAGCTACTATGGTGAAAAATACCCCATTGGCCAATAGGATTCAGGGCTATGCTGACTTGGCAGCTTCATCGGCAACAATTCCAGAATTGATTTCCGAGACGAGCCAATTGCTACTGGACATTCGGGAGGAAATTGGTGCCGAAAAAAGGCCTATTGCCAGATTACAGTTGTTGGACATATCGTTAAAGTTGGAAGAAATCCTATTCCAGAATGCCCAACAATGGGAACCGAAAAATGTTGGCGAGCAACTGGAAAAAATATGTGCTTTGGGAACTGCCGCAACAGGGGCAGGATATCTGGAGCTTTGGGAGTGGGAACAGATTGCCAGTACGTTGAGCCAATCCGGAAAAGGACAATTGAGCCTTGCAGAACTGACCTCGGTTCTGGAAACGGCCCGTGGTGCGGTAGAGTGGAGTGCCGCTATGGTTAAGGTAAATTACCAAAACATTGTGGACACCTACACGGGGTTTGAACCTAAAGCTTACGGATTTATTGATGACAGGATACGCGGATCCATTGCGCTGCATTTAGGAAAAAGCGTTGGGGAACTTGGGGATTTTATCGCAAAGGAATCAGCATTGACCAATAAGGTGATGGATATTCCTAATCAAAGTACGTTTCGTGGGTTAAACCCCGGTTATGCTTTTGGGGAATTGGTGGTGGTTGGTGGCTCCTCGGAGGATATTGAAGTGTCCTCGGATAAGATATACATCTTCCAACGTTCACCATCGGATTTAAAACCTGTAGCCGGCATTGCAACGGTTGCGGAAGGGAATATGGTTTCGCATGTACAATTATTGGCACGTAACTTGGGGATTCCTAATGCGGCGCTATCCGATGAAAATCTGCAAAACTTAAAAAAGTATGATGGGCAACGCGTTTTTTATGCGGTTTCCAATAAAGGAAATGTAATCCTAAAACCGGAATCACAAATGACGGAACAAGAGCGGGAGCTTTTTGTAAAGAAGGAACGGAATACGGATAAGATAGAAGTGCCCATAGAAAAAATAAGGCTGGACAATACCAGCGTATTGAATATGCGAAATGTAGACGCCAGCGATTCTGGGGAATTATGTGGACCAAAGGCCGCCAATTTAGGCCAGTTGAAAAAGATGTTCCCGGAACAGGTGGTGGAAGGTTTGGTGATTCCCTTTGGGATTTTTAGGGAGCATATGGACCAACCTATGCCAGAACAAAATGGTTCCTACTGGAAGTTTTTAAACGATATGTTCGCCGAAGCGGAGCGTATGCGAAGCACAGGTGTCCTAGAAGCCGAAGTGGAAAATTATCAATTACGTCAATTGGAATTCCTGCGGGATGCCATCAAAAAAATGCCGTTGAAAGAAAGTTTCCTTTCGGAGTTGGAAAGTAGTTTTACCAAAATTCTTGGTAAGGATTTGGGAAGTATTCCCGTGTTCTTGAGAAGTGACACCAATATGGAGGACTTAAAGGATTTTACCGGGGCAGGGCTCAACCTTACCTTGTTCAACGTATTGGATAAGGAGAAAATACTAAACGGTGTAAAAGAAGTTTGGGCATCACCATATACTGAGCGGAGTTTTAAATGGCGCCAGAAATATTTGTTGAATCCAGAAAATGTTTTTCCTTCTATTTTGGTGATACCAAGTGTGGATGTGGATTACTCAGGGGTTTTAATTACAAAAGGCATCAATTCCGGTAATGAAGAGGATTTGACCGTAGCCTTTAGTCGTGGGGCCGGGGGAGCGGTAGATGGGCAATCTGCCGAAACCTACACCATATTAAATGATAGCGGATACCGACTTTTGGCTCCTGCAAGGGAAACCTATTACAACAGCTTGCCTGCAACAGGGGGAACTGGCAAACAGACGACTACCTTTGAAAATTCCGTATTGAACAGAAAAAATATTGATGAGATAAGGGAGTTGGCAAATACCATACGTAAGACACTTCCTAAAGAGACCAAATCGGATTACATGGGGGCGTATGATGTGGAGTTAGGGTTCCAAGATGATAAGCTTTGGTTGTTTCAAATACGTCCTTTTGTGGAGAACAAAAAAGCGGTGAGTTCCGGATATTTGGAATCCATCACCCCAAAAATTGATTCTAAAAAGGAGATTTCACTTTCAACAAAATTGTAATGAAAAAATATACCCTTTTATTCCTTGTTCTGATCATCGGCTCTGCGTTCACCACGTATACCTATTATCCCATAGATGGGTATGAGCGTACCGGAATAAAGCGACTAAAACGTTTGGAACTCATCAAAAACGGGGAGATTAAAGATGCGGCTGCCTTACCGGAAGGTGCTATGAAATCATGGAACGAAATTGAACTGAACCTTTTGGAACGAAAGGAGGACAGTGCTATGGCGCTAATGACGTTAGATGAGGCATTTCAAAAGGAAATTAACGGTCTTTTCCGCGGTCTGGACAGGAGTTATTCGCTTACGGTTTTGGATATTTCCGATGTGAACAACATCCGATATGCGGAGCGGAACGAAACGGCTGGCTATCAACCAGGCAGTGTGGGCAAATTAGCGGTATTAGCAGGACTGTTTACGCAACTGGCCAAAATATATCCGGATTCTTGGGAAAGGCGGACGGACCTATTAAAAAATAAATCGGTAAAGGCAGGGGTTTGGGGACTTACGGATGAGCATACCATTCCTATTTATAATATTGAAAAGAATACCCTGGTAAAACGGCAAGTAATCGCCAGCGATGTGTTTACCTTATACGAATGGGCGGACCATATGCTTTCCGTTAGTAATAACGGGGCCGCAAGCATTGTTTGGCGAGAGGTTTTGTTGATGGCCGCTTTTGGCGATAAATATCCCGAATTGACCCAAGAGGAAAGTGATGTCTATTTTAAGGAGACCTCAAGAAAGGAACTGACCGATTTGGGGAACGATGTAGTGAACCTGCCGTTGCGTGATTTGGGCATTACGGCTGACGAATGGCGGTTGGGCAGCTTTTTTACCAAAGGTGCCAATACCTATGTAGGTGATAAGGGAGGAAGCATAGGTTCCCCGCAGGGCTTAATGAAATTTTTGGTACAATTGGAACAGGGTAAGGTGGTGGACGAAGCGTCCAGTTTGGAAATGAAACGGCTTATGTACATGACGGACCGAAGGATACGCTACGCACAGGCACCCGCGTTAAAGGAGGCTGCCGTTTATTTTAAATCCGGCTCCTTGTACAAATGCGACCGTAGCACAGGCGAAGCCTGTGGAAAGTATATGGGGAACGTCACCAATTTCATGAATTCCGTAATCATTGTAGAGCACCCGGACAACTGTACCTATATGGTGGTATTGATGACGAATGTACTTCGTAAAAACTCCGCTAGCGACCATATGTATTTGGCGGGGAATATTGATAAAATTATAAGGAAGTAGCGGCACTATTTTAGGATAAACTTTTAAGGACCCTGTGAACAATGCGGGGTCTTTTTTTACACGATAGTAAACGTTTGTAAAGGTATAGTATTCGTATAATTTTTTGCTGCGCTCAATAGCTGTAGGTGCTGACAGGATTTTGATTACATTGCAGATAAAATAGAAATAAACGTACCTAGGTAAGTTTATACAATTGTTAGCAAATATTTAGACCAAACTACAGAAATAATGAACAACAAGCTAATTGTAACTCTTTCACCATTCCTAATAATCGGAGTAAACTTTGGTGTTGCTTATTTATTTGGACAATTAATCGGGAAATGGGCTTTCGTTCCAATGATTTTAATTGGATGGACTCTATGGCTGTTCTTTATTTTAAAATTTGGAGGAAATGAGCAAATAAAAAACTGGCTTAAAGAATCCAAGGGGAAACTCTTATGGAAAATTTTAGCAGTTTTTATCGGGTTATTGCCATTGCCATTGTTCATTTTTCATTCAGACACATTATCCGAATGGACAATCTGGATGCCGTGGATTGTTCTTGCACTTATAAATCCGTGGATAGAAGAGTTTTATTGGAGAGGACTTTTATTAGATAATACAAAAAATTGGTCGAATTGGATTGCTATTTTATACAGTAGTAGTTTATTCGCAATTAACCACGCTGCATTTGGAATAAATTCAGAATTGAATAGTGGCTTTGAAATTGTGATTTCAACTCTAATAATGGGAATTGTTTGGGGAATAGTGTATAAAAAAACTAAAAGTTTGAGATGGATAATTTTTGGTCACTTTTTAGTGGATTTTCTCGGACTTTCGGCTGCAGCATTTTTAGATTTATGGGAAAAAGGAACTTGGTAGAATGAATAAAAAAATATTTGCTAACAAAGTGTATGACGTTCATTGCCAGCAAAAGCTGGCAACGCCGCATACACAGGGACGTTGCCAGTAATTTAAAAACACTCAAACTAGAAATGGAAATCACATTAGAATATTGGAATGCATTGGCTAATCAAACTATTTTGATATGCTCATTATTAAGTGGATTTTCAATAACAGTAGTAGCGAATCTATTAGTTTCTGACAAAAATGATAAACTGACGAATAGAATTTTAAAATCCGCAACTCTATCTGCTGGCTGTTTTCTTGTTTCCGTATTTGCAATGATTCAAATATCAATGATAACAACACCAGGCGGATATATGAAAAACGTTATTGCAAATGACTTTTTAATAGCCAGAATAATTGGAATGATAACTTTTATGATTGGATTATTTTCTTTGACTATTATGATTTCATTATCAGGATGGACTAAATCAAAAAAAATCGGAAAATTTACCACGACTGTGGGAATATTGACATTAATATTGATTTTTATAACAATGACCAGAATAAACCTATAAATCGAAAAGTATTACGAATTAAAACATATAAACGGAACGATATTAAAAGTGTGTAAGCGAAAAATAACTACTGGCAACACCGTGTACAATTCATTGCTAGTACTCGCCTACTGACGAAAATCCTCGCGGATTTTCTATTCGGTTTGTATTTGCTTAATTAGTTGCTGAAACACGCAACGAAATCATACACAAACACGTTATATCGAGGATTTCACAGGTCCTCAGGCAACTATTTTGACGGATTTTACGTCTATCTATATAGAGACAAAATCTATCAAATGGGAAATACTAAAATCACCAAAGGATCAACCATCGTAGGTTGCTCACTGTTAACTATTATGGCAGTATTTCACCTGAGTGGAATTCAATATATCAACGGTCTGATTCAACAATCCAATTCTAGATCTTTCGTAAAGGAAATTTTTCCAATTTTATTTGTACATCCATCCATTCAACTTTTGGGGCTTGCGGGATTGGGAATCTTGACACTTTTTATGAGATACGAATCTGGAAAAATATTGGTCTTTATTGCCATTATGGTATTGTTAGATTCTTTTTTGGCCTTCCATCTGGGTGCTATTCTACCAGGGATTTTATTAATTTTCTCATCCATTATTTTTTTACTAGGCGGAATTAAGAAAAAATAGAAGCCACTTGCCAACATTTATAACCCGCTGGACAATGAAAAACGATAGGCTAACTACTTCTTGTACCTAATTATAGTTGGTTGCTGTGGTTTGGTCTCATTTGAAGGTATTTCCTCTATTCTTGTAACGGATTTTATTTGAACTTTTTTATCCTTTAATTCACTCATGATAATTTGTTTAGCCAAGTGGATACCTTCATCTTCCGGAAACTTCGCATTAGAATGTTTCACTAAAATTGGGCTATGCGTTTTGCCGAAAATTGCGCCAAAAAAATGTATATGTATGGAGTTATTCTTTTTGTCAAGAATAACATGAGCTGAAATATCATCTGTTCCAACAGAATCGGTGACGTAATACAGTGGCTTAATGGGCTGCCTCATTTCTTATACTCTTGAAAGATAAACTTAACAAATGAGCTACTTTTGACCAACAATTTATACATTTAGGAATCAAGGAAGGATTACAAAAAGGAATGGTTTCTGATTAATTACGGTGAAAGGCTCTGCTAATGCCAAAATCTACTTTAGACCAATGTTGTTGATTTTCCCTTCAGAAAATCCACCCTTATCTAGTATATTTAGTATGTAGGCCAAAAACCTGTCGAATTTTGCATCGCAACTATTCACAACCAATTGTGTTATACCACATTAAAAACCAGCCCGTATGAAGAGATTTTTAGTAATTTTTATAACATTCCTCGTTTGTTCTCAATCGTATGGACAAAAGCCTAGAGCAAGAGATTTAGGGATACCACTTGATGGTAAAACCGGAAAAAACAATGCCATTACGGATGTCCAGGGTATTGAAGTTGGTCATTCCACATTAATTAAAGGAGAAGGTAAATTAAAAGTTGGGGAAGGCCCAATTCGAACTGGTGTGACGGCAGTTTTGCCTAGGGGCAAAAAATATGACCCAGTTTTTGCGGGCTGGTATAGTCTTAATGGAAACGGTGAAATGACAGGAACAACTTGGGTAGAAGAGTCAGGCTTTCTAGAAGGTCCCGTCATGATAACCAATACCCATAGTGTTGGAATTGTAAGAGATGCAGTTATTGAATGGCAATTCAAGAATAAATTTTTTGATCCTCTTCCAAATGAACCGGATATTTTTTGGGCGCTACCTGTTGTAGCAGAAACGTATGACGGAGACCTAAATGACATCAATGGATTTCACGTAAAAAAAGAACACGCGTTTTCGGCTTTAAACAATGCTAAATCTGGGAAAGTTGATGAAGGGAATGTTGGTGGAGGAACTGGAATGATTTGTCATCAATTTAAAGGAGGTATTGGCACATCTTCACGTGAAGTACAAATTGATTCTACCACATATACCCTAGGCGTTCTGGTACAGGCAAACTATGGTACACGCCAATCACTCACTATAGCAGGTGTAACTGTTGGAAAGGAAATTACAGACCAAATGCCTCTTTGGGACCCGCTTAGGTCAGAAGAAGATAGAGGTTCCATCATCGTGATTGTTGCTACGGATGCTCCGTTACTTCCGCATCAGTTAAAAAGGCTAGCCCGCAGGGTACCTATCGGTATTAGTCGGCTAGGCGGTTATGGAGGGAATGGTTCCGGCGATATTTTCATCGCATTTTCTACGGCTAATTCAGGGGCCGCAAATAGAGAAAAGGACCAGACGATTAAGATGATACCGAACGACAAAATGTCTATACTATTCGAAGCAACAGCACAGGCAACGGAAGAATCGATATTGAATGCACTGGTTGCTGCCGAAACTATGGTTGGAAAAAATAATACGAAAGTTTACGAATTGCCGGAGAAAGAGGTAACTGAAATTTTGAAAAAATACGGTAGAATAAAGAAATACTGAAATTGTACATTGGCTAGGCATACCGTAAAACCAAAAGTTAAGTGCTTTTAAGTCCATACCACGGCTACACTTGACTGTTGTAAGCAAGCTAAAAAAACAATAGTATGGAAAAAAAGAAACCCAAAAACGTTGAAGATTATATTGAGCAACTACCTCCAATTGCTAAGGCGAAAATAAAGGAATTGCGAGCGATTCTAAAAAGTCTTGCCCCAGAAGCAAAAGAAGATCTAAAATGGGGAAAACCAGTGTTTGAATCGAATACTATTCTTTTTGCATATGCTGCCCATAAAGCCCACTTGAGCTTTATTCCAACAGGTCCAGCTTTAAAACCATTTGAGAAAGAACTTACTGGATTTACAACGAAAAAAGATTCGGTCCAATTTTTATTGGAGAACCCACTACCTGAAAACCTAATTCGAAAAATTGCTGAATACAGAAAAAGGGAAGTTGTAGAAAATGGTGCAAAATGGTATTACTGAAAAAATCCAGTGGGTAACACCATAAAAAGTCCTGGTTTTAGCTCAACCAACTTTCCATATATTTAACGTTTCACTTCATTATGACAAACAGCTAACCAATGATAAAATTCTTTAGAAAAATTAGACAAAATTTACTCTCTGAAAACAAATTCAGTAAGTACATGCTTTATGCTATAGGAGAAATCATTCTTGTCGTTATTGGAATTTTAATAGCATTGCAAATCAATAATTGGAACGAAAACAGAAAAAATACAGAAAAAGAAAATAAATACTTGTCAAATCTAAATGAGGAAATTATCAATGACTCTCTGTCGCTCGAAAGAAACTGGTTTAATAACAGGCAAAAAAAAATTAAATGTTTAGAACTGGCAAGAAACTATGTGATGGGAAATTATAATCCAATGGATACACTTCTATTTATAAATAATGTTGGTTTTGGCGGAATACATAGTAGAGCGTCTTTTACAGGTTCCACTAGAACCTACAGTGAATTGGTTAGTACAGGAAATTTAAGTTTAATATCCAATGACAGTATACGAGAACTAATAGTGCAATATTACGCCTCTAAGGTTTTTTTAGAGGAATATTTGAGAAATATAAGAAGTGATTATGCCACTTATGTAAATGGAATTAAAGTATTTAATTCAAAATATCCAGATAGTATTAACATTGTTGAAGTCCCAAGGATTTTAAAAAAACTAAACACGGATGAATTTCACAGTTTAATTAATCAAGAATTAACTTATACCTTTTCTATTGATAGGCCATTATCAGAGGGTAAGAAAGAAGCACATGAACTTCATAAAAAGATAGAGGAATTCTTAAAAAACAAATAACGAAAGCACAACAATGTATCCTAAAAATCATAGCTCCGATGCGGTCGCTACGCTTCATATATAAGCCGTTGTATCCAATTTGAGAAAATGAGTATGCCAAAAGAAATATATGATGCCAAAAGGATAAACTTTGTCAAAAAAACAAAATTCTATTTTGAATTTCTGACGTCGGATTTTGGTTATGACGAACCGGATTATACGTTTTTGGAACAATCAAATGGAACTATAACAAAGGACAAATTTGAATTCACTAATGCGGATAGGAATTTAAAAATAAGTATATCCAATTCTTATCATCTAGTAGATTACGGATTTGAAATAAGGTTGACGGACTTAAATACGGGAACGGAAGAAATGATCCATCATGTGCTAAAAGAAAATCAGGATGTTGAACAAAGCTATCTTGAAAAAGCCTCGGAATTTTTAAAAGCCGGATACGGCCAAAGATTAGGCAGAAAACATTAAGGAATATACCATAATATTAACCGTGTAGATTTGTTTTAACCTGAAGTCAATGTTTCCGGACCAGAGGGGATAAACCCGAACATATAGAATATACCTTTAAAAAAATACACCATGAAAAACTCAATTTTAGTACTGTTTGTCTTAGCCTCGTCATCGGTCTTGGCCCAAGATTCTGATTATAAGGTTTTCTCTTATCTTACCAAGGGTACAAAAGCTCCTAATACGCATTACATAGGTGAAGCTTGGTTGAATCCTATTATTCATGATGATAGTGAATTGGGTTATAACATCACCAAAGCAACCTTCAAAGCCAACTCAACATTGGATTGGCATAAACATAGTTCTGCGCAAGTCTTAATTATTGTAGATGGAGAAGGGTATTATCAGGAAAGAGGTAAAGAACCTATGATTTTACGAAAAGGGGATGTGATGAAATGTGAAAAAGAAATCGAGCATTGGCACTCCGCTACCAAATTTAATGATGTAACGTATTTGGCGCTCTATGGTGGTGGTCAACCCACTACTTGGACAGATGTAGTGACACAAGAATATTATGATGAGGTAGCCGAAAAGCTAAAGCGTAATTGATAGTATCCCAATTATTAGATCAAGGTACTTTACATAAAACACGAGCATACTCGTGGTGTTACAATTGAAGGCAGGATTTAAAAAATCCGCTATTACGAACGAATAACAGACTAACCTTTTGAATGAATGAACAGGATAAAGATTTGTATAAAATAGAATTACATCGTTCGCTCCCGATTTTTTAAGATATTATCCGACAATACTACCTGCATTTAATTTGAATTTGCCTTATTTTTAGGAAAGCCTATTCGTAAAATGAATTTCAATTTTTTTCAAACCATATACAATCACCCGTTAATTAAATCCGATGATTTGACGGAGATAATAGACAACCACCAGAAAATCAATTTTTCAAAAGGCACGCTTTTTCTGGAAAAGGGTCAGATAGCCAATGAATATTATTTGATAGAAAGTGGACTCTTAAGAGCTTTCGTTCATGACTTTGAAGGAAACGAGATAACAACGGATTTTCATGGTGAAAACGAAATTTCCATAGAAGTTTCGTCTTTATTTCAGCGAATACCTACAAAGGAAAATATAGTTGCGCTTACCAATGGCGTTGCGTGGAAAATTGATTTTGAAACCTTTCAGGTATTGTACCATAAAATAGAAAGCTTTAACGAATGGGGCAGGGCCTGGATGTCCAATCAATTATTTCTTTCAAAACAACGTGCTATTGAAATGCTCACCAAAAGCGCAACGGAAAGGTACCTAACGCTGATTACGGAGAAACCGGGAATTGTAAAGCAAGCTCCAATTAAACACATTGCCTCTTATCTTGGGATCACGGACACCTCTTTGAGCCGTATACGAAGAGAAATTTCAGGAAGTTGATTTTACTGTCATGGGACAAGTTTTTTCCTGATTTACCTAGGTATTTTTGTCTGGAACACATAAAAACAGACAAATATGAAACCAGAAAATCCCGTAGTGTGGTTTGAAATTTACGTTGACGATCTCCTAAGAGCCCAAAAGTTCTACGAAACCGTTTTTAACTTCCAAATGAACGAAATGCCAATGCCGGATACGGGCGAAGACATGCAAATGTTATTTTTCCCGGCGGATATGGAGTCCAAAAACAGGGCATCTGGGGCACTGGTGAAAATGGAAGGATTCTCGGCAGGAAACAATAGTACCATCGTATATTTTATGAGCGATGACTGTAGTAAAGAAGAAGCTAGGGTTGAAAATGCCGGAGGTAAAATATTTAAATCAAAAATGTCCCTTGGAGATTATGGATTCATGGTTCTCGCTTCGGATACCGAAGGGAATATGATAGGAATCCATTCTATGGAATAATAGAAACTTAAAGATGGTAGAAGTCTTTAAAACCAATATCTCCTCCGAAAGCAAGGCCGAAGAAGTTAAACGGATACTGAACAGTAAGTTTCCCAGCTATAAAATTGATTTCGATTTGGAGGATTGTGATAATATTCTGAGGGTTGAAAATAAAAATGGGACTTTAAAAATAAATGATATTATTTGCTGTCTTTTAGGCAAGCAAGTTGTAGTGGAAATCTTATTGGATTAAAAAATCGATTTTAATTCTATAAAATAGATACCGAATAACTTTCTTGTTTTTACACTTTTAGCAACAAGAACAAGATTGAAAAAATAGATTCCTATTGTATTGTGGAGAAAAGGAATGAATCAAACAGTCATTGTATAATTTGAAGTTTTTACTGATTTAATTTTAAATTTATAGTAACATGAATACTCTTCCGAAAAGCTCATAAATGATAAGTGCGGATTTTAGAAAAACTATTGATATTTGGATTAAGGATATAGATGAACTAAGCTTTGAACAGTTATGCAAGAAACCTGCCCAAAATAGTTGGTCCCTCGGGCAAGTTTGCATGCACCTTACAGCGGCAACCGATTATTTTTTGGAGCAGGCGGGAATCTGCCTATCCAATAATGAAAATTGTAAAGAGACGATGAAACCGAATGCCAAGGCCATGTTTCGCGACAAGGAATTCCCCAATGAACGTATTGAAGGTCCACCCTCAAACAACTTTACCCCTCAACCCACCAGTAAAGAGGAAATTTTAAGTTCTTTTGCTAAAATTAAAGAGTCAATAGTTCAGCTTGAAGATCAGGTTTTAACTAGTACCTATAAGGGTAAAACCAAGCATCTAGGTCTAGATTATTTTAGCGCAACGGAATGGCTACAGTTTGCAGAAATGCATTTTCGACATCATTTTCGACAACGCGATAGGATTAAGGCTTTTTTGAAAATAGACTGACTTTGATTACTATAAAAACTTAAAGTATTTTTATAAATGGATAAGGGTGAAAAATAGGTTAACGGCACAAACTCTAATCAAAGCACCAATTGAGATGGTATGGGAACTCTGGACAAACCCCAATCATATTGCCAAATGGAACAATATGTCCGAAGAATGGCATACTCCAGTTGCAGAGAATGATTTAAGGGCTGGAGGAAAGCTGTATTTAAGAATGGAAACAAAGGATGGAAGCGAGGGTTTTGATTATATCTGTAACTATGATGAAATTGTGATCCACAGCAAAATAGCCCATACTACTTCTGATAATAGAAAGACGACGATTACATTTGTGGAAACGGAAGAAGGAGTTCGGTTAACTGAAGTATTTGAACCTGAAAGCGAGACTCCGTTAGAAGTGCAACAAGAATTTTGCCAATCCATATTAAATAATTTTAAACGCTATGCTGAAAGCACGGTGTAAAGGCTATTTTAATAATTGGAAAAGTGTTTCATCAAAGGTCCTCAACAACATGGAAGAAAATCAAAATTTTGGGAATATAAAAGAGTTGCTAAAAAATAATGACCTTCCTTACGAGGATATTATTACATCAAAGGTACGGTTTATAACTAAAGAAGAAAACGGAGTCCTTGTTGGTTGTGTTGGTGTAGAAAAATATGATGAAGAGGGACTCTTACGTTCGTTTGCCGTAAAGGATGAGTACAAAAATAAAGGTATTGGGAAACGTCTTTTAAATCAACTCATTGGCCAAAGTAAAAACGACGGTCTAAAACGATTACATCTCTTGACAACAACCGCAGATGGCTATTTTGAAAAGAACGGATTTAAGAGGTCTGATAGAGCAGTCGCACCAAATGAGATTTCATCAACCAAAGAATTCTCGGAAATCTGTCCGTCTAGTTCGGTTTATATGATTAAGAGTTTGTGCTAACCAAATTATTTTAGATTTGTTGAACAAAACCAACTTGTCGATTCGAAATAAAATTGAAAACAAGAAATCAAATAAATAGTTACTATTCAAAAATTGTAGAATGAAAAATTATAAACCAAAGAACTACAATTCACTATCACCTTACTTAATTGTAGATAATGCCCAAAAATTAGTGGATTTGCTCAAAACCATATTCGAAGCAACGGAATTAAGGAGATTTGACCATGAAAATGGAACTATTGCCCATATCGAATTAAAACTAGATGACAGTATCTTAATGATTAGTAATAGCACTAAAGAATATCCAGCAACTAAAACAACGTTACATTATTATGTTCCAGATGTGCATAAAACATTTGACTTGGCTATAAAAAATGGATGTGAATTAATTGAAAAACCTAACAATAAAGAAAATGATCCGGACACAAGAGGTTCGTTTTTTGACATTGCGGGAAACTATTGGGCCGTTAGTACACAAACATCCAAGTAATACTAAAGATTAGTACGTTGCCATTTTATTGTATTTATTTCGATACTCAATCGGGGTAAGACCTGTATTTTTTTTAAAAATGGTTCTAAAAGCTTTGGTGTCCGTATAGCCAACATCAAACATTACCTCGTTAATATTCTTCCGGCTCATTTCAAAACTGCGTTTAGCGGACTCCACTTTCACCCTATTGATATATTCCAAAACAGAATTATTGGTAGCGGCCTTAAAACGCCGTTCAAAACTTCGCCTGCCCAGCTTTGTAAAATCCGCTAATTCATCTATCCAGATTTTGTCTTGGATATGGTCATCTATATATTCCTGGGCTTTTTTAATGGCTTCATCATTATGGTTTTTCTGACCTTGGAACATGGCAAAGGCCGCCTGGCTATCCCTATCAATATCTATGGCAAAGTATTTTGAAGCTAAAATTGCCGTTCCCCTATCCGTGTACTTTTCTACCAAATGGAGTAATAAGTTCCAATAAGAGTGGGCCCCACCACTGGAATAGATTCGATGTTCCTCTGTAATTATACTGCCATCCTGTACTTCTACATTAGGAAACATGTCGCGAAACTCCTCCTGGAAACCCCAATGGGTAGAACATTTTTTGCCGTCGAGAAGACCGGTAGAAGCCAGTAAAAATGCGCCAACACAAAGCGAAGCTACTTCTGCCCCATTATCATATTGTTCCTGTATCCAGGGCACCAGTTTTTTGTTTTTGGCAATTGCACTTTTCATGTCTCCGAACAAAGCGGGAATTACTACCAAGTCCGTTTCCTTTACGTCCTTTAGCAATTGGGAAGCATGAATAGAAAAAAGCCCGTTGTTCAATTTCACTTGTTTCCTTAATCCGACCAACTGAACATCAAACAGCGGTTGTTTACCTGATGCTATCATAAATTGATTGACTGCCGAAAACAAATATTGAGGATCTGCAATAGCTTGCAAAACGGAACTTTCCGGAACAAGTATACTTACACGTTTCATGCTTTTGATGTTAGGATTAGTACACTAAAGGTAAAATAAAAATTGTCGTGAATTGCCCTTTTGTTGTCATTTATGCACAGGATAATTTTTGTGGTAATCGTACATCTTTGTATTGTAAATTGTAACTGGTTTTAACTTGAAAAATTCAATAATGGATACATCAAAAATTACAGTAAGTGCAAAAATCAACGAACCGTTAGAAAAAGTTTGGGACGGTTATACCAATCCCAGTCATATAGTAAATTGGAATTTTGCAGACCCGAGTTGGCATTGCCCTACTGCCGAAAACGATATGAAAATAGGTGGCATTTACAAAGCTAGAATGGAAGCCAAGGATGGCAGTTTTGGTTTTGATTTTATAGCTACTTATAATGATATAAAGGAGGGTGAAGGTTTTACTTATGGATTTGACGGAAGAACTGTTGAGGTTCAATTCAATGATTTGGGAACCCAAACGGAAGTAATCGTAAGATTTGCCCCGGAAACCGAAAACCCTGTTGAAATGCAGAAGGATGGGTGGCAAGCTATATTGAACAATTTCAAAAAGTACGCGGAAACCCTTTAAGCTAAAAAAATGACCGATCAAATGTATCCTTGCCTTTGGTTTGACGGACAGGCCAAAGCCGCTGCGGAATTTTACTGTTCCATTTTTCCCAATTCAAAAATTACAGCGGAAAACCCATTGGTCGTGAAATGGGAATTGGAGGGTAAACCTTTTATGGGATTAAATGGAGGCCCTAAATTCAAGTTCAACGAAGCCATTTCTTTTGTAATTCATTGCGACACTCAGGAAAAAATAGATTATTTCTGGAACTCTTTTACAAAAGATGGAGGTGAAGAAAGCAATTGCGGTTGGTGCAAGGACAAATTTGGTGTTTCATGGCAGGTTGTGCCCAGTGTTTTGGAGGAATTAATTGGCCATCCGCAAAAAAGGGAAAGGGTGATACAAGCATTCCTAAAGATGAAAAAGTTCGATATTGAAACCCTATTAAATGCTTAGGTGTGGCACAAATACATACATACCTCACCTTCAATGGAAATTGTCGGGAAGCCATGACCTTTTACAAATCGTGTTTGGGCGGGGAACTTTCATTTCAAACCGTAGGCGAATCTTCGCTGTACCATAAAATGCCAAAGAAGATGAAACAGTGTATTTTACATTCCACACTCATACGTAATGATTTTGTACTCATGGGATCCGATATGGCACCGGACACGGGGCTAATAAAAGGAAATGCAGTTGCTTTGGTGCTAAATTGTCATACCGAAAACGATATTAGGACCTACTTTGATAAACTCTCCCTTGGAGGAGTAGTTAAATATCCCCTTGAAAACACATTTTGGGGAGCTTTGTTCTGTGAGCTTACCGACAAGTTCGGGAACCATTGGCTCTTAAATTTTAATAATCAGTAATCACTTTAAAAACTAAAATCATGGCACTAATCAATCCGTATCTGCACTACAATGGAAATGCCGAGGAGGCATTCCATTTTTACAAATCTGTATTTGGTGGCGAATTTGCACGTCTTACCCGTTTCAAGGATTTTTCAAATCCTGAACAACCTTTTCCGGAGAGCGGGGCAAATAAAATTATGCACATCGCCCTGCCTATTGGCAACAATGTCATCATGGGCAGTGATGTTCCGGAAGTGCTTGGAAAAGTTAACGAGAACGAAAATAGGTTCAAAGTATCCATTAGCACGGAAAGTCGGGAAGAGGCGCACAAATTGTTCAACGGTCTCTCAGAAGGCGGAACCGTTGAAATGCCCATTGGGGACAGTCCATGGGGCTCCTATTTTGCCATGTTCAGGGACAAATATGGTATTGAATGGATCGTGGATTACGATTATCAAAACAAATAACCTTAAATACATCACAATGAAAAAGCACAAAATTATTTTTTGGACAGCGACCATAATCATCGCTTTATTTGAAGGAATATTACCGATACTCACTTCGCAAACAGAAATGGCAAAAGAAGGAATCAGACACTTGGGATACCCCGAGTACTTTGGAAACGCCTTAGTGGTATTCAAAGTTTTGGGCGTTTTGGCCCTGGTTATTCCGCAAGTCCCCAAACGATTAAAAGAGTGGGCCTATGCAGGTTTTACCTTTAATTTCATCTTTGCGGCGATCAGTCATTTTGCTGTAGATGGAATGGATTTTCAATCCTTTTTCCCGTTTATTGTTTTGGCCATTTTAGCCGCTTCCTACTATTCCTTTCATCAACTTAATACCTCAAAATAACATGTCATTTCAAGCCTATCTGGATACTATTCAAAAGAAAACAGGGAAAACACCGTCGGACTTTAAAGCGCTTGCCGAGCAAAAGGGATTCACACAAAATTGGAAAATAAAGGACGAGGTAAAGGCAACGCAAATTACGGATTGGTTAAAGCAAGAATTTGATTTAGGACACGGGCATTCCATGGCCATTTATGCCCTATTGAAAGGGAAAAAACCGGATTAATCAAAATGTTATAGGATTATTCCAAAACGGTTTGGAACTATCCTTGTGTTTAAATTTATTCATGTGGATTACGTACTTTTATAATGTCTAGGGTTGGTTGTTACAGAAGTATTTTTTGGCTTTCGAACTATCGATACCAACCCTAGTGCATTTAAAAAACAATCTCATGAAAAAGCCAATAATCATTTGGACAGTCCTGTTATGTATTTCCGTATTGGTTACGGGATGTAAAAATGTGGATAAGCAGAAAAACGATATGGAGGAGAGCACGGCAAAAACCAGTGTAAGTAACAATGGTCTACTTTGTTTTCAGAAAATCTACCCATATCAGGATAATCCATCTATCCAAGATGTATTGGAACTTAACCTGACGATAGATGGAAATACGGTATCTGGTAATTACAACTGGCTACCTGCCGAAAAGGACCAAAGAAGGGGCACGTTAGATGGCTCATTAACGGACGATACCATTACCGCACAATATCGTTTTATGCAGGAGGGAATGGAACAAACCGCTACGTTAAAAATTCGCTTGATGGATGATGAGGTCCAAGTTGAGGGAGGTGAACCGGAATTGGGTCTTGGGGCCACCATCGACAAAATTGATTGTCACAATTAAAAATACCATCTATAATTATTGTTAGGATATTGTGTGACTTAATTTGTTAAACGTTCAACCCGATTGTAAAACTTGTATTGCTTCTTGTGCAAAGCTTCGGACCTTTGGGTCAGCATCGTTTTGAAAAGGTTCCACTATAGATAGGTATTTGGCCTCTTTCTGCTGTTTGATTAAATACAGCACCGCCAATTTTACTTTTAGGTCGTCGCTTTTTAGGAGTAGTTGAAAACATTCCAGTTCCGTTGGAATCTTGTGTTTTATTTTTTGCAATTCCTCTTCTGAACTAGTGTCCAAAGCGGTATCCTCTATGATGGGCAATAGTTTTCGCTTTAAATCGCCGGACAAGAGGTTGTCCAAAAATTCAATAGCGTTTGTCTGTGCCTCTTGTTTTTCGCTTAGTAATCCTTCATAGGCAATGTTCACATCCCCTTGCCTGTATCGCAATCCCAGAAGTTTAAAGATGCGTTCCAGCCCTGAGTCCAAACGTCTTTCCAACAGTTCCAATAAGCTGGTACGCGCCTCGCGTTCTTCATCGCTAATTTCCTTTTTGGATTTTTTTCGGTTCCTGTAGGATATGATGATTTGGGTGTGCATGGCCGCCAAGGTCTGGTGGTGCAACTTACATTCTTCATAAATACTAGATACTACTTTGTACCTGTTGAACTTCAATCCCGGGTGCGAACTGCGGATGAGGCTCAGTGCCCTAATGACTTCCAGTCTAATGGTCAGGTCAGTATCCGATAGAAGCATCAAAAGGTTTTTAACTGCCTGTTGTGAATTAAAAGACTGCATAACCATAGGAACGAACCGTAACACTGGAAGTGGATGTCTTCTTTTCTGCACACTATCCGTTAACAGTGGCAGTACATTTGTGCCATAATTTTGTATTGCGCTAATCGTTGGTTTTCTCAGACTTTTTACACCTAAAAAGGAAACAATCCGCGGCAAAAATGGAGGGTGGACCGTATTGCCCATGGCTAGAATTGTGGCTGCAATGATTTCTTCGTTTTCGTGTTGAAGGTATTTTGGAAGTTCCGGATAGAAAGAAGGCAGATTGGCAACCCCAATGGTTTCTATTAACGATTTTACTTCTTCGGTAGATGTTCGCTCCAGTTCAACATTCTTTAGTTTTATAGCGATACTTTCCTTTACATTAAATCGATTTTGAAGTGAATGATTATCCCTAACTTCCCGAGCCAGACAGAATAGGGCGGCATCGGCTATTCTAGAATCCTCATGATATAAGTACTGGTCATAAACAAATTCCGAATCCTTTTCCGCAAAGCGAAGAACATATTCTAAAGTGGCTATTGTTAGGGCTTTGTCATCTATTTGAAGCAATTTGCCAATATTGGCGGTCATGGACTTACTGTTGAGGAAGTAGAGGTTTTGAATGGCCGCTGTCTTTACCTTTATGGATGGATGGTCCAATAGTTTTTCCACATCTTCTTCAAAACGTTTATCATTGATTTCCATTAATTTTTGTAGCATGAAGAGTAGTTGTTCCTCGGTTCCTTTTTTAAATACGCTACGCATTCCACTAACTACCGAAGTTGGTTTTTCTAATGATTTTTTAGTCTTCGTTATATTGTCAGTAAGTATTTCTAGGTTCGTTCGAAAAGTCTTGTAATATTCTTGACGGACTTTAAAAATGAAGTACAACCATAGGAGCACCAACATTAAAATCAGTCCCCCGATATAGAGCGAAGGAAGGTCCAATCCTCGGATGACAAAAATCAAAAGACAGCCGGCGATTCCGGTGGCTATACTATCCACTACCACATCAATAAAGGATTTGGTCTTGTTTTTTAGTTCAAAGGGCAATGGTAATGCCAAGAGTTCTGAAGCGCTTTTGTGGACCGACTGTTTTAGCACCCCGTCCATAGCTTTAATGACCACGACCGCGGAAAGCTCCGGCAGAATAAAAAAGAAAATACTTCCTGCAAAAATCCCGATCGGCAACAGAAGCAACGAAAAACCAACGCCCCAAATCCCTACAATACGATGTGTAAAAAAGAGCTGAATTACCAATGACAACAGGTTGAAAGTGGAAAACCAAAAAGCGAAAAAAGCAGTCAGTTCATCCGCATCGGAAAAAGCTGCTGAGGCAAAGTCGCTGAACAGATAATCTACCAGCTTGGCAACCAGCACGCTTACCGCCACAATGCATGCAATATAAGTGAGGTGTTTTGATTTTAGAATGAGCCGAAGCGGACGTTCAGCATTGCTGGCCGTTCTTTTTTTCGCTGCAAACTGACCAAGCTTTTTAATCCGGATATCCCAAACCCTTCGCAACAAAGGGATACAGAAAAGTAACAAGCATGCAGCTATAAAAATTAAATTTTCATTACCAATAAAGGGTGCTAGAATAGAGGTTAAATAACCTCCCAAGATTCCTCCCAAAATTGCTCCGGAACCAATGAAGCCAAACAGTCGTTTTGCCTCCCTAACATTGTAGACCAAGTTGGCCAAGACCCAAAACTGGGATGCGGAAAGGACGGCGTAAATGGCTACCCAAATATAGAAAAAATAGAGCACAAATACGTTTACCATGTTCAAACTTAAGAGCAGTCCCAACCCTACTAAAATGACTATTGAACTTATCAAGGTGGTTTCCATAACCTTGTTCAAGGCATATTTGGAGATAGCACGGGAATAGAAAAAGGAACTGATGATGGCAATGATGGCCACAAGCAGAAAGGCAAAGGGTAATTGTTCTACCCCCAATTCCGAGAGGAAAAGTGCATTTACGGTGGGCTTAATGATTAAAAGAACCGTAATGACCAAAAAAATATAAGAGAGCATCCAAAGGGATACTTTGAACTCGCCCTCCCTTATATCAAATATTCGTTTTACTAAGTTTTGAATCATCCGCCTTGCGGAACTTTTTAGTTTCCCGACACTAAAGTACAGGCTTTTTTAAGACCTTCTCTATGGGTTTTACCAAACTTCGTATTATTTGTTCCCCATTGGGATCGTCAACTAACGCAACCAGAATGTATCTCCGTCCTTGGTCTTTTCCCCAAACCAAAATAGAATCGGAATGAAAGGTTCTCCATGAACCGGATTTACGGAACAATCGGGCATTGGGTGCTATTTGGTCCAAGGTGTTCACGAACTTATGGTGTAGTTCCGGATCTTCCATGATATCCAGCATTTGCTTGGAACGTTTTTCGTTCACTAATTTTCCGTGTGCCAAGAGGTAATAATATCTGCAAACTTGTGTCACCGTAGCGGCATGACTTAGGTTCTTCAGGGGTTCCCTATTGGTGTCCCCACCACCGCCGTAGCGTTTTCCTACCCAAAGTCCGCCACCTTTATCCTCATCGTAAAAATTATATTTTGGATTGGTCATTACGGCCTCCAGCTTGTCATAGCCCACACGATCTATCATCCGTGTAGAAGCGGCATTGTCAGATTTACTGATCATTAACCGCATATCTTTTTTTATCTGCTCGGTTTCTTTTAACTCCCCTTTTTCAATGGCATCCATTGCCGCCAAAAGAATGGCTATTTTTGGTAGGCTTGCAGCATACATCATATGGTTTCCATTTACACGGGCAAACCGCACGTTGTTAGGATTGCTAAGGTCAACAATACCTACTGCCATTTTCTTTTGGGAAATGAGTTGACTCCAGTCGGAATGTGCCGCCAGTTCGTTTTCAAGATTTACTTGTAGGGAGCTATCGACCAATTTGGACAGTGATTTTATTTTGACATCGCTTATTTTTATGGGAAGGTCGTTCTGCGCAATCAGGGTTACGCTGAAAAAAAGTACAACTATTAAAATGCCAAGCTTTAATCTCATTGATTATTGGTTGTTTTAAAATCTAGTCAAAATTATATAATCCACTGTCAGGTAGTTTGTTAATTTTTAAATGAAGCCGGTTATCGACAAACATAACAAAAACTAGATTTCATGATTTATTGTATCAATTTTTTTGTTAAAATTTAACCAATGCACACACAAACTGTTTACCATTGTACCCCTTTTTAAAGGAACTTGCTGTAGTAGAACGAATAAAATTTAATGTATATTTCATAGTGAATACAAATATCGAAAATGAATCTTAAGGATGGCGTAAGAACAGCGGAGAATAAAGTATCCTCAGAGGCTAGAAATCTAAGTAAACTAGTAAGGGATAACTCCAAATCCTTGGTAGATCGTTTGGAATGTTATGAAGATATAATTAGCTTGGAAGTGGGGGACACCGGACTGAGTAGGGCCAAGACGTTGGAGCGCGAATTTGATATGAGACAGCTCTACATTAAGTACGAAGGAGATAACCCAACAGGAACCCAAAAAGACAGGATTGCCTTCGCACAATTATACGATGCGCTGCGCCGCGAGTACAAGATAGTTTCCCTGGCCACCTGTGGTAATTACGGGGTAGCAATGGCCTTGGCGGCGGATTTGGCAGGCGTGGCATGCAAAGTCTATATTCCAGAATCCTATCACACGGATAGAATAGCGGAAATAGAAAAATTGAATGCGGAAATTATTCGATTGCCCGGCAGTTATGAAGATGTAGTGAAAGCAAGTACGGAACATGCCAATACCAACGGGTGGTATGATGCCAATCCAGGGGGTGCCAATACACCTTTGCAAATCTCGGCATATGCACAGATAGCTATGGAGGTATTTGAGGACTTGGGTGATGCCCCTAAATATTGTGCCGTTCCGGTTTCAAACGGAACCTTATTTGCAGGAATCTACCGTGGTTTTGTAAGTCTCTATAAAAGGGGTAAGACTTCACGGGTTCCAAAAATGATTGCGGCGTCCTCCTCGTTTAAAAACCCGATTATTCAATCTTTTTTACAGGGATTGGACCATTGTCAGGATTTAGACCCGGAAAAGATAAAGGAAACAAAATATAACGAACCGCTCATCAATTGGCATAGTTTTGACGGTGAGGAGGCGCTTTATGCATTAAGGGAGTCCGATGGAAGCGCTTATAATATCAGTGATAAAAAATTAAGGGAAATGACCTCATTGCTTGCAAAAAAGGAGGGTTTTAAAATACTTCCAGCCTCCACGGCCGGTTTGATCGGTCTTTTGGAACTGGATGAAGAAGTAAATTTAGAACCGGACCGTTTTGTAGCGGTGTTAACGGCAAAAAATTAAAAATAGAAAATGAAAAAAGTTATAGATGGTAAGGCATTGGTGTATTGTGAAGGCGCATTTAATACGCCTAACGGTAAAACCGCACATGGCCTCGTACGGTTTACCGAACGTTATGAAGTTGTAGGTGTTTTGGATGCCAAGTATCAGGGACAGGATGCGGGCGAAGTTTTAGATGGTAGACCAAACGGGATTCCCGTTTTTAAGGATTTTGAAACAGCAGTTTCCGAGCTGGCTGCCTCCAATAATATGCCAAGTTATTTGGTTATTGGACTGGCACCGGATGGCGGCCGCTTGCCAAAGGAAGCAAAAGGCACCATTGGAAAAGCTTTGGAAAAAGGATGGAACGTTGATAGTGGTCTGCACGATTTTCTTACCAACGATGCTGAATTAATGGCGATCGCCAAGACGAACAATTGTCAGGTAAGGGATATCCGTAAAACGCCCGACCGTGATAAACTCCATTTTTTTACAGGTGCTATAGAAAAAGTAGATTGCCTAAAACTTGCCGTCTTGGGAACGGATTCCGCCTTGGGAAAACGTACGACCGCTTGGTTATTGGTACATGCCTTTAGGGCAGCAGGAAAAAAAGCCGAGATGATCGGAACCGGCCAGACCGGTTGGATGCAGGGTGCCAAATATAGTATGGTTATGGATAGCTGTATAAATGATTTTGTTTCGGGCGAGATAGAGCACGCCGTAGTAAGCGCCTATGAAAATGAGGACCCGGATGTTATCGTTATAGAAGGACAAGGAAGTCTTATGAATCCTGCCTATCCGGGGGGATTTGAGATTCTTGCCGCGGGTCGTCCGGATTATGTGATTCTACAACACGCACCAAAACGTTTGGAGTATGATGGATTTCCTGGGTATAAAATGCACTCTTTAAAGGAACAGATAAATGCCATTCAAGTAATATCGGGCAAAGAAGTGATTGCAATTACCGTGAATCATGAAAACATGACGAAAGAGGAAATTCCGGAAATATGTAAGCAGATTACGTTGGATACCAAACTTCCCGCCTATGATGTGTTGGAATATGGTGCCAAGGAGTTGGTAGATTTGTTGATGGACAAACTGAAATGAGAATAACCCATGTATCCTATGAGCGTTTAGATTTAAAGTTGGCGGTTCCCTATACTATCGCCTATGAAACCATAGCAAAAACAACCAATTTTATTTTAAAGGTTGAAACCGATGGAAAATTGGTAGGCTATGGCTGTGCCGCACCGGACAAAATAGTTACCGGAGAATCCCCGGATGAAGTAGAGCGGGCCATAAAGAATAAAATTATTCCATATTTAATTGGTAAGGACCCTTTCACATACGCCTTATTATTGACGGAGTTGAAGCAGATTTTGGAAAAGAAATCATCTTCCTTGGCCATGGTAGACTTGGCTTTGTTCGATTTAATTTCCAAAAAGGCAGAAGTCCCGCTTTATAAATTTTTAGGGGGATACCAGACAAGTATCGCTACCAGCATTACCATAGGTATTTTAAGTTTAGAGGAAACCTTAAAACATGCCAAGGAATACGTAGATCAAGGATTTTCTATTTTAAAGATAAAAGGCGGTAGCAATTTGGAGGAGGATGTGGAGAAAATGAAAAAACTTCATGAAATCTATCCAAATGTAACGTGGCGTTTTGATGGTAACCAAGGATATTCTGTTGTGGATTCCATTGCTTTTGTGAAGGCAACAGCTCCTATGGGAATCCAAATTTTTGAACAGCCAACCATGATTGAAGCTGAGGAACATCTTGGTGAGGTTACCAGTCAGGTTGCAATTCCAGTGATGGCGGACGAAAGCCTAAAAACACTGACGGATGCCTTTAGACTTGCACAAAATGAACGGGTGGATATGATCAATATAAAACTACAGAAAGTAGGCGGTATTATGGTGGGAATGCACATTAATTCGGTAGCGAAGTCGGCCAATTTGGAAACGATGGTGGGTTGTATAGACGAGTGTGGGCTAGGTATTGCAGCAGGCCTCCATTTTGCATTATCAAGACCAAATATTCTTTATGCAGATTTGGATGGCCATCTGGAATTATTGAACGATCCGTACAAGGATATTTTTAACCTAAAAAAGGGGGTTCTTTATCCAACAGGAAAATATGGTCTTGGGGTTGATGGGATATAGGTTACACATCAATCTCCTCAATTAAATTAGCAACCAAGGCCGTCCACCCTGTTTGATGCGAAGCCCCTAGACCGCGCCCGTTCTCTCCATGAAAATATTCATAGAACAAAATATAATCCTCAAATGCGGGATTTTGATAGTACTTTTCAAATTGTCCATTAACGGGTCTATTCCCTTTGGCATCTTTTTCAAATAACTTGATAAGGCGTTTGCTAAGCTCTGCGCTCACCTCCTCCAAGTTCAATTTATTTTTACTTCCCGTAGGATACTCCACTAGCAGTTCCTGTTCGTAATATTGATGAAATTCGCGCAGCGATTTAATGAAGAGGTAGTTCATGGGCATCCATACCGGTCCGCGCCAATTGGAGTTTCCACCAAAAAGTGAGACCGTGGATTCCGCGGGTTCATAGTTAATAGAATAATCTACACCCTGAATATTGATATTATAAGGGGTTTCATGAATTTTTGATAAGGAGCGAATTCCGTATGGACTCAAAAATTCTTTTTCGTCCAAAAGGCTTTTTACCAAAGACTGAACTCTTTCCTTAGGTACTAAGGACAGTAAAAGGTCTCTATCTTCCGAGAATTCCTGAATAACAGCGTATTTAAGGTTTTCCATTCTATACTTGCGGAACCAAATTACACTCGCCTTGAACTTTGGAAATCTATCTAGGGTGCTTTTTCTCAAATTTAATACGCCGGCTATGGCCAGCATCCCCGCAATGGAACGTATCTTAATAGTTGTAGATTCCCCATTGGGTAGTGTTAAGCGATCGTAGAAAAACCCCTCAACATCATCCCACGTATTCGCTTTTCCGGAATCCTGTTTGTTCAACGCTTCAGCGATAAAGATAAAATGGCCTAGGAATTTCGTTGCCATATCTTCATAAACGTCATCTTCATAGGCTATTTCTAAGGCCATTTCCAGCATGTTAAGGCAATATAGCGCCATCCATGCGGTACCATCAACCTGATCAAGAATGCCATTTCCCGGAATACCATGGCTTCGGTCAAATACCCCTATATTGTCCAGACCTAAAAATCCACCTTGAAATACGTTGTTTTCGTTACGGTCCAACCGGTTGACCCACCACGTAAAGTTAAGCGCCAATTTATTGAACATCCTTTTAAGAAATTTTAAATCTCCTTTGCCTGTTTTTTTTCTATCGGTCTTAAATATCTGTAATGCAGACCATGCTTGAACGGGCGGATTCACATCGCTAAAGTTCCATTCGTAGGCGGGAATTTGACCGCTTGGTGCCATATACCATTCCTTGGTGAACAATAAGAGTTGTTCCTTGGCAAATTCCGGATCTATTAAGGCAAAGGAAGCGCAATGAAAGGCGGAATCCCAAGCTGCGTACCAAGGGTATTCCCAAGCATCAGGCATTGATAGTACATCATGGTTCCTTAGGGTTTTCCAGCCGCTGTTTCTTCCATGCAGCCGTTGTTGTGGTGGCTGGGAATTTTTGGAATCCCCTTCCAACCATTTCTCCACTTCATAATTATAATATTGCTTTGTCCATAAAAGTCCGGCAAAAGCTTGTTTAAGAATGGCCTTTTTTTCTTCCGTTGCATGTGGGGTCAAAGCATCATAAAATGATTTACATTCTTCTTGTCTTTTACTTAAAATTGTATCAAAATTTTTGTCGAAAGGTTTTTTTATCGTTTTTTCAGTTAAGCGAAGTTTTACGGAAACGGAAGTTCCACCTTCCAAATTCTTGATGTATAAGGGCGAAAATTTTGTACCTGTTTTCTTTTTGGTGGCTACCCTGTAATCATCGTTACATACGGCCATATGAAAAATATCCTTTTTAAAAGGATGTGAATTTTTTTGAGAGTAAACAGATTCCCTATTCGTTTCATTTTCAGTAAAAAGATGTTTGTTAGCTTCTTCAAAATAAAGTTGGTATTCACCAACATATGGGTGGTAGACACTTACATAGGGTTCTTTGTTTTGAACACGTTTTTTAATGAGTGGCTTTTTGGACATTTCCTTGAAGGTCCAATGATTGCGCATAGTTATCGTAGGGAGCAGATGAATTGAGGCCGGTTTTGAGTTTCTATTGGTTATGGTGATTTTTATCAACATATCCTTTTCATCTGCCTTGGCATATTCTGTAACCACATCAAAATATTCATTGTTGTCAAAAATTCCCGTGTCCAATAGTTCATATTCCATTTCCTCGCGATTTCGTTTTTGATTTTCCGAAACCAAAAGGTCATAAGGATATTCATTTTGAGAATATTTGTAGAGATGCTTCATGTAGGAGTGGCTAGGGGTGTTCTCCAAGTAATAGTAAAGTTCTTTTACATCTTCACCATGATTGCCCTGTGGACCGGTCAAACCGAACAAACGTTCCTTAAGAATGCGGTCCTTTCCGTTCCAAAGTGCTATTCCGAAACAGATGTTACAATACCGATCTGAAATTCCAGCAATTCCATCCTCTCCCCACCTGTAAACTCTACTACGCGCATGTTCATGAGGAAAGTAGTTCCAGGCGTCCCCATAGGCACTGTAATCCTCACGCACCGTTCCCCACTGTCGCTCGCTCAGGTAAGGCCCCCACTTTAACCAATCTTTTTTTTCGGATTTCTGTTCCTCAAGGCGTTTTTGTTCTTCTTTACTCATGAATGCGGTTTGTACTATTGGTCAAATTTAAAAAGGGTTGATTAAAATAGTTAATAGGGTAGTAGCAGTTTTATTATACGGCCTTTTGGACCACCTCAAATACCTTATTGGCATCACATTTTATGGTTTTGGAAGGATATTTGAGGATGAGCGCATAGTCATGGGTCGCCATTAAAATGGTTCTTCCCGCTTTGTTGATTTGTTGTAGGACCTTCATTACTTCCACGCTCGTTTGGGGATCTAAGTTTCCTGTAGGCTCGTCGGCAAGGATCAGCTCCGGGTCATTCAATAAGGCCCTAGCAATGGCAATGCGCTGTTGTTCCCCGCCGGAAAGTTCGTGTGGATATTTGAATCCTTTCGTCTTCATCCCAACTTTTTCCAATACTTCCAACACCTGCGCATCCATTTTGGACTTATCTTTCCATCCGGTCGCTTTCAATACGAAAAGCATATTTTGATTGATGTTCCGATCCGGCAACAACTTAAAATCCTGAAAAACGATTCCCAGTTTTCTTCTCAAAAAAGGAATATCGTTCTCCTTTAAGGTCTTTAGGTTAAAATCTACAATGCTTCCTTCGCCTTTTTTTAATGGTAAATCCCCATACAAAGTTTTCATAAAACTACTTTTACCACTCCCTGTCTTGCCTATGAGGTATACGAATTCCCCTTTGGTAACCTTTATATTGACCTCGCTGAGAACCAAGCTCTCCTTTTGAAAAATGGATACATCATTAAGCTCTAAAACTGTCTCCTCCATAAAACTAATGTTGATATAAAAGTAATAAGTTCCCATCGATATCAAAGAACCGATTTTCAAATTCTTTTCTTTTGTAACAACAACCTACATACTTAGGAACAATATTTGCCGTTATCCTTTGTGATACTGAGGTACCATAAAATAGTTAGAGAACGCTATGCTTAAAAAAATCGCTTTTTGTATTCCTTTTTTTATAGGAATAAATTGGATGACCAATGCACAGGAGTCCAAAATTTACACACACGACAAAAAAGACTTCCAAGACGCCCTAACGCTTTATAATAATGAGCAATATCAAGCGGCGCAAACCATATTCGAGAAAGTGCAATCCACAACTACCGATGAGGAAACGGCTGCAAATAGTGCCTACTATGCTGCAAATGCCGCGGTAAGACTAAATCAATCCGGGGCGGACAGGAAAATGGAGGATTTTGTAGAGAAGTATCCAACTTCCACCAAACGCAATTCCGCTTTTGCCGATGTTGCCGAATACTATTTTGAAACGGGAAAGTATCCCAATGCCCTAAAATGGTATAATAAAGTGGACCAAAGTTCTTTGTCCCGTGGGGAAATGGAGAAGTTCAATTTTAACTACGGGTATTCCCTTTTTTCTTCAAGAAAGACCGATGAGGCTGAAAAATATTTGGAAAAAGTCGCTAATTCCCCCGTTTACGGTTCCCAAGCAAAATATTATTTAGGATACATTTCCTATCAGGAAGATGATTATGAGGCGGCCAATGAACGTTTTGACCAAATTACCGATCAGAATGTTCTGGAAGAAAAGCTGAGTTATTATCAGGCCGATATGAATTTTAAATTGGGCAAGTTTGAGGAAGCCATCGCTTTGGCGAAAAAACAGTTACCAAAATCTGACCGTAAGGAAGTATCGGAACTCAATAAAATTATTGGGGAGAGTTATTTCAACCTGAATCAATATAGCAATGCAATTCCCTATTTAACGGAATATAAGGGAAAAGGAGGAAAGTGGAGCAATACGGATTACTATCTGCTGGGATACGCCTATTACAAGCAGCAGGATTATGAAAATGCCATACAGCAGTTCAATAAAATAATAGGTGGTACCAACAGCGTTTCACAAAACGCCTATTACCATTTGGCGGAGTGTTATTTGAAGCTTGATAAGAAACAGGAAGCCCTGAACGCATTCAGGAATGCATCGCAAATGGATTATTCTGCGGAAATACAAAAAGATGCTTTCCTTAACTATGCCCGTTTAAGCTACGAAGTGGGTAATGCCTATGAGCCGGTACCACAGGTAATCACAAACTATTTGGATACCTATCCAAACGACGAGCATCAAGAGGAAATGCAAAATTTATTGGTGGATTCCTTTATTACTTCCAAGAATTTTGCGGGGGCCATGGAACTCTTGGAAAAGAACAGGAGCTATGCCAGCAAAGAGACCTATCAAAAAGTAGCCTATTATAGAGGAATCGAACTTTTTATGGAGGGCGATTACGCAGCTGCATCGGAAAATTTGGGTAAATCAGTTCAAAGTGCCGCTAATGGATTCTTTGAGGCACGGGCAACCTACTGGAAGGCAGAAGCGGATTATCTGTTGAATCGCTTTGATCTGGCAGCTTCTGGATTTACCTCTTTCAAGAGAAACCCAAGTTCAAATCAGACCGTAGAGGCCAAAGATGTGGATTACAACTTGGCCTATTCCTATTTCAAGCAAAAGGACTATGCAAATGCCATCACGTATTTTAACGCGTTCACGGATTCTGGCAATGATGAGGTGGAAAAACTTAATGATGGTTATTTGCGCTTGGGCGATAGTTATTTTGCCACGAGCAAGTATTGGCCGGCTATCGAAACCTATAACAAGGCTTTGGCACTGACCGGGCCGGAAAAGGACTATGCTTCTTATCAAAAAGCGATGAGCTACGGATTTGTTGGCAGGGGTACAACAAAAATTGATGATCTTGAAAAATTCGTAGCGCAATACCCACGATCAAGCCTTAAGGATGATGCCTTGTTTGAATTGGGTAATTCCTACGTGTCGGAAGGAAAGGAAAGCCAAGGCTTACAGGCCTATGATAGGCTTATCAGTGAATACAGGGGAAGTTCCCTTGTTCCCCAAGCTTTGATGCGTCAGGGGTTGATTCATTATAATGGTAATAGAAATGAAGCCGCTTTGGCAAAATTCAAGACCGTTGTGCGGGATTTTCCCAAGACACAGGAAGCCGTGCAAGCGGTTGCAACTGCTAAATTGGTGTACGTAGATTTGGGTCGCGTAAACGAATATGCGGATTGGGCACAGAGATTTGGATTTTGTGGAAGTAACGGATACGGAATTGGACAATGCCAGTTTTGAATCCGCTCAAAAACAGGATAGGGACGGCAATAACGATGCCGCTATTCGTGGATATAAAAGTTATATACAACAGTTCCCCAATGGACTTCACGCTGTAGATGCCAACTTTAATCTGGCGCAACTCTATTTTGGAAAGGGGGATAAGGAAGCCGCATTACCTTATTACAAATATGTTGCTGACAGGAGCACTAGCGAATATGCGGAGCAGGCCCTTACTCGGGTTTGTGAGGTGTATATTGGGAAGCAAGATTATGCAACGGCATTACCTTATTTAATGAAATTGGAAAGTCAAGCGAACATTCAGCAGAACAGAACGTTTGCACAATCCAATTTGATGAAAGGATACTATGGTCAGCGAAATTATGCTAAGACCCTGGAATATGCGGATAAGGTGTTGTCTACTCCAAGCATTGATGACCGAATTAAAAGTGATGCCCAAATCATGATCGCACGTTCCGCAATTGCCACAAACAACGAAGTGAAAGCTGAGGAAGCATACGAAGAAGTATTGAAGATTGCTTCGGGCGCTACGGCGGCAGAGGCATTATATTACAGTGCTTATTTTAAAAACAAGGATGGTGATTTTGAATCATCCAATATTGCCGTTCAAAAGTTGGCGAAGGACTATGCGACTTACAAGGAATGGGGCGGAAAAGGTTTGGTGCTCATGGCGAAGAATTTTTATGCGCTGGGTGATGCGTATCAAGCTACCTATATATTAGACAGTGTTATTTCCAACTTTAGCCAATATCCAGAAATAGTTGCCGATGCAAAAGGAGAGTTGGCGATTATTAAATCCAAAGAAGCACAGAGTAATTCCTCTGTCAATCCAAATCAAAATTAATGTACACCAGTAAAAGAACACGTATGTACAAAAACATAAAAATAGGAATGGGCCTGCTATTCTTGGTAGGACAATTTGCCGTTGCCCAGAATGATACGAAAGATTTGGGCACGGAGACCGTAACGGTTACAAAGGCGTATACACCTACGGTTTCGGATGCCTTTAAAATAAAGTCGGTTCCCAATATGAACGATTCTATCGTTTTACAAAAGAAAAAAATCACCTATAGTATCTTCTCTGTTCCCGTAGCGTCCACATTTACCCCGTCAAAAGGGACGGCTTCCAGAGTGGAGAAAACACCTCCGCCGCTACTGTTCAACTCTTATGCTTCGGCAGGTGGTGGTAATCCGGCGAATATCATGGCGCAATTTTATACCAGTGGTGAATTTGATAGGGATTCGGATTATACCTTGGGCTTGGACCATAATTCGTCACGTGGTGATATTGAAGGCGTTCAATTGGATAATATATTTTCCAATTCAGAACTGGTCGCTTCCTATGTGAAAAGGGACCGCGATTTGGATTGGGGGGTGGATCTTGGGCTTCAACATCAATTATACAATTGGTATGGTCTTCCAGAAGGCGTTTATGATCAGGTTACCGTGGACGGGATTGAAGAGCGTCAAAACTATTTTATGGGAGAAGCAGGTGCGCATATCAATATGGCGGACTCGTTCTTTAATAGGGTAGATTTAAAATACCGAAGATTTTGGGATGCTGTTAAGTCAGGCGAAAACAGGGCTGTCTTGAATGCGGGATTTGAGTTTCCATTGAATGAAGAATCTTTGGGCATCAATGTAAAGGCGGATTATGTGGGAGGTAATTTTGAGAATGCGAATGTCAACAGTACCACGAATAATGAAGGTATCCAATATGGAAACCTGCAAGTAGGTATCAATCCCAGATTGATTATGCTGAGGGATGACCTTTCCCTGAATCTAGGAGTAAATCTGGTGTACGGAATGGATTTGGAAAATAGCGATGGCAACTTTTATATCTATCCTGCGGTAACCGCTTCTTACAGATTACTTGAGGAGACCGTTATTGCCTATGGTGGAATAGAGGGAGATTTACGCCAGAATTCCTATTATGATTTTGTAGAGGAAAACTCGTTTGTTTCCCCTACGCTTACTATTGCGCCAACAGATAGCCAATATAATGCATATATTGGTTTAAAAGGACAGTTACTGCCTAATTTGAGCTATAATATAAAAGGTTCGTACACAGCCGAAAATAACAGTCCTTTGTTTAAATTGAATCCCCAGAATAATTTTAGGGATGATGAAAAAGGGTATTACTACGGAAACTCCTTTGAGGTATTTTATGACGATATAAAAACTATCGGAATTTTTGGCGAGTTGAACGTAGATGTAAATCGAAATTTTACCTTGGGTATCAATGCTGAGGTTTATGATTACAATACTGAAACGGACAACCCTGCGTGGAACCTACCGAATTTGACAGGTTCGCTTTTTATGGACTATCAAATTGGGGAAAAGTGGTTCGCTGGTGCCAATTTATTTTATGTAGGCGAACGTGAAGACTTTTCCACGGTAGCGGTCCAAAATACGCCGCAATCCTTATTTCCGGCCACCCTGATAACGCTGGACAGCTATTTTGATGCCAATGCACATATTGGACATCGCCTAAATAGTCAATTTTCTATTTTCGTAAAAGCGGCCAATATTGCTAATAATAATTATCAGCGATGGGCAAATTATCCGGTTCAAGGATTACAGGTGTTAGGTGGTGCTACCTATAAATTTGATTTGTAGCTGACCTACTGAAACACAGGAAAATATTAAAGATTTAATGGGCACATCGGTGCCCATTTTTTTTATAATTTTTTTAACGTTTGTATTAAAACCTTAAAAAAGCTTTCTCGTAGGTATAGGTAGTTTAACAATCTAAAAATCTAGAATATTATGAGAAATTTTTTTAAGAATACGATGTATTTATGCTCCCTGGCTATGGGGATAGCTCTGGTGTCATCTTGCAGTAACGATGATGATTTCATGCCACCCGAGGAAATGGTTACTTGTACTGATGGTATAATGAACGGCGATGAAACAGGAGTGGACTGTGGAGGTTCCTGCCAACCTTGTGAAGATGGAACCGTAGAGCTAGGACGTAGAACGGAACTTTTTGTAACTAACAACACGGATGGTAATATTTCAAAATACAGCATTACCGGGGATTCCTTGGTAACTTTGGTAACTCCGTCCTCCGCCGCAGAAGGTATTTATTATGATGCTACTGCGGATGTTGTGGTGCAAGCCTCAAGATCTGCCTTACAACTGGAAGCTTATTCAGGTGTAAGTACTTTAATGGATGGGGCAACGGTTACACCCGCATTTACTGGGTCGGCTGATTTAGAGAATCCAAGGGAATTGGCAGTTAGCGGTTCTTCTTATGTAGTTGCTGATAACGAAAATCAAACTTTTTATGTTTACGATAATAGTGGCAGCGGTTTTACACTGGTGAATACTGTTGACGTTCCTTTTCCTGTTTGGGGAATTGCTTTTAAAGGTGATGATTTATATGCTGTAGTAGACACATCTGGCGACTTGGCCGTTTATTATGACTTTCTTTCAAATGCTATTGATGGTGAAATGATGCCATCCAAAAGGGTAACCATAGAAGGAATTGTAAGAACGCATGGAATTGTTTATGACGGAACTGATGATACCATGATTTTAACGGATATAGGTGACGCAGGAAACACAACTGATGATGGAGGATTCCATGTGATTTCCGATTTCTCGTCCAAGTTTGATGCGCTTTCCGATGGTGATTTGTTACCTGTCGGAATGCAGGTAAGAGTTGCAGGTCCAGCTACTTTAATGGGTAACCCAATTGATGTAGCCTATGATTCCGAGGAGGATGCTGTATATGTTTCTGAAATAGGAAATGGTAAGGTACTTGGATTTACTTCTATTGGAGATGGTGGAGATTTAACTCCTTCATTTAACAAAGACTTACCTACTGCTTCCTCTATTTATTTCAGTAGTGATGAAACGGACGGTAATGTTGGAGATTCCAGTACAGCTCGTATGACAACTTTATATGCTACGTCGACGGCGAACGGTGAGGTTAGCGTGTATGATGCGTCAGGTATGTTGGTTAAAACGGTTATTACCGCTTCTACCGCAACAGAGGGTATTTACTACAATGCAATGAACGATGCTATGATACAGGCATCTAGATCTGGAATGGCAATACAGTATTATGGTGGCTTTTCAGCGGTTACTGATTTGGCAACTGTTGCCGTAGATTTTTCAGGTGACGATATTTTGGCAAGTCCAAGGGAAATAGCAGTCTTTGGAAACAAGGTAGTGGTGTCCAGTAATACCGAGAATAGATTTTACGTCTATGAATATAATGGATCAAGCTTTGACCTTTTGAACACTTTTGAAGCAGGCTTTGATACATGGGGTATCACGTTTATGGGGAACACCTTGTTAGCGGTAGTGGATAACACTAGTGATTTGGCCATTTATAATAATTTTCTAACTGCAAATACTGTAGATGGTGCGATTACACCGGATAAGCAGATTACTGTTGAGGGGATTGTTAGGACGCATGGTATAGACTACAGTGAAGCAGACGATGTATTGGTGATGACCGATATAGGTAGTGCCGCAGATGCCAACACAGATGGAGGTTTCCAAGTAACCCAGAACTTCAGTACCAAAATTGCCGATATTATGGACGGCGGTACGTTGGCTTTAAGTGATCAAACAAGAGTAGCTGGTGCATCTACCTTAATGGGTAACCCAATTGATGTTGCCTACGACCATAAAACCAAAACTGTATTTATTGCAGAAATAGGTAATGGAAAGGTGTTAGGTTTTGCAAACGCATTAACTGCTACGGGTGATGTTGCTCCAACGGTCAATAATGATTTGGCTTCTGCAGCTTCAATATATTTATACAATAATTAAGTTAGTTTAGGTTTGTAATTGTTTTGTTAGGCCCCTCTCCAGATGGAGAGGGGCTTTTCATTTTAATTGTCCCATATCAAAATTTCCCATTAATTTTCTAACTTGAAAACAATATCTAAATACTAATTTTGAGTTGGTTTTCTATTAGAACGGGTTTTACATGGGCATGTCTTTGCGTATTTCAAGGGAAGGCTATCGCACAAAACCTTGTGAGCAACCCTAGTTTTGAAACCTATATTTCATGTCCTAAAACCTTGGGAAACCTTGAGGATGATTTGGTAACTTGGCAAGCACCCACCAATGGTTCTACCGATTATTTTAATGGCTGTAGTCAAGCTATGGGAACACCCAAAAATTTTAATGGGGAGCAACCTGCAAATTTTGGGGTCGGTTATGTGGGCCTATATTTTTATGCACCTGAGGACTACCGGGAATATATACAGGCCAAGCTACTGCAAACCTTAAAGAAGGGTGAAACTTACAAAATATCTTTTTACGTAAGTTTGGCGGAACGTTCGGATTTTGCTATTAAGGAATTTGGTATACAGTTTTCAGAAAATCCAGTTAATGTAAATACCACCAAAACATTATCCAGAATGCATCTCACCAAAGTTAGCGGGGATACTTCCAACTATTTTGAAATTGGCTTTTCCACTTTTTATTCGGACAAAAAGGATTGGGTGTTGGTAGAGAAGGAATTTGTTGCCAAAGGCACCGAAAACTATCTGATCATCGGAAATTTTAAGAATAATAAGCGAACACAGAAATTCAAGACTTTAAGAAATAGCACAAAGGGATCCTATTATTATTTGGATATGGTTTCTATTACATCTGTAGCTGAAAATAGTCCTATTGAAACAGAGGATATATCGATTACGGAAACGGATTCCTTTGAAATTGATAAAATAAATGTTTTCAGTAACGTACTTTTTGAGTTTGACCGATTTGAATTACTCCCTACGGCTGAAACCGAATTGAAACGAATTGAGCAGTATCTAAATAATAACCCACAACTAAAAATTACCATATCCGGACATACGGATAATTTGGGTTCTGACAATTACAACAAAACCCTCTCCGAAGAAAGGGCTAAATCAGTAAGCCAATATCTCACGAATCAAGGAATTTCCCCAGATAGAATTTCGCATAAAGGATATGGAAGCTCAAAACCAATAGCATCAAACACCACCAGTCAAGGTCGCAGTAAGAACAGACGGGTGGAATTTGTAATTACGAACTAAAATTATCCTAATAATCGGAGTATTCCGTAGGATACAAAAGGAAAGCATCCAGTTTGTTCATGTTATTCTGATATTTTTCATTACCAGAAATTTCCTTCCAAACCGGAGAATCCACAAACGACTTCCACTTTGCGTTCCTAGTGTCCATATCCGGGAATGTGGTCATGTACATCAAATTAGGCATGCGGTCCCCAGAAATAACCTCTGCGTAAAACACGGCGTTAAAACCCAAATCTTCAAAAAGTGCCACTTCACCACCGTCGTTGAACATAGCTACCTTGTTTTTATATGTGGCTTCCGTTGGGGATTCATAACTGCGCAATTCATAAACCCTATCCTTTCTGGGTCCTTCAACAGCTGTTGGTTTCATTTTCGGCATATCAGGAAAAGCTCTTAAAAGCACAGAATTGATGCGCTCATAAGGTGGATTCTCAAACTTTGCATTTATGTAATCGGCTCCTGCGCTTAAGTGCGTTTTGTCAACGGCCAGCATGGCTTCCAGTTGTTCAAATTCGTCCAACGTAGCAAAAGGGGTTAGCACATAAATTTTATTACTGGTTTTAAATTTGTCAGGTCTTACCTTAAACACTCCAATATTCTCAATTCCCATTCTTTTTAGTGCGGGTAGATATGCTTTTTCCAAATAGTCATCTACTCTCTTTTCTTGGTCCTCGTTTTTAACGGTATACGTTTTTAGCTCATAAAATTCCCTTGTGCTCGTTTGACCAGTAGCAAACGAGAATGCAAAAAAAAGCATCGGCAAAGCCATTAATAATTTATTTTTCATTCGATATAGTTATGGATTTATTAGATTTAGAAAGTTAAGGAATATTTTCTCTTTTCAGTTTTGTTTTTTTAAGGAAAGCAGTTCCAATTGATTAAGGAAAGAAAATTTTGGAGGTCAACTATGAATACTAGCTTTTATAAAATTATAATTGGCTTAATTAGCACGATGGGATGTTTTGTTTCGGCTCAACAAGTCCATTTGGAAATTACTAAGAATGCATCTTACTTTTTGGAGAATGCGGATAGTGTTTTGGTGTATCAAGCAGGACAAAAATCCCATAATGGTCTGTTTGAAAGATCCAATTACCTTCATCCTGTTTATAATTTGAATGGAACCGTAATTACGGAAGACTTTCCTGAAGATCATCTACATCACAGGGGCATATTTTGGGCTTGGCATCAGTTGTATGTTGGAGATACTAGGATAGGGGATGGTTGGGAGTTGAAGGATATTAAATGGGACGTGATATCCATGGAGGAAGTTAAAAATAACAATGAGTCCCGAACCTTGAAAACCGAGGTTCTTTGGAAATCCCCTTTTTGGAAAGATACTGACGGAACTGAAAAACCATTGGTTCTTGAAACTACAAACATTACGGTACTGCCACGAGAGGAAGATTATAGAATTATTGATATTGCAATAAGCCTTTTGGCTTTGGAACCAGAAATGAGATTGGGTGGTTCCGAAGATCAAAAGGGGTACGGAGGTTTTTCAATTCGGATGAAATTACCGGAGGATATACAATTTGATGCTAAAAACGGACAAGTGATTCCGCAAAATCTACCGGTTGATGGAACTAGGTTGGCTCACTGTTTCTGGTAGTTTGGACGCTAAAGCGCAAACAACTGGAGTAACGGTTATACCTCATATTGAGAATCCTGACTATCCAAATCCATGGATTTTACGTGATAAGTTAAGTATGCAGAACGCGGTTTATCCGCATCCCGGTGCGACGCCAGTGGTTCTTTCAAATGAATTCCCAACTATTTTGAAATATCGTTTATTGATTTTCAAAAGGGAGGTTGGATAATGAAGTGATTGAAAGTGCCCAAAATTCCTTCTTTTTAAAAAAGTAGCGCATATGCTACGCCATTCTTTCTTCCTTGGTGTATTTTTGTGGCTAGTCAGCCGCAGATGTCCAATATATTCCGAAAGCAGTTAATAGACCCGTCCAAAAGCCCAATTTTTTATGGGTACGTCATCCTGTTTTTAGGAACCGTTGGAATTTACTGCAGTATTCCTGGGCAGACTATTGGAGTATCCGTATTTACAGACCCGGTGAAAGACGCTTTGGGACTTTCTCGAAATCAGTTTAGCAATGCCTATATGATCGGCACTATTGTGAGTTCGTTGGTAATTGGGAAAGCAGGGGTTTGGTTTGATAGATATGGGGCAAGATACGTAGCATTTTTTGCCGCCGTTACTCTTGGGGTGACATTGTTTTTATGTTCCTGGTCTGCCAGTATGAGCATTTTCGTTAAAAATGCTTTGTCCACGGACACTTGGATGGTTCCTTTTGGCTTAATGACCGTACTATTTTTTTTACTGCGGTTTGCGGGTCAAGGTGTGCTCACCATGGCCTCCAGAAATGTGATTATGATTTGGTTCGATAAGAACAGGGGCAAAGTAAATGCGTTCAGTAGCGTTGCACTTTCATTTGGGTTTTCTTCATCCCCGTTGTGGATCAACAATTTGATTGAAGGCTACGGTTGGAAGGCGACGTGGCAGTTTTTGGCAATTGGGTTGTTGATTTTTAGTCTTGTAATTTTTGTTTTTTATAAAATTTCACCAGAGAAACATGATTTGTTGCCGGATGGTGCAAAAACACTTTCCAAAAGCGATGAGGAAAAGAAAATAATACCGAAACAATTTACTTTGTTGGAGGCAAAAAAGAAAAGAGCCTTCTGGATGTACGGACTTACCTTGGCCTTTAATAGTTTTTTTATTACGGGGCTCACCTTTCATGTGGTATCTATCTTCACGAACGAAGGTTTTTTAAAGGAAGATGCCATTTCTATTTTTCTGCCGGGTTCGGTGGTAGCGGTAACCGTATCTACAGTATTTAATTATCTGAGTGATTATCTACCGCTAAAGTTATACCTATATCTTATGCTCTTTGGCGGTTTTTTGGCTTCGCTGGGATTTCTGTTTTTGTCTACCTCGTTTGGAGTACCCATGTTAATTGCCGGATTCGGTATTTTGGGCGGTTTTTTTGCGGTCTTGAATGCCGTTGCTTGGCCTAGGTTTTTTGGTAGGGAACACTTGGGAAGTATCACAGGAAAAATAATGAGTTTTCTTATTTTGGCAAGTGCATTGGCACCTAGTATTTTCAGCCTGTGCCTTTCTACCTTTGGTTCTTATGAATTGGTCGGTTATCTAGGATTGGCATTTTTACTATTCCTGGCAATAGGATCTTTAAAGGCAGATAATCCCCAGTAACTAAAATTCAAAGATTGTGGCAATCATCTTTAAAACCAACTACCTTTACAAAAAATGATACCATGGATTTAAATTTAGCTGTACTGATTGATGGCGATAATATTCCTTCGGCATATGTGAAGGAAATGATGGAGGAAATAGCCAAGTATGGTAATCCGACCATAAAACGTATTTACGGGGATTGGACCAATCCGCGTCTGGGTAAATGGAAAAACGTACTGTTGGAAAATGCGATAACGCCTATACAGCAATACGGGTACACCCAAGGTAAGAATGCTACAGATTCCGCCATGATTATTGATGCCATGGATGTTCTCTACTCCGGAAAGGTCAATGGCTTTTGTATTGTAAGTAGTGATAGTGATTTTACCCGTTTGGCCACTAGATTGCGCGAGGCCGGTATGCAGGTTTTTGGCATTGGGGAACGTAAGACTCCTAATCCTTTTATAGTGGCCTGTGATAAGTTTATTTACATAGAAATTCTTAAAAGTCAGGCAGAGGAAACGCCCGATTTGGGGGAGAGCAAATCGAAAGGGGATAATAAAGTAGACAAGATTACGCCCAAAGAACTTCGTTTTATTGCAACCACCATAGACGATGTTTCGGATGATGATGGTTGGGCATTTTTGGGGGATGTAGGTAGTCTATTGCAAAAAAAGCAGCCTAATTTTGATGCGCGGAACTATGGTTTTCAAAAGCTTACCCCATTGATTAATTCCATACCACATTTTGAAATTGAGAGACGTGAGGATTCTAAAGGCCGTAAAAAGCTAATCTATGTCAAGATAAAGGAAAAGAAAAACAGTCGCTCTCCTAAATCTTAATTTATTTTTATTTCCAACTTATACTTAACGATTATGAGACTCCGCTTCATTTGTTTACTCGTGCCAATGTTTTTTATCTGCTGTAAACAAGATAATAAAAGTACCACTAAGGCGGATAATGTAAGGCCAGTGGATAGTCTGTTTACGGATTTCTATGAATTCAAGAAATCTATCAATCCTATTGAAGCTACAAAGGCCGGTTACAATGAGTATAATGATACGATAGCCAACTATATATCGGATGAATATCAACTTTATGCAAAAGAAAGGTATACCTACTTTTTGGACAGACTTTCACAGTATGATTCAACAAAGGTAAGTCCTGAAGATTGGATGAGCCTAAGAGTTATGGAGTGGGACTGTTCCGTAAAACTGGAAGGGTTAATGAATCCTATAAAAACCATTGCTTCCCCTATGTATGATCTTCCGAGTTTTGAATTGATGCCGCTACTTCAAATACAGTCACTTCATTTATATGTAGCACAACTCGCTGGAGGAACCAGTGTTCAGCCATTTAAAACCGAGAAGGATTATTGGAATTGGTTAAATCGGTTGGAGGATTATTTGGATTTTTTAGATACTAGTATTCTGAAAATGAAGGAAGGAATAAATAAGAATATCGTTCCTCCCAAAGTATTGATACGGAAAATGCTTCCGCAGCTTGAGGCCTTTGTCGATGTTCCTTTAGAGGAAAACATTTTCTACAAACCCATTTTACAGTTTCCGGATTCTTTTTCTGAATTTGCAAGGGATGAATTAACAACAGCGTATTCGGATTTTATTACTTCTAAATTGGAACCTAAGTACGGTGAACTTTATAATTTTGTTGAAGACACCTATCTTCCCGCTGGAAGGGAAACGGATGGACTGGGGGACTTGCCAAATGGAACGGATACCTATAAGTATTTGATCAAACTGCATACAACCACCAATATGTCTGCGGAAGAAATCCATGATTTAGGTCTAAAGGAGGTAGCCCGTATTTCCAAAGAAATGACGGCGATAAAGAACCAATTAGGATATACTGGAAATTTAAAAGACTTTTTTCAAGAGTTGAGACGTAAAGAGGAACTGGTGCCTTTTAAAAAACCTGAGGAGGTTATTTCTAACTTCAATACCATTAATGAGCGAATTTCCAAGACTTTGGGTGATGTTTTTAGTTTGAGTCCAAAAGCCGGATTTGAGGTTAAAAGAACCGAAGCCTTTAGGGAGGCTTCTGCAAGCGCGGAATATGTACCTGGCTCTAAAGATGGGGAAAGACCGGGAACTTTTTATGTTCCAATTCCAAATGTGGAAACCTACAATACGCTTCAGGACGAAGCACTTTTTCTGCATGAGGCTATTCCCGGGCATCATTACCAATTATCGTTACAACAGGAGAATACTAATTTACCGGAGTTTTTGCATCCGGAAAGTATGGGCGTTTTTGTAGAAGGTTGGGCCTTGTATGCCGAATCGCTCGGGAAGGAACTAGGGCTTTACGATGATCCCTATCAGTATTTTGGCATGTTGAGTATGGAGATGCACAGAGCCATTAGGTTGGTGGTGGATACTGGAATACATGCGAAAGGTTGGAGTAGGGAAGAGGCAATAAACTATTCCTTGGAGAACGAAGCGGAATCCGAGGATGGAATCATTGCTGAGGTGGAACGCTATATGGCAACTCCTGGGCAGGCGCTATCCTATAAAATAGGCCAGCTCAAAATACGCGAACTGCGTACCAGGGCAGAAAGTGAGTTGGGTGATAGTTTTGACGTGAGAAAATTCCATGATCAAGTTCTTAACTCGGGAAGTTTACCATTAGTACTTTTGGAAGAGAAAATCAGCAATTGGATAGCGACTCAAAAATAGGGTCAAAATTCATTATAATGCCAATGGAATATTTTTCTTAATTCAACGTTTAGCTAAAACCTAACGGTTTAAAAAGTCATGAAAAGAACCTTTCTTTCTTTTATGGTAACGTTCGCTTTTTTGGCCATTCAAAATAGTCACGCTACCCCTTTGCACAATACTAAAACTACACAAGTCTTTCAAATTTTGGATTCGGTAAGTAATAATCCAATAGGGGTTTGGAACTACACCGTTTCTGGAGCTGGTTCCGAGTATGAAAAAGGCCTTTTGTTTATTAGGAAGGAAAATGATGCGTACGTTGTGGAAGTTCAATTGAGTGCAGGTACGCTGTCCGGGCAAGATGTCGAAATTGAAGACGACAATGTGAAGTTTAATATCATTATCGAAGGCACGGAAAGGGTTTCTGTCGTACTAAAAGTAGTAGATGATACGATCTCCGGGAACAGTTATTCTCGGCAGGGCACTTTTAAGATATTGGGCAAAAGAGTATTGCCTGAGTAATAACATGTATTATAGCTATAAGGATTAAAATAAAAGCTGATTGTAATCATAAAAAAAATCCCGAAGCGAAAGCCTCGGGATTTTAGTTTAAATTTTTTCTCAGTTACATTGTAATTGGAACTGCAACCCTGGTCTTATCCCAGCCCATAACCATATGAGCTCCATTGTCAACTTCCTTAAAAGCAATAGAAAATTCTTCTAAGGACGTTGAATCGGACGCACTTGGTACGGTAACTCTTGCTACATCCGAACCTTCCTCATAAAAGTAGGAGCCCCATTGGTTTAAGTTCTTGTTCAGGATAACCGTCCATTCGGCTTCTCCAGGAATAGTGAACAAAGAATAGGTTCCTGCAGCGATATCCTTGCCTCCAAAATTTACATCTTTATAAAAAGTAATCTCCGCTGCTTCGTTGGCACCGGTTCGCCATACTTGCCCTGTTGGAGCAAGTTCAGCTAAGGAACGACCTTTTAACTGTGGTCGGCCATAAGAAATACGAACGGCTTTCTCGGAAACTTTATAGTCCGTAGGGTAGGCCGCCATGTCCATTGGACTTTTATCCAATCCGGAAAATTTTTGCGCACTGGAGGTGGTTGTAAAGGCCAATGCGAAAATAAAAATGGTAAGTGTTACTAATTTTTTCATAAGTATCATTTGTTTAATTAAAGTATTTCAAAACTAAGTTCTTCACTTAGTATATACTTATAAAAAGTCGTTAAAGTTTACAAGCCTTACAAATTGGAGAAAATATACTTTCCGTTAAGTTTAATGATTACTATTTATTCATTAATATCGATTTAATGTTTTTTTATGTAATTATTTTAAACTTATATATTTTAAATATGCAACATATAATTCATTTTTGTATTCAAATTGATATAAAATTATAATTATGTGTGGAATTGTATGTGCCTTTGATGTTAAGGAAAGTACGGAAGTGCTAAGACCCCAACTACTGGAAATGTCAAAAAAGATACGGCATAGAGGACCGGATTGGAGTGGAATCTATTCGGATGATAAAGCCGTCTTGGCTCATGAGCGACTAGCGATAGTTGATCCTGCTTCCGGTAAGCAACCATTGTTGAGTACGGATGGTAAATTGATTTTAGCGGCAAATGGAGAAATCTATAACCATCGCGAGTTGCGCAAGCAATTTGAAGGCAAGTATGATTTTAAAACAGAATCCGATTGCGAGGTTATTTTGGCATTGTATCAGGAAAAGGGCGTTGACTTTTTAGATGAAATGAATGGCATATTTGGTTTTACTATATATGATTCTTCAAAAGACGAATACTTTGTTGCAAGGGATCATATGGGGATAATTCCATTGTATATGGGTTGGGATCAAAACGGTACTTTTTATGTAGCATCCGAACTAAAAGCTTTGGAAGGTACGTGTACCAAGATTGAGTTGTTCCCTCCGGGTCACTATTTACACAGTAAAGATGGCGAACTAAAAAGATGGTATTCCAGGGACTGGATGGAGTATGATGCCGTAAAGGATAATGAAACCAGTATTAAAGCTATAAAAGAAGCGCTTGAGGCTGCTGTTCACAGGCAACTGATGTCAGATGTGCCTTACGGTGTACTGCTATCGGGAGGTTTGGATTCTTCCGTAACTTCTGCCATAGCTAAGAAATACGCACAAAAGCGGATAGAATCTGATGATGTTAGCGATGCTTGGTGGCCACAATTGCACTCCTTTTCAGTTGGTTTGGAAGGCTCGCCGGACTTGGCCGCAGCACAGAAAGTTGCGGATCATATCGGTACGGTTCACCACGAGATCAAGTTTACCATACAAGAAGGTCTGGATGCCATTAAAGATGTTATCTATAACCTGGAGACTTATGATATTACTACTATCAGGGCCTCTACGCCAATGTATCTCATGGCAAGGGTTATTAAGTCCATGGGTATCAAAATGGTACTTTCCGGCGAAGGTGCGGATGAACTTTTTGGTGGGTATCTCTATTTTCATAAGGCACCCAACGATAGGGAATTTCATGAAGAGACCGTCAGGAAATTGAGCAAGCTACATATGTACGACTGTCTAAGGGCGAACAAATCGCTTGCTGCCTGGGGTATTGAAGGGCGTGTGCCATTCTTGGACAAGGAATTTATGGACGTTGCCATGCGCATCAACCCAAAGGATAAAATGATTAATGGAGAGCGTATGGAAAAATGGGTCGTACGTAAGGCATTTGAGGACATGTTGCCAAAAAGTGTAGCATGGCGGCAAAAAGAACAGTTTTCGGATGGTGTGGGTTACAGTTGGATAGATACCTTGAAAGAGCTAGTGCAGCAAGAAGTAACGGACGATCAATTGGCAAATGCCAAATTCAGATTCCCGATTCAGACGCCAACCTCAAAAGAGGAATTCTACTATCGTTCTATATTTGAAAGTCATTTTCCGTCGGATGCGGCAGCTTTATCGGTTCCCCAAGAACCTTCGGTTGCATGTAGCACCAAAATAGCCTTGGAATGGGATGAAGCCTTTAAAAATATGAACGATCCATCCGGTAGGGCAGTAGCTAACGTTCATGATGATGCCTACGTTAAACACGTTTAAATTGAAGTTTATAGCACAAAAAACCCCAGTTTAAGCTGGGGTTTTTGAATTTAACGTTGCTGTATTTTACAGACTGTCTATCCAGTCTTTCAAATCTTCCTTGCTTTCTCCAGTTTTTTCCTGGATTCTACCTAGAAGCTCCTCGGATTTACCCTCGGAATACGTTAAATCATCATCGGTAAGTTTTCCGTATTTCTGCTTCAACTTTCCTTTGGCTATATTCCATTTTCCTTTAAACTGATCTTCATTCATGATTCTTATGTTTTAATATTCAAGGTCTAAATTAAAGGATGAAAGTAAAGGAAATCCTAAATTTTCATGACTTTCCGCTATTGCGTTATCAATTTAATTTTTAAAGCACATTATGGCAAAGGTCAAATTTCACCTAATTATTTCAATAATTATAGAAGGCTCCAAAACGGAAATTCCTGTCCCGTTACAAACACTTTATTTTCTTTTTTAGTAGAGTGTTTTCTGCAAAATCAATTTCTACAAAAACTCGTATCAATTTTCCACAATAATTGTTGATAACTTAGAGATGTCCAAAATGGTTTAAGGTCATATTTCATGGGGTATTCCGTATATTTGTAAGATTGCAAAATTTGAAGTAAAAACAACCTTAATTTTATGAGCGAAGAAGCAAATAACGAGGACGAGTCAAAGAAAAAAAAGGAATCCGAAAAAGTGCCCGGTGAACACTTGACAGGAGAGAATAAAAGAGCATATTCCGCCGATAGTATTCAAGCCCTTGAGGGTATGGAGCATGTGCGTATGCGCCCTTCCATGTATATAGGGGACGTTGGCGTGCGGGGTCTGCACCACTTGGTTTACGAAGTAGTAGACAACTCTATTGATGAAGCTATGGGTGGCCATTGTGATTCTATCAGTGTTATCATCAATGAGGATAATTCCATAACCACAAAGGATAATGGACGAGGTATTCCGGTAGACTTGCATAAAAAGGAAGGTATATCCGCGCTTGAGGTGGTAATGACCAAAATAGGCGCAGGTGGAAAATTTGATAAGGATTCTTACAAAGTATCAGGTGGACTTCATGGTGTTGGTGTTTCCGTAGTGAATGCTCTTTCGGACAGATTGAAGGCGACCGTATATAGAGATGGTAAAATTTGGGAGCAGGAGTATGAAAGAGGAAAGTCCATGTATCCCGTCAAAACCGTTGGTGAGACCACTGAAAGGGGAACTATGGTTACTTTTCATCCGGACGACCAAATATTCACCCAGACCATTGAATACAGCTATGAAACCTTGTCCAATAGAATGCGGGAACTTTCCTTTCTTAATAAAGGGGTTACGATTTCAATAACGGACAGGAGACAAAAAGACGATAAGGGCGAGTTTGTTTCTGAAACGTTTTACTCGGACGAAGGTTTAAAGGAATTCGTTAAGTTTTTGGATGGCAATAGGGAATCATTGATACAAAACGTAATTTCCATGGAAGGGGAGAAGAATGATATCCCCGTGGAAGTTGCCATGATTTATAATACCAGTTACACGGAGAATCTGCATTCCTATGTAAATAATATTAATACCCACGAAGGTGGTACACATTTATCGGGCTTTAGAAGAGGTTTGACCACGACTCTGAAGAAGTATGCCGATAGCTCTGGAATGTTGGACAAATTGAAGTTTGAGATTCAGGGTGATGATTTCCGTGAGGGATTAACGGCTATTGTTTCCGTTAAGGTTCAGGAGCCTCAATTTGAAGGTCAGACCAAAACAAAATTGGGGAACAGGGAAGTGTCCTCAGCAGTCAGTCAGGCAGTTTCGGAAATGCTTGACCAATTACTTGGAAGAGCATCCGGACGATGCTAAGGTCATTGTACAAAAAGTTATTCTTGCGGCGCAAGCAAGACATGCTGCCACAAAGGCCCGTGAAATGGTACAGCGTAAGACTGTTATGAGTATTGGTGGCCTGCCCGGAAAACTGTCCGACTGTTCTGAGCAAGATCCATCATTGTGCGAAGTATTCTTGGTTGAGGGTGATTCAGCCGGGGGAACGGCCAAACAAGGACGAAATAGGCATTTTCAAGCCATATTGCCTTTGCGTGGTAAAATTCTGAACGTGGAAAAGGCGATGCCGCATCGCGTTTTTGAAAATGAGGAAATTAAGAATATCTATACGGCTCTCGGAGTTACAATAGGTACCGAAGAAGATAGTAAGGCATTGAACCTTGAAAAACTGAGGTATCATAAAGTGGTAATCATGTGTGATGCCGATGTGGATGGTAGTCATATTGAAACACTTATTCTTACGTTTTTCTTTCGGTATATGCGCGAATTGATTGAAGAAGGGCATGTCTACATTGCAACTCCACCGTTGTACTTGGTAAAGAAAGGGCAAAAAAAGCAGTATGCCTGGTCTGACAAGGAAAGGGATGCCATAGCGGATAGTTACAGTGGAGGTGTTAGTATTCAACGTTACAAAGGTCTTGGGGAAATGAATGCTGAGCAGTTATGGGATACTACCATGAATCCAGATTTCCGTACACTGCGACAAATTACTATTGAAAATGCCACGGAAACGGATCGTGTGTTCTCCATGTTGATGGGAGATGAGGTTCCTCCGCGAAGGGAGTTTATCGAGAAAAATGCCGTTTATGCGAACATTGACACATAGAAATAGCTAATTACACAACAAAAACCTGCGGCATCACCGTAGGTTTTTTAGTTTTAGGGCAAATTCTTACAAAATGAAGAAAATTGTTCTTTTTGGTATCATGTCATGCTTTTCGTTGGGACTAACAGCTCAATCGGATTTTAGTGACGTATTCGCAGCTGGTGTAGAAGACGCAGAACGCTTTACAACTGATTATTTTAGCCCCATGTCCGAAGCTGCTATTTACAGTATGGCCAATGGCTGGTACAATACTGCAGATGCAAAACCGCTTGGAGGCTTTGAAATTTCCATTGTCGGGAACGTTACTGGATTTAAGAACAAAGAGGATAAAAAAGCGTTCTTGTTTGATGAAAGCGATTATACCAACCTGCAGCTGGTTGGCGGTAGTAATGCAAGAACCGATACCCAATTGGTTTCTTCTGTTTTAGGGGATATTGAAGGAATCAGTGTTTTTGTAGAAGGTGAGGTAGCACCTGGTGTAACACAGAATCAGGAATTTACGCTTCCTTCAGGATTAGCTTCAGAAGGATTAAATTTTGTACCCTCAGCCTTTGTTCAAGCTAGTGTTGGTCTTGTAAAAGGATTAGAGATAAAGGCACGGTTTTTACCAAATATTAATTTTGATGAAGATGTGAAATTTGGTCTATTGGGGGGCGGATTACAATACGATTTCACCAAAATTCTTCCTGCGGATAAAATCCTACCTGTTGCAATTTCTGCAGTGATTGGGTATACCAAGTTGGATGCTTCCTATGATTTTACGGATCAAGAGCTAATTGCCGGTGACAACCAGAAGATAGAAACTTCATTTTCTACGTGGTCCTTTGCGGCTATCGCTTCTACAAAACTACCTATAATTAATTTTTATGGCGGATTGGGTTATGTGACAGGAACTTCAACAACAGATGTTCTAGGTACATATGAAGCCGGTTTTGGAATATTCCAAGAATCGGTAACTGATCCATTTTCCATAACCAAAAAAGTAAATGGAGTTACCGGAACTGTTGGTGCTAAGTTGAAGTTAGGATTCTTCAGATTGAATGCCGACTATAACCTAGGTAATTTTAATACCTTGACGGTTGGTGTTAACTTTGGGATGCGATAATTCGGATAACCTTTTTCATTGTAGTGTCTAATAAAACCTTCATTTTCTAGGACTCTAAAAAAGACTCAAACTTAGCGGTACATTGAATATGCTTAAACCCTAGCGTGCTTCCTTCCTATCAAAACAATATGAGTTTCTCTTTCTAAACTGGATTTCTTATAGTCAATAGCAAAAATTTTCAGTCCAGTAAACCGATGCTCAATAAGTCTTGCTTTCATTTCTTTCAAAGAATGATAATAGAAATAGACCCTGTCTTTATTGCTTGTTTGGAAACCTGAGTTTTCCGTGTTACCCTCAACGAAGCTTAAATAGAAGAGTCCATTTTCGGCTAAAAGGTCATAGGCATCCCTAAAAAGTTTTTCGTAATCAGCCGGAGACATATAGGGTATACAAAAGCCACAAACAATCCCATCAAATTTTTCCTTAATTCCATCCATTTTCCTGCTGTCCATTACGTCGAACTTAGCGGTAGGATTATTTTCTTTCGCCAAAGCTATCATATTTGGAGCAATGTCGATTCCGTAAATTTGGAAGTCGGGTCTTTTCGCCAACAGATATTTTGTAATATTCCCTGGGCCACAACCAATGTCTAAAATTTTAGTTTTATCGGTTTTAATCGAGTTGCATATAACATCATAACTATTGTCATAAAGGTCCATTTTCATGAACTTGTCCTGATATAGCGACGCTATTTTATTCCAAGTATTAAATGTTTCCTCATATCTGTCCATGTCTATCAAAATTAATCCTCAAGAGAATCTCTATTAAGCCTTTTTCTAGTATCTATTCCGAACGGATTAATCGAACACTGCGTCAAAAATATTCTCCATGGCTTCTTTGGTAGACGTAAATTCGTCGATTCTTCCATAGTTTCCGTTCACTGCCCAGCATATCGTGGTCTCTTGGTCTGGAAAATATACCATATTTGCATAATAACCAATGGCATCACCACTATGGAAATAAGCTTCTCCCCATTGTGTTTCCATTTTAAAAATACCCAACCCATGGGCAATCGGAAAAAACTCCGTGTCCTCTTCATTTGGTGTAATCCAGTCCATCATTTCATCTAAAGAAGATGGGGAAACGATTTCACCATTCATAAGAGAAGTGAAGAATATGTTTAAATCATGAGGATTGGAAATCAAACCACCATCTGCCGTATAATAGTCCCAACCACTGTAGTAAGTGACGTTTATTACGTTTAAATTACTGTACAAATCGGCATATCCTCGGATAATATTATCTGGCACTGGATTTTGAGCGGCAAATTGAGTAAAGTTCAAACCTAAGGGGATGAAAATTTTCTCTTCAAAGACTTCATAAAAAGGTTTGTTCTCTATTTTGGAAATGATCATCCCTAATAAAATATAATTTGTATTGGAATATTCTGCATCTTCTCGCGGTTTAAAATATGCGTTCTGACCTCTAGCAAAATCCAGTAATTCCTCCGGGGTCCATTCTTTCACCAAATCGTTCAAAGAGGCCGTTTGAAACTGAAGATTTCCGATATAATTATATATTCCGCTGGAATGATCAAGTAATTGCCTAATCGTAGCTATGTCGGCATTTTCCAAATCCCTGATTTCATGGTCGGTCAAATAATCCGTGATCCTATCATCCAAACTCAGTTTTCCTTCTTCCTGTAATAGCAGTATGGTTGTTGCCGTAATAGTTTTAACGGTGCTGCCAACCCTGGTTATGTGACCAACTTTTAAGTCAATGTTATTTTTAAGATCGGCCTTGCCGCTTGTGCCCAACCACATGCCCCTTATCGGGTCGTGTACTGACATTGAAACTCCCGGAACACCGGAACCTTTAATGTCCTCCAATAACTTTTGGAATTTGAGATGTTCGACATGGGTCGCACTGCTGTCCGTGAATGAAACATTGACATCGAAAACATCTAGAGCTAATAGCTCATCCTTTTGACATGATATGAAACATAGAGAGAAAATCACCGTTCCCATTAAAATTCGAATGCTATTTTTTGCCATGACTTTTTAAATAAAATTTATAACCTATTTCTAAATTCGTATGGGACATTAGGGGAATAAAACCTGGGGAGTAAGGATATTCTATCCAAGATTTATACAGAACAAAGAGTTCGGATGTGACCTGACCGTTCTTTTTAAATGCAAATCCGAGACCGACCGAAAACGTTGGCATTACCCTAGAATTACCTTTGTCGATGCCATTAACGAATTCGCCATTTTCAAATTGATATTCATCCCGGGTAGCAAACGTGTGTAAGTAACCCACTTCAAGATTTGATTTGAATTTTAACCCAAAACCCGTTTTGTAGTCGTAGCCTATTCCCGTATTCAAGTACGTTCCTTGATAGAGGTTTTTGTGATACATATACCCAACATTGAATGTCTGGTATAGTTCTGAATGCGGTCTGTTCCTATAAAAATATTCCGTTCCTAATTGAATCGTAGGATGAATTGGCGTGGTAAAGAATTCTGTAAAAGGTACAGAAGTGGCTTCATTACCTAGGGCGACCTTAAGGGGCCAATTACTTTGGGCAATACCAACCATTGGCAAACCCCCGATTATTAATAATAGTATCTTAAATCTCATAATGTCCAATTATTTAATTGCCCGTCCGCGGATTTGGGGAATAATTGGAACAAATGGGGAGTAATGATTGTATCTGTCCATGGTCACCCTGCTAAATCCAGCAGATTGCAAAAAGGTTGCCGTATCCCTGTTTGTATGGCATCCTTCAAAAAACCAATGCCATGGTCTATGAACTAGATTTTGAATGAAACCAAGAATAGAATTTTTCCTTGCCCTTACGTGTTCAATGAACACAAATTCTCCGTTAGGTTTTAGGATGCGCCGTATCTGATTTAAGCATTCCGAAGGATTGCTCACCGTGCAAAGAACCAGGGTACTCATTACGAAATCAACCGAGTTATCCGGTAAATCTATGGCCTCCCCTTTTATGGATTTTATATCCAGATTTATTACATATTTCTTAGCGGTCTTCCGTAGGTTGCTATGCATATGGATATTAGGTTCAATGGCTATCAATTTGGTTCCTTTTCTTAGGTACCGCATGTTTGCCCCGGCCCCCGGACCTATCTCCACAACGGTCTCAGGATGATCTTGAAACAGTTCTTTTTTAGATCTCCCCCATAGCACATTCATGTAGCCGGAAATCGTATAGAAGAACCATGAGTTAATAGGCCCGCGAATACTGTTATTATCGAATTTCTCGCTCATTTCTTTGATTTTTCTGAGTTGAACATGAATTTTCACGCCCAACGGACATTTATTTTAAAGGGTTGTAAAAAGTTGGCGATGGCGACCGCCAGCTTTCAAATCAATTTGTAGTAAAAGGCGTTTAAGAAATTTTTCCGGATGGGTCAATTCTTAGCCACTTCTTTTGGTTTCCTTTCCCTATGAGCACCTTAAAACTCTTTTTTGTGCTTTCGCCGTGATAATAAAGCACAGAATAACGGTTCTTTACAATCTTCCAATTTGGGTATTGCTTCTGAATTTCGTTGCCGACCGATTTGGGCATCACAAAATTGCTGAACCGTTCAATGGCGGAAACGACCTTTCCTTTACTATCATAGAACGTATCGATATTTCCGCCCTCCAACTTGAAAGTAACCTGAAAGGGTTCTGCCTTTCGTCCGTCAAACTTCTCTGATGTGGAGACATCCCAACTTGATGCCACCTTCTCAAGATACTTGACTTGGTGAGGTGTAAGATGGTCCTGTACTTCGTTTAGATATTTGTAATTTGAACTTGGAATACCAAGCTCCCTAAACTTGGAGATATTAAAATCTGGGTTCGAGTTTTGGGCGAAACCAAAACTTGCCACTCCTATTGTTATTAAAGTGATTACTATTTTTTTCATGATACTACTGTTTATTTATTGTTGATGAATTTATTTTGTTGATGGTTTGCCTTCATACTTCCCAAGGAAATCCCTTTTGACACTAAGGCCGTTATTGTAATTGCCGGTCCATCCAAACCATTTAAGGTTTCTTGTTTTTTTATTTTTTAAAGATTTTTCCATTAGTCATATTTACTATGTGTTTTAAAAAGTGCCCATATACTTTGATTGGAGCAATGGGCACCAACACTAACCTAAAACACTACTTTTTAATTAGAATCAATATGACACCAGGTCAATAGTAAAATTACAGTTGAATCCTACGATGTTCTGGTCGAACTTTGACAAATCGATTTCTCCTATTAAAGTTGCTTTCCCCTCACTGCCCTCAAAATCGAAAGTGGTGTCAAAAATGTTATTTTCCAGAGGCTTGGACTCTGTGGTGAACTTCCCATCGCCTATGGGTGTTTGCAATACCTCACTTACTGAAGTAATAGAGCCCATTCCATTAAAATTGAATGTAGTGACGACGGTGGAGACCAATGTACCGTCTGGAAATTCGGTGGTCTTGATATCGCAATCGTTAACGGTTCCGATAACTTCGCCCGTGTCGGCGTCCACCATGTTGATCAGAAAACAAAAGCCTTCGGCTGGCTCCCCGGTAGCCGGGTTCGTCATAGCCTTGGCCTTTGCCACTGATTGTCCTTGAGCGATGACCCTGAACTGGGTCTGTTTTTGTTGGGGAACGTGCCCTGTGTAATCGTCGTCACTACAGGCAACGAACGATAATGCAATTAGCGCTAAAAAAGTGTTCTTGATAATTTTCATGATAAAAGATTTAAATAGTTTTGAATTGATGAAATGATATTGTTGCTATGAAAAAGTTGTAATGTTTTGTTTAACTATAGGTAAAGAGCTCGACCCCATTACTTGGGTAGAATTTTAATATGATTCTAGATTAACGGTATAGTTATTATTGAAGGTCATAATACGTTGATCCATATTCGCCATATTTACTTCCCCCTTCAAGGATATTTTACCCAACATACCATCAAATTCACCTGTTGTTTCAATAACATTATTTTCCTTTGGTGTAAAGTGAGTGGAGAAATAAAACTCCTCCACAGGAGGTTGTATAATTCGTTGTACAATACTTTCCGCCAGAATAGACCCACGTCCTTCTAAATTCATTGAGGTCATTAGTCGACTAGTGATGGTGCCATCTCCTGGAACTACATTATCTACTATGCAATCCTGAAATGTCCCAATCACCTTTTTGGTGACGGGGTCTATCAGCTCTAGCAAGAAACAAGTTGGCTCAAGAGTTTCACCCGTTAACGGATGGACTATGCTCTTAACCTGACCAATTGCTGTTCCCTTTATGGCAACCTGTAGTTCTATTTGTTTGTCATTAGGATGTTTACCTACGTAATCGTCGTCGCTACAGGCAACGAACAATACCGTAATTAGTGCAAAAAAAATGTTCTTGATAATTTTCATGATAAAAATCTAATTAGTAATGAATAGTTCAAATGATTATGCTGAAATGCAACGGTCATTATTTTTTGTTTTAGCCGTTCAATAAAGAAGTTCGAACAACAGATAGAAATGTAACAAGACCAGCAGTCCGGCAAAAAGGAGAACTCCTTTCTCAAATCTTTTCGAACTTTTCATTACTGTTCTTTTGAAATATCCTTGAACAATAACATATCTTTCACTTTGGCCGAGGCACCATGATAGAAGCCGGTCTCATGAGTATAACCCTTGGGATTCTTAAAGGTTCCGAACAGAATATCATAAAGGGCTATTCCTGCATAATTATGAGCATGGATGCCTTTTGCATGGTGAATCGTATGTGACTCCGGTCGCTGTATGATATACCCTATCCAAGTTGGGGTCTTGATATTGCTGTGCTGAAAAATAGATAGGAACGTAGTTGCCAAAATAATCAAGGTACTGGCCTCAGGTGTAAAACCTGCTACAAGAACAAGAGTTACACTACTAACTATAATCCATCCGATCATATCGAGAGGACTGAAATAAAATGCCCCATAACTGTCCATTCGTTCAGCACTGTGGTGCATTTGGTGCATTCCTTTCCAGAGAAAATCACTATTGTGCATTGTGCGGTGCCAGACATACTCGCCCAATTCATAGACCAATACGCCAACCAAGGCTCCCCAAACGGTTCCAAGACCTGTAAGGTCAAAGATTTGGTATTCAGCAAAAAAGCCGTCCCAGATTATGGGCAGGTAGGAGGAAAGAAAAAAGAAGACTACAAAGGCAAGGATGCCCCTTATTTTCCAAAATTTTACGTGGGGAAGCTTCCGTGCCGGAAGAAGTGCTTCCCAGAGCATTAAACCCCCGTACATCGCGAAAATGATGTAGGAGATCGGGTCGAACACCAGATCAAAAGGTGTGGGTAACTGTGAAATGAAATTTTCCATAATAACTGATTTTTAAATAATTATATTTTTATTATACCGACTAGGCGGTGCAAATATAAAATTATTTTTAATTGTACCAACTAGTTTGTTTAAAATTTTATTTATCTTCACGAAATGGGAAGAGATGGAACACCAACACGGAATAAAATATTGGCAGAATCAAAACAACTGGTTTTTGAGAACGGTTTTTCGGGAACCAGTATCGATCAAATATTAGAAAGGTCAGGAATCACTAAAGGTGCGTTCTTCTATCATTTCAAGACCAAGAACCATCTGGCAAAAGCATTGATAGAAGAATTTGCAAGGGAAGATATCTTTCACATGAACGAGGCCCTAAAAAGTACGGAGAACCTCAAAGGGGATGCTTTGGAGCGCCTTTTACAATTTATCCAGGAGTTTATAGATATGATGTCCGAGGTTGAAGAACCCTACAGCTGTCTCTATGCCTCTTACACTTATGAGCCCAACCAGTTCGATGAGGAAACTTTGAATCGCATATCCGAAACAATATTGACTTGGAGAACTACTATGGTGCAGTTGATTCAAGACGTTATCGAAGAATATGATGCCAAGGTAGAAATTGATATCCAATCATTGGCGGACCATACCGTAGTAATTTTTGAAGGTGCCTTTGTGGTTTCAAAAGCCTTAAGGGGTAAGGACCTGACCGTAGACCACTTGAGGCACTTAAAAAACTACTTTAAATTAATTTTTGAGAAAAAGAAATAGTCCTGATGATTTTAAATGAAATCAATGTTATATAAAACGGCCGTTTTTTGAGTCTCTATTCAAAAACCTATACTTTATCCTAGAGTGTCCAAAACGTGGTCTCTTTTAGTAGTTTCTTTAATTTACCTTTTATAGAACTAGAAAAGTAACATTCAGATTAAATATTATCTGATAGTTTTTAATCAATCAATTATATTCGAAATAAGAGAAAATAAAAAGCCTGCCCAGATTGCTCCGGACAGGCCTTTCCCATGGCCCTGTAAAAATTGTTATTCCCTTAAGGCTAGTATATTGCCATCAGCTGTTATAAGTATGGTATCATCGCTCTTTTTTTCAATGGTGAGCACATTGTTAGGTTTGTTCTCTAGACCACGGTATTCCACGATGTATTTACCATCTTCCTTGGACCATTTAAAATCTGTTTGAAGGGTAATTTCGTTTCCGGTGATTTCATGGTATCTTCCTAAATAGACATCATTGAAAATCCATTCTTCGCGGACTGTACTTTTGGCGGTATTTGCCGTCTCAAACGTTTTGGATTGTGACCAAATTCCGATGATAGGATCATTGTTCTGTTCTATTCTAGAGCAGTTGGCAGCCGAGATAATGGCGATAATAGCCATTAACGAAAGGAACTTTTTCATTGTAAGTAGGTTTAGTTTGGATTTGGGATCCACAACTATTAACGGGATGTGATAGTTGTTATTACTAAAATTCGATGTACGGTCGTCATTTGAAGATATCTTCGTTGAAAGACCATTTTTTTTAACGAAAAGCACAGTTCGTCGATTATTTTTTAATCAGGAATTCAAAACATTAATGGGCCTATCAAAACTATTTTCATCAATTAATACTTATTTTTGGATACCATAAAAATTTAATATTTCGATAGGATTTTATCCTATTGATAACTAACAAATAAATACACTAAAATGAAAGTTACAGTAGTTGGGGCAGGCGCCGTGGGCGCAAGTTGTGCAGAGTATATTGCGATTAAGGATTTTGCATCGGAAGTAGTTCTTTTGGACATTAAAGAAGGGTACGCGGAAGGTAAGGCAATGGATTTGATGCAAACGGCCTCTTTAAATGGTTTTGACACGAAAATCACTGGAAGTACAAACGATTATTCCAAGACAGCCAACAGTCACATTGCAGTAATAACTTCGGGAATACCAAGAAAACCAGGTATGACCAGAGAGGAATTAATCGGCATAAATGCCGGTATCGTAAAAACGGTTTCCAGCAGTCTTATTGAGCATTCCCCAAATGTAATCTTAATCGTAGTGAGCAATCCTATGGATACCATGACCTATTTGGTACATAAAACTACGGATTTACCTAAAAATCATATCATAGGAATGGGCGGTGCTTTGGACAGTGCTCGTTTCAAGTATCGCTTGGCAGAAGCATTGGATGCACCAATTTCCGATGTTGACGGTATGGTAATCGGTGGACATAGTGATACGGGAATGGTACCTTTAACCTCCCATGCTACGCGAAATAGTATCCGCGTTTCTGAATTTTTGAACGAAGAAAGATTGTCCCAAGTTGCAGAAGATACCAAGGTTGGTGGGGCCACACTTACCAAATTATTGGGCACTAGTGCCTGGTATGCTCCGGGTGCGGCAGTATCTGCATTGGTACAGGCCATAGCGTGCGACCAGAAAAAAATGTTCCCATGTTCAACAATGTTGGAAGGGGAATACGGTCTAGACGATATTTGTATCGGGGTACCGGTAATTCTCGGCAAAAACGGTATTGAGCATATTATTGATATTCCGTTAAGTGATGCTGAAAAAGAAAAGATGCAGGAGAGTGCAGCGGGCGTTACAAAAACGAACAATTTACTTTCTTTTTAAATACTATTTATTATAGTGAAGAAGCCATTCGGTTTGTCAATCTAAGACCGAATGGCTTCCTTTTTGCAATAACTTCTAAATATATTGTCAATTCTTAGGGTAAATCATATATTTGCACGCTGTTATAAAAAGCGTACACAAAATCACATAACCAATGCAAAATAAAGGACTTATAAAGCTTTTCGCTTTATTATTCGGGCTAGTTAGTATCTACCAACTATCCTATACTTTTATCACTAGTAAAGTTGAAAAGGAAGCAAAAGTATTTGCTGAGAGTCGTATTTCTGAAGCTGAGGAAGACTATGTTTCAAAGAGGGAGGCACTGGAGGCCAGTTATTTGGATTCAATTGGAAGTAATCCCATTTTAGGTTTTACCAACTATGACGAGGCCAAAAAGAAAGAACTTAACAAAGGTCTGGATCTTAAAGGGGGTATCAACGTAACACTTCAGATTTCGGTAAAGGACATTCTTAAGGGACTTGCCAACAATACCAAGAACCCGATTTTTAATAAAGCGTTGGCGGATGCGGATGCGGCATCAAGGAACAGTGATGATACCTATATAGAGCTATTTTTTGAGGCTTTTGATAATATTAAGGGCGATACCAAATTGGCTTCCCCTGATATTTTTGCCAATAAAGGTTTAAGCGATGAAGTGAATTTTCAAATGTCCGATGATGAGGTAAAACCTATCATAAGGACGAAAATAGATGAATCTATTGTTTCGGCCTTTGAGGTACTTAGGGAACGTATCGATGGTTTTGGAGTAACACAACCAAACATTCAACGGGAAGGAAATTCCGGACGTATTTTGGTGGAGTTGCCAGGTGCGAGGGATATTGCCCGTGCCCAAGATTTGTTATCCAGTACTGCACAATTGGAATTTTGGGAAACGTATAAGCAAAGCAATACTAGCTTTAGCACGTTTTTGATTCAAGCAAATGAAAAGCTAAAGGAGATTGTTGTGGTTGATGAACCAGAACAGGTTAAGGAAGAATCTGAATTGGATTCTTTGTTATCCGATGTTTCTTCAGATTCTTTGGATTTGGCCACGCAGGTAAATCCATTATATGAATTACTTATTCCTGCAGACCCAGGCGGAAATGCTATGTTCAGGGCTGCGATAAAAGATACGGCTACTATTGGGGGGTATTTGAGAATGCCGGAAATAAGAAGGTTGCTGCCTGCTGATATTCAGTTTACTAAGTTTGTTTGGGAAAGGCCTTCGTCCGAAGACGTTGAAGTAATCGATTTGTACGCCCTAAAATCAAATAGGGAAGGTACACCTAGAATCAGTGGTGATGTGGTTAGTGACGCCAGAGCGGATTTTGATCAGTTTAGTAAGCCTGCTGTTTCCATGACCATGAACACCAAAGGTGCCAAAGAGTGGGAAAAGCTAACAGGTGATGCCTATACCAACCAAACCGGTATCGCCATTGTTTTGGATAATAAAGTTTACACCGCGCCGGGCGTTTCTTCAGGTCCAATTTCTGGTGGCCGTTCCGAGATTACAGGAAACTTTACGGTAAATGAAACTAAGGATATATCCAATGTACTACGGGCAGGTAAATTACCGGCATCGGCAGAAATAATTCAATCTGAAATTGTTGGTCCATCTCTAGGACAGGAGGCGATAGACAGTGGTTTTATGTCTTTCTTAATAGCCATGGCCATCGTACTATTGTGGATGATCGCCTATTATGGTAAGGCAGGGGCATTTGCCGATATCGCTTTATTATTGAACATCTTATTGATTTTTGGTGTATTGACCAGTCTAAATGCGGTATTGACCTTGCCGGGTATAGCAGGTATCGTGTTAACGATAGGTATGTCCGTAGATGCCAATGTACTTATATTTGAGCGTATTAAGGAAGAATTGGCTAAAGGTAAAGGCAAGGGGCAGGCTGTATCGGACGGTTTTGCCAATGCGCTATCATCTATTTTGGATGCGAACATTACTACAGGTTTAACTGCGGTTATTCTTTTCATATTTGGTTCAGGGCCTATCAAAGGTTTCGCGACTACCTTATTGATAGGTATTCTTACTTCCTTGTTCACGGCTATTTTTATTACAAGATTGTTGGTGGATTGGTATATCAGTGGAAGGGGTAGGAGCTTGGATTTTTCAACTAGTGCTACTAAGGGTCTTTTCAGGAATATTAATATTGATTTCTTGTCAAAACGTAAGATTTCATATGTTATCTCAAGCATATTGGTATTGATTGGATTGGCTTCATTATTCTTTGGGCCAGGCTTGCAACAAGGTGTGGATTTTGTTGGTGGGCGTTCCTACACGGTACGTTTTGAACAGCCTGTAAATTCGTCGGAAATCGCCTCGGAATTGAGTACAGTTTTTGGTAGTGGAACCAATGTGAAGATATATGGAGAATCTAACCAAATTAGAATTACAACTCCTTATAAGGTAGATGTTGAAGGCGTTGAAGTGGATACTGAAATTCAAGATAAATTATATACTTCGCTTCAAAAGTATTTACCGGATGGTATTAGTAAGGATGCTTTCGTTTTAGGTGGAACAGATGATGAAGCGGTGGGTATTTTAAAATCGGTAAAGGTAGGTCCTACTATAGCGGATGATATTAAGAATAACGCTTTCTTGGCCATATTGGGCTCCTTGGCAGTAGTATTTCTATACATTCTTTTACGTTTCCGAAGATGGCAGTTCTCTCTGGGAGCGGTGGTTGCCGTTTTCCATGATGTACTTATTGTTTTGGGTGTGTTTTCATTATTAGGAAAAGTAATGCCTTTTAATATGGAGATTGACCAAGCATTTATTGCAGCCATCCTTACGGTAATCGGTTACTCACTAAACGACACCGTGGTTGTATTTGACCGGATTCGTGAAATTATCGCGGAGCGTGGATGGAAAGGCGGTGATAACGTCAATTCAGCAGTCAACAGTACATTAGGAAGAACTTTAAATACGTCACTAACAACATTGGTAGTACTCTTGGCAATATTTACATTTGGTGGGGAATCGTTAAGAGGATTTATGTTTGCAATGATCGTAGGAATTGTCGTAGGTACGTACTCCTCTATTTTTATTGCAACACCGGTTATGTACGACTCCTTAAACAAAAAAATAACTTCTGGTGAAACGAAATAAGTAATCAGAATCAAAGAAAGTATTTGAAACCGCCTTCTAAAATTAGATGGCGGTTTTTTTATGCACTCGTTTTAACTTGGCCTATAGATCCTTCTTCTGTCATTTTTAGGTAATAGGATTTTTTAGGAAGGAGTCCGGGTTCTTGTCTGTGGGAAACAAAAACCACTGTGGTTTTTGTTTCCTCGGCTATTTTGTTGACCAAGGCTACCAATAACTGTGTGGATTGATCATCCATTCCAGCCGTAGGTTCGTCCAATATGAGTAACGGAGGGTGTTTTATCATAGCTCTAGCGGTCATCACTAAACGCTGTTTGCCCAAAGAAAGATTTCTAAAGAGAATGTCTTTTTCCTTTAGTAACTTCAATAACATAAGCCATTCCTTTATATATCGTTTCTGGGTTTCCGTTGGTCTGGTATAAAGGCCAATGGAATCCGTTAATCCGGAAATAAGCATATGCTCTATAGTGTGCCTTCCAGTAAATTTATGGGTCATAGCCGGAGAATAATACCCCAACTTTTGTTTAATGTCCCAAACGCTTTCCCCGCTTCCTTTTTTCTTGCCAAAAAGATAGATTTCTTTACCAAAAGCTTTTGGATTATCCCCAATAATCATGGAAAGTAAGGTCGTTTTTCCACTACCGTTATTTCCCAATAATTCCCAGAATTCATTTTTCTTAATTTTCCAATTGATATTTTTAAGAATTTTTTTCTCTTCATAGCAAACGGAAACATTGTGAAACTGAATCAAAGTATCATCACTTGCAACAATAGGCTCTAAAGGAGAAGGTATTTTACCGTCAAAGCTGTCATCTTCTTGGAATTTAGAAAGGTCGGTTTTGCTGATGCGTTTAAAATGTGACCCACTAAGCGATCCATAGTTATTGATAAAAGGAAAAATATCCATTTTTCTACTGGCAAGTTGAATAAAACAAATATCCTTTGAATGCGCCATAAGAATTCGCGCCAACTCTTGTTGAAAATCCTGATCAAGATTGTCGAAGAGGTTGTCTAGAATGATATAATCCGGTTGAGAAGCCATTAAATGGAAGAATAGCGCCTGTTTTTGTTCTCCACTGGACATGGTTTTTAGAGGTTGGTCTGTTCCATGTATGATTTTCTTATCATGGCGTTCCTCCTCATCCATCAATCGCTGCAGGGTGACAGGTGAAAAAACCTGACCCGATTTAGACTTTAAATGTTTGAAATGGGAGTCTTCATTTGGATTTTGAATGGTATGGATAAAAGAAGCCTTATCGGAATCATTATCAACCAGAATAGCCCAATGATTCATAGTCTCAAGCATAACATCTGAATATATGAACCGGATTTTCCCTGTATGTAGTAGTTTTTTCTAACAGCATACCATTCTTCATTGCTACCTTTTGAGAAGGAACATTATCAATATGGATGATGGAAATGAGCGACGGTGACCATTTATTCTTGAATGCAACTTCTTTACATTTCTGTGCGGCTTCCGTTGCCAGACCCAGTCCCCAAAATTTCGGCAACAAGGAATATCCTATTTCCATTTCGGTTAACCTGTCCACCTGCTGAATCAGAAGACCGCATAGGCCTACCAAAACATTCCTTTCTTTAAGAACAAGGGCGTTCATTCCTCCAAGTTGATTTTCGTAACGGTAAAAAATAGTATCAAACTGTTCCTTGCAGGCTATTTTAGGATTTTCAGGCAACCCTGACCAATATTGGCTGCTTTTGGGTTCTTCATGGAATGGAAGCCAGTCATTGAAGTCAGAGGGCAATACTTTTCTAAAAGAAAGCCGTTTAGATTTCTCGCCTACCAGCAAATAGTTCATGGCTAGTTTCTCTGAATATCAACTTTATCCCCAACCTCCAGATTCCATTTTTCCGTATTTCCGGCATTTACTTCAAGAACAAATTGTACCGGTACTTTTGAGGACAAGCCCGTTTCATTAAATGGCTGTGCGTTTTTCTGAAAACTGGCTATGGTGGAATCTGCCTTAATAAAAATTAGGTCTAAAGGAAACGCTGTATTTTTCATGTAGAAAGAATGCATGGCCTCGTCAGGAAATATAAACAACATACCCTGATTGTCCTCCATTCCTTTCCTATACATTAAACCGGTTTGGGTCTCGTAGTCGGATTCCGCAATTTCAATATCCAATTCAACCAGTAACGTATTCAAGGAATCGTTACGAATTGCCAATTCCCCTTCTTTCGTAAATATTATTTCCTGTGTTTTGATTGTCTTTTTTGCTTCTTGTTTACAGGAAACAATACTAATCAGCAGTAAAATTGTAAAGAATACTATTCTTGCAAATCTCATCATCGTAAAAACACTTAGGTGGTTTTAGCTGGTTTAAACATCAAATAAAGCCCCAGAATGATGAATGGAATACTTAACCATTGACCAGTGGACAAAAGACCAAGCGATTCCTCGAAGCCACCTTGACTTTTCTTGACAAATTCTACGAAGAAACGTACCGTCCATAATAGCACCAAGAACAGCCCAAAAAGATAACCTACTTTATTTTTCTTATCTGTCTTCCAATACAGGTAATAAATCAGAATGAAAATAAAAATATAACATACCCCTTCATAAAGTTGTGCCGGGTGTCTGTAAGGAATTTCCGCAAGATATTGGGAAAATTGGGGATTGTTTTCTATAGCGTCGTAAGCGGCGTTTACCGTTTTTTCCTGTGTAATACCGAGAGCTCTGGAAGGATGCAGATCATCGGAATCCCTAATGAATTTTGTAGCAAATATAAAGGAACTATCTACTTCTTTACCATTGATTTCCGAATTGAAAAAATTCCCCAAGCGGACACAGAAAGCCCCAATTGAAAAGGGAATAGTCATTCTGTCAAAAATCCATAACAAACGGAATTCGGGATATTTCCGAGTGTATAAATAGGTAGATATTATTATACCTATAATTGCCCCATGACTAGCCAGGCCCGTAAATCCGGTAAATTCATAACCATCTATCAACCCAAAAAGTAAGCTACCCGTATCACTTTCACGTATGGGAAGTAAGATTTCCAGCAGGTGATTTTTATAATAAGGCCAGTCATAAAAAAATACGTGGCCAAGTCTAGCACCCAACATGGTGCCCAATACCGTATGAATAAAAAGCGAATCCAGCTGCTCAACGGACTTTTTCTCATTGACGAAAATTCGTTTCATTAAGTACCATCCCAATGCAAATGCAATAATCCAAAGAAGGTTGTAATATTTTATTTGAACAAAACCAATGTTGAACAAGGTTTCATTTGGATTCCACGTAATACCTAAGAAGTGCATATATTATATTTTGGAAGGGCTAAGATAAAAAATACAAACCAGACCATTACGCTTTTAAGAAATAGGGCAAGATTAAATTTAGGGTTATTTTAAGCTTAAATTTTCTACGGTACAGGATCGTAACCTTTGCCTCCCCATGGGGTGCAACTAAAAATTCTTTTAGTAGCCAACCATCCTCCTTTAAAAAGTCCGTGCTTTTTTAATGCCTCCAAGGTGTACTGAGAGCAAGTTGGGGAATAGCGGCAAGTTGCTGGAGTATAAGGGGAAATGGCCAGTTGATAGAACCTAACAATTAGAACGAACGGTGCTATCAATATTTGCTTTAAGGATAGTTTCAAAGTATTTTTTTGTCATGCTAAGTTAATCAAATTGCAAACAACGTTAAATTTAAAAGGTCTGCACTATACATGCAGACCTTTTACAAAACATAGCAATTAACAATCATTAGACGCCTATTCTAACGGGCTCTAATTTTTCCGCTTCCTTTGGAGTGTACAGCCTTGATTTGATAACGAAGCGTACTCCTAAAGGTATCTCCAAGGAGAAACTTGCTCCTCTTCCAGGAGTTACGTCTACCGTTAATTGCGTGTGTTTCCAATATTCAAATTGGTCCTTGGAGATGTGGAATTCACATCCTTCAATAGTTCCCAACCAAATATCATTGTCATCTATCATTAGTTCACCTTTTGGAAAACACATGGGTGAAGAACCATCGCAACAACCACCACTTTGATGGAACATTAGTTCCCCATGTGTTTCCTTCAACTTCTTAATGAAGTCGGCAGCTTTGTCAGTCACCAATACTCTTTTAGTTTTCATTTTTGTTTCTTTAAAAGAATCCCATTGCCTTCTTATCGTAGGAGATAAGCATGTTTTTGGTCTGACGATAATGGGACAACATCATTTTATGGTTTTCTCTACCGATACCTGATTTTTTATATCCTCCAAAAGGTGCATGTGCGGGATATAGGTGATAACAGTTTACCCAAACTCTTCCTGCTTTTATTGCCCTTGAAATCGTGTAGGCCTGATGCGTGTCCCTAGTCCATACCCCAGCACCGAGTCCGTACAAGGTGTCATTGGCAATTTCAATAGCTTCTGCTTCATCCTTAAAAGTGGTTACGCATACGACAGGTCCAAAAATTTCTTCCTGGAACACGCGCATTTTATTGTTCCCTTTGAGCACTGTGGGTTGAATATAAAAACCTCCCTCAAGACCTTCGTTGTATGCTTGTTCTCCTCCAGTTAGAACTTCGCAACCTTCTTCTTTACCAATTTGAATATAGTTCAGTATTTTTTCAAATTGATCGCTGGATGCTTGGGCTCCCATCATGGTGTTGGGGTCTAGGGGGTGGCCCATTTTAATCGCTTTTGTGCGTTCGATAACCCTTTCTATAAAATCATCATAAATACTCTCCTGTATTAGAATTCGTGAAGGACAGGTGCATACTTCCCCTTGGTTAAGTGCGAACATATTTGCTCCTTCAATACATTTATCGAAAAATTCATCGTCGGCGTCCATAATGCTCTCAAAGAAAACATTTGGTGATTTTCCACCTAGTTCCAGGGTTACAGGTGTGATATTTTTAGAGGCATATTGCATGATTAGTTGCCCGGTGGTTGTTTCTCCCGTAAAAGCAACTTTGTTGATTCGTGGACTGGAGGCCAAAGGTTTTCCTGCTTCGGCACCAAAACCGTTAACTATGTTCAAGACCCCGGCCGGAAGAATGTCTCCAATAAGTTCCATTAGTATTAAAATACCCACGGGTGTTTGTTCAGCTGGCTTTAAGACCACGCAATTACCTGCGGCCAAAGCTGGAGCAAGTTTCCAAATGGCCATTAGAATTGGAAAGTTCCATGGAATTATTTGACCAACAACACCTAGCGGCTCGGTAATATTCAAAGCTACGGTGTTGCTATCCAACTCACTAACGGAACCTTCTTCAGCACGTATTGCACCGGCAAAATATCTAAAGTGATCTATGGCCAAAGGTAGATCCGCAGCTCTGGTTTCCCTTATTGCCTTACCGTTATCCCATGTTTCTGCCCTCGCCAAAACTTCTAGGTTTTGTTCCATGACGTCGGCTATTTTTAAAAGCATATTGCTTCTTTCAGTCGCCGAGGAAGTGTTCCAAGAGGGTGCGGCCTCCCAAGCTGCATCTATAGCTTTTTCGATATCTTCCGCAGTTGACCTTGGAATCTTAGTGAATGATTTCCCGTCCACGGGTGACGTATTCTCAAAATACTCACCTTTGACAGGTGAAGTCCATTTTCCCCCAATATAGTTTTCATATTGACTTTTAAATTTAGGTTTTTGTAGCACATCTTGTGCTACGGTAGCAGTGTTGCTCATAGTAATGTGTTTTTAAGTTAATAAACCAGTTAAATACCTTAAAGAATCGGTTTAAATACGGTACTAAAGTTACGCTGGTAGGTTATGAATAGTTTGAAGGATTCTATGAATATCATGAACTATTCTATCATTCTTTAATATAATCATTTTTTTGAGACCTATTTTTTGTAAATTTCATAATTGTGAGTTAATAATTATTTTAGAATGTTAAAACTGTCGGGTGATTTTTTAGAAGGTAGAAGGTTGGAAACTATGGTTGAAAACCAGACTTCCTATACCTTAAAAAATGCGGCAATGCATGTTTTTGAAACTCATAAGCAGGCTAAGCAAGTACTTTTGAAGTTTGACCAACCGGTTTTGGCCAGCATGATCGAGGGTAAAAAAGTAATGCATTTGAGGGATTACGAATCGTTTGACTTTTTACCTGGTGAATCCCTTGTTTTACCTGCCAATGAGACCATGTGCATTGATTTTCCAGAAGCCAAATTCAAGAATCCTACCCGTTGTTTGGCTATTGCCATATCTGAAGAGAAAATAAGAAGGGTATTGGAGTTCATGAACGAAAGTATGGGTAAAGATGATCATAAGGAATGGAGCCTCATGGATTACAATTTTCATTTTGTAAATGATCAAGGGATTTTTCAAATTCTACAACGATTGCTTTTTCTTTTTTCCGAAAATCATCCGTCAAAGGATTTGTTTGTTGATAATATGCTCCGTGAACTTATTATTAGAATACTACAAACGAATGAAAGGAAAATATACACGAGTAGCCAAATTTCTATCTCTGCTGAAAATAGATTATCCTATATTGTAAGATATATTAGGGAGCACTTACATGAACCTTTACATGTGGATGATTTGAGCAAAAAGGCCTGTATGAGTCCATCTCACTTTTACAGGATTTTTAAAAATGAGCTAGGAGTTTCACCTGTGGAGTTTATCAATAATGAACGAATTAAGTTGGCCGTTGGACTACTTCAGAATCCTCATCTTACCTTAAAGGATATATATATGCAATGCGGTTTTGAGAGCAGGTCTTATTTTAATAGGGTATTTAAAAACAGACAGCGAATTTCGCCTGGAGAATACCAAACAAAAATCCAAGAAATAAAGTATCAGGTCTGATCAAAGACTAAATGTAGTACCTTCTTTTCCGTCTTTTAATTGAATGCCTAAATCGGACAGTTGGTCGCGAATCTTGTCGGAGGTGGCAAAGTCTTTATTCTCCCGAGCTTCCTTTCGTAATTGAATCAATAACTCCACAACACCACTCAATTTTTCGGAATCGGCATCAGAACTACTTTTATTTTCAAGGCCCAAGATATCATAAACAAAATTATGTAAAGTGGTTTCAAGTTCTGTTCTATCTTCGGCTGTAATGGATTCGGCACCTTCCTTGATCAGGTTGATATGCTTTACGGCATCAAAAAGTTTCGCGATTAGGATAGGTGTATTAAAATCATCGTTCATAGCATCATAGCATGATGCTTTCCATAAGGCTATATCAAAATTTGTCGCTTTTCCAGTAGGTAAGGATTTTAAGGCGGTAATAGCTTCCATCAACTTGTTAAAACCTTTCTCCGACGCCAAAAGCGCATCGTTGCTCATGTCCAGAATGCTGGTGTAGTGGGCCTGCATCATAAAAAACCGAACCATGGCAGGAGAGAAGGGCTTACTCAGAATTTCATTATCGCCAGAGAATATTTCACCCGGTAGAATACTGTTACCGGTAGATTTTGCCATTTTTTTCCCGTTTAACGTAAGCATATTGGCATGTAGCCAATAATTGACGGGAGATTTTCCGTTACTGGCTTCCGCTTGGGCAATTTCACATTCGTGATGCGGAAATTTCAAGTCCATTCCACCACCGTGAATATCAAAGGATTCTCCTAAATATTTGGTGCTCATGGCAGTGCATTCCAGATGCCAACCTGGGAAACCATCTCCCCAAGGGGAGGGCCAACGCATAATGTGCTGAGGCTCCGCTTTTTTCCAAAGCGCAAAATCCTGCGGACTTCTTTTCTCATCCTGAGCGGCAAGTTCACGGGTGTTGGCAATCATATCCTCCAACTTTCTACCGCTTAACTTTCCGTAGTCATTGGTCTTATTAAATTTGACCACGTCAAAATAAACGGAACCGTTAATTTCATAAGCATATCCTTTTTCCATGATATCCTTGATGATTTCAATCTGCTCAATTATATGTCCGGTGGCCGTGGGTTCAATACTAGGAGGTAAAAAATTGAATTTTTCTAGAATATTATGAAAATCCACAGTATAGCGTTGCACTACTTCCATGGGTTCCAATTGCTCTAAACGGGCTTTTTTAGCGATTTTGTCTTCTCCGTCCTCTGAATCATCCACTAAATGTCCCGCATCTGTAATATTTCTGACGTACCTTACTTTGTAACCCAAGTGACGGAAATATCTAAAAATCATATCAAAGGACATGAACGTACGGCAATTGCCTAAATGCACGTAGCTGTAAACAGTAGGCCCACATACGTACATTCCAATATGACCTTCGTTTATTGGAGTGAAAACTTCTTTTTTTCCGGTAAGTGAATTATGTACTTTAATCGTTTGGTTTTCGTACAAAAGCATGGAGGTGAAAAATTAAAAATTGGTTTCCAAATTTAGGTAATCCAAAAACTCACGGCGCACCGCTTCCTCTTTAAATTTTCCTCCGTATTCTGCAGTTACAGTGCTACTTTCAATATCCCGAATACCCCTTGAATTAACGCATAAATGCTTGGCATCTATTACACAGGCTACATCCTCAGTATTCAATACCTTCTGTAGCTCCCTAACAATTTGAATATTTAGCCGTTCTTGAACTTGCGGTCGTTTTGCATAATAGTCTACCACACGGTTCATTTTGGAAAGTCCAACTACAGTTCCGTTGGAAATATAGGCGACATGGGCTTTTCCGACAATTGGTAGTAAATGATGTTCACATGTTGAGTAAAGCGTAATGTTTTTCTCCACCAACATTTCACCATATTTATATTTATTGCTGAAGGTTGATGATTTTGGCTTTCTGTCCGGATGGAGGCCTCCAAATATTTCGTTGACATACATTTTTGCAACCCTAGTAGGGGTTCCTTTTAAACTATCATCCTCTAAATCCAGACCCAGTGTAAGCATAATATCTCGTACGCTAGTTCTTATTCTTTCTATCTTTTCATCATCACCCAAAACAAACGCATCCTTTCGTAAGGGTGTCTCCTCCGAAGTAGAAATATGGTCGTTTTCTAACTCTTCAAAATGGTCTTCCAATGTACTCCCAATTTTCATTCAAATCTGACTTTTACAAGGGGCAAAGATATACATTATATGCCACTTTATACCATTATAGGGGCAGTACACAACATAAATTAGTGTTGAGCGGGCACCTTGGGTATTTTTAAGTTTCCAAAGCTATGCGTATTTATGAAAAGGCTTTATGTCGTCTTTATATTCCATTTTCTGGCAGGTATGTCATGTGTGATTGGACAGGTTTCCCCAGATTGTACGAATGCCGTACCTATCTGTAATGATACTCCTGTAAATGGGGGTACTAATGGATTTGGTATTGACGATTTTAATGGAGCCTCAACCACAGGATGTATTGCGCAAGCTTCAGGTACCATAGAGACAAACTCCGCTTGGTATAGATTTAGAACTGGTGAAAGTGGACAACTCGGATTTAACATTGGTTTTGATGTTGCCGAGGATTGGGATTTTGCTTTATACAGAAGTAACGACTGCAATAATTTGGGAGATCCGGTTCGTTGTAATTACTTCGATAATTCTGACAACAATACGAACACTGGAGTGGGGGAAGACCCAACCGGGGTTGACAACTTTCAATATGATGATTGGTTGCAGGTGGCCCCAGGAGAAGATTATTACCTTTTGATAAATAATTTCAGCAACTTGAATTCCGGTTTTTCCATTCAGTTTTCGGGAACTATTTTCGTGGAATTTCCAAATACGGCCTTGGACTGTTCCATCATCAATAACCTTTTAGGACCACCGATAGCAGCTTGTGAAAATGACAATGTGTTGTTGGATGCTAGTACGGTTGGCGCTTTATCCTATGAGTGGTACTTGGACCTTGGATCTGGCTATCAGCAGATTCCTGCGGAAAGCGGTCCTACATTAGCAGTGGCGGTTTCTGCAATGTATAGGGTTCGGGTAGTTGTTCCTTCAGGTAATAATATCATAAGCGAGGTACAGGTAGCCTTTTCACCTTCGCCAACAACAAATTCATTAAGTGACGAGTTGGTCTGTTTGGACGGTACATTAATAGACCTTTCTCAAAAAAATAGCGAGGCACTAGGGTCACAAAGCACTGATGATTTTATGGTAAGTTATCACGCTTCTAGGGCTGACGCAGTAGGTGGGGTTAACAGTTTGCCAATGAGTTTTGAACCAACCTTATCGTCCCAGACCATTTATGTTAGGACAACCTCCATTGAAAACACCAGTTGTTTTGATGTTTCACAGTCTTTTGAAATCAACGGACTTGAAGTTCCCCAGTTGGATTTTCCGACCTCTGTGTATATATGTGAAGATACTCCGGTTGCAACCATTGGACAACTGATTCCGAATTCCAACCATACCTATTCCTGGGATTCCGGGCAAACATCATCACAGATTACAGTTACTCAGGAAGGAATTTATACGCTTTCGGCAGCGAATAGTCAAGGAACCGTAGAATGTGTTAATGTTAGAAGTGTAACAGTAGTTTTTTCTGGGCCTCCAGTAATCAGTGCTATCGATATCGAATATTTGGACGATTCCAATATAGTAACCGTTGCCGTGGAAACTACTGGTAATTTTCAGTATCAAGTGGATACGGAAACACCGCAGTCCTCCCCGGTTTTTAGGGATTTGTTGCCGGGATCGCATACGATTACCGTTATTGATGTTAATGGTTGTGGTTCGGATACGGAAGAAATTGTTCTTGTAGGCTTTCCTAAATTCTTTTCTCCCAATGGTGATGGAATAAATGATCTTTGGCATGTGCAGGGAATAGCTATTCTGGATGGCCCCATTGTTTCGATCCACGATCGTTTTGGAAAATTACTTGAACAAATGGATGAGAATAGCGCAGGATGGGACGGAACCTATAACGGGTTACCATTACCTGCCTCCGATTACTGGTTTAAACTTACTTATAAGGACACTGAAGGCCAAACTACCGAGGCCAAATACATAAGCAATCACTTTAGTCTAAAGCGATAGGATTAGTCAAGAAAGGTGCATTTCATCGATTAACTGCATAAATCTTCGGCGAACGATACTAAAATTGGGTGAAGCAAGTTATTATATACGTTAAAGTATACCTAATTAGCCTCAAACCTTATGCGCGTATTGCTTTTTGTTGTCTGTTGCTGTTTCCTTTCTTCATTGGAAATAAAAGCTCAAAATTCTCCGGATTGTAGAACTGCGATTCCTGTTTGTGCGGATATGCCCATAATGGGTATTGCCGATGGGGGAGGGGATATAGATGATTTTGACCCAGAAGTTGTACGGCAGACGGGATGTTTGGAAAAGGGAAGTGTGAGTTCCGCAAATATTGAAAATAATACATCTTGGTATGTTTTTAGGGCGGGAACTGGTGGTCAAGTCGGTTTTGATATCGAAGCCTTGCCAACAAATGGTGGAACGGGAACTCCTACTGCCGAGTGGGATTTTGCCGTTTATGGTCCTTATGACCAAACCAGTGGACAAAATTTTTGTACCATAATCGGTGATGGAAGTTCTGAACCTATTCGGTGTAATTACGAGGTCAACAATACGAGGTTTACGGGGATTGGTGTTAACCCGGAAAATGGACAGGAAGGCGCACCTTTTTTAGTAGGGAGTCAAAACACATATGATGAATGGTTGGACGTGGAACCGGGGGAGATATACTATATATTAATAAATAATTTCAATACGAATTTTGACGGGGACCCGGAGCCTTATATGCTAACGTTTACCGGTAATTCCGTACAGGAAGATCAAAACACAGCATTGGATTGTACATTACGTGATGAATTTTTAGGATTGGATATCATTGCCTGTGAAGGAGATCCTGATATTACCTTAAGTGCCTTAAACTCACCTGCAGGTAGTGATATTGCAAGTGTGGAATGGACGGTGGATTACGAAGATGACGGAACGGTCGATGCACCATTGACTGGTACTGGTCCTTTTGGGGCGGAATTGGTAGTGTCTAGTCCTAATTCTGGTCGTTACTTTGCCACAATAACTACCAACTCAGGAACACCTCCAACAGTAGCAGATGACGGGGGAATTCTTATTACTTTTTTCGGAGTTCCTGTGTTAGATCGTGTGGAAGTATTGGATACTAATCTCTCTATTGATCCTGATCAAAACAATGTAGAATTTTTTGTAGTCGGAGATGGGGATTATGAATTTGCTATAAACGATGGTATGTTTCAGGATGATCCCGTTTTTATGAATATTCCTCCCGGTATCAATACCGTAATCATCAATGATAAAAATGGTTGTGGTACTACGGAGCCCATTGAGTTCTTGGTCGTTGGCTATCCTAAGTTTTTTACACCAAATGCGGATGGTATCAATGATTCCTGGAACGTTAAGGGAATTGAAACCCTTACGAATCCTGTTGTATTCGTATTTGACCGTTACGGGAAATTGTTGAAGCAACTTGGAGCTGTTGGTGGATGGGACGGTACGTTCAATGGAAGGCAAATGCCTTCTACGGATTATTGGTTTCGGTTTGAATATGAAGAAGATGATGCCGGGGTCCTAGTGGCCAAAACGAGAAAAACGCATTTTACGCTAAAGCGATAAAAAAAGGACCGGTCGACCGGTCCTTTTTTAGTTTTTAATAAAATAACTTTTAGAAATTCAACGTATAGCTTAGGGTAGCATTCGTGTTGATTCTATTTAACATTGCGGGAGTTGTAATACCTGTATCAAATAATTGTTCATTAACATCTTGCTCGGTACGGTTCAAGGCTAAATCCAGACGGCTTCCTCCAAAATTAAAACCTATACCGGTCGAGAATCCATTTAAATCGCCAATAGTATTTCCGTTTGCATACGGACTTTGTTCAAAACGGTAACCGCCTCTAAGGCTAAATTGTTTAATCCTATATTCTCCACCTAACCTAAACGAAGAAACTGCACCAAGCTCATTTGAGATTTGAGAATTCACCAACTGAAAATTTGAATCGCTAGCTGGCCTTAGTTCCGATTGCGACATATCCTGATATCCATAATCAAAACTCAACAACCCATTTTTGGCAAAAATAACCGCTAAACTTCCCGTCAATTTGCTTGGCGTCTTAACGGTATAGGTGTCAAACAGATTAACAATATTGAAATTGATAAAATCGATATCTTCATCCGCTAAATCGGAATTTATCCGTTGTGAAAAATCATCGGTTAATCTATACCAAGTAGGGGATTGGTAGCTACCGCCCAATCTCACAAAATCATTAAGTTTAGCAATTGCACCTACACTGAAGGAGAACCCATTCCCTTCGGAACGAAGAAAGCTATCAAAAGTTGTACGCTGTATTTCGGAATTGGCATCATAACCACTTTCCGTAAATTCATCATATCGGTCATAGATTACATTGTGAAAGTTCAGGGAAGCTCCCAGATAAAGATTTTCTTTATACTGAGAAGCCATATTTACGGTAAATTTGCTGTTATAACCAGCTGTTCTCCTTAAAAAATCTTGATTAACTGTCGTGTAATTTGCATTGCTCACGTAATCCGTAGTTGTATCGTCCTCACTAGCAGGATCAATGATACCTCCGTAATAGCCCAAAAAGGTTTGTTGGTCACTAAAACCTTGGCTCGCTCCAATATCCAAATAGGCATCCTCAAGAAATTCCCCTTCCTGAAGTAATATGGAGCCAAAAGGAGTTCCCTGTGCGAAATCCAAAAAATAATTGTCTATTCCTTCGATGCTATTTCCAGATGCAAAGAACTCATTTTCAAAATTCTTTACCACATCATAATTAATGGCCAAGGAAAATTTTCTCCAATCGGAATTGTCGTTTGTGGAATTAAATACAAAAACACCTCCAATTTGATTAATATCTACATCATTTAGTGTTGTATTATTTACTGTCCCAAAATAGCTGGCATCATTGTCTCTGAAATAATTTGAACCGGAAATGGTGAACAAACTGTTGTTGAACACTGCTGATCCGGCAGGGTTTATGTTTAATGCTGATAAATCTCCTCCAAGAGCACCAAATGCTCCGCCCATCGCTTGAAAGCGCGCTGTTCCCTGAAGACTTTCGTTGCCATACCTAATAGCATCATTAATATTCTGACTACTACCAATTGCACATAGCAATAGTCCTATGAAAGTGAAATATCTTTTCATTACATTTTTTTTTAACGATTAAGAAAATGTGATATGGTTATTGGCGTCTACCACCACTTCTGCCAGAGGATGACCTTCCGCTTGATCCCGAAGACCTTGAACAACCAGAACTCTCTAAACTTCCAGAACTTCTAGAACTACTACCGGAACTTCTATAGCTTCCGGAACTTCTGGAGCTGCTACCAGAGCTTCTGTATCCAGAACTCCTCGAGGAACTACCTGAACTTCTGTAGCTTCCTGAGCTTCTACCGGCACTATTATACCTGCTTCCAGAACTTCGGTACGCAGATGTTCTTGGAGTAGCAGTTCTAGCACTGCTTGACGTTCCTGGTCTGTAACGGGACGCGCTTGCGCTTGAACGATATGTGCTATTACTCCTAGAGGAGTTGTTATATCTTGGAACTGCCCTTGTGCTCCTACTTGTCCTGTAGGCCCTATTTTGGTCTACTCCTACAGTCCTTCTTGTTGTACCTTGATAATTTCTATTGCTTCTTGCGGTTGAGGAAGAATACCTTGCACTTGAAGATCTGGCCGCTGTACTTCTATACCTTGGGCTATTACCTCTAGTATTTACGTTGGATCTTCCTCTAAGGGAAGTAGCTATGCGACTGTCCCCAATGATATTTCTATTATAATATCCACGTCTTCCATTTATATAAGCGTATCTGTTACGGTTAAATCCGTTGTTCCAACCATAACCGTAGCCCCAGTTGTTCCACCCGTATCCGTATCCTCCCCAGCCGAAGCCTCCGCCCCAACCCCAGTTGTTCCAACCAAAACCACCATAGCCACCCCAGCCCCAGTTGTTCCATCTGTTCCATCTCCAAGGGTTGTTCCAGCCCCAGCCGTAATTCCACGTGTTGTAACCCCAACCCCAGTTGTTCCACAACCAAGGATCGGCGTAGGCAAAACCTCCCCATCCATTATTGTAATAATTAATGCTTACGCTTGTTGTATTGTCGCCCCAACCTCCATAACCTTGATAGTCGTTGGCGTTATTGTAATAATCCGTCAGTTGACCTTGATCAACCTGATTGATACTATCATTCTCTATTTGGCTTGAATAGGAATCTACATCCGTAAAAATTTCTCCATCCAATATTTCGTCATACTGATTAGCCTTTTGGCCAAAATAATCGGAGTACGTATTAGATTCTTGATTTTGATTTTGTTGGTAGCGATTTCCCTGTTGAGGTGGACGCTCCGCCGTCCGTATAGTACCATCGGAATATATACCGTCATTATCGTAATAAGACGCTTGTTGATAAGAACCACATGAAACCGCCAAAACGGGCAGAATAGCAATCATTATGGTCTTGCGTAGTTTATTAAAAGGTAGTGTATATATCATGGTGCTAAAATTTATTGTTGAACATATTTAAAATAACTAGTTTTACCGAATTATTTTTCTAAATAGGTGCAAGTTTTGTGCCAAACTACTTATAATGGGTAAAAATTTAACTAAGAGGAGCGAGGATTATTCCAAATGGTATAACGAACTGGTCGTTAAGGCCGACTTGGCCGAAAACTCGGGGGTTAGGGGCTGTATGGTCATAAAACCATACGGATACGCCATTTGGGAAAAAATGCAGGCCGGTTTGGATAAAATGTTTAAGGAAACAGGGCACGAGAACGCCTATTTTCCACTTTTTATACCAAAATCCTATTTAAGCAAAGAGGCGAGTCATGTGGAAGGTTTTGCAAAGGAATGTGCGGTAGTAACACATTATAGGCTTAAGAACGCAGAAGATGGGAGTGGCATCATCGTAGATCCGGATGCAAAACTAGAGGAGGAATTAATCGTAAGGCCTACCTCGGAAACCATTATTTGGGATACGTACAGAAAATGGATTCAATCCTACAGGGATTTGCCGTTGTTGATAAATCAGTGGGCGAACGTTGTGCGATGGGAAATGCGTACCCGACTCTTCTTAAGGACTGCTGAATTTTTATGGCAAGAAGGCCATACGGCACATGCAACTGAAAAGGAAGCTATAGAGGAAGCGGAGCAGATGATAAACGTTTATGCGGATTTTGCTGAAAATCATATGGCAATGCCTGTAATAAAAGGTGTTAAAACCGCTAGTGAACGTTTTGCCGGGGCAATCGAAACTTATTGTATAGAAGCTTTGATGCAAGACGGCAAAGCCTTACAGGCTGGGACATCCCACTTTTTAGGTCAGAATTTTGCCAAGGCGTTTGATGTTAAGTTTGCCACCAAGGAAGGCAGTCAGGAACACGTATGGGCAACTTCTTGGGGTGTTTCCACCAGGTTGATGGGTGCTTTGGTAATGACCCATAGTGATGATAATGGATTGGTACTTCCGCCAAAATTGGCCCCTATTCAAGTAGTGATTGTACCTATCTATCGTGGTTTAGATCAATTGGACATTATATCGGAAAAAATAGGACCGTTGGTCAAAGAATTGAGGGCCAAAGGAATTTCGGTGAAGTATGACGCAAGGGATACCCATAAGCCTGGCTTCAAGTTCAATGAATATGAACTAAAGGGTGTGCCCGTTAGGATTGCCATTGGACAGCGAGATTTGGAGAACGGAACCTATGAAGTTGCAAGAAGGGATACTTTGGAAAAGGAAACCGTACCGGCGGAAGACGTTATTTCCAAGATTGAGTTTTTGCTGGAAGATATTCAAAACAATATTTTCAAAAAGGCCTTTGATTATAGAACTGGGCACATCACTCCTGTTGATTCTTATGAAGAATTCAAGGAACTATTAGAGACCAAGGGAGGTTTCTTTTCCGCGCATTGGGATGGAACTTCTGAAACGGAAGAACGAATTAAAAACGATACAAAAGCAACAATCAGGTGTATTCCTATTGATGCTAATGACGAGTCTGGAAAATGCATGGTAACGGGGAAACCATCATCAAAAAGAGTCCTATTTGCAAAGGCATATTAAAAGATTATAAAAAATAATATCGAGGGGTTGCGATAGTAAAAAATAATTGTATTTTTGCATCCGCAATTATGCGAAGTAATGGTCCGTTCGTCTAGGGGTTAGGACGCCAGGTTTTCATCCTGGTAACAGGGGTTCGATTCCCCTACGGACTACAAACTAAGTTTAGGGTACGGGTTTTAAACTAGTGCTCAAAGCTACTAGATGGCCCGTTCGTCTAGGGGTTAGGACGCCAGGTTTTCATCCTGGTAACAGGGGTTCGATTCCCCTACGGGCTACAAACAATGAATGGATTCATGGAATCCTAGAAAATATAATTAAGTTATAAAATGGCAAATCACAAGTCGGCATTAAAAAGGATTAGAAGAAACGAAGCAGTGCGGTTACGTAACAGGTACCAGCACAAAACTACACGTAACGCTATCAAAAAATTACGTGGAGAAGAGAACAAAAAGGATGCTGAGGCTTTGTTCCCAAGTGTTGTCAGTATGATTGATCGTCTTGCAAAAAGGAATATCATACATGATAATAAAGCGGCCAATCTAAAGAGTAAGTTGGCAAAGCACATCGCTGCGCTATAAGACTTTTGTCATATATCATAATAGTAGAAGACCTTCTAACGGTGTTAGAGGGTCTTTTTTATGTGCTAAATCCTGCTAATTAGAGTATGTTTTTCCTAATTTCAGGAAACCAATGCATATACTCCCATATAATAAAGCAATTAGAAAGACGAGCACTGATTTTAAGTGTAATTCGAAGAAAAGTTTTTCATTAAATTCCCCGATAAAGAGGATGATCGGGTAAAATGGATAAAATAAAATAAATCCAATACTAATCCACCAAAGTAGATAATTGAAGTTCGAAAATTTGGAGTGATCAATCTTAGTTTGTATCAGGTAGATAAAACTACATGTGCAGATAATGAGAGATCCTATAGCAACACTTGCTAACTGCGTATACAAAACAAAGCTTTGGAAGAATGGATTTATTAGTGTAACAATTAAAAATACAATGGCTCCATATCCAATTAGTTTTTTGAAGTTATCATTAGAAAAACTCCTCTCATAAATCCAGAAAAAATATAAAAAGAAGATTATGTCCAAAATATTATATATGAGATTGTTGTAGTAGTGTTGACCTTCGGCATACACTATTTGGATATCTTCATATTCCCAAATTAAATACCCAAGAATTTCGGTAAGTAGAACATAACCGATTATTATTGGCAAGGCTTTTAAATGGGTTGCATAGTAGTATTTGTATTTTACAAAGGATAGGATTAATGCAAGACCATAAATGAACATGAAGTAATTGTCTGCTATAAACTCAAGAATTTTATCAATCATAAATTAACCAAATGCTTTTCTTCTACTAATCAAAAATCCAATGCAATAGAAACCGTGCATAATGATTATTAAAGTTCTCAATACGGTTCTCAATTCTAGTTTTAGCCATAAATCATAATTTAAATACCCTATCAAAAATAGTACTGGGAAAATAGTGTAGAAAACAAATAGCGCTAGACTTACCCAAAAAACCAAATTATGTTTTTGGACAAGCTTTTCTTTCTTAAGGCGTTTGTCTAGAAAATATAAAACAATACAAAAAACCAAAAACCATGATGAAATACTAACAGCGTAAAACAGATCAATATTCAAGGGATTTTGAAAGAAACAGCTTATCACGAATGAGGCTAATACAACTAATGAGCCCTTGAAAATCCAATTCTTGTACTTCTTATTTTCTATAAGTTTCCAATAGACATAGTAGAAAAAACAAAAAAATATTACGCTATAAAGGTTATAAATTACCATATTATAAGAGCTATCCTCTATCTTTTCAAAAAGCGAGATAGATGGATACTCCCTTATTAACACTCCTAAAAGCTCGTTAAGAAAGGTATAGGCTATTAACATGGGAAAATACTTCAATTCTGTATCAAAATACTTTCTGTAGTTTGCGATACTAAGAATTAAAGAAATAAAGTATATAGGTATGAAATAATACTCCGCTAAAAAGTTTATAACCTCTTGCAACATTATTAGAAATCAGACTTCGGTGGAGGTCCGGATCCGCCATGATTAAGTGTAAGACTAGTGCCACCTATTTGTAAACTGGGAGCTGAAAAAATTTCAAGGCCAAAACCAGCGTAAGCCTTTTTCCTGTCATTCTCCAAAAGTCCCATTCCTTTTGTCATTTGAGCTTTCCAGTCGATAACTAATTCAGGTTTTCCATCAGCCCCTATAAAAAAGCTATAATTACCTCCATTTTTTTCTATAGTTGGAATCATAAAAATGGAATTTTGTCTTGGGTGAACAACTTTTTTTCCATCTTCGAAGTCTTTCTTATCGGGATAATTGGCAAAATATAATCTCAGTTTGGTTACTTTTTGAACACCTGCGTTCTTTGCCTCTTGGTCTACATATTTGATGTATTGTTTAATTGCGTCATAATCGAAATCTACAAAACGGGCAGCCTCAAATGTTTCCTCCGGAGCCCTCTTTTGAGTTTCATAATCTTCTATAAGAGCCACCCTATGATTGGAATAGTTGGTATAGATAGAATCGGCCATTTCAAGTGAAATGATGTTTGTAGGGGGCTTTACCGTTTCATGGTATTCTTCATGTTCTTTCTCAGGTTTGTCTGCCCTTTTATCTCCACAGCTGGCTAGGCCAACCACCACGAGGGAAAAAAAAGTCTTTGCGAATAGGTTTGCTGTTTTTTTCATTTTTAGGTCATTTAATGTTCATGTTTCGTTCAATAAGAAAATACTGCCGAAAATGGGGGAAGAGTCTTCGGCTTGTTAAAGATATTAAATTACGGTCGTTGTAGGGCCAATAGTGAAGTTTTTCGATAAACTCCCTATGTATCAAAAACATATAAAAAAATCCCGACTTACTTAAATCGGGATTTTCTGTTGTACTTTTCAAAAAATTCCTATTGATTCATCGTCATCAAGAACTCTTCGTTATTTTTCGTTTGCTTAAAACGTTGCTCTATAAACTCCATAGCCTCTACAGGATTCATATCGGCAAGATACTTTCGCATAATCCACATACGCTGTAATGTACTTTCGTCCAATAACATATCGTCACGCCTTGTACTTGAGGATGTAAGGTCGATGGCTGGGAAGATTCTCCTGTTGGCAATTTTGCGATCTAATTGCAGTTCCATGTTACCGGTACCTTTAAATTCTTCAAAAATTACCTCGTCCATTTTAGAACCTGTCTCCGTTAAAGCGGTTGCGATGATGGACAATGATCCGCCACCTTCTATATTACGTGCAGCTCCAAAAAATCTTTTTGGTTTGTGTAAAGCGTTTGCGTCTACACCACCACTTAAAACTTTACCTGAAGCTGGTTGTACCGTATTGTAGGCTCTCGCCAACCTAGTGATTGAATCCAATAATATAACCACATCATGGCCACATTCTACCAAACGTTTGGCCTTCTCAAGAACAATGTTCGCTACACGTACATGTTCCGTAGCTTCTTTATCAAATGTAGAAGCAACGACCTCACCACGAACATTACGTTGCATATCCGTTACTTCTTCCGGACGTTCATCGATTAATAAAATAATCTGATAGACTTCAGGATGGTTTGCAGCAATTCCGTTGGCAATATCCTTTAAAAGCATGGTCTTACCCGTTTTTGGCTGGGATACGATCATGCCCCTTTGTCCCTTACCAATTGGAGAAAACAAATCAATAATTCTCGTAGAAATAGTACTTTGTCTTTCCGCAAGGTTGAATTTTTCTTGTGGAAATAGCGGGGTCAAGTGCTCAAAAGACACCCTGTCCCTTACAATTTGAGGATCAATACCGTTGATTTTATTAACCTTAATAAGTGGGAAATATTTTTCACCTTCTTTTGGAGGGCGTACATTTCCAAGAACCGTATCACCGGTTTTTAGTCCGAACAATCGAATTTGCGATTGTGATACATAAATATCATCGGGAGACGATAGATAATTATAGTCTGATGAACGCAAGAAACCATAACCATCCTGCATAATGTCCAAAACTCCTTCGCTGGCAATAATACTGTCAAATTCGTATTCCGGTTCCTTGTAACGGTTTTTTAAATCCTTGTCAAAATTGCTCTTGTCATATGAGTTATTCTTCTGTGGACGAGAACCCTTGTTATTATTATTGTTCTTATGTTGCGGTGCGTTTTTCTGAAAATCTTTTTTTGACTGGCCAGCATCGTTTGATTTTGGTCGAGGCCTTGGTTTCCTATTGTCGGAATCGTCCGTTTTAGCCGTGTCATTCTCAACCTTAGGTGAGGAAGCTTTTACATTGTTGCTCGACTTCGTTTCTTCCTTTTTGCTTCCTACTCTCTGTCTTGGCCTAGGTTTTGGTTTGGCCTTGGTTTCTTCAGCAGCTGGGGCAATTGCAGCAGCAACTTTAGGGTTGGCGGCTTGAAGGTCTAGAATCTGGTATACTAGATCCAATTTTTTTAGGGTCTTGAATTTGGGAACATTAAGTCCTTTAGCAATTTCCTGTAGTTCAGGTAGCTTTTTTGATTTTAAATCTGTTATCTCAAACATTAAATGTAGAATATATTATATGTGATTTTGTATGCTAAGAAGTAAATTCTTTAATGGGTATTTTTCGGGAACGATTTCCCTAATGGTAAGTGTTAAGCAGTATAACGAAGCAATAATACAAATTATTTTCAATATTAGATAGATATTTTTTAAAAAGACCTGTATTTTTGTCCTTCAAAATTATCAAAATCACATGATTCAAAGGATACAAAGTATATATTTAGTGGTAGTGGCACTGTTGTCCGGTGTTCTTCCCTTCTTTGTAAACCTTTGGTCAGATGCGCAAGGAAATGAAGTTTACGCCAATAATGAGATATTGGTGTCCATTTTATTTTACGTGTCCGGAGCATTGGCTTTATGGTCCGTTTTCCTGTTTAAGAATAGAAAAAATCAGTTCGTAGTAAACCGACTGAATATGATATTGAATCTTTTTTTACTAGGATTTTTCGTTTACCGATCACTAAATTTATCCGGAGAGACTTTGGTTTCCGAGAAGGGTATTGGGATGTTGATTCCTGTATTTTCTATCGTTTTTTTAGCCCTAGCCAATAGGGCCATAAAGAAGGATGAAGATCTTGTAAAATCTGTAGATCGTTTACGTTAAACCTAACATCTTAGTAGTATTAGTGCGTGAAACCCGGGGTAGTTCCCGGGTTTTTTGCATACTATTTTTAGGTAATGAAGATACATCAAAAACCTGTTTCAATAACTGACTTAGAAACTGCTTAAAGCCCAAATCTATCGCTTACCCAACTCAATTATTTCTAAATCCTTTATATCGCCACCATCAATAACAAAGCGTAGCATGGTCCTCACTTGATGAAAACCGTGTTTGCCACAGGCACCTGGGTTCATATGAAGAACCCCTAGTTTTTTATCCCACATAACCTTTAGTATATGGGAGTGTCCACAAATGAACAATTTGGGTGGATTTGTTTTTATTTCATCACGTGTTCTCATGTTATACTTTGGTGGATAACCCCCAATATGCGTAATCCACACGTCTACATCTTCGCAAAAGAATCTATTGTTTTCTGGGAATTCTTTTTGGATTACATGGTCATCTATGTTTCCATGAACTCCTTTTAAGGGTTTAAGTTTTGCCAAGGCATCGGTAACTTTTAATGTTCCAATGTCTCCCGCATGCCATACTTCATCGGCTTGCTTTACATATTTTAAAATAGCATCATCCATATGGGAATGCGTATCGGAAAGTAGAAGGATTTTTTTCAACTCGTAAGTACCGTTTTTGTAGGTTGCGAAATCCAAGTAGTTTTAGCCATCAGTCATAATTCATAACTTAACTATCTTTGAGCAATACAAAACTAGGGGTTTCATTTGAGATATTTCATTCAATTTTCGTACTTCGGGCAAGCGTATCATGGCTGGCAAAATCAACCAAATGCCATTACCGTACAGGAAGTTTTGGAAGATGCCCTTTCCAAATTGGTCAGGGAAAAAACTAGTATGATGGGTGCTGGACGAACGGATGCCGGAGTACATGCCAAAGTGATGTATGCCCATTTTGATATGGACATAATTCCTGATATTCCCGATTTGATTAACAGGTTGAATGCTTTTTTGCCGGATGACATATCAGTAAAGAAAATTTTAGAGGTAAAGGAAGAAGCACATGCACGGTTTGATGCTATCCAGCGCACTTATGAATATTGGGTCTGTAATAATAAAAACCCGTTTTATAAGGATAGTGCATATTATGTACATCTTAAGTTGGATTTGGATTTAATGAATGAAGCAGCCGCTTTGCTAATTGGGATGCATGATTTTGAATGTTTTTCCAAATCGAAGACCGATGTGAAAACCTATTTCTGTGATGTAAAAGAAGCGGTTTGGTTTAGGGACGACGAAAAGATAATCTTCCGGATAACTGCCGACCGTTTCCTTAGAAACATGGTCAGGGCTGTAGTGGGAACCCTTTTGGATGTTGGTCTGGGCAAATATCCTCCGGAGTATGTTAATACAGTCATAAATAGTAAAGATCGGTCTAAGGCTGGAGTTTCTGTACCGGCAAAAGGATTATATTTGACATCTATTTCCTATCCCAATACGATTTATAAAAATGGATAAAGATTCTGGTAAAGCTTTTGACACGCGGCTTTTTAAGCGTTTAATGGCCCACACCCGTCCTTATAGAGTTACCTTTTACGGGGTTGCAATTGCAGCAATTTTGCTTTCCGGTTTTGCCGTTTTAACGCCAATTATCGTCAAGCAAATTATTGACGATGCTATCAAGGGTAGTGATTCCCAACAGTTACTTTACCTCACCATAGCAATGTTGGCCGTGCTTATTGGGCAAGTAGTTAGTCAACTTGGGTTTAACTATTATGCCAACTGGTTGGGAGAATCTGTGATTCGTGATATTCGAATAGAACTCTTCAAAAAGATGTTGGGATTCCGGATGAAATATTTCGATAATTCTTCGCTTGGTGTTTTAGTCACCCGTGCTGTAGCTGATATGCAACGTATTGGAGAAATTTTCAGTCAAGGTTTTTTTGTCATCGTTTCGGACCTACTTAAAATGTTGGTGGCCGCAGGAGTAATGTTGGTCATTAACTGGAAATTGGCATTGCTTGTGTTCACGGTTCTGCCAATAATCCTTTACGCTACCAGACTTTTTCAAAAAGCGATGAAGGTCGCTTTTACAGAGGTTAGGGCAGAGGTTTCCAACCTAAATTCCTTTGTACAGGAAAGAATTACCGGGATGAAGATTGTACAACTGTTTACCCGGGAAAAAACGGAAAGCGAAAAGTTTAGGTTAATCAATGAAAAGCATAAAAATGCTTGGTTGAAAACAGTTTGGTACAACTCCATATTTTTTCCAATAGCAGAAATAGTTTCTTCAATTACCGTAGGACTTATTGTTTGGTACGGAGGACTTCAAAATGTTGCCAACATTTCCAACGATATTGCCGGAACCGTTTTTGCCTTTATTATGTTGATTGATTTACTTTTTAGACCACTCCGTCAAATTGCGGATAAGTTTAACACGCTCCAAATGGGAATGGTTGCCGCAAATAGGGTTTTTAAAATATTGGATACGGAGAGCAATATAGAGGATATTGGTACAGTAGAAAATAAAGAAGTTAGGGGCGATATTGTGTTTAAAGATGTGAGATTTGGGTATTTGGAGGATGAGGAAGTACTGCATGGAATTTCCTTTGAGGTAAAGGCCGGGGAAACGGTAGCAATCGTGGGCGCCACTGGTGCAGGTAAATCTACAATAATCAATTTATTGAATAGATTTTACGAAATTAATTCCGGAACCATTAGCGTAGATGGGATTGATATTAAGGATTACAAATTAGCATCGCTACGAACCCATATAGCTGTGGTACTTCAGGATGTTTTTCTGTTCGCCGATACTATTGCCAATAATATCTCCCTTAAAGAGCCCTCCATCACCGTTTCCGACATTAAAGAAGCGGGAGTGGCCATTGGAGTGGATGAGTTTATAACAAGTTTACCGGGAGGTTATGAATACAACGTTAAGGAACGTGGAAGCATGCTTTCCAGTGGACAGCGTCAGCTCATCGCATTTTTAAGGGCATATGTTAGCAAGCCAAGCATTTTGGTCTTGGACGAGGCTACCTCTTCCGTAGATACGTATTCGGAACGGTTAATCCAGCGTGCCACGGAAAAAATCACAGAAGGTAGAACTTCCATCGTAATAGCACATCGATTGGCGACCATTAAGAAAGCCGATAAAATAATTGTCATGGATGCCGGGAAAATTGTTGAAATGGGAACCCATAAACAATTGCTTAAAAAAGGTGGGTACTACAGTAATCTTTACGAAGCGCAATTCCTTGCTGAAGAAGTGGCTTAAATTAAGATTTGGTAGTAGCTAAATTTGCAAAAGTATCCGTGAATAGGGCGAGATAAATTCCAATTGCAACAATCAAAATCCCAAATACGGCTCCTAGTATAATTAAGAAAAATAGAAGCTTTAAAATTGTCTGTTTTAAATTCAGATTAAAGATTCTTTTTAATACCCAAGTAAAATATAGTATCTGAAGTGGGAATGATATCAATGACGCATAATACACCAATTTTGGACTCCATAGTATAAGTATATAGGTAATATTAATGACCATAGACATTTGAGAATACGCATAGATATTAATGACAAAATGTTCACTGATATTAAATTGCTTCCTATTTATAAAGACCAATCTGGAAATCAACGACAAGAATGGTAACATAAGGATATAAAAAAAACTTTGGTACTTGAATAAATAGTTGTTCCATTTTTTTTGGAAATCAAACGCTAACTTATCCGAATCCTTCAATGTATCAGGATCCACGTTCTGAAATTGATAACTTAAGGCTTCTGGAAAAAATTCGTTCATTAAATACACAAATAAACCTCCTAATGTGATAGCAATTGTAAAATAACTAATAGGATTCAAATATTTTTTTCTAACACCATTAATGTATCCAGCAATTACCTTTTCTGGCTTTGTAAAGAGATGTTTAAATGTGACAACAAATGTGTTATCAACATTAAAGAAACGCTCAGTAGCATCGTACCACAAATTTTTTACGGTAAGTCTATTCCGAATCACCTTAGCGCCGCAATCTGGGCAGTAGCTGTAATCCGTTCGGAGCTGGTTGGTACAGTTCTTACACTCCATTTAAATCAAATCTTGCTTTAACATAGTCGCCAATTCAGGAATGGACTCGTACATGACAAATTCACCATTCTTTATATAGGAAATTTGTCCCGTTTCCTCACTTACCACAAGACTAAGCGCATCGGTTTTTTCGGTAATTCCCACCGCGGCTCTATGGCGTAGTCCAAAACGTAGTGGGATATTCCGTTCATTGGAGACCGGTAAAATTACTCTGGTAGCAACTATATAATTATTCACGATAACGGCGGCCCCGTCATGTAGCGGACTGTTCTTGTAGAAAATACTTTCAATAATAGGCTTGGTGATTTCAATATTCATTCGGTCGCCGGAATTTTTAATAAAATCCAACGAATTGTTGCGTTCAATTACCAAAATAGCCCCGGTCTTGGTGCTTGCCATTTTCTCACAGGCCGCTAGGATTGCATCCACATCAACACTGGTTACAATACCTTCTTGTTTTAGGAATTTAAAATGTTTTATAAAATTACGTTTGTTGGCAAAATTGGTAGAACCGATCATCAACAAAAATTTTCGTATTTCCTGCTGAAAAACGATGATCAGGGCAATTAACCCTACCTGCATAAAGGCGCCCACCATACCACTGATCATTTCCATTCCCAATAACTCCGTAAGTTTCCAGAAAGCCCAAACGATAACGATACCTATGAAGATGTTTATGGCTACGGAACCCCTGACGAGTTTGTAGATATAATAGAGAAGAACGGCTACTAGGACAATGTCCAGAATATCGGTAATCTTAAAATCAATAAAATTCAAAAAATCCAATGGCAGCTGTTTTTGTAAAATTAACTAAAATACATGAATGAAATTGGATGCAAATTACGTGGTTAATTGGTTGTATAGATGAACGCACTCCATAGCTTCTTTAACGTCATGAACCCTTAAAATTTTGGCACCTTTCTCCAAAGCAACCATATTCAAGGCTGTGGTTCCGTTTAAAGCATTGTCAGGAGTTGTCCCTAAAAGTTTATATATCATGGATTTTCTACTTACGCCTATTAGCAGGGGGTAATCGATAATTCTGAACGACTGTAGCTGGCTTAGAAGCTCATAATTTTGATCCAAAGTTTTAGCAAATCCAAAACCTGGGTCTATGATAAGGTCTAAAATACCAACTGATTTTGCAGCAGCAAGACGTTCAGAGAAAAAGTATAGTATTTCCTCAATCAGGTTTTTATACATGGTTTGTTGTTGCATAGTTTTTGGTGTTCCGCGCATATGCATCATAATGTAGGGAACCTTTAGTTCAGCGATGGCGGTCAGCATTTTTTCATCGCCAAATCCGGCATAAATATCATTGATTATGGATGCGCCAGCATCAATGCAAGCTTCAGCAATAGTACTTCTAAATGTGTCTATTGAGAGTATAGCCTCCGGATAGTTCTTCAATATGAGTTCTACAACCGGGATAATACGTTTCAATTCTTGTTCTTGAGAAACGTCTTCAGCACCGGGCCTGGAACTATAAGCACCTACATCAATAAACGTAGCACCATCCATAAGCATTTGATCCACTTGTTTTAAAATACTTACTTCATCTTTGTATCTGCCACCATCAAAGAAGGAATCTGGCGTACAATTCAAAACCCCCATTATTTTTGGTTGGGTTAAATCAATCAGTTTTCCTTTACAATTGATAGTCATTAACAGTGAATAGGAATTTTATCAAATTCTAAGTTTGAACACCCAGTCTTGATGGTTACAAAATTTTAAGCGAAATTTACACAAATTAGAAAGAAGTACATGCAACAAACGGCGGGGCAATATGATGCGGTCATCAAAATATGCCGAGATCTCTATCAGAAAAAAATGTTGGATTATGGCTGCGCCTGGCGAATTCTAAGGTTGCCATCCCTTACCGATCAAATATTCATAAAGGCCCAACGTATAAGAGGGCTTCAGGAGAATGAAGTTAGAAAGGTGGACGAGGATGAGAAATCAGAATTCATAGGTATAATAAATTACTCCATAATGGCGCTTATCCAATTGGAATTGGGTGTTGTTGACCAACCTGATCTAACTACCGAGAAAGCGCTGGAACTATATGATAAACATAGCACTCTTACAAAAGAGCTAATGCTGAATAAAAACCATGATTACGGGGAGGCATGGAGAGATATGAGGGTGAGCTCGTTAACGGATTTGATACTTCAGAAATTATTGCGTGTAAAGTCTATAGAGGATAATAAAGGTAAAACCGTTGTTAGCGAAGGAATAGATGCTAATTATCAAGATATGATTAATTATGCCGTTTTCGCTTTAATTCATATGAAACTAGGAACAAAATCTTAAAGGCAATGCGATATGTAATCGGTATAGTTAGGATATTCGTTGGAATACTATTTATTATCAGTGGATTTATTAAACTAAATGACCCAGTTGGTTTTTCATTTAAACTGGAAGAATATTTCAGTCAGGGCGTTTTGGACTTACCCATTCTCATGCCATATGCATTGGCTATTTCTATAATAGTGGTAATTCTAGAAGTATTGTTAGGCGTCATGCTAATTCTCGGTATCAAGGTAAAGTTGACCGTTTGGAGTCTATTAGGTATGATTGTTTTCTTTACATTTCTAACCTTTTATTCGGCCTATTTTAACAAGGTTACGGACTGTGGGTGCTTTGGGGACGCTATTAAGTTGACACCATGGGAATCATTTACCAAGGACGTTGTTTTGTTGGTTTTGATAGTCTTATTGTTTATTGGTCAAAAGTATATTACACCGTTGTTTAGGCCATTTGTAACCAAGATAATACTCCTTGGTTCGGTTCTTTTCTGCATTTTTTATGTTTATTATGTTCTGAACCATTTACCGGTAATCGACTTCAGGCCTTATGAAATTGGTAAAAATATAGAAGAGGGGATGACGGTTCCGGAAGATGCTCCAAAAGCTATTTTTGAGTACGCATGGAAATTTAATGTAGACGGGAAGGAAGAGACTATTGTTACCAATGGGGATTACCCTACGGTTGATGGCGATTTTATAGGGGTTGAAACCGAAGAAATTCAAAAGGGATATGAGCCTCCAGTCCACGATTTTACTATTGAGCAAAACGGAGAAGATTTTACGACTTCCCTGTTGCAAGAACCTAAGTTGGTTGCCGTGATTGCCTATGATTTGAGAAAATCTAACGAAGCAATTTTCAGCGATATTAAAAAGGTAACCGACAAAGCGATTAAAAATGGCTATAAAGTAATCGGGATGTCGGCCTCAGGGCCGGACCAAACGGATGCCTTGACAGCCAAATACTACTTGGATTTCGATTTTTATTTTACGGATGAGACCACTTTAAAGACAATTGTTAGGTCCAATCCCGGCCTTTTGGTTCTGGAAAAGGGGACTATTACACAAAAGGTGCATTATAACGATTTAGATGATTTAAAATTTGATTAATAAAGCGATAAAGAACAATATGAGAAGTAAGATAGTAGCAGGCAATTGGAAAATGAACAAAAATTTGGAGCAAACAGAGGCATTATTGTCTGAATTATCGGCAAAGCTTCCGGACACAACCGCAGAAGTAATGGTGGCACCTACATATGTCAATCTCACCAGCGCAGTTCGTAATTTAGAATCCTCAAGGATTGAAGTAATTGCACAGAATATGCATTTTGCGGAAAGCGGGGCATATACGGGTGAGATTTCAGCGGATATGCTCTTGAACATTAAAATTGATACGGTAATAATCGGTCACTCGGAGCGCAGGGCTTATTTTGGGGAAACTGATGAAATTTTAGCCAAAAAAGTAGTCGCTGCTTTGGATAAGGGAATGCGTGTTATGTTTTGTTTTGGCGAAGAATTGGATGACCGTAAATCCGGAAATCATTTTAATATCGTAGAAAGTCAGTTGAAGAATGCACTGTTTTCTTTAGATGCTTCTGCATGGTCTAAAATCATTTTGGCGTATGAACCTGTTTGGGCCATTGGTACGGGCGAAACCGCCTCTCCGGAACAAGCGCAGGAAATGCACGCCTTTATAAGAAAAACCATTTCAGAGGCCTATGATTCCGCTGTATCCACTAATGTTTCCATTTTGTATGGGGGAAGCGTAAAACCGGGAAATGCGGAGGAGATTTTCTCAAAGCCGGATGTTGATGGCGGATTAATTGGTGGTGCGTCTTTGGTTGCGGACGATTTTATAGCTATTGTGAAGGCTATTTAATTCGAAATCTACATTTTTAATAAAAGAGAGAAATATAAAAGGGTATTGCTTATAATACCCTTTTTAGTTCAATATGAGTGCTAAGGTCTATATAGAATACCGATTTAAAGTAGTTCCCATGCAACCTGGAGCGGACATCCTAATCGCTCAACTTGGTGAAACGGGCTTTGAAAGCTTTGTAGAAGAGGATGAGGTTGTATTGGCTTACATTCAAAAGGATGAATGGTCAGTTGGAATTCTCAAGAATGTTCAAATTTTGGAGAACCCCATGTTCGATATTAAGCATGAGCATAAGGAAATTCAACAAGAAAATTGGAACGCTACGTGGGAACAAAATTTTCATCCAATTGTTGTAGATGATATTTGTATGGTGCGGGCTCCTTTTCATGAGAAAAAGGATGTAAAATATGATATCGTTATTGAGCCGAAGATGAGTTTTGGAACCGGTCATCACGAAACCACTTACATGATGCTACAGCATATTTTAGAACTGGATTTTGAAAATAAATCGGTTTTAGACATGGGTAGCGGAACGGGCGTTCTTGCAATTTTGGCTGCAATGCGTGGGGCAAAACCAGTAGATGCCATTGATATTGATAATTGGTGCTATTTAAACGCAAAGGAAAATATCTCGAGGAATGGTTTGGATTTTATCAATGTTTATGAAGGTGACGCTACATTGTTGGGCAAGCGAAAATATGATGTGATCATAGCGAACATAAATCGGAATATACTCATAGCGGATATTCCAATCTATGTAAATCATTTGGAGGAAAACGGAATAGTACTACTAAGTGGATTTTATACGGAAGACCTTGATTTAATTACCGATGCTTGTAAAAAAATGAAACTGCGATTCGAAAAAAATCTTGAAAAAAATAATTGGGTTGCCGCAAAATATGTATTTTAGAAGGGATTAAACGTATTACAATGAGCACCAAAGAACAAATTTCCGAAGAGGTATTATTGGCCGAAGAGACAGTTAAACAAAGTGAAATTGTGCTTTTCAATGATGAGGTGAATACTTTTGACCATGTTATTGAAACATTGATTTCGGTTTGTGAACACAGCCCAGAACAGGCAGAGCAGTGTTCCCTAATCGTGCATTATAATGGAAAATGTACGGTTAAAACGGGAGAATACGATGATTTAAAGCCAAAATGCTCGCGCCTACTTCAGGCGGGGCTCAGTGCGGAAATTGTCTGACTTGATCAGTATTACGAATAAATTAATGAGGCAGCTTGTCTCTTAGCAGACCATATACGAAGGTTCCTAACAGGGCAGCTAAAATAACGATAAGGATAGAGTAGTAACCCGCACCCAATAAAATATACATGGGTCCCGGACAAGCTCCTGCAAGGGCCCAGCCCAATCCGAAAATTGTTCCGCCAACAATATACCTAATAATGCTTCTCTCCTTATCTGGAAGATGCAGTGCTTTACCCTCTACATCTTTAATACCAAATTTTTTCATCAAGAATATTCCGATGACGCCTAGCGTAACAGCTGAACCAATAATACCGTACATATGAAAGGATTGAAATTTGAACATTTCAAAAATACGGTACCAGGAGACCGCCTCAGATTTGACGAGTACAATCCCGAAAAATATACCTACTAGGAGAAATTTTATAAACTTCATAATTAAAAAAGTAACGGAAATATTAAGTGAATCATCAACAGCCCTCCCAAGAAAAATCCTATTACCGCTATCAATGAAGGTAATTGCAAATTGCTAAGACCGGTAATGGCGTGTCCAGAGGTACATCCGCCAGCATATCGTGTCCCGAAACCGACCAAGAACCCACCGATCACTAAAATGGCCAGTCCTTTAATCGTGCTAAGGGCATCCAAACCATATAATTCTTGGGGAAGTAATGCTTCCCCCGCATTTTGAAAACCAAGTTGGCTCAAATCATTAACGGTGTTGATGCTCAAATCAATTGGAGCACCATCCGATAAAAACTGTGTGGCAATGAACCCGCCTAACACTGCCCCTAAGACTACGGTTAAATTCCAACGTTGGCTTTTCCAATCAAACTTAAAAAAGCTGGAGTATCTTCCCCCACCGGCCATGGAACAAAGTGTTCGCAAGTTGGAGGACATGCCAAAAGTTTTCCCAAAATATACCAATAGTAAAAGTACCAAGGCAATCAATGGTCCTGAAACGTACCACGGCCAAGGCTTAAAAAAAATCTCCATTTATATAAAATTTTAAAGTGCGGAAAGATCTTGAAACTTTAGTTGACTACAAAATATATGAGCCATATTTAGTTCATTAAAAAAATAGATGACTAAAGCACATAAAGATACATGATTATAAATGCCATTGAGAAGCAAAAGAACACGAATAATGTTAGAGAATATTTAGCCAATAAACTAGATATCTCGTTTAGCCTTCGCCATAAAACTTCGGTCAACAAAACTATCTTTTTCACTTTTAAAGAGTTTGGAAAACTAAAGATGCGACCAAAATTCAATAGAAAGTAAAATATTGGATAAAGGGAGATTATTGGGGATAATCAGTGATGCGATGTTTGAAAGTCCACCGTACCGTACCAATTAATGCATAAAATAAAAAAACCCTCTTAAGGTTAAGAGGGCTATATTTTATGATTAAATGCAAGTCTAATTTAGAATAGAAAATTCTATATGGTTTTTTGAAATAGTACTATACCAAAGGCACGCCGTTCAAACGCTTTTCTATTTTCTTTTTCTTGACGGTAATTTCTTTCATGACATCCATCAAGCTAGAATCATTGGTTTCTTTATAAATTTTGTTGATGCTTAAAATCAAATCCTTGGCCTCCCTAGAAGCTTCTACTCTGTCACTAGTGGACATGTTGCTCATTTTGCGGGCAACAAATTCTTTGGCTCTATCAAGTAACTCCATTCTTGTTTTTTTTCAAAGTTAACATAAAATTCAAATTACGCAATTCTTTGTCGATTGTATGTCATTATGATGCAATTAGAATATCATATTTGTGAATAATTTAACTATTGTCAAGGGGATATTCGTGCGTTTATCGTCGAATTTGATAGGCACAGGCCAGATGGATTTGTCAAACTTAAATCGATGTAATGAACTATTTTATTTTCCACAAATCATATGCTGTTAAAACTCTAAATTTGTATTTTTCCCATCCATAGTTTTAACAGATTTAGGTAATACATTATAATGTTTGAATTAAAAGATAAAGTAGCGATTGTAACCGGTGCCAGTGGGGCTTTGGCGGGTTCGGTTATCATGAGTTTAGCACGTTCAGGAGTTCATTTAGCCCTCTTGTCTAGAAAGAAGGAATCCCTTAACGAACTGGAGCAAGATATTTTAAACTTAAATGGTAACGTAATTTTGTTGGAATGTGACATTCTGAACAAAAAGTCGTTAATCGCTGCCAAAGAAAGTATTCTGAACCACTTTGGAAGAATAGATATTCTTTTGAATATTGCCGGAGGTAATTTACCCGGCGCCACAATAGGACCAAATCAAAGTTTCTTTGAGATGTCACTGGACGATTTTAACACGGTTATGGAACTCAACTTGAACGGGACCTTACTACCATGTTTGGTATTTGGGGAAACGATGGCAAATCAGAAAAGCGGAACTATCGTGAACTATTCCTCCATGGCAACACATCGTACAATCACTAGGGTTGCCGGTTATTCAGCTGCTAAGGCGGCTATGGAAAATTTCACAAAATGGTTGGCCGTTGAAATGGCTACCAAATTTGGGGAAGGCATACGCGTAAACGCAATTGCACCTGGGTTTTTTATTGGCAAACAGAATAAAGCCTTGCTTCTAAATGAGGATGGCAGTTATACTGAAAGAGGTAAAAAAATAATACAGAATACGCCCATGGGCCGTTTTGGCGAGGCGGAGGAACTAAACGGGGCAATCCATTTTTTATGTAGTGAGGCCTCTAAGTTCGTAACCGGGGTTGTACTTCCAATAGATGGAGGTTTCAACGCGTTCAGTGGGGTATAAATAACATGATTTTATGAAAATGAAACAAACTTGGCGTTGGTATGGCCCAACAGATCCGGTATCATTAAGCGATATAAAACAGGCAGGGGCGACTGGTATCGTAAATGCACTTCACCATGTTCCAAATGGAGAAGTTTGGACGGTTGAGGAGATAGCTTTGCGAAAGGAAACAATTGAGAAAGCCGGTCTGGAATGGACGGTGGTAGAATCAGTTCCGGTACATGAGAGTATTAAGACCAGAACCGGGGAATACAAAACCTACATTCAGAACTACTGTAAGACATTGGAAAATTTGTCCAAAGTCGGGATACACATTGTGTGCTACAATTTTATGCCTGTTCTGGATTGGACAAGGACTTCTTTGGATAAGGAGATGGAGGATGGTTCAAAAGCGCTCTCTTTTGAAATGGATGCCTTGGTAGCTTTTGATGTATGTATTCTGAAAAGACCCGGTGCTGAACGCCAGTATACGAAAGAGCAATTGGATAGCGCTAAGAACCATTTCAATTCTTTGAGTAAACAGGAGGTATTGGCATTGATCCGTAATATTATTGCTGGACTTCCAGGTTCAGCGGAAGGATATCCCGTACCCGAAGATGGCTATGACCTTAGCCGCTTCCAAGAATTTTTGGATGCCTATGCGGGCATGGACGATGACAAGATGCGGTCCAATCTAGTTTCGTTTATGCAAGAAATTGTTCCTACTGCGGAAAAGTATAATGTTTTATTGTGTATTCATCCGGATGATCCTCCCTTTTCAATCCTTGGGCTTCCCCGAGTTGTTGGCACACAGGCGGATTATTCCTATTTGTTCGAAAACGTTCCATCTATAAACAATGGAATTACTTTTTGCACAGGGTCTTTAGGTGTAAGGGCGGATAATAATCTAGTTCAAATATTTGAAAAATTTGCGGACAGAGTCCATTTCTTACATTTAAGAAGCACAAAAAGAGACGGTAACGGCAACTTTTACGAAGCCAACCATTTGGAAGGAGATGTTGATATGTATGAACTTATCAAGAGCGTACTAAAAGAGCAAAAACGAAGGGTTGAAAGTGGTAGAAAAGATAGCGCCATACCCATGAGACCGGACCATGGCCATCAAATGTTGGACGACTTAAGAAAAAAAACGAATCCTGGATACTCGGCAATTGGAAGACTACGTGGACTTGCGGAACTAAGAGGCTTGGAATTGGGAATTCTAAGGTCACAGTAGAGTAAATTGGCAATTTCGAACCGACTAACAAACAATCACAAATGAAAAAGTATTTTAAGCTTTCCTGTATAGGTTTGTTAGGGCTCGCCCCTTATTTTCTTTGCGCCCAAATAGTTACCGTAAACGGTCCCATTGCCCCTGAGGAAATGGGCCTGACACTTATCCATGAACATATAATGGTAGATTGGATTGGGGCGGACAGTACGGGCTATCATCGTTGGGACAGGGACGAGGTCGTAGAAATCGCATTACCCTATCTTACAGCACTTAAGAAACATGGCGTTGCAACCTTTTTGGATTGTACCCCGGCCTATCTGGGTCGTGATCCCTACGTGTTGAAGAAATTATCCGAGCGTACGGGCATCAATATCCTTACAAATACGGGTTACTACGGATCGGGTAACAACAAATATATTCCAGACAGCCTCGAGAACGCTTCTCCCGAAAAAATGGCAGCGCATTGGATCAAAGAGTTCAGGGTTGGAATCGATTCCTCCGGCATAAAACCGGGGTTCATAAAGATGTCCGTGGATAAACAAGACACGCTATCCCAAACCCATGAGAATCTGATCAGGGCGGCCGCACGCACACATTTGGAAACCGGTATGACCATAGTCTCCCATACGGGAGGCGACGGGCCGGCGATGGCACAGCTCAAGGTTTTGAAGGAAATGGGGGTGTCTCCGGAAGCATTCGTTTGGACACATGCCCAGATGGGTACCATGGACGGTTATCTACGAGCCGCGGAACAAGGAGCCTGGGTTTCGCTAGACCACATAAATGGCGAAGAATCTGACGGTAATACCAATTCTGGAAATATGGACTGGTTCGTAAAAACGCTTTCGGAACTGAAGGCGAATGGCGTCTTGGACCATGTGCTCATATCACATGATGCAGGATGGTATAACGTAGGACAAAAGGATGGAGGGAATTATAGGGGATATACGGAACTGTTCACCAAGCTTATTCCGCAGCTTAAGAAAAACGGTTTTACCCAAAAAGACCTAGATATACTGCTTAAGGACAATCCAAAAAGAGCTTATGCCATTGCTATAAGAAAGGACTAATTTCTGCCGATATGGCCTTTCTCAAAAACAGTCCAAGGGAAACTATGTTACTTCAAAGTTTAAAATAAGCAACGGAAGATTGCAAAACAATCAGTAACCTATTTAGCGATTATATCGATTTCTGATAAGTCCCGCCAAAATGTAGATAATTGTATTTGCACTAATCAACAGGGCCGCAATGGAGAAGAAGTAGGTAAGTGAATTCATAGGGTTCTTATTTTATGCTAAACTAGCAATGCATTGGAGGTTTTTAAAATGGAATTGTATGAAGAGTCGCTTTTTTTGTATAAAATGCAAGAATAAGGAGGATAGAAAAGTTGGTTAGGAAGCCTTGCCATACGTGCTCTTGAATATGATGGGTCTTTTTTTCAACCCCAGCCCCTACTTGATTTAATTTAATCAAAAAACTGTTTTTTTGGAAACCTAGGCCATGAAAAGGTTATCTTCTTCCCTATTATTTACCTGAATCAGTTTACGGTTTTATTTCAAGGGTTTGTTATGTTTTTTGGAATTTTTTCGCTACTTCAAATTTTATTGCTGCACCCAATATATCAAATTCATTCACACTTTGTAGGAAGTGCTAGGGCTATATCAAACCTATTACCGACAATGATATATCTATTCATTTTTTAGTACATTTAGTAAGTAACAAACCAAAAAATCAAAATCAATGAAACTCTTTTCCTCAACCCCAAACAGAAAACCTTCCCGTCGTTCCTTCTTGTCTAGAGCGGCTTTAGGTATCACTGGCGCGATGCTGGCTACAAACTATGATGGGCTGGCAGCATCCATTGAAAAAACGCCAAAGGCATCAGCCCCGTCCAATCTTAAAATCACGGAGGTGAAATGTGGGTATATCCGCAATGAACACAGTCTTTTTGTGAAGATTTACACAAATCAGGACATTGTTGGGCATGGTCAGGGTGTTGACGGGGTTTACGGAACGTACCACGTTGTGCACCACTTGGCCAAAAATCATTTGATTGGTAAAAACCCCTTGAACATAAATCGGCTCCAGGAAGAAATGCGCAGGGGAGGTCTCTTTAAAGGAGCCCAAGCGGGGATGTATGTATGTGTGATGACAGCTTTGGAAACGGCTCTGTGGGACTTGGTGGGCAAGGCCCTGGGATTGCCCGTCTACCAATTAATGGGGGGCAAATTTCGTGATAAGATCCGAGTTTACTGTGATACAGCAGGAAGTCGGCTTGAACCAAAAGAGATGGGTAGAAGAGCAAAGGAAGATGTGGACAAATACGGTTTCACTGCGGTAAAATTTGATATTGATGATCGTCAGGATCCTAATAAATTGGACCTGTACAATTGGAGTGTAAGTATTCCGGAATTAAGGCGTATGGAAGACCAAATCGCTGCGGTTCGTGAGGCCGTGGGCCAAGACATTGATATCTGTGTGGACTGTCATGGTAGATTTGATGAAGCTTCGGGCATGAAAATAGCCAAAGCTTTAGAACCCTACAATCTTATGTGGTTGGAAGAACCCGTGCCTGCTGAGGTTCCGGAGTCTTATGCACGCATTCGTGAATCGACTACCACTCCCATTTGCGGTGGTGAAAATTGGTACTTGACCTATGGTTTCAGGCATCCCTTTGAAATTGGTGCCGTAGACGTTATTATGCCGGATCTTCAAAAATGTGGAGGTTTGGGAGAAGGGTTGCGCATAGCCAATATGGCAAATACCTATAATACCCCTTTTGCACCACACATGGTCGCCTCATATCTTGGTGCCATATCATCGGCACATGTCTGTGCGGCCGTGCCAAACTTCCTTATCCTTGAATGGCAGATTTACTTCCATGAAAATGAAATGTACAAGGAAATTGTCAATTTTGAGGGTGATTTTTTGACCAAGGACGGTTATATACCCGTACCGGACAAACCTGGACTTGGAGTGGAAATCAATGAGGAAGCAATGCGGAAATATGCTTCACCTGGAATACCTTTTTTTGAATAGTGCTTTCAAGTGTATTTTTGTTTTCGAATGATAACGGATTCATTTAGTTTGTGGTACAAGTATTTTTTCTTAATAGAAGATTAGGTTTGGCCAAAAACTGAAAAAACCTTGCAAATCTATGTGATTGCAAGGTTTTCCTTTAGTTTGGCATTGCTGCCCAGTGACCTCGACAGGATTACATATCCTTAAAAGCTCCGCTTTGAAAATAGTCCAAACAAAAAAACGCTCAAGCTAGCTTGGCGTTTTTTCTTATCGAACTAATTATTGATGACCTCGACAGGATTACCTTCGGTTTTCCTTGAAGTTCAATGTTGCAAATAAGAAACCACGCATCACCGAGAAAGTGATGCTGGTTTTGTATTCCTATCCATTTACAAAAGTCTGTGACTTTTGTCACTCCTAGAAACACAAAACCACGCTCTAAAAAAGAGCATGGTTTCTTAAGTGTCGTGACCTCGACAGGATTCAAACCTGTAACCTTCTGAGCCGTAATCAGATGCGCTATTCAGTTGCGCCACGAGGCCTAATATTTTTATTTCTCCACCTTCTACCAGCGGCCGATTTCAAGTACTTTTCCCTATCCCTTGCTTCCCTTCTACTTAAAAGTTTCTCCACATGGATAATTTTCCAGGGAACATAAGCTTTAGTTGAGGACATCTTTTTATTATTGTGCTCGGCTAGCCTCCTTTCCATGTCGTTGGTCATGCCAACATAAAAACGTCCAAATTTAGAACTAAACAGTACGTAAACAAAGAACATCTTTAATACTTTTAGCGCCCCGCCCGAACGTTCCTAACGTCAGTTCGGTACGGGCGGAGTTCAAACTTTTTGAGGGAAGATATCAAAATCATTATCGATAAATCATATCATCTTAGAAAGTAAATAATTGATTTTATAAACTGTCTGAAAAACAAGCAAGACTACATTTTTATATACTCTATAAAAAGGTGCGATCTGTAAAGAGTTCATCCTTTATTTATACTTTGGATATTTCCATTATAAGATAATCATTGAATAGTTAGTATCGAAAAAAATTGGTTTTAGCGTATTGGATTCTTTAAGATAAACGGTAATTCAAAATGGAAAATATTAGCCAACAAGTTCGAAGCAATTCTGCATTTTATTGATTTTTCAAATCTAAACAACTCTGACCAGAAATAACTTAAAATATAGCTCGCGGAAATGGTAAATCGTAAAAATAACCTTAATACAATATACTTGTTTCCTATTCGTTTAAGGAAAAGTATAACCCAAAATCTTTACCTGTTATGAAAATTAAATTTCTTACACTTTGTACGGCTCTAGTTATCGCTTCATGTAGCAAAGAAGACAACAACTCTCCAGAAAATACATCTATTATTGGCAATTGGAAGGCCATATCATTGGTATCATCTCAATCATTCGATTACAATGGAGACGGAAAGGAATCTAACGACCTATTTGAAGAATTGGACTGTTTCGAATCTACAACTACTTTTTCCAGTGATGGCACACAAAATTCTATAACTTCCGATTTAACATTTGAAGGTCAAGGTGACGAATATGTCATAGATTGTAATGGGACTTCGTCCTATACGAACACCTATGAACTGGTAGGAAACATACTTACTACAACTGACGAAGAGGGTGAAACTATCTCGATGGTTACCATAACCAATAACAAATTAACTGTTGAAGGAGAGGACGATAGCTTCGGCGAAGTAACAATTGTATTTCAACGACAATAGGTATAGGGCTACCAACAAAATATTGTTTACAATCACGAAATCATAAAAATATTAAAGATGAAATGGATTTTTTTAGCAATAATTGCTTTGGCATCAACCACAACTGCACTTGGCCAGAGAATAATGTCGGAACAAGTAAATTATTATGATGTAAGAATGCCGATCAAATCCCTTGATGACTCTTTACTTGAGTATAGTGTATACGTCCAAACCCCATATACACTAACAGTAGAAGAGCTAGATGCTCAATCACTAGCTGACTTTGAAAAGGAAAAAGCGAATTACGCAACTATCTTAAAGGAGAGCAAATTAGAATTTGAGGAGCTCCTTAAAAACCATGATGCAGAGGTTATCAAAGCTGAACAGCGTTACGATAAGGAAATGGAAGATTTTAAGAGCCTTTCTCTACTCGAACGTCTGGCTCTAACCGAGCAAGGCAAAAAGCCTGAATTGGTGGTGCCGTCGAAACCAAACTATATACAACCAAGAGAACCGCAATATTCAAAGCCGAATATAGAGGATTACTTAATTTTTGACAACCAAGTTTTGGCGGATGGTATTCGCTTAAGTGGATTTCAAAAAGGCGTTAATGGTGTGACTTTCCAAATCAATATTTCCAAAATGGAATTTCAGGATAACGGTGGCCAAACCTATTACAATCAACCTACCAACTTGAAGGTAATCAAAGACAACGAAATGATAGGAGAAAGGATGTTCGATGAAGATTTTCAATTGCTGACCACAACTTCAAGCAACACCATCGACCTAAACCGATACGAAAAACGTAACGTCAAAAAAATAATGAAAAACGTTGATGATTATATAAACAAAGAATATGGATATACACCAATTGCATCTTCTATAATTATAGAGTATCCGAAGAATAAAAATAGAGAATATGACGCGTTGGAAAATGCAAAAATAAAGGCGATTTCAGCCTACAGAAAATTGCAGGAAGATTCTAGTATGGATATGAGAGCTCGGTCTAGAGCTGAACTTGAGGATGCCCGGATTATTTGGACTGAAGAACTAGGAAAAGTTGATTATAAGAATAAGAAGGCGGATATGAACCATGAAATTGCCAAGGTTATTTTCTTTAATCTGATGAAGGTCGATATTAGCTTAAAGGATAGGGTCCTGGCAGAGCAGACTTTGGCTTCGATGCAAGAGAGAAGGATAGATCTTGACCTTAGTTATGACGATAAAAAAGTATTTACCATTTTAGAGGAGCAAGTGTATCAATTACAGAATGCTAATAAAAAGGAAGAAAGTCGATAGTCTTTCTGCCATTAAGCACCATAATTATCAATGATTAAAATCTAACTTGAATAGAATAAATATCCAATGAAAAATTGTCTAGTAATTTTAATTTCATGTATGTCATTATCAATTGGCATGGCACAGAGTTTTAAAACGGAAAAAAGTACCAGTTTCAAAAAGGATAGTGAAAATATGGTTTATCATATTGCCTTTCCGTCGGCCTACGGATTTATGACCTATAATTACTTGGAAAATGTTTTTATGGACAATACCAAGGCGATTACATTGACTAAATATGATCAGTCTATGCAGGCCATAGAAAGCCAAACTTTCAACCTGCCAAAATTAGGTCTTCGTGCCGCAAATTTGATGGAAGTTTTAGAAATTGATGATAGGCTAATTTTCCTGTCTAACTGTATGGATAAGAAAACGGGTGAGAATCAATTGTATGCCCAGATCTATAATAAGGAAGATAATACAGTAAGCGAAAAAAAAGTACTTGCCACCTTTGCCATCGAAGGTTATAACAATTCAGGGTTTTACCAATTGGCCATTTCCCCTGATCGAACAAAAATCGGTATATTGGCCAACATGCCATTTGTTAAGAAAACACAGGAGGAAACACAAGCCTGGGCCTATGATACGGATTTGAATGTCTTATGGGAGCAACGGGAAACTTTGAATTTTGATAGTGAAAGAGCCTATCAGGAAAGTACTTTCATAAATAATTCCGGTGATTTATTTGTAAGCAAGGTAACTGATTTTTACAAACAGAAATCTCGAACCACTCACCTTATGACATTTGATGGCGAATCAGTTCAGACATCGATTATGTCATCCGATGGTTTTCAACCAATGAACATGAAGATTTTGGAAATAGGGAGTAAATCAATGTTAGCAGGTTTTTTCTGGGATGGAAAATTTGGTTCGGTAAGTACCAATACCGATGAAGAAAGTAGCAATCATGGTGCTTTTCTATACGATTTGTCAGACAAAAAATTACTAGGCAAACATACATGGAGCCAAGACCTTGATGTGGGTACTCTTAAAAGTCTTGACGTTATCGATTGCAGGGTTTTCGGGAAAGACATTTATCTTATTGGAGAAAGACGCACCACAAAAAGCGAGTTTATAAAAAAAGGTTCCTCTCTTTCGACCGATATGAACCATTATTATACTTTCGGTTCTGGAGTCGCTGTTCACTTTGATACAAAGGGAACCCTAAAAGGATTTAATAGTGTTTTAGGCACTCGTGAGTATATGAATTCTTTGAAAGAAAGGGGTTCTATTGCCGTTTTGGGGCTACATGACGGTCTACACATATTTCATAACAATAGCTTTTTAAGGCATAAACCTTTGTTCGCGGAGCATAAGGAATTATTTAATACACCTTCTATTAGGACAAATGGGGGTTCAATTGCTCAACCATACTTGATACCTGCTACTTTTAAGGCAGTTGAGGATTATAATTTGGCTTATTTCATTACTAATTATGATGACCAATATTGGTTTAATAAAATGAGCTGGTAAATCCTCAAATATACTTTAGTGAATTAGTCTGATATTCAAGGCCGGTAATTAAAAATTGAACTCACAAAAGACCTTGGATATGATCCAATCGTTCATATAAAAGCGTCAGGTTTATGAGCGCAAATCCTGAAATTGGCAAAAGCCCCTAAAATGTTCGTTTTATTATAGTATATATCTCCTTTTGGGATTTGACCATATTAGGTATGGTTCATTCCGGTTCTTAAAAGTTTGCACGGGGTCCTTTGATATAAACCATATTTGGATATAAGTATATTTCCTAAGTGTTGATGGGATAATATTGATGATATAACCGGGACGGGATTCATACTTAATTATTCAATCAATCCTTTATTTGAACTTTAGTTTCAGTTCAGTTCGCTGTTGGGATATTTTTTAACTTTTATTATCAATTCATCTATCAATTCGGTAGGTTTTTTTATTTATACCAACACCTTTTATGGTTAATGATTTCCATTCTTTCGGGAGAATCGGGTTTTTTTGAATAATCCCATCATCGGTGATATCTAAACCAGCAAAACCAAAGAGAACACTTTGTAACATTCCACCTGCACCCGTTGCAAAATATGAAAAATTAGAAGTTGCCACCTCTGATAAGGCACCAAAAGGAGTCTGCTGATTAGGCACGTAGCTTTCCTTAAAAAGGCGGTAGGCATTAGTCGCATCACCTTGCCTTGCATATAATACTGAAAAAATTGACTTACCCATTGCAGGACCTTCTTTTGATAATTTCGGCTCGTAATATTTTAAATCTTTAAGTATAGACCCTTTGTCTTTTACTATGTGGAGCGGAAAAGAAAGTAGGTTAACATCTGCTTGTTTAATAATTTCTCCATTATAATTGTCGTGTTCTTTAGTAGTACCATCTTCAAATTTTAGGATTCTAATTTTTTCTGAAACCAATTGCCAATCTGGATTTGGTGTTTCTCCAATTTCTTCAGCAGCTTTTACCGCGAATTCTAAAGCAGTAATTGCTGCCCCATTTGTGAAAGCATTGTCATTAACATTAGGTGCAAATTCATTGGCACCAACAACGTTATTTATTGAGTAACTACCATCATTATTTTTAGAAACTCTGCTTACCCAGAAATCCGCAACCTCCTTCATTAAAGGGTAGCCTTTTTGGGTTAGCCATTTTTTATTTTGAGTAACCCGATAATAGTTCCAGAATGCAATTGCTATGTCTGCGGTAATATGATGTTCAAACGGCCCGGTAAGTGCAAAAGGAGGTGTTGCCTCTTCTCCTGTATCATCACTTTCCCAGGGGAACAATGCACCTTGGTAACCATAATTTAGCGCTCTCTTTTTTGCGGGCTCTAACCTGTCGGAACGATAATTAACCAAGGAGCGGGCAATATCTTGATTGAACATTAGTAGCGGTGGAAACATCCAAAGCTCGGTGTCCCAAAAAATATGACCATTATAAGGTGTTTGTAACGAGAGACCCATAGGCGCAATACTTAAATCTGAATCGCCACGACCAAAAGCATACAAATGATATAATGCTAAACGAACGTCTTGTTGCGCTTGCAAATCTCCTTCAATAATAATATCTCCCTCCCATAATTCATTCCATTGTTCTTTATGCTGAGCAAGTAATACTTCTTTTGAATTCAATAAATTGAAGATTACCATTCTTTCCGATTCTGATTTTGGGTCAGAAAAATCTTTGGTAGTGCATTGTGCACCGGTCCAGGCAAAATCCAAACTTTCATTTTTCTTAATGCTATAATCAAATGATAGCGAGTTTTCATAATCTGATATAAGGTTGTGAGTTAATTCTGGTCGTTCATGTTCTCTAGAAGAATTTATATTGTGCCATATAAAAGTACTCGATGTACTAACAAGATGTTTTTCAAAAGGACTTATAGCAACGGATTTCAAAATTGGCATTGTAGTTTCAACATCTTTTAATATTTGAAATGAATTTTTTGGAGTTTGATACTCTTTGGGTATTATTATTTTTCCAGTAACTTTTACATCAATTTCTATAGTAGCCTGAACACTAATGTCCATATAACCAGTATATTGTAAATTACGGAGGGCATACACCGTACAAGAAATTTTTGCATTGTCTTTAAAGTTGAAATTTGTAGTTATGGCAGCACTTTTCATATCCATTGTTTGCTGCCAATTAGAGATATTATCTTCTGTAATTTTTTCACCATCAATGTAAATATCGAGATTGCCAAAATTCATACCATGAAGAATCTGACTTACTTTTAAGTTTGGATCAACATCATAGACATTGTTTAATACAACGTGTTGTATTTGAAGAGGCTTAGAAGAGCTAAGCATTCCTATTCTCCCATTTGCAATGGCAATACCTGTATAATCTGAATTTTCATTTGTACTTATATGCCAGCCATCATTTTGAGCGGTTATTATTGAACTGATTATAAATAATAACAGGAAAAGTATTTTTTTCATTTCTGTCTGTTTTTTTAAATTTTCGCTGAGGCATAAAATTTACACAATATCTTGAATTTATATAATAGTTCAATTAAACTGTTGGTGAAACTCATGTTCAAAGCAAAAAGTTCACCAATGTCCTGTATCGGCTTCACCCTTAAATGGCCCGGTTAAGTCGGGGGTTATCCAACCTGCATAAAACTCACCTGCCTGTGCCTTTACAATTTTACCATCAACATAACAGTCAAGATGCTGGGGATAAAAAGCCAAATAATCTTTTAAAAGCTCAAATTCTGGGAAAGGATTGGGATACGACCAAGCAATCGAAAGGGTGTTCTTGATTTTCAAAGCCCAATAGATAGCATTTCCTTTCCATTCACACATTGAGGTTTTGCCAAATAATTTTATTAGCAAGCTCATGTCTATATCACACTGAGGTATATAGTATGTTGGTGGACTGGCTGTTTCCAGTATTGCAAAAGCGGCAGTGGAATCTACGATTTTCGTACCTCGAAAGCTCACTACAATTGGTTTGCTCTCTCTTTCAATGGTCGGGGGACGAGGAAAATCCCAAACAGAACGTTGCCCTCCTTTCGGCTCTATTGCGAATGGCGGCCTTTCACTACCGGTATGTTTCCGGCCTTTGCGTGTCTTTCCTAACCAATTTGTCATTCTTTATTTCTCATTTACGCTTATACTTATAGGCTAAACTTTTAATCCTTTATTTAGACTTTAGCTATTCTTGAATCGTTAGATAAAGCTGAATATAGTTGATTAGCTTCTTCAAGCGAAATAGGTTCTTCAATATTCAATACGTCTAATAATGTATCGAAGGAAAGGAAATGAGCAGTGTCGGACTATTTAAATATTCCTTGTTTTAAATTGTCTTTTACAGCGGCAATAGAAGTGTCTATTATTAATTTTTCTTTATCCATACTCTACTTGAGCTTTCGCAATACAATTTAATAACAATTTGGATAACTAAATTTCTATCCCATCCGATTTGAACAAAATAACTTCACAAGGCCATTCATGGATACGTTCTTAGGTTTGAATTAGCAATTTCGAGCCGGTAACAGCTATCGGCTTTTTTATTTTATCTAATGGCTAAGGATATAATAATCCGTTGATTATTATATAGCATTACGCCGTGGTGCTTTAAAATTAAAATATTGATTTATTGAACTTTTAAATACCATAACTATCCTTATCCATTAGTAGGAGAGTCATTCTTTTTGAAATCCAATCATCCTTAGACGATTTGAAAATTTCTTTTACAAATTAGACGTTGTCCAACGATTGCTCCCCATAGTATTCCTTATATATTTGTGCACTAAATTCCTTTAGTTCATTGAATTTGTTTTCGATTATCTCTTTCTCATCGTTCACGGTATGGTCGAACGTATTTTCAATAAAGATTGCCAACTCTTTCGTAGGCCCGTCCATATAATTTTTGAAATATTTGTAATTAGGAAGAAAATAAAGAAGTTGTTGCTTCAATAACTGGTTTTCCAATTCGTTCGGTTTCAAGCTTCTGTAAAATCTGAAATGATTGGTTAGCAACTTCTTTCTATCGTTATCAAGATATATTTTATACTCCCTTTTCAAATACTCAACCTTTGAGACCTTCTCCAAGGAAACCATAAAACGAAACCTGTTTTCATGCTTAAAAAAATAAGGAATGTATCATTTTTGAGATATCCAAACAAATCTCTGTGATATTTCAAATCGGAATCCCTCACTTTGTCTTATTCGGACAGTTCTTCCTCATACTTTTTTCTTGCCTTTCCCTGGTATTTAAGGAATATCTCAAATTGTTTACTTTCCAAAATTTTACTGAAAACGGTAAGGTCAAAATCCCATTCCTCCCATTTAGAGAAATAATATTTATTTGAAAAGATGGATTTTTCTTTTTCATGGAGTTCTACCTTTATGGCTTGCTCATCGCTCAAACCAAGGTGTTTGTAAGAATTTTTATCCATTCCAATCTTGATTTATACTCATCCTTCATTTAACGAAAAATTTTGATTTGAATCCTTTAATTTTATGAAAATAGTTGAATATATTATTAGAGATTATGTCAATGAATTCTTTGGTATCGTTTCATTATCATTAACAGAACATTCATTTGCCTTACAACTCTGTTTATACTGAAAAAAACGTCAGGCCAATAAATCTATATAATTGAACCCATTTAATTTTTGATTAATTTTAAATATTAACACCAAAAATTAGGGGCAATAAAAAATACTGGTTTGCAAGAATTATGTGCCAATCAATCCTTGGCTTGAGAATCAAACATCTCGATAATCTTTCTGATATTCTTATGCTTTTCCAATAATTGGCCTGCTAATTGTTCATCAATGTCCAGTTCCTCCATTAGCATTCGCTTACCGCGGTCTACCAATTTTTTGTTGGAAAGTTGCATGTCGATCATCTTGTTTCCTCGAATCCTTCCAAGTTTTATCATAATTGAAGTGGAAATCATGTTCAATACCAGTTTTTGGGCCGTACCGGCCTTCATTCTTGTACTACCAGTAACGAATTCCGGGCCTACTACCAACTCCACGGGATAGTCCGCCTCCCTAGAAAGGGGCGAGTTCATATTGCAGGATATACCTCCTGTAAGAACCCGGTTTTCCTTAGCTTTTCGTATTGCCCCAAT
>CAWKFV010000015.1:0-305891 GCA_963848865.1 uncultured Flavobacteriaceae bacterium | reverse complement strand
AAGCGCGAATATTTGTGTTTTCATTTACTTTCATTTTTCTTCAATCTCTGGAAACCCTTGTATGTGTTGGGTTTTTATTTTTACTTGTTTTCATGCGTTTTCAAAAAAAGGTGGAATTTGTTTCACCTATGTTTCACCCGTAAGAAAAAAGCATGGTAAGTATTAAATTAAAATTGAAAAACAAATCAAACGCTGAGGACAAACATTCTATTGTTTTACAAATACTGAAAGATAGACAGAAAAAAGTTATCGCAACTGGACTTTTGGTTAAAAAAATATTTTGGGATGAAAAGGAACATTGTTTCAAAACTAGACATCCGAATTCGATGCAGAACAACCGTTTGTTGGACACCATCAAAATTAAGGCAAGGAATATCATTTCTGAATTTGAAATAGACGATATTGATTTTACCCTGAATGAATTTGAAAACCGTTTTCGATTTGGTTCAAAAAGAAGTAAAATCGATTTGTTCGAATTTTGGAATTCCGTGGTCAGAGATTTAGAATTATCTGGTAGAATGGGTTATGCCCGAACAAATATAGATACTATAAACTCATTGAAATTATTTCATAAGAGACCCATATTATATATGCGCGATATCAATGTAACATTCTTGGATAAGTATGAAGTCTTTCTAAGAAGCAGAGGAGGTTCAAATGGAGGTATCTCTGTGCGCATGAGAAGCATTCGTACAATTTTTAACTTGGCAATTCGTAGAGACTTAATCAAGCAAAACTTATATCCCTTCCACAAATACAAAATATCAAAGCTTAAAGGCAAACGCATAAAGCACGCACTTAACTTATCAGAAATTGAATGTTTTAAGGCAATAGATTGTGGAGAAGATATTAGACTTATTAATGCGAAGAACTATTTTTTATTCAGCTTTTACACTAGAGGTATGAACTTTGCCGACATGATGCAATTAAAATGGTCTGACATTATAAAGAAAAGAATCACTTACGCAAGGGCTAAAACTCAAGGTAATTTCTCCATAAAGATTGTGCCGCCTGTCAAGGAAATCTTGAATTATTACAATCAGAACAGAACGGATACCAAATACGTCTTCCCGATTTTGCTAAATGATGGTATGACAGCAATGCAAATCGAGAATCGAAAACATAAAACACTGGGGCAGTATAACAAAAACTTGAAAATACTGGCAGAAAAGGCAGGTATAAACAAAAATATCACTAGTTATGTTGCAAGACATAGTTTTGCCATGTGTTTACGCGAAAAAGGGGTTGGCATTGATGTAATCGGAGAAACGCTTGGTCACCAAAGTGTTTTAACTACCAAAGCATATGTCCGCGATTTTGGAGTAGAGATTTTGGACGAGGCTGTGGAGCTATTGTTATGGTAATAGGTACAGGAAAATAATTTTTCATTTTATATTTACGATGGTAGAATTAATTTAGTAGAAAGCATGGGCAACAAATACAGGTAGTGATTAATATTTTTTCAGCAATGTCTTAAGTATTAATAATCATTACTTGTATTGCACGGAACCGGAAGTTCTAATTTTTGAGTGAATGTGGCTAGCGAAAAGAAAGAAAAAATAAGTGCTGAAGGTGTTGGCTAAACCTAACTAAGGACTACAAATACAATTATTAAACTGTTGACTACTGGTATCAGAAGGAGCCTCATAAATCTTCTCCAAAATTACCAGAAGTATCCAATTTCGTACAGGGGAATGAAAAATACCTAAGGTCTGATAGGCAAGAAAAATCAATAATGCGCATCGTTGATCATTTTTAAAATATGCAATGATGGAGAAGTAGCAACAGAAGTAAAATAATTTTGTATGAAGGTACTAGCATGCTCAAATACTGGACGAGGTCATGAGTCATTGTCTGCGAAGGTTAATTCATTAGTATGTATAATCCGGATTCTTGGGAATCGGGAGATAGGTAAAGAAGATTAATTATATACATTAAGTTCTAGAATAATTACTTTGATTTTACGAGTGTAGGTGTGTTACTGTTAACAACAAGCCATATACCCACGTGGTCAGGCCCAAGAGGGCTTATATTTAGATTTTGATACGAAAGCCATGTTCTGAGCAATAATAATCTACCCCATCCCTATTCCATGTCTTCAGTAAAGTCAACACTGATAGAGAAAGCATTTTCAGGGAATCTCGTTCAAAATTCTTTTTGGATTAAATATCCAATTGCACACCATTTTGAACAAGGAGATTGACCCCATCCCATAAATTACAATAAATATAATTTTACTCAATAATAATAGTATGTGACTCAGCAATATTATCCCCTTTAATTTTTAGAAAATAATTACCGCTTACAAGATCACTTACATCAACCATAATCTCCTGTTTAGCTTCGTGGATTTTAATAGACTTTACCTTTATGCCATTAAAATTATATATATCCAATACTAGATTCTTATCCAAGAATAAATTTTGATTTGATCTATCGTTTGATTCCAAATTTCTGGACACAATCAATTCTGTGTTTGCCGGGTTTGGATAAACCACACTATAATAACCTCCGTAACACCCAGATATAAAAGTGGAACCACTTCCCTGTCCACATGCATTGGAAGATTGGACGTATAGATAACCACCATTGCAACCAACATATCTACTTGTTTGGGCAATACTAGATGTCCATGTCGTATTATTATTGAGTGTCCATGTCCAAGGAGCAGAGCCTGAATCGGCGGTTGCAGTAATCCAACCGCTAGAATCAGGACCATTTACAGAGATACCAATGACGGGTGGGCCCACCTTAATAGTTTTAGTTTCAGTTATTGAACCACAAGAACCTGGGTAGTTTAGAACACAAGTTAGAGAACCTGTTCCATTTGAAACACCCCTGACTACTACGCTTTGCGTACCTTGACCAGATTGTATGGCCAATCTACTATTCGTACTCCAAGTTATCGTTGTTCCAGCAGTAGGTTGGAATTGGGTCAATGTGTAGCTTCTGGTATTGTTTACGCACATCTCTCCATTTCCAGAAATGACAGTGGAATTATAATTGAAACATGATTTCGGATTCACAAAATTAGTAATCCTAGTTCTGGACGCTGTCGAAAATGTAAGTTGTTTGTTATCCCCTTGACACATTATGCTCCGAACATTTGGAGTGCTACAATTGGTTCCATCTTCATGAATTCCATTTAACATATGGCCAATTTCATGTGCCATCGTTTGATGCATGTTGGTTCTATCTTGCGTAAAACATACAGGTGTGGTTTCATTACAGGTAGCACCAATCGAAGAAGCTAGTCCGAAAATCCCAGTATTTTTTCCAGTAAAATGATGTACAAGGTCCCTCAGTTGATAACTGTACGGTGCTGTTGACCAGATACTTTTAATCTCATTAGTAATAGTATATGGGTTTGATGAACTGTACATACTTCCGATAAAGGCGTTTAAGGAAGAAATGCTTACAACCGTATCTAGCTCGTCTTCGTATACCTGTTGTATCATATTAAATTCTGCCAACATACGGTTAAAAGAGTTATCATTATAGTCATTCCAATATTCGGTATCACAGTCCGCATTAAATTCAACTATATTGCATCCAGAAGAAGTTGACCTGGTAGTTACCCCTTGCTGATTTATTTTATTTTCAACGCCTTCGTCTGAAGTGCCGCATAACAGTTTATCTTCAATAATATCATCGGTCTTATATATAATTAATTTATTAGATGGAATGGATAAATCATTTAGGGCATATTTTAATTGATCAACCATTAAGACTCCGTCATCCGTTTGTATGCTTCCGTAAATAAAACTATCGCTAACTGTTAATCGCACTTGATGGGAAGAATTTGGCAAAAACCCTTTGTAGGTAACAGCTTGTACTTTAACATCTGTACTTGACCTCTCGTTATTTATTGATGCACTAAAGTCTGATGAGCGAATCTCATGTGGGAATATATCCATTTCCAAATCGAAAGATGTACCTAAATTCCAAATTATCCTTTTTGATTGTAAAGGAGCTATATCTTTAGAAAACTGTTTCAAGTCAACCTGAACAATTTGAAACTCTTCAAATGATTTAAGCAGTTTTTGATTCTCCAACGGAGCTATTGAAATACTTTCTGAGGTGACTCTTTTTTGAGAATACATGGAGATGCCTGCCAATAGGGTAAGCAGTAACAGAAGGTTGGTTTTTTTCATGTTAATGAAATTATGGGTTATTAAGTTTTATCTCTGATATTTCAAAAAAGTCTGCACACTGATCACCGTCATTTATTCTTTCATATACATATCCGCTATAGGTAACTCGTAAACCATCAACTTGAAAATTTTCTTCCAAATTACATGGTATCAATGAGCCTAGTGGACGATTTTCAACCTTTTCCTCTGTTTCTATAACATAGTCCTCAGAACAGAATTGGTTTCCTGGTGCCCGAACAATACCCACCTCGCTATTGATTTCCTCTATTATTCCTAATCCAAGCTCATTATAACAAGTACCCACCTGATCATCATCGTTACAGGAAGAAATAAAAAAGTGGATAAATGTTACCAGTAATAGCATTTTCGTTAAAGATTGATTTTGTATCATGTTTTCATTGTTGAAGTTAATAAATTTTTTAAATACGTAGGAAATTTACTTATAAAATGTAAAAATTAACATACTTCTCATTATAAGATACATATAACTGATGATGGTTGCTTTAGTCCGCCATAAATATGAAGAGAATTTGAGCTTAGTGGTTATAAAAAATCACTTAGTATTTTAGGGTCCTACTAAGCTTTTAAAGCAATGACCTATTAGTGTCAAAAAAGTATTTGGTAGATATCACAGAAATTTTTCCAAGATTTTGAGTTAATTTTTAAAGTCGATTCGAGAAGTCCTAAGATATCTGTTACTACAAAATAAATAATAATTGAAGTTGTAAAAAAATCGAAATACTTTTTAAAATTTTATTGGATGTATTTTAATTTATAAAGTAAACCAATCCCTCGTTAACTGCTTAAATAAGGAAATAAAAATTAGGTTCAAGGTTTAATAAAATTAGAGGTTTACAAATATTCCTAGCTAGCAAAAGGGAAGTCGCTCTGTAGCCTGAAAATTGATTGGGCTAATATATCTTGACTTTTGATGTAAGTCCTATAGAAAGAACCTCTTTTTTAGATTACTGCCAGTTTTCTTCATCTGTGCTTTTTAATGGCCGTATTTAGAGACAATCTGGAACAGGCAGTTTTTCTTTTCCCAAACTGTCCCATTCTTGGTCCTTTTTAGTGGTTTCGTGAATTGACCTTTTCTGGGACAATGGGAGTTTACAAAATCCACCGTTTTATTGAACTTATCGGGTTGATATTGTTCATTACTTCTAAAAAGTTCATTTTATCGTACTAATTAATTAGTTTAATTTTTCACATATAATTAAACTTTAATTATGGTTTTTGGATATGCCCGGGTAAGTACCGCAGAACAAAGTCTGAATTTACAATTGGACGCGCTTCTCAAAGAGGGAATTGCCCAAAAGAATATTTATACCGACAAGGTATCGAGCACCAAGGAAGAAAGGAAAAGCCTAGCCAAGTTATTGAACTATGTCCGGGATGGTGATACTATAGTTGTTTGGAAACTGGATAGGTTGGCCAGAAGCTTGATCCATTTCACAAAGTTGATGCAAGAACTGGATGATAAAGGTGTAAAGTTTCGGAGTATTACCGAATCTTTCATTGACACCACTATAAAGTCGTCGCAATCAGAATTCATCATCAACATCTTTGCAGCTTTGGCACAACTGGAACGTGATATAATCATTGAACGGACAAAGGCCGGTTTAGAATCTGCCAAACGCCGGGGAAAAGTTTTGGGCGCTCCTAAAGGCCTGAGTAAGAAAAATCAACAGAAAGCCGTGCTTTGTGAGGAGTACTTTAAAGAGGGTAAACTAACAGTATCAGAAATCTGCGAGAGATTGGATATTTCGAGGGCGACTTACTATAAGTATATTAGATATCGTGGTCTAGCAAAAGAGCTAAGACCTTATTCTAAGGATTAGTATGTGAATATTATTCTAGTAATGGTAAATCAAACTAATTTTACAATCATTCGAAACTCATCCAATCTAACATATTTGCTTGAAGTCGTATGGGCTCATTTACAGTCAATAAATTTACCCTACCATTCGGTGAGAAATTTACTTTTTCCAAATGTGGTGCTGTAAAAATCATTACACTTTGAATGAGGTCTTTTTTATTACTGTTCAATTTTTTAAGAGTATCCTCAAATACCAATCCAAGGTTGTGCTCCATTTCCTTCCTTGTTTTTGGCGGGGGCATTCCTTTTTTATGATCAATCATTTTCTCCTTCAAAATTTTCTTGGTTTGTGGCCATCATTGCCATATTTCTTGCCATCTCATTTACGGTGGTCAGGTTTATCCTTTTGTTGGGTGAATACCTAACTCTGGTAATACCATCTACAGAATGCCTAAGGCTTTCTGCTATATGTATTTTCCCATCACGCATCATTTCTGACAATAGGTATAAATGTCTTTCAAACTCTTGTCTTGAATCTCGATAGTTTTTTCTGCTTTCGACCACTGGTTTGGGTAATATTTATTAATTCTTGGATGGGATTCAATATTTTTTATCAAACTCCTCTTTAATGAAATTTTGTGTCAAACGTCGCATCGCCATTGTTCTAACGCTTTCATCGACCGTGTTCAAATCTAGTCTTTTATTTGGCGATAATCTCAAGTTAAAAATACCATGATTGGATTCGACAAAGCTTTTGGGTACATTGACACTACCACTTCTAATTGATTCAATTAAATGATTTATGTCTCTCTCAAAATCTAATCTCGAATCACGATAGCTCTTTCTACTTTCAAACATCATTTAATATTTTAAACACCCTTTCCATCCTACCTTTGTCCACGTTTTCCAATATGGCCTTGTTTAGGGCATAATTCAGTATAACAATTTGACGACCTTCTACATCCGATTCATCATAAAAACTACGTTCCAGATATCTATCGGATTTCATCAATTCATTTGGTGTCAAAGGCGCACAATATTCTTCGATAGATGCCAACAGCCCATTACAGAATTTTTTATCTAACAGACCCATTTCATTCAATTCCGTTATTTCGTACTCAATAGGTGCCAAATAGGATTCCTCCAGAAAAACATCACCGGAATCCACTACAGTGTCAGGGATGGTTACCTCAATTGCCTCTTTCAAAACTTTAAAACCGTGTACCTCCAAGTTATCCGCCAATGAAACAAAATTATATTTTATGCTAAAATGTTGGACGGATTTCATGCCATCGATCAGACCTGGTCTATGGGTCAGTACGTTCACAATAAGTTCCGGGATTTCCTCAGAAATGGTATCCAAGATGGAAGAGCAGGTTGTGGTGGAGAGTTCTGGGCTTCCGGAAATAGCGTTATTGATAAGGCAAACAACCAACTCTTCCCCAAGGAATGTCGCCAGTCGGATAAGTGTTTTGGCTGTCTTTTGTTTTATGGATTGGAACGGATGGTTCAATAACCAAATCAAAAATTCAATGATGGGTTGGTTCCCTTCGTCGGTATGGCCATCCGCACACAACCATGCGTATTTCTCCTTTGATCGTTGATCTGGACGGATGATATGGTGGAAATGGTCATTGACGATTTCATAAATCCTTGTAACCTGTGGCTTTGAGAGTTTTCCTTCCAAATACCACAATACCTCCCTTGCAACGAACCACGGACTTTCGTCAAACTTCAATATGGCATCTGAAAGTGTTCGGGTCGTTTCATGGTCCGTATGAAAGAGCCGTTTTAAATTTTTCTTTGCCGTGCTATGCTCAGTTGACCAATTCGAATGCCAGATACTTATTTTTTCCTTTTCAAAGGATTCAAACCCCAATTTGATCATCGTCGACCTATCCGCTCCCGTCTCAACGGCTCTATTGAAATTAACAAAATCAGAAGCTTCATGTGTGGTTTCGGAAGATACAACTTCAGGGATTTCCCCATCATCCGAATTTCCACCCCATTTGATATCCCTTATGGCTAAATGCGACTGTATACGTGCTACATTAGTAGTGGTCAATCCCTTGTACAATTCGTTCAAAAGGACGGATATATCATCCCTGACCATACCTCCATTCGCAATCATCTCGGCCAGATCTTCACAGATACTATCAATATGGGTATCATCCAATTGTTCTATTTCGTTCAAAGCGATGGCTACCTGTTCCCCATAGGATTTGATATATCTATTGGTATCATCATTGATAACGAATATCTGGTAAAGTGCCCACTTAAGGTATGGGGAGATATTATCGATAGTTTTTAGGATTTCAAGGATTGCGCTTTGCTCCACAAAACACCTAGCTCCTAAATGGTACCCATTCCCAGGGGTGGGGGCATCAAAATTGTCATGCTCGGCATTATCGATGAGCAAGGTTGGTGGTGGCATTATTTCCCGTTTGAAATACTCCAAAGCATGGCCTGTTCTATGGTTTATAATTAGGCTCCCAACAAAGTCTTCTTTTTCGTGACGGACATATCTTTGGAAGGTCATTTCCCCAGAGGCAAAATCCAAAAGGGAGGCAAAATCCTGAATATGCTCGTTTAGGTTTATATTGTCCTTATTCAGGTTTGAAAGGGTCGAGTTCAATAGGTCTAATTGTGCTTCCTTATACCATGTCGGGCCCATTGAGGTGTTCAATACCTCCTGAAAGGTTTTTTCATATAAATTGGTCTTATTGAGCAAAGCATATATTTCAGAAATTTTCAATAACTCTTCCGTCCTTTCCCATCGGTTCTGTATACCGGCAATTACATGTTGTTTCCACCTATGGATGATAGGTTCAATTTTAGCGGTATCATAATTAACAAGGAGCAATGCTTTTGCTATTTCATAGAGCACCTCCCGGTACCCTTCCGAATAAAGACCAAGCTGATGGTTTTCAACCAATTTAAGATGGTCCAGAAAAGTATCCAATCCTGGGCTGTCAAAGTGAGAATGAAGATGTACTAACTTGCCATAGAGCATGGGAAAGATTGTTTCTGGCAATAAATAGCTTCTTTCCCAATGGCTTCTTTCCTCAAAGGTAAAATTCAGGGCCTCAGTAATCACCTTCAATTGTTTTTGTCCCAAATCCAATCCCTCCGTATCTCCTTTTGCCTTGAAGCTATAGACCTTTCCTTCCAGAAAATAAATATTGACAATCAAGCTGTGCACATATCGTTCCCAGCCCATTTTGCCATATCTAATTTCTATCTTAGGGAACTGATTATCTTTATCGACATAACCATTACATTTAGCCACGAATCCCATATCCTTATACCCCAAAAAGTCGAGGTCTACCCCATTGGCTTGTCTTATTGTATGCTCTGGGTCATCAAATTCTTGATATTTTTTAATTAGGTCAATAACAAGGTCACTGTTTTCGCTATCGTTGATCAGGGATTTGATTAAAAGCTTGATTTCCATCTTATCGTGGATGAATCCATGGTTTTCAATGAGGTATTCGATATCAGCTAAGAACTTTTGGCCATTGCCATCGTCTTCAAAATAGTTGGTATTGTATTGCTTTAGGTCATGGTCATACAGGTGTTTGGACAGTGCAAACATTTTCGCCCACCTTGCATTATGGGGTTCTCCTAACATCTCTGACATTTCGTTGGCTCCCTTGTGGATACCATAGGTTCTCAATAAATAGGCGTGGTACCAACCCAAAGAGAATTCACGAATCATTGTTATTCCCGATGAAGTTTTACCATCAATTTCATCATCGGCAACTTTGAAATTTTCCATAAAACGGTGAAACACCATAAGTTCCCTGATGGCCTTGTCCTTGTTTTCCCTTTCCGACAAGACCAGTGAGTTGGACTTCATGGTAAAGAAGTCCATGGTAATCCCTTCCCCTGTCCTGGCCCTGGCATCCATTTCTTTGTGGAACCTTGCGTCAATGGCATCCAACAGGATTTTTGCTTCCTCTACGGCATCTGCTTCATAAAACAGTTGCAGGAAGGTTACGGCTCGATTATTGCTGACCAAAAGGACATTGCGTCTCACAATATACTTAAGGGCCTGTCGGTACTGTCTATTGGCAATCAACGCCAAAGCAATATTCACAGCGTATTCAAAGAACACGTAGTCGTATCTGAATTCTATGCGCTGTAGAAGCAATAGGAGTCTGATCAGTTCTGTGGTTTCATCCAATTGTATGGCCAAAGCTATTGTATCTTTAATGTCCAACAGCACCAAATCCGGTTCAATGTGATGGATTGCCAAGAGATCGGCCCATTCTTGGTTACAATGAACCAGTGCCTTCTCAGGGCTATTGCATAGGGTATAGTGGTACAATCTATTTTCAATGGCATAATCACTGTCTCCATGGTTCTCGCAGAATTTGACCATAATATCGTTACAGTCCTTGACAAAGAGTTCCGTTCGTTCCGAAATGAACTCTTTAAAGGAGTTGTGGTAGACTTCCAATCTTCCATGATCCTCTTTGAACAAGTGTTTGATGCTCGGAAAAGTGGAATAAAAAGCGATTTTCACCTCTGGTGGCAGGGTCAAAAGCACATACTCTTTTTCAAGTGGACTTCTAAGTTGGGATATGCACAGACTGATCCAAAGTTTATTTTTGTCCTCGTAGATGGTGTCCCAAATACTTCTGTAGTAGATTTCGATATCTCCCTCAATGGCTGGAATGTCATCCAACCAGTCTTGAAAGTCCTCCTGTTGCCTTATCAAGTCTTCATTCTCTTTAACCATGCTGATCAAATATCTCAAGTACAGGGGATGGCCCTCGGATTTGAGTGCCAATTGCTGGACTGCTTCCATTGGCAACACATCTTCACCAATTTCCTTCATGATGAGATACTCACACGGTCTCAATGGTATCGGGGTCACTAAAACAATCTGGTCAGCCTTCAGGTCATTTTTTATATCACTTGGCAGTATTTCTTGAGAGGTGCAGGATAAAAGAATTTTAATATTCTCCGGCAGATTAAAGCTTATGACCCCCAAAAAAGCATGGAGTTCCTCGATTTCATCCAGCCCATCAATACAGAAAACCCCGATTCGATCCTTGGCCCTAAAATATCCACTCAGGTCCTGAAGCAATTTGGGCAATCGTTCCACGCGTTGTTCAAAGGTCTTGGTCTCTTTTGGAAGGGTGGTTCCATACAGGGTAAAAGAGGTCAGTTCTTCCAACCACTTTAGAAAAAATTCCTTGGAGCTCCTGAGGCTTTTTGGGGTATTATCATTGGGGATTTTAACAAAGTACTTACCGACGATTGTAATCCTTTCATCTTGGGGCTCAAATGCAGCGATGTTCAGCGACTTCCCCGAACCGGGGCTGCCTGTCATTAAAACCCATTGACCTTGTTTGTGGGTGGCCTCTTCCAGATGCTCCAGTACCGTCCGATTTTCGACAGAGCGTCTGATTTCATTGGCAAATTGGGCAGGTAAATCGGCATATTGCCCCTCTTTTCCAAAGCTTATATTATGGGCTTCAATAAAGGCACTGATCTTATTAATTGAAATGGCCCCCAACTTGTCATCGATTTGTTTAAGGACAAGTGCCACTACTTTTTCATTGCATACGATAGGTGCACCTGACAGGCCATCATAGTTGTAATCACCGCTTACCTTTTCTGAATTGAGTACCAAGTCATATCTTTCATTGGTTTCGTGATGGCTGACAGTTCCGGAAAACTTTGCCGCTTCCTGTTCCCCTTGGTATGGAAAACCAAAGGTCATCCAATCCTCGTTCACCTTTATTCCTATGGACTGAAGTGGCAAATAGTCCTCAAATTGAGTTTCCGTCCTGATCAGACAAATGTCCAGGTCAATATCGTAAGCAAGTACCCGGCCGGTTAGACCGTTCTTTTTGTGGTACAGAACCAATTGAGTGTCATCGATGGCAGGTTCAAAAAATAAGTGATAAGCAGTCAGAATGATATCTTTGGCCACAAAGAATCCGGTACCTTGGTTGGTCTTATAGGAAATCTTTACAATTCCTTCTTGGATTTGGGACTGGACAGCGATATACTTCATGTTTATAAATCAATTTTTAATGGCTCCAACCCAGTTCCCTCATGAATTCGATAATTATATTTATCCATTAATTGCCCATCTTTGAACGCTTCCATAGATTCCAAGGGATAGTTAAAGTACAGTTCTTTGGTGTAGGGTGTTTTTTGTGTAATTATCCGTGCTACGGTTTCGGAGTCAGGATGTTGATTGGTCCTGCCGTTGGTACAAAAGATATAACGTTTGGCGGCAATCGTTCCGAGGAGTTCCAAGCTGGTGTTTTTTTGACTGCCATGGTGTGAGATCTTGACCAGTTCAAAAGGTATTGGGAAATCATTTTTTTTGTACTGTGCCTTTAGATTATCAACTATGGTAGTGGGGTGTGCATCTCCAAGAAATAGGTATTTTTTGTCAAATGCCTCGATCACAAATGCAATCGAACTTCCATTGGCAACTCCATTATCTTCAAAAAAAGGAGCGTTGGCCAGTACATCCAGTTCCATTTCCGTAGCAGCAATATTTTTCTCCTTTATTTTTTTTTGTTCTTTCAGTTCTGCCACAATTGATTCAAAGGCTACTTCACTAAATCCTTCCAGGTCCTCAGTAGTGGCATATCCCCTTTGATAAAGTTCCTTTTTCCAGCTTAAATTTAGGTTACTTAGTTTTTCTGTGGTTGGGGACAGCAATTTCAGTATGACGGTATCGGTGAGCTGTACAATCGTTTTATTGGCAACAGAAACTGCTTGTCCATCAAAAGCAGCATTCCAATTATAGGTTCCTTTGAAAAGTGCTGATGCCAAGGTAGAGCCCTGAACAGCGGAAACATCCTTTGACCCTTCGGCCTGTTCTTCTTGGAGGCTGAATTTGACGTCCATTGTCTTGACGGATTTCCCCTCAAACGTAATCCCAGGATGATATTGCTTGATATGCTTAAAGGAGTTATGCCAAATGTCATCGACCTTAATAAAAGGGGCATTGTTGTTTTCCTCTATAAGCTTTATGATTCCAGAGATATGATCTTTATCGATATGTGTTACAACAATAAGACCGAGGGAGCCGAGTTCCGCTTGGATCGCTTCCAGGTCGGGCTTAATATATTTAGTAAAAGTATTGACATATCCCCCATCAATGAGCATGGCATATTCTTCAATCTTGATAAGTATTGAGTCGCCATTCAAAGCAGGGAAAAATGAAATAAATGAATTCAAATTTATTTACTATTTGGAATTAAAAGTTTCCACAATCTAATATTAATTTAGATACAAAGCATGATGGCCATTGATTTATACTATTTATTGTAGAAAAGTTCTTTAGTCCAGATAGCAATGTAACCATCCCATTTTCAACATTTGTAAATTCAGAAAATGTAACTTCAATTAAAAGTTTAAAAAGAATGAGAAAAGAACGCATTATGGCTTGGCTTGATATTGCAAGAAGTGATATTAAAGCTTCAAAGTTATTGCATCAAGATGGACTCTTTTCGCAGTCCTATTTTTATTTTCAGCAGTCCAGCGAAAAAAGCAATAAGGCCTTCTGGATGCTCAATGGTTTGGTTACACAAGACGGCCTCCGTTCTATAGGACATGACCAAATCAAGCCTTTGAAATCCCACTATCAAGCGTTGATGCAGAATATCAGGGATATCAACAGTTTTGAGAAAAACGGAATTTCTCTTACACAATCTCCCCTATTCTCGGATTTGGATATTCAAGGATATTCTAAGGATTTGGCTGCTCATATCGCTGAGCTGGGCTCCCTCAAAAACAAGGACCTAAGTAAGATAACGATAGCTGACTTGGATGAATGGGCCAATACGATTAGGGATTTAGAGGAAGCCGAAGTAAATCTTCCCGCTGATTTTTTGGATTTAATTAAAGTGAAAACAGCGGCTAATATTAAATTCTTAGAAAGTTTTACCGGGAATGCTTTGGAGAACGAAAAAAAAGAATGGTTGGATTTTATAGAAAAAACGGATGATGACCAGTTGATAGCCATATTTGAAAAAGTGCTTGATGATGTTTTGGAACTTAGTTCCATTTCTGTAATACTTTATTCCTGTACCTTACTTACGGTACAGCACAGTTCCAAGACGAGGTATCCAGAATCACCTAATTGGACCAGCCCATTGGAATTTTACTGTCCAAGTCTTCCCATAGTAGCAAGACAGATGGAATTTTTGGAGTATTTGGACAAAGCACTGGTCCGTCTTTTGACATGGGTAGAGCAAAACCCGATTGGTGAAGAGGATAAAATAGCAGATGAAAGCGATTTCCTGCCAAAGAAACCGTCAGGTATAGACAGTGCATGGGAGGCTTTTGGAATCCGTAGTAAACAAGATTTCATCAATCAATTCTTTATACCAAAAAATATGCACTCGGGGGTGCCTAAAGAAATTGTCAAAGAGATGGAAACTTTTGAAATGCTACAGCAGTACGGCATGCATACCTATCGATTGTATGATGATGCATTTGGGAGGCTAACGAGAATATTTGAAATGTCACTAAGAGTAAGAATTGAGCAACTTGGACAATTTCAAAAAGGGGATACATTGGCTAAGATAATAGGCAAGGTTGCGCATTCATATCCTGAGGAATTTACCCCTTTATTGGATTGGGGGAGAAAAATGCGCAATATGGGCGCCCACCCTAGACCCGGCACGCTTATGGGTAGCGTACTAAAACTACCAATTTTGCGCATGATCAATCTTATCAACGACATCTTTAGGGAAAAGGAATTTCTGCTTGAAGAAAACGAAACGGTGAAGCTGTTGGGAAGTGAATTTAAGACTATGGAAAAGGGGTTGTGGAAGTGTGACAAGTATTTGATACACGCTGTTGAACTTTTGGCATATCGTGCAGGATATACGCTTTGGATTTTGAATCCAGCGATTTTAGCATCAAAATTCATTAACTACTCTTATAATCAATTGATTAACAATATTTTAATTTTAATTGCTTTGATTTAATATCATCTAAAATCAATATTTGTTGTACCTATGTTGTACCAAAAATGATTACCTTTATAATCTAAATTATAAGGGTATGGCATCGAACGCAAAAATTGTAGTAAGAAAAAAGGTAAATAAAGAAGGGCTGTACCCATTGGCGATAAGAATTACTAAAAATCGGAAATCTACATACCATTATATAGGTCATTATGTTGATTTGCAAGATTGGGATGAAAATAAATCGCGAGTTAGAAAGTCCAATACCAATTCAGTAAGATTGAATAATTTATTAGCAACAAAATTATTAGAGGTCAATAAAGCACTTGTGGATTTACAGTCTGAGAAAAAGGATTATTCAGCAAATCAGATTAAAGAGTCTCTTTATTCCGAATCCAAATCAAGTACTTTTTATGAAGTAGCGAATGATTTTCTTTTTGAACTTGAAGAAAATAATAAGCTTGCCCAATTATCCGCAGACAAAGTTCGTGTGAATCACGTCATAAACTTCAATAAAAGTAAGCAACTAACTTTTCCCGAAATTGATGAACAGTTCTTAAGAAAATTCAAAATCTATTTAAAGAAAGAGTTTAAGCTCTCTGACAGGTCAATAGTAAACAACTTAGTGGTTATAAGAACTATCTACAACAGGGCGATTAAAATGAACTTAGTGGACAGAAAGCTTTATCCATTCGGTTCGGATAAGATTAGGATTAAGTTTCCAGAAACTGAAAAAATCGGACTCAATAAAAAAGATGTAGTGGCTTTTGAAACTGTAAAAAACTTAACAGATAGTGAAACCCACGCTCGCAATATTTGGTTATTCAGCTTTTATTTTGCCGGTATTAGAGCCGCAGACGTTCTTGAAATAAGATGGTCCGATATTTATGACGAAAGATTGCACTATAGAATGAATAAGAATTCAAAATTGCTTTCTCTTAAGATTCCCGAAAAGGCCTTATCCATCTTAGAATATTATAAGAGTAAAAAACGTAGCGACAACGATTTTGTTTTTCCGGAATTGAAAAAGGCTGACCTTAGCGATGCCAAGGATGTTTATGCCAAGACAAAAACAGCTACAAAAAAATTCAATAAATACTTAATTGAAGTTGCTAAGAAAGCAAAAGTTAAAAAGAAAGTAACGATGCACATTGCACGTCACAGCTTTGGAAATCTATCCGAAGACAAAATCCCAATTAAAATGCTTCAAAAACTTTACCGACACAGCGACCTGAAAACAACAATAAGCTACCAAGCCAACTTTATCCACAAAGATGCCGATGATGCTTTGGATAGTGTTATTAATTTTTAATTATAGTGTTTGTTGAATCTTGAAACATAACCACAGTAAATCCACCTCAAAACCACTATAAAATATTTCGGTTATCTTTATAAGTATTACAAAGGCAATCAATTATGATTCAGATTTTAACAACTGGCGGCACCATCGAAGGTTTGGATTATATAGATGACAAGGGATTAACTGAATCTAGCGTTACGATTAAAGAATTTTTAATAAATGCTAATGTTGACTTTAAATACACAATCGAAAATGTCTTTAAAAAGGATAGTCGCGCTATTGTTAAGAATGACCTTGAATTGCTTGTCAGTAAGATAATTACAACTAATGCGACCAAAATATTGATTACACACGGTACTTTCACGATGGAAGCTACCGCAAAATATATAGGAAAGCTCAATCTTGGCAAAACCATTGTTTTAGTTGGGTCTTTCACTTTAGGGTCGTCTGCTAATACGGACGCCCCATTTAATTTAGGGTATGCAATCAGCTCACTACAATTTCTAAAGCCAGATGTTTATATTGCTATGAACGGAAGAATATTTCATTGGAACAATGTTGTAAAAAACTTAGAAACCAACAAATTTGAGCGTAATGACTAGTAACATCATAAATGTTTGGAACATCGATACATTGGACAACGTTCTTCTATCTATTGCTAGATACGTTCATTGTATTGTTTGCACTTTACGCATCCAGAAAACAAAGTTGTAGTAGCCTAAAACGTTTTGTCATTCTTGGTTTTCTTTTTATTGCCTACAATATTACGGGCGGTTTTCTTCCAGTTGATAGCTTGCCAGGTCCAATTTTTCTTCAATATATCGTTACCTACAGCGTGGCCATTGCCCTTTGCGTTTACATTATCTACCACCTTTATAAAGAATATGATATAGTGGTTCTATCATTCAAATCGTCCGTTCGGAATGTTGGCATAATGGTAAGCAGTTGCTTCTTGGTATTGTTTATAATTCCCCATTTGCTAACGGATAATCTTAACTCTGCAAGACTTCTTTTTATAATTCCGATTTCGATAATTGCCTTTATTTTTCTTGTCATTTTCTACCGTCGAATCTCAATCCCAAATAATCCTAAGCCCGTAATCTTAAGAAGGAACAAACTTTCCTTAGTTGGTGCATCAAGTATTGCTCTGCTTCCTGTTTGCACGCTGATTGGCGATTATCAATGGCTTACATTCAGCGTAATGAATATTGCATTTTACGCCATAACTACCATAGAAATTGACAGGTATCTCTATTTTATCGAAAACAAGAACAGGATGTACCAAGTTTTTGTGCTAAAGAAAAAACATAGAACCGAATTGATAAAGAATAAGATTATCTATGAAGATTTGACCCGACGTGAAATCGAGGTTGCAGTTTCCATTCTAAGTAACTTGAGCTACAAAAATATCGCTAAAGACTTATTCATCGCAGAAAGTACCGTATCAAAACACGCTTCCAATATCTTTAAAAAGACTGACGTAAAAAATAGAACTGAATTTCTAAAACGTTTCCGGAAGAAAAAGTAATAACTATCAAAGACTTCCATCCTAGTATTTACAATGTATGGCCGTAGTTCCGTATAAAAATACGGTATATTCCGTAATTAAGTACGGCACATTTTCTTGGCTTTATTTTATTAAAAAAGTAAATTAACAAGAATTCCATTACAGCCCTTACCAAACTCGATTCTTTTAGAATATGGGTGCGATTTAATCTAGTTTAAATCACGAAAACACCATTTTAAAACCTTCAATTAAAACACGTTTATATGGTTTCCAATCTTAATACGCCTACTTATGAATTTACAATTATTATCAAAAAAGCTAATAAAAGATTTGGATGAAGTTAGAATTCAAAATGATGATATCTTGCAAAGAGCACATCAATCCATCGCACTATGCAGCAATTTACTCAGCACCTTTAAAAGAGAAATTCTTAAAGAAGGATTTAACACCATCAAGGACGAAATAACATTCTTCAAGGAAACCAAACAAACTCCGCTGATAGAACTAATTTATTTTTCAGAGATACATTCTTTTGAAACACAGTTTCCGAAGGCGGGTAAAGATTATCAGTTAAAATATATCAAAAAGAAAATCAACAAGCTCAATCGTTTCTTCTTGTATAATATTGATTTTGGACGTTATATTAATTCAGACGCCGTTCATTTTGATAAAGAGTACTATACAAGAGACCACATAAACACTTTTCGCATTATTACCTCGAAATTCTATTTTCAAGACCCAGAATTTTGTACACCTAGAGATATGCTTTTAGGAAAGTTCAAGGCGTTCAATTCTCTGATAATTTATCTGGATGAAAAAAAAACTCGAATTCAGAATGGTTCAAACGGTCTTTTAACTTCAACTACATCCTTAAAAAAAATACGTTGGCCATTTTCTAATACGGATTGGGTTGAATTGGTCTACGCCCTTTGTGCAAAAGGTTTAGGAAAACAGGATAAGCAAGGGATTATGCAAGTTTCTAAGCGATTGCAGCAGGTATTCGATTTTGAGCCAAAAGACATTTACAAAACATTTCAGGACATTAAAAATCGGAAAAATAGTAGAACTCTTTTTCTTGACGACCTTTCGATAGCACTTCAAATCGAAATAAAAAAGAGCGAAGAATAAGCCTTTAATGACTTCCTTAAACTCAATTTAAAATGTTAAAATAAGACCGTACTACGGTCGACCTACGGTCTCTCAATTTTTAATACTTTTTTCATTTATTTTAATATGGTTTGGCGTGTGATTTCTATTTTATGACGTTTAAAACACTACAAAACACATCAAATTTCAAAATGTTAAATTTTAACCGTAGTACGGTCGTACTGGGGAATAAAATCCGATAAACCTATTCAAATTTGTAGAACGAAAGTCAAATCAGGTCAGGGGCTATCAATTAAAAGTTCAAACTCAGATAGTCCCTTACCATTAAACCCGTTCTATTATGCCGACAAGTATTATTACCACAGACGACCTTCGGGAATTCAAACTAGAATTACTCGATGACATTAAAAAACTATTGACCAATCAAGCCAAGGGAAAGTTCAAGAAATACCTCAAATCTTCTGAGGTTATGGATTTATTGCAAGTAAGTCCAGGCACCTTACAAAACCTTCGTATCAATGGTACATTGCCTTACACCAAAGTTGGGGGAATTATTTACTATGATGCTGAAGAAATTCAAACGATAATGACCGCCAACCGTGTGCAGCACGGTCTTAATTCTTAGGCGATGAACTATATAAAGCTACTCAATGCGGCTTTTGAAAAATTCTTTTTTGATGACCGGCTCAATCCTACGCATATCAGTTTGTATATGGCGCTGTTCCAAGAATGGAACAGCTCTAGATTTGCGGATGAGTTTTACGTGAACCGCAGAGATTTGATGCTTGCGTCTAAAATAGGCTCAAAATCCACATACCACAGATGTGTGACCGATTTAGATGCTTGGGACTACCTAAGCTACTTTCCTTCCAACAATCCATACAAGGGCAGTAAAATCAAGATGTCCATTATCGGGACAAGTGATGAACCGGATATGGGACGGTACAATCCCATATTAGAACAAGTTGCGGAACAGTACCGTCCCAATGGTGTACCGCTTACGGGACAGCACCATCCCATAAACGGACAAGCTGTGGACTCGCACCGTCCCATAGGTGGACAAGCATTGGTATCTACTATAAACAATACCAAACAGGTAAACAATATAAAACAACCAAAGGGCTGGCAGGCCGTTATTGATTTTTTTATTGAAAAAAGTTTTAATGCCGATGAAGGAAAAAAATTCTTTGCCCATTACGAAACTCGTAATTGGCAAACTAGCGATGGAAAAGCGATTAGAGATTGGCGCGCAGTAGCTACAAATTGGATGGATAGAACCGAACTTTTCGACGAGGAAAACAAACCAAACATAAAACAAGCGTCCCAAATCAAGGACAACTTGCGAACCACTAAAAACAAAGATTATGGACAACCCCTCTAAAATTACCGAAGGTGGCGTGGAATATTCGCTAGGAAAATTTGATGGCAAAAGTGTTCTCTACGATTTTGATAAAATCTTGATTTACTTGAATGCCAAAGGCAGACAATTATTCGGAAAAAATTTCAGAATCTATGATGAAGACATCTCAATCATCCGAAAGCTATGCCATTACTTTATCAGGGATAAGGACAATTGTGAAAAGTATGAAATAGATATTGACAAGGGCATTTTGCTTTCCGGACCAGTTGGTTGTGGTAAAACCAGCTTAATGAAATTGCTGAGATATATTGTGCCAATGCAAAGACCTTATGAAATGATTCCTTGTAGGAACGTAACCTTTAGTTTTAACCATCTTGGTTTTAAGACCATTGAGGAATATGGTAATACTAAATTTTTCTGTTTTGATGATTTAGGTATTGAACCCGCCGGACGTTTTTATGGTAAAGACCTGAACGTAATGGGCGAAGTACTTTTATCTCGATATGAGCTATACCTTGAGACCAAACAAAAAATCAAAACCCACGCAACCACCAACCTAAATGCTGAAGAATTAGAAGAACGTTATGGCAATCGTGTTCGCAGCAGAATGCGAGAACTGTTTAATCTAATTGCCTTTGATAAAGGTGCTGGCGATAAGAGAAAGTAGAATAAATTACTTACCAAGTTTTAAAATTCTAAAAGCACCTTGAATTACCAAGACAAATACGATTGTTCCGATAATCAAATCAGGTTTATTAGAATTTAGCCAATTGACCAAAACTCCTGCGGTTATAACCCCTAAATTAATAATGACATCATTAGAAGTAAAAATCATACTCGCTTTCATATGTGCCTCTTCTTTGCTTTTGGACTTTTGCAAAATATAAAGGCACAAGCCGTTCGCAATAAGTGCAAAAATTGAAACGATAATCATTGTCGAAAAATCGGGAAGCCTATCGGCTCCGAAAAATCTTCTCAACACTTCCACAAATCCAATAATTGCAAGTGTTATTTGAAAATATCCAGCTAATTTTGCAATGCGTTTTTTCTTAATCAACGTTCCGCCAACAGCAAACAAGCTAATTCCATAAACAAAACTATCCGCAAGCATATCCAAACTATCCGCAACTAATCCCATTGATTTTGAAATCAGTCCTGTCGTCATTTCAATAATGAAGAAGGCGAAATTAATTGCAAGAACAATCCAAAGTAACCTTTTTTGGCTTGTTTTTTCATCAAAATCCGTTTCGTGGGTTTGTTCTGTTGAAATTTTCTTTCCTCCTAATTTCAATTCGTCAATCGACTTTTCAATTTGGTCTGCCTGTCCGTTGTGAAAAACGGTCAGTTTTCGTTTAGCGATGTCGAAGTCAAGGTTTTTAACTTCTGGAATTCCGTCCAGTTTCATTCGGATTAGGTTTTCCTCGGAAGGACAATCCATCTTGCTAATTTCAAATACCGTTTTGTTCATTTTAGTCTTCATCTTCGTTTCCAAAAGGTTTAATAATTACTCCTACACTAAAAATAAAACCGTCCGTAGGCGCATAAATTTCTGGAAATTCTGGATTGTCGTGTGGTGGCAAAACCAAAGGTGAAAACCTACTTTGTCTTCTGTCTGTAAAGTTTTCAAAATTTACAAAGGTTGTTCCCCATTTGAAATTGCGCATTAAAAGCAATCCCATAGTTATAAAATCCGTGGTTTCTGTGCCATTAGACAAAAACTGCTTTCCTGTGTAAAAAGTTTCATAACCTATGCGCCATTTATCAGATTCGTACATTAAAACGCTACCTGCATTATGTTTTGCTGTGAGCGGTTTTTGCGGATTTCCTGCCAAATAGTTCAGCTTTGTATCAATGAGTGCATAGTTTAAAAACCATCTAAAATCCTTGTACGTAAATTTAATATTGGTTTCCGCTCCCTTGCTTATTATTTTATCGGTTGCATTTTCAAACATAAAAAATCCATCGTCTGTTGAATTTAATAATAGCCCGTTGTTAATAGCTGAAACGTAGAAGAGTTGGTTAACACTAAAACCTACCACATCGAATAACCTTGTTTGGTAATTCACATCAAAATTGACACCATAGGAACGTTCTGCCTTTAAAGCAGATTTATCTATAGCAAGTACATTTTCAAAACTGATATATTCCGCCTCTTCGGTGAAAATATCTGGAATTTTATAACCTAATCCACCACCAATTCTGCTCGAAAATCCGCTGTCGTTCTTGTAAAGCAAGGAAACTCTTGGAAGTGGAAAAAAACCGAAATCTGTATTGTAGTCTGCTCTTAATCCTGTTTCTAAAATCCAACTATCTGAAACGTCGTAAATGTTGTTTACAAATGCTCCATAAGTAACGTCTGATTGGTCTCGTTGTAATGTCGCATTATCATTTTCATCAAAATTAGATGTGTATAAATTTGCACCAAAAATCCAATCGGTTTTTTTGGATGCCTTTTGATAGTTGATTTCTGTGAATGTATTGGTTTGTTTGCCGTCAAAACTGAAATCGGTAATAGATAGTTTTCTATCAAAAAATGAGATGCTATTCTTGATGTTCAATGAACTGACCGAATCTATCTGTGTTTCGTAAACAGCCTGACTGCTCAATCTTTTAGAAAGATTTTCTTCGGTATATTGATGAATCCCATTTTCGCCACTTTCAATTTTTGTAATGTCTCCACCAATTCTGTCGTCATAAGTTCCATTTAAACCTATCCAAAAAGTTGTTTTTTCTGAAGGATAATAAAAGAATTTGGGGTTAAAAGATAACGAAGTTGTTTTTGGTAGATTGCTGAAACCATCATCTTCTGGGTCATACGCTTTTTGGTAATGACCAGAACTGTATAATGAAACTCCAAATTTTTCATTTCGCTTACTATAAAAGACATTTGCTGTACTACCCAACGCTTGTGTTTGAGTTAGCATAATATCCAAAGATGGTTCTTCATCAGGTGTTTTTGATACCATATTTATTAAACCCGCAATAGCCCCTCCTCCATAAAGTGTAGAAGAACTTCCTTTTATTATCTCAAATTGTTGTAGGTCTAGAGGCGGAATTTGTAAAATACTCAAACCACTTGAAAATCCACCATACAAAGGAAATCCGTCTCTTAAAAGTTGTGTATAACGTCCATCGAGACCTTGAATTCTAATATTGGTGTTTCCACTACTTAACGAGGTTTGTTGCATTTGTATTCCGGTACTTTCACGAAGCACCATTGAAATATTAGTCGGATTCATTACTGCTTTTTCGCCTAATTCTTCCGCACCTATAAATTCTATTCTCGTAGGTATTTTTCTAACAGTTCGTGTACTTCTTGAAGATTGTATTACGACTTCATCCAATTCATTTCCTCCCGATTCGAGCTTGAAAGAGAACTCTTTTTTTGTGCCAACCTCAATAGTGGTTTCAATGGTTTTAAAACCTACATATGAAATTTTTACGGTTTGGTTTCCATTTGGGATTTCTGTAAATGTGGCAATTCCGTCAAAATCTGTTACTGCTCCTTTCTCTAATTCTTCAAAATATACAGTCGCTCCCAATAATGGCCCATCTGTTTCGGCATCGCTCACAGAAATGGAAATATCACTCGTTTGTGCGAATGATATAATTGATAACATTAAAAATAATGTGTTTAAAAATACTTTTTTCATTTGCTTATTCTGGTTTTTAAGAATATTGCAAATGTATTTAGCATTTACCGCAACTCGATTGCAAAGATTATCTGTTGCAGTTGTCGCACAGGCCTTTCACGACCATATTTGCTTGTTGCAACTTGAAATTTTTTGGAAGTTGAATATTGGGAATAGGAACGTCGAAAAGACAAAACGTTTTGTCGCAGTTAGTACAATAAAAATGATAGTGCAAATCTTTTGGGTCGCAGTTACAGCCTTCCGCACAAACTGCATATTTGGTCATTCCAGAGCCATCTTCAATGCTGTGGATAACTTTGTTTTCCTCAAATGTTTTTAGTGTTCTGAAAATAGAACTTCTATCCGTATAGGGCAGCGCATTTTCAATATCCTTTAATGATTGAGCTTTTTCTAGGCTTAAAAGATGGCGCAGAACAACCGTTCGTACTGCGGTGTTTTTTACTTTTTTTATTTTTAGGATTTCTTCTTCCGTTTGCATTTTCCTAATATATCATTTTTTAGAGTATTGTCTTTTCAGCAACAACTTTTGTTTTCTTGAATCGGCGGACAAGGCACAGTTCCGTAAGAACAATAAACACAACAATCTCCTTCATTTGGTTTTAGAACCGTTTTGCAACTCTCACATTCATAAAAGAATTGACAGGATTCCGTTGGCATTTCTTCTACTTTTTTATGTCCGCAGTTTGGGCAAGTTATTTCAGATGTCAATATAGTTTCCATTATTTTTCTTTTTTGTCGGTCACGTTATAACCTGTAGAATTAATTGCTTTCTCAATTTCCGCTTCATTGGTCTTGGTTTTATCAAATTCAATGATTGCATTTCCACTTTCGTATGATGCTTTTGAGCTCACGATTCCGCTGAGTTTATTTACTTCGTGGTTTACGTGTTCCTCACAACCCGCACAGGTCATTCCACTAATTTTAAATTCAGTTGTTTTAATATCCGATTTATCTACTACGATAATGTGTTTTGACGTGTCTGGGTAAAAAATTCCTGAATAGTATGGAAATGCCAACATTACTATTGCAAATACAGTTATAATTCCTAAAAAAGTTTTGGACTGTGTGAATTTTGGTTTTTCGTCTGTCTCACATTCACAATCGATTTCCTTTTTAGGCTTTAGCATTTGATACCAGGCAAAACAAAGAACTAAAATTGTAAGCCCGATTAGGTAAGGTCTAAAAGGTTCTATCCAAGAGAATGTTGAAGCAATCCCACTTGTTCCTGCGATAAGAGCCAAAACAGGCGTAATACAGCATAAGGAAGCTGTAATTGCAGTTAGCAAGCCTGCTCCAATTAATTTATTTTCACTTTTCATATTGCTTCTAAAACTTTGTTCTTATCAAGTATTGCGAAAAACGGATTGAGTAGTTTTTCATATTCAGCGGTCAATGAGTAATAAATCGTTTGGGCTTCTCTATCGGTTTCTAATAGATTTCGGTCTTTCATTTTTCTCAAATGCTGGGAAATGGCCGAAATATTCATTCCAAGAATATCACTTAAATCACAAACGCAAAGCCTATCTTCTTCAAAGAGTAGGTATAGTATTTTAAGTCTTACGCTATTCCCAACTAATGAAAGTCCATTCGCCAAATAGTCGAACGATTCGTTTAATTCCGAAACCGTGTCTTTGCAACGATTAATTTGTTCTAAATCGGCTTGTTGTCTTATGCAAGAATTATTGTCCATAAAGCAAAGTTACATTATTTTATTATTTAAGCAAACACTTAAATATATAATATTTAATATAGCAATTATTTGATTAATAGAACTGCTAGAAACAAATGGCAGTAGTCTAGTTTCTAAAAGACTTATATAATAAAACTACTTCTGCAATAAATTGTAGTACAATAGCTTTTAAACTTTTTGTCAACTCTAAAAATATATCTTTCATAATAGTATTAGTTTTTAATAGATAATAAAATGGCTAAGGCAATTAATTTGATATTCTTAGAAGCAGAAATATAACTGCTTTCATCCCTATTACTCAAAAAACCCAGTTCCAAAAGAACCGAAGTACAATAGTCAATAGTTTCACGCAACACCTGAAAGTTCGCAAACTTAACACCTCTACTTTCATATCCTATAGCTTTGCAAAGTGCTTTTTCAAATTGATAACCTATATAAATAGATTCTTTAGAATAATTTGTTTCCTTTTGTGAAGCATAAACTTCTATCCCTCTTGCATCTGGATTATCTGAATGATTACAATGTAGAGAGACAAACAAATCAACTTTTAGAGCTTTGGCCAGCTTGGTTCTATCCAATAGTGAAATTAGTGTATCACTATATCTGGTTAAATAAATATCCAGAGGCATATCTAATTCATTATTTAGCTTCAAAATGGCATTCGCAATATCCAATACAACATCCTTTTCTTGAACTTTATTTATACCTATTGCACCAGTATCTTTTCCACCGTGTCCAACGTCAATTAAAATTCGTTTTTGAGCAGTCATTTCTTGTCCAAAAACGATACACATTTTTAGAAGCAAAAAGACAAAACTGACGTTTTTGAGCACTTTTTTCATTTTCAATTTTTGGGTTATCAACAACTTTCCTTCAAAAAATCATAGCATTTGATGCCAAATAATAGGAATTAAATTCAATTGATTTCAAATAATATTTTATTCACAAAATATTGATTTTCAGTTATTTATGTACAAATATATGTAAATTTCAAAAAGCGAAAATGAATAAAAATTTTAAACCTTTTATTATGAAAAAATCAATCTATTTGGCAACTTTTTTGTCGCTGCTCTCAACATCACTTTTTGCTCAAATTGGGGGAATCGAAGATTCTGTTAATGATGTGGGCGATACCATCAGAACCATCTTTCCAATTTTACTTGGGGTTATATTTCTTGTTGGTTTCCTATTTAATGCCGGACATTTCTTTGGGGAAAACGCAGACCTTAAAAAAGGGATTACCCGTGTCCTTGTCTTTGTTTTAATCGCAGGTGCGGTTGTCGGCATATTTACTTATTTAATCTCAATCGTTGTTTAATGAACCCTCATCGAGGGCTTTATTGTCAAAGCTTTATGAAAAAATTTGAGCCCTATAAAAACATTAGGAAAAAGGCAGTCATTTTTGGGCTGCCCATTTCCTTGTTTGCCCTAATGATGATGTCCATACTCGCTTCGCTAATGGTTATCATCTTCTCGTTCAGTTTTGGAATAATTATAGGTGTTGCCATTTTTAACGCTGCTTTATACATCGCGCTCACGAGAATTAGCAATAATCCACAACTGTTTCAGGTAGCAAAAGTATTCCCACAAATTATAAGTAATAAACAAAACTCTGGCTTCGATTATGAACAAGATTAATCTTTCAGCATATCAACCTATAGCAGATATTCAAGATAATATCGTCTTTGCCAATAATGGTAACGTGGTTTTGTGCTACAAAGGGAATCTGCCGGAAATCTATTCGCTTTCTGAAAATGATTTTGAGGATATGCACGGTGCTTGGTTTCAGGCTCTAAAGTCATTGCCAGTTGGTACAGTAGTTCATAAGCAGGATATATACCTGAAGAAAACCTATACATCGGAACAATTACCAAATAGCACCTTTTTAGAAAAAGCCACGCACGAGCATTTCAAAGGTCGAGGGCACTTAGAACATAAGTGTTACCTGTTCTTCACGTTAACCAAAAACAAGGCACTCAACAACTCAAAATATGTGAATCCGTTCCGTAACGTTTCAAAAGGAACTGTACAGGAACTAGATGATAACGTGCAACGTTTCATCAACTCGGTTAGCGATTCGGTTTCCTTTATTAATAATAGTCGTAAAATGGAATTCCTTCCGATTGATGCAATGGAAATTCAACATTTAACAAAGGGCTATTTTAATGGCTTTAACGAAGGTTTTGATACCGATATCATACTAGATAAAAAAAGCGTCAATATTGGCGAAAACCATTTTGATGCCCTTGCCATCAATAGCGAACTGTGCTTTGGCGAAAGTGTACAGAGTAGCAAAACCAATGAGAAATTCACTTCTGACGATTTTGTGTTTCATCAAGGGTTTATTGATGGTCTAGGGCTTACGCTTAATGAAAACCACATTGTCAATCAAATTTTGTATTTGGATGACAAACAGAAGTGGCGCAAGTTGCTCGACAAAAAGATTGAAGAACTCAACAAAAGCTCAAACTTCGGTTCGCAAAACAAAGTTGTACTTGGCAAAATTCAGCATATCCTTGACCAAATCAATGCGGATGATAATGCTCGCATTATTCGTGGTCATTTAAACATTGTGTATTGGGATAAGAACCCAGAAAACTTAAGTAGAATCGGTTCTAAAATAAAGACCGAATTTAAGGAACTGGATATCATTCCATACTATCCTAGAGGCGAAGAACGAAAGAATTATATCCTAAATAGTTACTGCTGTTTTTCGTCCAATTTCTCAAACAACGATTTGTATGTAACCGATTTAAAACACGCTTTATGCCTGTTCATCAATAATACCAATTATAAATCGGATGCTACCGGAATCATCTTTAACGACCGTGAGCATAACATTCCAGTTTTAAAGGATGTTTGGGATGAAAAAAAGAAACGAATTAAAGCTCGGAACTTTGCCATTTTTGCGCCAACAGGGGAAGGGAAATCATTTTTGGCGAATAACATTCTACGCCAGTATTTTGAAAGCGGCGTTCGCTTGGTCATTATTGATTTAGGCGGTTCTTACACCAAATTCGCAAAACTCTATCCTGAACAATATACAGTACTTCGCTACGAAAGTGGGAAGAACCTGGGTATCAATCCATTTTACATCAGCAATCGAAATGACCTTACGCCAGAACGCTTGGAAGACTTATCCGTGTTTCTCTTTGAACTGTTCGCTTCGGATTTAAAAGTTACCAAAGCACAATCGGTATCGGTCAAGAAAATACTGCGTCATTATTATGATAGCACTTCTGAGAATCATTCTTTGGAAGGCTTCTATGATTTTATAGAAAGGAATCAAGAAAATCTTCTTGATAACCTAAAAATCCATACCGATTACTTCAATGTCACGAGCTTCTTGCACGTAATGTCTGAATATGTCGGCGATGGTCTGTATAGTTTCCTTTTTGAAGTGAGTGAAGACCAGACCTATAAAATCGAGGATAAACGATTGATTGTTTTTGAACTGGATGAAGTCAAGGACAACAAGGAAATCCTGTCCGTGATGTTAAAGCTGATTAAGTCCGCTATCCAAAGGACTATTTGGAAAAACAGAGCTGAAAAAGGTATTATTCTCTTCGATGAGTTTGCCAAACAACTAAAGTTTGATAACGTATTGGAAAGCGTCGAGTTCTACTATCAAGCTATTCGTAAACAGAATGGTGCGATTGGGATTATTCTTCAATCCATTAATCAGCTTCCCAATAATTCAACATCAGCCAGCATACTAGAAAATACGCAGGTCATTTATAGCCTGAACAACGAAAAAGGATATGACGAATTGGTCAAGCGACTCAATCTTTCTAGCCACGATTTAAACCAACTAAAATCCATCAAGAACAATCTTTCTGGTCCACGCAAGTACACCGAAATGTTTATCAAAATAGGTAAGGAAAGTAACATTTTTAGGCTAGAAGTTCCGAAGGAAGTGTATGCAGCATACTTGACCGATGGACAGGAAAACGAGGCCATAATGAAGCTCTTCTATGAGCATAACAATATGGAAAAAGCAATAATTCAATTCACATCTAAAACATAATATTATGAAGACAAAAATCAAAACATTCGTATTCGGGCTAATCTTCACGATTGCCATTTTATTGCCTAGTGGTGCAACCGCTCAAGGAATGCCAACTTATGATAACACAAATTTTATCAGTTTGGTAAAGCAACTTGTAGAATCAGGTAAGCAGACAGCTCAAATGATTAAGTCTGTAAAATTCCTAAAAGATGCGAAAGAGGCAATCGAAAAAGTATCAAGTGTTGTCCAACAACTTAGGGCAGTTGAGGAAATAGCTGCCAACAATCAACGCCTTATCAATGTAATGCAAAACGACTTACAGGATATTTTAAACTCGCCTTACATCAAACCCGAGGAAGTTACACGGGTTGCGGAATCATTTGATGCCATAGTCCAAAACTCTTTGGACACCGTTGACTTTATGGGCGAAATCTTATCCAGTAATAATCTGAAAATGTCCGATGCGGAACGTGCTGAAGTTTTAAAGGAAAAAGAGCTGGAATCAAAGCTAATGGTTTCAAACATTCAAACAAAAACCAAACGCTACAAGGATATTATATCCTTCAGAAAAATGCAGGACAAAATTAATAACCGAGAAACCAATTACTAACAATGACCGCAGCCATACTTTTAGGGATTGGACTGGAATACGTAGATGCGGTATTTCAAACCATACAGAACAGTAGTTTCTCGCAATACACCATTGCAGGAATGAAAACGCTTGCTGTATTGTTCTTTCTGGTCAATATCCTAAAGAAATATAATGAAGGTATTGCGGATAAAGACGGTTATACTTGGGGATTGAGTCCTGGGGAATTGATGAAGAATTTTGCAATAGTTATTCTAGTCATATTCTCGACACAAGTACTTGGCTTCTTTGATAGCATTTTGGTTTCCATTGAAGCTCAATATCGTGGTACAGCGCCCGCTTTATTGCCTTTGCAGATGCAGGATATTCCTATTGAAGAGGAAATCAATTTTTTAGAAGCAGCTCAGGCAGCAATGGCATTATTGTACGAAGCTCTTGTTACGCCACTTTACGGATTTAAAATATTTGCCTTTATCATTAGTCTTTTTCTTTGGATTTTGGACTTGTTCATCTACCCATTATTCCTTGCAGAACGCTACTTTTTACTTGGAATAATGCAAGCTTTCTTTCCGTTGGTTATAAGTTTGGCCGTTTTTGAAAAGTTCCGTTCGCTTGCCTATACATTTTTCAAATTGTACGCTGCTGTTTATATGTTGGTACCAGCCTTCTTTTTGGTCAATGTATTTGTAAATGCACTCTATACTGAAATCAATACGAACTTCTGGACAAGCCTTTTTGGGACAGATGTTGGCCAGGGCTTTTTTGCACCTGTGGTTCAGCTTGGGTCGGTAGGTTTCATTGTTTTTCTAAAATTCAAATTATACAAACGCGCCACATCATTTACACTCAGGTTATTTACTGCCTAAGACAGATTAAAGATAGAACTATGAAAACACCATACAAGAACATATATGCCGTCCTAAAATTGAACCGATTTATCGTGTTGGCAGTTGTCATTTTTGCGATGCTATCGAGCACCCTTTCCCTATGGATGGCATTCAAGACAAATAAAGAAGCACTTAATAGTGCCTTCGCCATAAATACCGATGGCAGTATTATTCCGCTGAAGCTCGTTACACAAAAAGAAAATTTTAAGGTTGAAGCTTTAGCACATTTAGACCTGTTCCACAATTACTTCTATAATATCGATGCTAGTAATTACGAACGCAATCTAGAAAAGGCTCTTTGGTTGGGCAATAGCTCTGTGGACAATTTATATCGCCAGAAAAAAGCAGATGGTGTCTATAACCGATTGTTGCAATATTCTTTGGTTGAAAAAGTCGTAAGTATCGATTCAAAAATATCCGAAAACAAAGGCTCGTATAGCTTTACTACAACCACCATTTTTGAAATCAATAGAGGGACTATTATCGATAGATACGAGTTGGTTTCTACGGGAAACCTTATAATGGTTGACCGCAACTTCCCAAACAATCCACACGGCTTATTGATTACTGATTACTTCGAGAACACTTTAAAAAAATTGACAGATGAAAATAGAAAAAAATAAAATTGTATTTGTAGCGGTTTTGGCTGTGATTTTCATATTCCTGATTTCCTATTCTATGATGGTTATGGGCGATGATGAAAGCGAAAATGATAATCTAGAACAGACCTTAGTACCAGATTTGGATGAAAACCAGAAAGAGTATGATTCCAAACTGGATGCCATCAACGATTTAAAGGAAGCAAGGGAAACTAATGCGCCTAGTATTTATGATGAAAAGCTAATTGACTCGTTAGGGTTCTATGACCCAGACCTTCCGGAACGAGAAAAAGAACGCATTGTAGATAGTATTTATGATGCCGGTAAGATTCAATACTCTGAAAAGAAGTATCAGAACTTTGGGCAAAAGAAAGTTGCTCAAAATAATACCCGTCAAATTGATTCTACTGAACTAAAACGAGAACAAAAAATTGAAGCCAAAGAGTTAGGACTAGAACATCAATTGTTCTTTGCTGCATCGCCGAAACCTATTGATTTTTCAACGTTGGGCAATACGGATGAAACTATTTATGTGGTCGTGGATGGCGACCAAATCGTAACTGCAAATACTAGATTAAGAATGCGGCTTACGAAATCCGCAACTGTTAACGGTAAGCTTATGCCAAAAAACACATCAGTTTTTGGGTTTATCAGTTTTCAGCCCAATCGCGCGCTTATTGAAATTGAAAATATCAAGCATCATCCAACAAAGCTCAAAGCATTTGACTTGCAAGATGGAAGCGAGGGCATTTATGTCGAGAATAACTTTAGAGCGGAAGCAACAAGGGAAGTATTGGATGATGTCATTGGCGATATCAATATCCCAACCGTTCCACAAGTTGGCGGGCTTACACAAGTATTTCGGCGTTCCAACCGAAGGGTAAAAGTAACCGTCCTAAACAATTACAGATTAATCCTAAAAGCCGATAATCGGCAATAATAAAAAGATACTCTTATGAAAACTTATATGATAATTATGATGGTTTTTTGTGCAACCCATATTATGGCGCAACAGTCGCTCGACACTATTTACGCAAACGATACCAAAAATGTAGCCCTGTTTTTTCCAGAACCCATAAGACAGGGCATAACGGGCTCAGATAATTTTGTCTTTACCTACAATCGTGAAAAAGAACAGTATTTTGGATTACTTCAGGCGAAGCCTGGGAAAGAAAGTAATCTACTGGTAGTCAATAGAAATGGTGCAATTTTTTCGTATATTGTAAGATATAAAAAGCAGCTGTCAAAGCTCAATTATTTCATTCCATTATCAAATAGTATTGGTAATGAAAAACCATTAGTAACCGATTCGATTCAGGTTGTAACTTCTGAAAACAAAATAGATAACAGAACCTACTATTATCAAAAATTCTGCTCCTATCTTCTTAACAGAAACCAACGTATCGGTCAGATTAAGAAGCGAACACAAGGCATTGGTTTGACTGTTGAAAATATTGTTTTTGATAAAGAAGAACTCTACTTCGTTGTCCGGATTGAGAATAATTCTACGATGGATTACGATTTGAATTTCTTGAACCTTTCCATCGAGACTCGACAAAAAGGGAAAAGGAAATCTTTGCAGAGTTTGTATCAAGAGCCTATTTACAAGCAGCATTTGCCTTCAAAAATTGCAGAAGGTAAAATGGTGCGGTTTGTTTACGTTATGCCCAAATTTTCATTATCAGATGACCGTAGGGCAATTTTGGAATTGAACGAGAAGGATGGCGAACGCAATATAAAACTGAATATATCGCATAGATATATCAATAAGCCAAATTAATAATATTATGAAAAATTTAGTCTTTTGCTCACTCGTACTTTTATTTATTTCTTGTTCTGAAACCAAGAATATGTCTCCATCAGAAACCACCAAAATTGTGGTAGAAAGTTTTTATGCTAAAGATAATAGCACTTTAAAAAAACACACCACTTCCGACGGTTATGATAGTTTAATAATGATTCAGGGTTTAGTGCCAGACGCAGATAATGATGCAAGCGTTACCATATCAGATGAAGTTATCGAGACTGATATTGCCTGGGTCAAATACAGTTCTAACTATGATAGTAAGCCTGGCATTTTTAAACTCGTTAAAGTAAATAACCAATGGAAAGTGACTAATAAAGGTCCTAGGGAAAAAGGGCCTTTTTAAGTCAAAAATATCCATTTTTTGATAAGATTTATTTAATGCTAACTCAGACTATCATTATAGATTTGCTCAATTGAACTTTTAAATATTTGAAATTCTTGATTAGAATGATTTTTCAGTTCGATAATAAGGTCATTATAATGTTCTTTGGACAATCTCAATTTCCCTATTGCTAAAGCGTATAAAAACTCTAATATAGCTTCGCCTTGATACTCGTCTACTGATTTTAGAAAAGTCTTTAACAACATAAGCATATCCGAAGAAATCTTTTTGCTACAGGAATAATTTAATTCTTCATATCTTGCAGCCCTCAAAAGAGATGCTTGAATTATTCCGTCGTTAAATCGATTAAAAACAAAAGGGTCTAAAACATTTTTTACAAAACTAGTTTGAAATAACCCATCTTCTATATTATTACGCATATTATTTAGAACACAGGAAATCGAAAAATATACATCAGATTGAGTTACATTTTGGTAGTAGTTATTATCATTAAAAAAAGCTGAGTTTTTTCTTATTTCAAGTTCATTACCTCCTAAACTTGAATAAAATATTTTTTCGCTTCCACCTCGATTTGTCGAATCTGAAAATGCTCTCAAAACATCAATTCTGTCATTAATAAATTCTGAAGGTACATCCAATTCTTCTTGAACTGATTGTAAATAATCGAGTTCTTGTTCCCAAGGTGTATTCGAACTTGAATTATCGCAGTTTATGGTCTCAATCTCTACCAAAGAACTATTATCTGGGCCATAAAGACCATACTTGATATTAGTTCTAAGCTCAGCAAATTTCTTAGGGTCACTAACACGGTTTATTCCAATAAAATAGATTAACCTAATGTTCTCATAGTTCCGAAAATATCGACTTAGATAAAGTAGATTTTTACCATTGGAAATACAAGAACCCACAATTAGTATAGAGCCTGAAGTACTACTTACTATAGTGTCTTCCTTTAAATCGGATTGATTTATTATAGTGATTTCATTCTTAGCCAAATCTTTGATTTCATCCTTAATATATTGTGACAATAGCACGGAACCTTTATCATTGAGATGAACTATGTGAGTTATAGAAGCTGGCACATATTGATTTATGTATGCATCTAATTTGCTCTTGTGGCTTTTGAAACTTTCATTAGTAATATTACTAATGATGTTCTCGTAGTCTATGTAAAGATTGTATTTTTTTCTTGAAGTCGAATCCTCGCTGTATGAAACCTTAAGAGATGTTCCGGACTCTTTGTTAAGCTTAAAGACTTCTACGAAGTTTTTTAAGGATTTTGAAATATACTTAGATGCACTTATATTTCTAGGGTAAATAACCGGTTCGTCCAAATTAAAAGAATCTCCAATAATGCTAATAGGTGTAGAGTGGTTTACACAATAAGCACATTTTTCATTTGGTTTTGATTGGTCATATAACGGAATGCCATAGTTTAATTTTTCGTTTCTCTCTAAATTACATAAAACTCTTTCTTGAATTATAGGTGAGTCCTTATCGATGGGCATATAATATAAAGTGCATATTTCGTCGGAACCTATTTCAGGATGATTCTTCTGTATATAATTTATGAGCCCACCTGATGTAGATGCAGAAATAAGAAATATGGATTTATCATAAAATGTGGATTGGCTATTGTACAAGCCGTCATAGGACTTAAAAGATTCAATATTAATTTCTTTATTTTGATTATATCTTTTCAAATATTTAGTCATTGAATATGCAATGACATTAATAGAAAGAGTATCACAATATATATTATCAAAATCTAATTTGCTAAAAAGATGTAGTGTGTTGATGGCTATAAAGTCAATTTGACTTTTAAAGACCAAAACGTTGGCAGTTCTAAGAAATTTTGACGAATGCTTTCCTGAAGGAAAAACAAAATGGTGGGAAATTCCATTACTTTCAACTAAGCCACCATTATCTTCAAAAATTTTAACCAAACCTTGATTTAATATTTCTTTCTTGTTTTTTGCAAAAAATCCTCTCTTTGGAAAACTGAAAGAGTCTCTATCATAAGGTATATATGAAATATTATCTGACAAAGAAGATTCTTCAACCTTTGGAATGCTTTTAAAGATGGCTTCTAAATTGGCTTCAACACTTTTTTGTACATCTTTATTCCCTTTACAATACAAAAAAACTAATATGCTTGTTTGATGAAAATATCTGAAGTATTCCGTAAGCTCATTTTTAAGGGTGTTAAAATCAAAATTGATGTCTGGGTTGAACACTATCGTAGCATTTTTATGCTTTTTGTCCTCTAGTTTGGCATTGTATATATAGTATTTACCCATAATTTAACTTTTGAATGGGTATAAAATACTTATGTATGAACCCTGAGCCTTAATTTGATTATCAAAACCATCTTGGTTCCAATCTTCTATCACTAAATCCTTAAGATTATTATTTTTGACTGGAACATAATTATCCTTAATCAAATCACGATATACATTATACTTGTCCGTAGATATTTTTAGAAATCCTTGCTTATCTAAAATTTTCAGAATCCTATCTAAACCAATTCCTTTTTTTGATTTCAAATTTGATGTAGATGAAGTTTGATTTTTAATAAGACACTTTTTTATAATATTTAAATCATCAATTTCATCTTTTTGGTAAAACTTTTCAATAAAACCGACTCCAGAATCAAAAACCAAAATTTCCAAATAATACACCTGCTTTAGATGGTTAAGATATTCCCTTTCGATTCTCTGATGATTGAAAAATGTAGCTATTGGTGTGTCTTTATAATCTTCAGTAATTTTTTCTTTTTTGTTTATATGAAAACGCAGATATGCGCCTCTAACACTTGAAGGTATTTCTACAGAGTTTGAATCTGTTCTTCCCCATTCGAAAGTATTCTTTGTTAACTCATAAACTATTGCTCCTATATCATTAAGGATATCCTCTACTTCAATTAAATTTTGCTTTTTGAAAGTCAAAATATTTTTTGTGAGTATCTTTTTTACTGTGTTAGCAATCTTCTCTTCATCATCATTAAAACCATTTGAGTTTTCCAGAAGCCTAATTAACCCTTTACTTTTAGATAGATGGTCTGTATTAACCCAGATGTGCTTATTACCTTTGAATTTTTCAAATGAGTTCATCTTTATGAAAAATTCATTTTGTTTTTCCCTTAGAAAACTTTTAATATTTTTCCCGTCCTTGTCTATAAATTCAGCAGTATTCCAAAGCAAAGAAACTATTGGGTAGCTATACTCCTGCTCATAAAATTTATCCAATTCACTTAAAGCGAAATCAAGTTTTACGATTTTAATATCACAATTACTGTTTATAGTTATAATCAATTTTAAAATATCAGCCAATAGACCAAAACGGTATTGCGCTAAATCACTCGGAATTAATAATACTATGGATTCATCTATGAAGGAACTCATTTTGTCATAAGTCTCTGCAAGATGCTTAGGGGTAGTATGTTTTATGATTTTTATCTCGGTCATTTAACTTTTTAATTGCTCACAAAATATACAATTCTCGTTCAATTTTCATTCTGAAAAAATATTTTTAATTTTTATCGAGATTGATTTCCCAATACCCTCTTGTACCACCAATGCGCTCTATAAAGCCAGCATCCTTCAAATTGTTTAGGTGTTTTTGAATTGCAGATTCATTTATATGTAAAACCTCTGCAATTCCTGAACGGCTTATTCGGTTATCTGAAACAATTAATTTTAAAACTTCCTTTTGCCTATGGGTCAATTGGTCTAATTTATCAATTTCAATATTCTTTTGACCACCTATTTGACCACCTTTTAGACCACTCATTACACCACCTATTTGACCACCTTCTTTGATAGTGGTTTCTTTACCGATAAATGTCATTCTAAGGAAGTTATCCGAAAAGACAAAGCTCTCTTTACCATAATAATCCAAAATACGAGGGATGCCAGAGCCTAATTGCTCTACCAGTTCTAAATCTTTGAAAATCCGCATCAGTTCCTTGTTACGTGGAACTGAAAAGCCTTCAAAAAATTCTTGCTCGCTCAATCCTTCAGGTAAACCACCTGCCGAAGTGATTTCAATTCTATCACTAAAGATTTCAAATTTTGGTGTTATCTCATTCGTGTAGTCATTATGTACAAAGGCATTGATAATAGCCTCTCGCAACGCAATGGGATTCCAAAGATTGGCTTGTTCCCTTTCTTTTGCTGTAATTTTTGTAGTGGTTCTGTTCTCGACAGCAATTTTATCTATCACTTGCTTGGTGGCTTTGACCAAACATTCGTGACCATATTCGTTACTTTCTATAAGGTCTGTCCGGGTTGTGCCGGAATACTTGGCCACCTTTATAGAAGTGTTGTTCTTATCTGCCAAAAGATAGCCAGCATAGTTGAAAGCGCCATCTTCGGTAAGTAGTTCCAAGTTCTTTGCAAAAGCTTTACCAAGTGTGTGTCCCGATTCTTCGTAATAGATTTTCAACTGACTAAAGCTTAAATCCTGCCGACCCGCTTTAATTTTACTGATGGAATTTCGGGTACGTTTAGCAAACAGCTCGTCTATCATTTTTTGTGGCATCGGTTCAGCAGCTGAACCCAAACGAATGAAACAACCCTTTTCACTCATCCCATATTTTTTAAGATGATATGGTTTTTCCGGACCGCTGGCCACAATAATTTTTAGGATGTTCTTACTGTCCCTTTCCTCACTCACAATATCGAACAAACCAAGTGCAGAAGGGCGGATGTTATTTTTGAGTCTATCTTTTATTTTCAACTGGTCGCCATCTGCATCTGCCAATCCGTAAGTGTTCCCTTCCTTATCAATACCGATATAGATTATGCCACCTTCGCGATAGTTTAAAAAGGCAATGACCTCTTTTTCAAGTCCATCGGACAGTTCTCGTTTGTATTCTATGCGGTTTGTTTCGGTCATTAATTCAAATAAAATCAGACTGTAAAGATAATAATATTAAGTTGTGAAAATTGATTTTGCCCCATATGATAAAGTACCTAGCATTTCTAAATTCGTAAATCATATTTTATTCTTTCTTTGTAAGAATAAATTTGAAATCCACATTTTTTAATGACACCATCTGAACAATATGTTGCCGACTTATGCCAAAAATCGTTTCTTCCTTTTTGGAATTTCCCAAACCCTATTGGTAAAAAGAATAAAGAATTGTGTGATGTTTTAGTTATCTGTGGCAATTATATTTTAATAATTTCCGTAAAGGATATTAGGGTATCTAGTCATACGGATAAAAAAGTGCAATATGAGCGATGGGTAAAAAAAGCTGTTGAAGATTCAGCAAAACAAATTTATGGTGCTGAACGCTTTCTTAAAACTACTAACGAAGTTTATGCAAAAAATAGAACAAACAAGATTTCCCTGCCACCGAAAAACGAGAGAATAATTTTTAGGATTGCGATAGCATTTGGTAGTGATAATACATTCCCCTTACCGTATGGGGAATTTGGTCAAGGCTTTGTTCACGTTTTTGATGAAGAATCTACCTCTATCCTATTGAGTGAATTGGATACCATTACAGATTTTACAAGATATCTTACTGACAAAGTGCAATTTCTGCAAGGAAAATATTTCTCAATGCCTAAAGAGTCTGATTTTCTTGCTTTCTACATCCAAACTGGTCTTGATGTTGATGAAAAAGCTGATGCGATTGTATCAGATGGTGGCTTATGGGAATCTTATGTAGCATCTGAAGAATACGTAGAGTGGCAAGCACTTTTACCTCAAAGTAAAATTTGGGATTATATGATTGCACAATTGCACGACTATCATATTTCCGAAGAAACGTCAGATGAATTCAGGAATGAATACGAGGAAGCTATTAGAGTTATTAATCTAGAATCTCGAATAAATCGAATAGAGCTAGGCGGAATACTGGATAATGCAATTCAAAGGAAATTAAGTGCTAGAATGCTAAGGCCTTTAAAGGGTGCTAAACATTGTTATGTTTTTATGCCTTTAAAACCTAACAACTGGGAAGGTAAAGAAAATGAGTTAGAATTAAGATGTATGGTAGCCAGAATGGAAAACCCAACTATAGAAATGGTTATTGGCATTGGTTTTGGGAATAATGGTGACGGACATGATGTTTATGATATTTGCTCTCACTACATTCCTGAAATGAGCGAAGAATTTATTACACACGCGAAGGAAGTACAAGACGAATTAGGGTATTTTAAAAAGCCAACTTTCTCAAATAGTAAATCTTACAGGAAGGAAGATTTTAAAGGATTTGGACTTTGGTAGTATCACTATTTAAATGCAGGAAAATGTTTGTTAAATTTACGATTTTAACAAACCACTCGCTTGTATATGTATTTAGCCAAACTTTTCATCAAAAACTTTAGGGGAATAAAGGAAATGGAACTCAGTTTCAATCGAAGTATAAATATACTAATCGGTGAAAACGGAAGTAACAAATCAGCCGTTATTGATGCCATAAGACTACTTTACAATATGGGTGAACCCATCAGAGATATTACTGTTGGTTTCTCTGATTTCCACGAAATGGTAGAAAAAGATGGTGATGGCAACATTACCATCTCAAGAGAAGACAAGATTGCTATAACTTTTCAATTTAGAAGATTATCCGGCTCACAAAAAGGGGCGTTGTATGAATATATGGTCATTGACCCCGATGACAGCACGAATGAATACGCGCAAGTTACCCTAACCTATGAAGATAAAGGTGGAAAATACCCTATATCATCTTTTTACACTGGTAATGTTGAAGGTCAAAAAGCAGACTATAATACATTTGGCATTTTTCAGCATTACTATTTAAGTGGACTAAGGGATAGTACTCGTGATTTATTGACCAATCGTGGAAACGTTTTAGGTCGTGTAATCAAAAGACGTGTTGAAAAAAACGAATCCGAAGAAGTTATAGAAGGTATAATGCGAAATGCGAATGATGAGCTTTTAGCACAATCTGAGGTTTCTGAAACTCGGGACGGTGTCAACAACAACCTTTCAGGGATTTATCAAAGTTTTAAAGATAATCAGATTGGTCTTCAAATTGAGCAATCCAAAACCGAATATATTGTAAATGCCATAAAGCCTTTTTTACCACACAACCGCGATAGCTTATCTGGCGAGGGTTTTTCTTTATGGCAGAATAGTTTAGGTCAAAATAACCTTATTTATATTGCAACCGTACTGGGCGATATAAAAGACCAAATAAAAGAAAACAAAGTCCCACATTTTGCACTACTTATAGAAGAACCCGAGGCACATTTACACCCACAACTTCAGTTAAGTCTTTACGGCTTTTTACGTGACTCTAGTACTTCTAAAAACAGCCAGTTATTTATCACTACACATTCCCCGACATTAACATCAAAAGTTCCTCTAAAGAACTTAATATTATTAGATGGTAAAGCATTCAGGTTAAATAAGCAATTTCAAGATAGAGTTTCAGAAGAAATTATCGAAAATACGGTTAAAGCTAAAAAATTAACTGTTGCTGATTTTACACTAAAAAGAAAGCAGTTAGAAAGGTATATTGATGTTACTAAATCTCAATTACTATTTGCTAAATCTGTACTATTTGTAGAAGGTATTTCTGAAGAGCTTTTGATAACAGCTTTTGCTGCTATCAAAAAATATCGTTTGGAAGATTACAGAATTGAACTGGTTAACATTGGTGGTACAAGCTTCTACCCGTTCATCCATTTATTTAATTCAAATCAACCAAAGAAATCGATTGACAAGCCTGTGTCAATTTTAACGGACAACGATAAATTTCCGGATTCCAAGAAAAAAGAGTTTTCTTTTAATGAACTGCTTGCCAAAGATTATAAAAAACTTGATGAATTGGATGGTTCTATCCAAGAAGCAGAGGTATCGTCTAGAATCCCAAACATCATTTCTGCAATTAATAAAAAAGCCGCAATTAAAATCTTTCCAGCGGAAAAAACGTTTGAATACGAATTAGCCCTTGCAAATATTTCCAATACAAAAAGTGGTATTGAAAAGAACTTTCTTTTTAAATACATTCAGAAGAAAAGACCCGATAAAGCAGAGGCTATATTGCGGTATGTTGATGCCGTAATTGATGAAGAATTAACCGTTGAACAGAAAAGAAAAGTAGCAATCTTACTTTGGAAATCTTTCCCATCAAAAGGTGCTTTTTCTCAAAACTTCTCTCTTTATATTCTTAAAAATTTTAAACGTGCCCGGAAGGAATTTGTAGTACCAAAATACATCCTTAAAAGTCTAAAACATTTGAAAGGAACGGAATGAAGTTAGATGTTACAGCGCAATTACAAAATTATTTAGATGCAAAAGGTAAGGTTGTTCTTAATGCTTGTCCTGGTGGTGGTAAAACAACTGCGATTGCACAGAAAATGATTAATCTTGAAAAAGAGTATAAATCTACTTATGGCAATCATTCTGGGATTGCTTGTTTGTCTTTTACCAACGCTGCCAAAGATGAACTTAACCTAACTTATTATGAGTTAAGCAGGCAATCCTTAGAATATCCACATCTTGTAAGTACGATTGATAGCTTCATCAATACGTACATCACATTACCTTTTTATTATCTTCTAGAAAGAAATTTTGCAAGACCGCAAATACTTGAAAACAATAAGCGTTTAGATTCGTTTTGGAAAATCAAATACAAGAACAAAAAGGGTCAGTTAGTTGATGGCTTAAGAAATCCTATGAACTTTTTTAAAGCCAAGACCAACCGAAGTATTAACTATCAATATTTACCTTCAGAAATAAGACTAGAACCAGATGGTAGCTATTCAGTCAACGGCAATTCCCCATCTGCTGAAAAAGTTGATTTAGCTGTCTTCCAAAAGTATTGTGAATATATCAAGAAATGGCAATTTGAAAAAGGTTTAATCACTACAAATGATTCAGCGTTTATTGCTTTGAGACTACTTAGAAAAAATCCAAGTATCAGTAAATGGCTAGTGAATAGATTTCCTCACATCATTGTCGATGAAGCACAAGACAATTCCCTTATGCAACATCAAATTTTTGAAGAATTAAATAGTCAAGGACTAAAAAATATTGAATTCATTGGTGACCCATATCAAAGCTTGTATGAGTTTAGGGATGCCAATCCACAACTATTTCTGGACAAGTACAATCACGAAGATTATCAAGGCTTAGATTTATCAGACAATAGAAGGTCACCACAACGTATTATAGATTGTTTTTCACTTTTAAGGCCTATGGAAGAACGAGTTATTAAAAGTGCTTGTGTTACCGACTTGAATGAACCTTTATTAGTTTATCGTTATAAAGCCGATAACAGAGGCGATGTAATAAATAATTTTGAGTTGTACTGCAACGAGAAAGGCTATCAGAAGTTGAAGGTAGTTGTTAGAGGAAATACTGTAAAAAATAAGATGCTCGGTAGGGATGCACAGCAAAAGCCTTGGCATAATCCATTGGCTTATGACTTAATTACCGCAAAAATAGAATATGACGATAAAAATTTAAAGGATGCTATAAATCTAGCTCGAAACATAGTAATTAATTTAGAAAATAACGACCTTACTTTTTTTGAACGTGCCCATCTTAGAGTAGAGCTAAAAACGGATTATATATTCAATGCTCATATCATTAAATTTATTGAAGGCTTACCAGCACTTTCTAATACAGTAGAAGATTGGACCAATTTGTGTCAAACTTATATTACAGATATATTAAATCTTGACAACGACATAAATTTTGGTTTAAAAAAAACATCTAGATACTTTTCGAAATCCACTAGGATTGAACCTGTATCAGACCATTTCAATCGGATAGATATAGAAAAAACAAGCTCACTCACAACAGTTCATCAAGTCAAGGGTAAAACATTAGATGCAATTCTCATATTCTTTGACGAAAGAAATCACGCAAGTAATATTAACTTTAGAGATATAGAGCCTCAGAGAGATGGTTTTATTACTGAAAAGAAGCGTATAATCTATGTTGCTATGTCAAGACCTAGACACTTGCTTGCTATGGCATTTCCTGAAAATATTACCGAAGGTCAACTAAAAGAAAAGTTCGGACAAAATATTTCAATAATGAATCTTGAGTAATATCAATATTAGTTCTCAAATATCGACCGCGCCTCATCATAAACCCGCTCAAAACTAGCTTCTAAATCAGCCTTAGAAAACTGCTTAGTTTCCTTTGGAAGTTCCCTTTGAATATTAGCTAATTTAAACCGTACCTTTTTATCCTTACCATCTGCATACGTGATAAACTCGCCTTCCTTTAATCTAAAGAAAACATCTGCCCTTATTTTCGGAATTTCCTTTTCGCCAGTAGTAATTCGTGTATCAAAATCCAAGTTATGCCCACGACTGATACTTTTGGTCGGGTCTTTAATGATTTCAAAAAAGCGTTCGTAATATTTGGCGGTGTCTGGGTCGTTAACCTTACCGAAGAATTGATAGGATAGATTGCTCAAAATCGCCTTACTTGCTTTATCCCCATACATCATATCGTTCTGTATTTTATCCTGCATCACGTAAATTGTGGCGATATCATAACTTCTTAAAGTTGCTGGAATACGGTGCATATTCAACAAGCGAATCGTCGGTGCTTCTTCCATCAATAAAAAAGACGGTCTTTGACCGCGCACGCTCATTTGTTTGGTAATGGTGTGAATGATGGTTGCAATAACAGGCGAATAAGAGGTCTCATATTTCGGATTGTTTACTACCGAAATGACCGCAGGATTATCTTCGCTATTGATATTCAATGGCACTTCGTCTGCGGATAATGCCATAAAAATCCGCTGTGTACTTATTCGTTTTAGCGCATTGGCCAGGGTGCTTTTCACACCAGCAGTCTGCCGTTCGGAATCCTTGCCAGAAATAAAAGCATCCGCCATTGCCCTTGAGGTAGTATTCGTTTCCAGAAATTGGATAAGACTATCGGTATCTAGATATTGGTAAACGGCAATTAAATGTGGAAGTGTGCAATACTTAGGGTAATCGGTTTTCAATTTCCAAATCAACCCGCCAATCAATCCTTCCGCAGCATCGTTAAAGAATTTTGTTGTGCCAGTTGTTCCGTTTTCTCTTTGTTCCAAAAGGTTTTCAATCAGTACCCGTGAGACTTCGTTTACGCTTTCCTCGTTCTCTAAATAGCGTGGCGCAATGGGATTTACCCTATGGATGATTTTATCAAAGGAAATGACCTTAAACGGAATATCACTATCCTTAAAAAGGGGAAATGCCATTTCGGTGAGTTCAAAATCTTTGTAGTCGTGAATGATTCCGCAAAAGCCTTCTTTCTGGAAGTGTTTCAGAAATCCGTAAACGATACTTTCGGTTTTTCCGCTTCCGGCGGATCCGATGACGGATGCGCCACGTTTGATATTATCCAATTTGAAATTTCCTTTGGTAGTAGCAAAATTGACTTGGTATTTACTATCGCCATTTTGCGAGTTTTCAGTTTTATGCAGAAAAACGTAAAGTCCTATATTAATTAAGAGTAGCGGACAAACTAGATACAACAAAATCAATGTTAGTTCATTCCCTTTAGAAACATAGATTACAAGGGTCGAAAGCAAAATAAAATTCAGAAGAAACGCATACCTGCTTACCCGAAACATCGCATAGAAAACAGTACTGGTAAAACCAATAATTAAAAGTGTCGTTAAAATATTATCTATCTGCATAATCCTTAGATTCCGATGGAACTTGATTTAATTGCTATTTCCGCACCACGTCTTAACCGTTTGAAAACCCGAAGCGCGATTTGTGCCTGACTTACAGGAATACTTGGAATGACTGGTAATCCTGTTTTTGTAATCATTTTGAAAGCCAATGCCTTTTCGTTTGCCGGTAGTTTCATCAAGGCGGCAAAATAGAGATTAGGATTTTTTACAAAATCTTTTCGTGCCTTATAGGTCTCGGCAAAATTGCGTTTATATCCAAAAGTTTTGTCAAACGTCTTTTCCGCTTTAGCGAAAAAGGCATCCCTATCAAAACCTCGCTTTACCTTTTTGCCGTGCATCTCTACTTCAGATGCTTTGTGTTTACTTCCTGGGGAAAGGCTTATAGAATTTGAAGCATCCTTACGGCTCACAATAATATGGATATGACTTTGGTTTCCCGATTTGGGCATTCCCTGGACTATTCGTTTTCCATTTTGTTGATGTGGTGCTTGGCGTTCCAGATTGGCAATTTCCCTGTTCATCTTTTTAATATTCCCTTCTGCTCGTCCATCTTGAATATTTCGGATATCCGTTTTGAGCTGAAGTATTTTTGTGGCGAAAGGTTGGTTCTCTTTTATCTGATAGTCCGTCCCCTTGAAAGTTCTTTGATGTTCAATTTTGGCGTAGTATTTTATATCATTAATAGTTATAGGTCGTCCATTAATTTCCCGATTGAAGCTGGCAACATAATCTTTCATCAGCTCACGAGTATAGGTTTTTAAATCTTGGCTACTGTTCTGAAGTTTTCGCAATTCATATTTTGACGGGCTGACCGTAATCGAATAAAACTTGGGTTCTTTCTTTTTCAATTTTGCGGTGTTTCCATCAATTTCTTTGACCACTTCTTCAGCGGAAATTTCATCGCCATATTGGTTAAAAAAGTGTTCTACATCTTGTTGTTCCAACCCTTGGTTTTCTTTCTCTAAATAGCCTACAAAATCCGCTGAACTTTGACTATAAGTGCCACCTAATTTTTGAGCTGTTATTGTGATGTACATAGTTCAAAAATTAGAGTTCGTTATTCTGATTTTGTTTTCCCTGAAATCTCACTTTAGGTTTTTCTTCGGCATATTTCTTTTCTATAATCAGCGGTTTTTTGGTGGGTTCTTCTGTTTCAAAAAGTGATTGAATCATCGCCACCGTAGGTTTGGTCTGTGTCTTTTCCACGTCTCGCATTATGGCAATAACTGCATTGATTCTTTTTAATAGTTTTGCTTCGATGGTTCGCCCTGTTGGACCTAATTTTTCCTTTGGCGAAATTTCGTTATAGAAGAAAAAATCGAGCATCGTAGCCATTGCTTCGGTGTGCGATTTGAAGTAAGTGCGTGAGAAAGTTTGGAAACGTTTTGCAGTTTCCTTTTTAAATCTAATTCCAATAAATGAGTCCATATTTCGCCAATTTGTCGTAAAATCTTCCCTAAAAATGGGCGTTTACAGCCCGTTTGTCGCAAATCGCTGATTGTCCGGAAATTAAAATATATTCAAATCGCTGATAATCAGATATTTGAAAACGAAAAGGAATCCGAAACATCGCGCAGCGTGTTACCCTCTTGCTATTCCTTTTCGTCCCGCGAGCGGGACAAAAATCCATACAATCCAGCTCAAAAAGCTGATTGCCATTTTAGGAAAATAATTTTCCGATATGTTATTTTTCGATGTGTACGGTTATCGGCGAAAGTCGAAAAGTGGATAACCTTACTTAAATTTGTATGCTGAATTTCAGCGAAATAAAGATACGTTTTTTTATTGACTTGATATTAATTCCATACAAAAACACCCCTGAAAATTCAGAGGCGTTTATTTGCTTATGTTGAGGGTGCTAAATATTGAAAACAAAATTATACGTGTAAAGATTCTTAATCATTTCTTCATCTATCAATTTTTCATAATCTGCCCCAGTTTCTTCTACATACTTTTTTATGGATTCCCCAAAAAGATGTGTAACGTGTTCCCTAGAAACTTGTAAAAGTTCCTCTTGTTTTTCCTCGCTCAAATCTTGAAATTTAATGTAAATCATAATTTGAAAATTTAATATTCGCTAGGTAACATCAGCGTATCATTTACAAAAAATAACCGCAGTTCATCCAATGGAAAATCGGTTACACGATAGCCGTGTTTTTCTAAAATAGTATCGTTGCCATCGGTGTAAATAATTTCGGCTTCGTAGCCTGTAAAATCTTGTTTTTCTTCGGACAATCTTTTGAAGTCTATGGTTACAAATTCGCTTCGGTTCATCAGACTTTTTGCGATTACGGATGTATCTGTAATGAGCCAAAAACATTCGGCTACTTCGGATAAATATTTCAGTCCGTCGGTAAAACGTGTTCTTAATAATGGGATTTGGTAGAAGAAATTAGTGCCACTAAATGTCTGTAAATTTTCTTTGATTTCATTAACTTGTGCCTTCATTGTTTTGCTTTTTTAAATTAGTGAATAATGAAAAAGAGGGCGCAACTTCTCACGGGAACGCCCTCTTTATTTTTAGATTACTTGTCGTTTTTACTTCCTAGTAAAAGGATTTCATCGGCTACAACTTCCGTTACATAGCGTTGGTTTCCGTCGTCTGTGGAGTAGGTTCTTGTTTTTAACTTTCCTGTTATTCCTACTTCTTTGCCTTTACCTACAAATTTTTCAACAATTTCGGCAGTCTTGCCCCAAGCAACTACGGTGTGCCAATTGGTGTCCGTTTGCTTTTCGCCTTTGGCATCCTTGTAATACTCGTTTGTTGCGATTGAAAAACGGGCTACTTTCTTTCCGCTTTCAAGGTTCGTAATGGTTGGTTCTTGTCCAACGTTTCCAATTAACTGTACGTGATTTTTGATACTTTTCATAATAAAATATTTAAGTGATTTTTATTTCCCCTATTGATTTAAAACAGATTAAATTTTAAGGGGTGTTTGTTCTTTTCTTCTGTGTGTAACACAATGGATAGAGTGGGTTTTGTCAAGACTTTTAGGGAACAAATCAGGTGTGTTTGCGACGTAGTAAATTCCTTAGAATTTCAAGGAAGTAGAAACCTTATTTTTCACTAAAACTTTGTACAGTCTTGACAAGTTCCATAAGGGCATTAGCAATTCTTTTAAACGCAGGTGCGTTTGAGAGTACCGATAGTTAAGCGAAATAAGTGGCTGTGTTTAATCTAGAATTGGTTATGTTCTGCCTGTTTTTCGATGACCCGAAAAACAACAAAGGCTTTATCCATTATAAACCCCTTAAAATCTGCAAGACAGCGGTTTGGTTTTTAAGGATTTTCGAGTGAAGGCTCAAGAAGACTTCACCGAAAATCCTGTTAAGAAAATCGAGCCTATGGCTTTCCGATGTTTAGGCGGACTTACCTATTTTTTGTGACGAAATGAAGTGTCCCAAACCAGCGCAGCGGTTCGGGTTAACGTAATGAAGGAAGCAAAACAATAGGTGTGTCCAAGACATTTGTAGGGAAGCTCTTTTCCCGAAATGAAGTTTTTCACGTAATGCAGGGGAATGTGCTGGACGGATTATGAAAACGAATTATCCTCTTTGGTAGGCTTTAAAGCGGACTTGACTTCAAAGCTGTAGATTGGAATGTAGTTTGACCGCATTCCGTTTTTCTCGGAATTGAGCGGGCAAGTGAAATAGAAAATGGAAGCTTTGAAGTTGTGTCCAAGACCTTTGTAGTAAAGCTCTTTTTCCTAGAATGTAGCTTTTCGCAAAATGTAGGGAAATGTGCTGAACGGATTACATATACTATCCTTACTACTCTTATTTTATACGGTCAAATTAAAATCCAGTTTAAGGTACTGGACAAACTTATTTTCTAAATCTACACCATCGCATACACTTCATCGAATATCAACTTATCCAGCTTTTCTTGTTGTGAAAAAGTCTTTTTCAAGGTATTGTGAAGCATCCAATTGAAGGCATTGTATCCATCCCACAACGTTGGTGTCTCGTACCAATCATTTCCTTCTACTGCTATCAAGTCCAGTAGTTCCCTAGATTTCTTGGAAGGGCTATCGTTGGTATCGCTACATTCATATCGGAACAGTTTCGTTTTTTCTAATATGTCTTTCACGAAAGCTCTAGTGTCGATAAGTGTTATTTCTTCCATTTCTTTGAATTTTTGAGTGATTTCGTAGTACTCGTTATCCAAAAACCGCTCGAAAAGTCCGTTTAATTTCGGTAGTATCAACTCGGTGTTGTTTTTCGTGTGCTTTATCGAAAAGTCAATCTGTGCATTTGAAACGTGTAACCCGTTGGTACAAACTTCTCTGTAAAACCCGAAATGTCCTGAAGTTTTTTCTCGACCGTCATAGGAATTTTTGAAGCGAAGCATCGGTAATATTTTACCCTCTTCATTTTTCAGGGAAAACTGATGGTCGTCCTCAATGATAAAGTCGGTTATAAAAGACCTATCATCCCTATTGATAGTTCGTTTATGGTATTTCAAATGGGCATCTATCAAGAGCTGTTCAGCTTTCTTGAAGAAGAGTTCATTTGGTATGTGTCCATAACTGCTAGACACGACGTTGACAATTTTGCCATTGGATATGATGGCATTCCAGTAATACTTTCTAAAGATTTCATTTCATTGGAAACGAAAATTTCATCTTGTTGTAATTTGTGTAAATACATAGCTTTTGAATTTAGATTAAACAATATTTGAGCAAAACCCAAACGGAAGCTAAAATCTCAGCTCAAAAGGAAACGGAATAAATAGAGAGTAGGCGAACGGCTTTATGCCGTAGTCTTTTGATGGGTGTATTTTACGAGTTTACCTTTGCGCTACTATTGATTGATTATTTCTTCCTTTTGTAGTACTTCATTCCCAATAAAACTTATCTAAAAAAAAGAAGAGCCAGCACGAATGCCGACTCTTCCTCTCACAACAAAAGCTACGCTGTCAATTCCTTGATTTCCTTTTCAAGAACTGCTATTCTAGCTTTTAAACGTTCTTCACGTATATCCCTTTTTTCAATGTATTGCTTTTCGATATCGGTAATCTTAGTTTTATGATATCCTTGTATGGCATTGTAGAATGAAATGTTAGTCAGATTGTTCACGTGATTACTTTCCCCAAAATGCACTTGCTTGGTAAGCATATACCGTATCAGCTTATGAAAAATTTCTTTTTTGAACTTCTTCTTGAAATTTTCAACGATTTCAACTTTGGATAGCTTTGATGTATCGCCCAATAATCTTGAAAAGTACTTTTGCTGACTAAAGTAGTCCACATTGTTTTCGTAGAGCGAAATTGAAAAGGCAACCATTTCATCTGCCGAAAGCGTTTTCTTGGTCTCGATGTATGTTGTCTCTCGAATCATTCCGACAACTTCTTCAAACAAACGGTTGTTCTCGATTTGCTTCTTCCGCATTTCCCTTTCATTAATTTTGATGATTTGTTCATCTGGTGTACAATCATCCATTTTTCTGTTCGATAACGGTACGGAACGTACTTCGCTTTCCTTTTTGGATTTTTCAATAAGCTTCACGAAAACTTCTTTGTGTAGATACGATTCAGGATGAAAAACGATGCCATTTCTAAATCCATTGGCTGTAGCTGAATTGTATTTTTCCAATTCCTCGTTGTAGGTCTTGATAGCCTCTTCTAACGCTTCTTTTAGCTCGTCTTCATTGTAGTCGTAATTTCGATATTCCTTTTTTATGGCTTCCAATGTGGGCTCGATTGGTTTTTCAATGATTTCAACATCGTCTAGCAAATAGACCTTCAAACCATTTTTTTCTAGCTGTGAGATGACCAACTGATTACGTTCATCATCTGCCCAATACTTGCGTATTTCAGGAATCAATAGCACATTCTCTTTCGTCGATTTCTCAATCAAGTTCAAGAACGATTTGTTTTTCTTGGATTCGTAACAGGATGATTTTGTGCAGACCATCTTTCCATCCCCAAATAGGTTTCCCTGATTTGCGGCATTGAACGGGCACACATTACAAGCCCCAGCTTTTGCAACCAATGCTGAATCTTCCACATCAAACGGTGCTTTCTCTAAATCATAGGTCTGATTTTTTATCATTCTATTGATTTGATGCGCACTAAATTCTTCTCCCATAGTTTCCAACATCATTTGTTGTTCTTCTGGCTCAAAAAGTGCGACACCGACACCTAATGAAATGGTCATTTCGCCACTACGAACGAATATTTTGAAACCTTCTATAAGTCCAGCTAATTTTAGTCGCTGTCTGATGAAATTATCGCTTCTGCCCAATCGCTTCGCAATCTCGGTCGGCGCATATTTTTCACTTAGATAGGCAATGGCATCTGCTTCCTCTGTAGGTTCTACATCTTGCCGTTGTAAATTTTCGATAATTTGAATTTCCAAGATGACATCACTTTCATATTCCCTTACGATGCAAGGTATCGTTTTCTTACCAGCCAATTTACTGGCACGATAGCGACGTTCGCCCATCACGATGATGTATTCATTTTTTGATTTTCGTACTGTAATAGGTTGAAGTACGCCGTGTTTTTCGATGCTTTCCGAAAGCTCTTTTAACAATAGTTCATTGAAAGTCTTTCTCGGTTGCATCGGGTCTGGAACAACTTTCTCGATATTCAGATTTTGAATTTCCAGTCCTATTGATTTTTGTGTCAACTTCTCTTTGACTTCATTTTTAACGGTAGCATTGGCTTTACCGTTCCTTCTGGTTGTAACTGCTTTTGTTGTCATAATACTTAAATTTTAGATTAAACAATATTTAAGCAGGAACCAAACGGAAGATAAAATCTTGGCTCAAAAGGAAACGGAATAAAAAGAGAGGCACGAACGGCTTTATGCCGTAGTCTTTTGATGGAAGTATTTTACGAGTTTAAATTGCGGTTATATTGTATGATAATAAACTTCCCCTTACGAAGGTATAAGGTTGCAACTCAGTTAAATCTTCTTTGCTGTCATTGAGTTACAACCCTGTTCAAAAGCTGCCAACTAATTTACAAGTAAATAAAAACTAGTAGATTATTGTGCCTAATACAAATTTCTGAACTTATTCTTTATTTCATTGGATAATTTAGTTTATCTCTTCAATAACACTACCACAAGTTAACATTGCATCGCCATAATAGGGATTGCGAATGTCCTTGTCTGTGCTTAACCACACCGCACCTTTGTTATTATTGGCCATAGGGCATTTTTGCACGTATAGCATTGGGTCAGCACCTTCAACATTCATTGCTACTGGAACTATATTTTCATTAAGGATTACAAAATGCGCTCTTTGGTTTTCAAGATTATCATTTTTGGAAATTAAATCGAGCATTTCAATACTTTTATTTACGTGGGTTTTTTCCATTTCCCCTAATTCTTCAGTCTCTAAACTTTTAAATTCTCCTGATACCTTTTTGGCCAGAATAGCGACTTGCGCTGCGTCACTAGATACAAATGCATCTTTCAATTTTAAATAGGAATCTATAGCTTTTGAAAAATTGTTTTGAAATTTTTCGGGAAACTTCATTCTTGTTTTAGCTGATGCTGAAGAAGATTCCATTTCGTCTTCTGTAGGTTGCATTCCCAAATGTCCTTCGTGGCTCGTTGTTGTTTTACCCCCAGATTTATTCATCATCGATTTTTTTCCTTGTAATTGCGCCGCGGCATCGACTGAGAATGTTCCATTCGTCACAATTTCATCGCCATTTTCAAGCCCTTCTTTTACGGTAAAATTTTCTGCATTTCGATTCGCAATCACGATTTCGCGCATTTCGAAAACGGGTTCGTTAGGATTCGTTTTTACATAGATTAAAGAGCGTTCTCCCGTCCACATAACCGCAGTTGCAGGTATTGAAATTAGGTCGTTATTCGATTCTGATAATCCTTTAAGTTTTCCGTTCACGAACATTCCTGGCTTAAATAGTCCTTCCGTATTTTTCAGTATTGCTCTTACCGTTACAGTTCTCGTTGCATTGTTTAAAACCGGGTCAATAAATGAAATTTTGGCATCGAACTCTTTGTTAGGATAGGCATTGGTTACTATCTTGATGTTTTGGCCTTCCTTAACATTTGAAATCTGATTTTCATAGGCATCAAATTCGGCCCAAACTGAATTCAAATTACTTACCCTAAGTATGGGCTGACCTTGTTTTACATAGTCGCCTTCTTTTGCAATCACTTCGGCTACAGTTCCGGAAACGGTAGCATAAATTGGAAAATTATCTCGCACACTTCCTGATGCTTCAATAGCATCGATTTGCTTGTCCGATAATTTCCAGTTTTTCAATTTATTACGTACCGCTTTGTACAAAGCGGGTTGCGATTCCTTTAAAGAGGCTGCTGTAATTAGTTCCTGTTGAGCCGCTACAAGGTTGGGTGCATAAATAGTAGCCAACAATTGGCCCTTATTTACTTTTTGTCCTTCGTAATTGACGTTCAATTTTTCAATACGACCATCAAAATAACTAGCTTGAACTGCGTTATTTTCTTCATTTTCAGCAATCTTCCCAGATAGGGATATCATCCCATCGTCATCGGATGCCTGAGCACTACCCACTATGGTCGTTTGAATATTTGCAAGTGCCATAGCGTTTTCTGTCATTTTGATTTCGTTCATCGCTAGACCTTCGGCACTTGTTTCCGCAGGAATCAAATCCATTCCGCATATGGGACAATCGCCTGGTTCCGGTTGCATTATTTGTGGGTGCATCGAACACGTCCACATTTGATTTGCATTGTCGCCAGAGTGGTCGTGGGAATCAGAAATATCCGAGACGTCCTTAAGGGCAGCTGCATCAGTACCTGAATTTCCAAAAATTAACCAGCCAGCCAATAGTCCAACTATGACTGCGATTGTTATAGATAAAATGTTCTTTTTCATAATTACTAATATTTAATGTGTAGCACAATCTGCGCTAGGGATTACAGCGGCATCCTTTTTTGGATTTTTCTACATAAAAAGATATAGCGGAAAGCCCGCCCGAGCGCCCAAATAATATTCTTATTTAGACTCTAAACGTTCAATCATTTCTTTCATTTCGGCAATTTCCTTGCGTTGTGCCTCGATGATATCCTCAGCGAGTTGTTTCACTTCTGGGTCTTGAATATCGGCACGTTCACTTGTTAATATGGCAATAGAGTGGTGCGGTATCATAGCCTTCATCCAAAGTACGTCGCCCACGGTTGACTTCTGGTCACGTACCAATCCCAATGCACCTACAAATAATACAATACTCCCAAGGACTATCGCTATGTTTTTCTTTTTGTTTTGATACATATTTCGCATCGCCACAAACATTATGATGGCCATTGCTGCAATACCCAAACAGCTCATATAAAACCTTGTTAAACTAAAATAAACGTGGTCTATGGCATACGTATTTAAGTACATTGTAATATACATTGCAATGAAGGATGCCGCTAGCATACCAACAAACTTTGTATAGTTGTTCTTTCCTTTTTTCATTTCTTTGTGATTTTTTTCTTCTGAATTCATTTTTATAGATTTTTAATTGTACTTATTTTATCATTTTTCTAACGAAAGGCGAACTTGTATACCATAGCAAAAAGCCGCTTAATACGGTAATCAAACCCAAGAGCGAAAAGGCTCTTAATACGATGGTATTAAAATTGTCTCTCCCTTGATAATCCATAGTATGGGTCATCCAAAGAAAATCGAACCATCGCCAATCTCGATGACGAACTGTTTGAAAAGCCCCATTCTTAATTGCAATATATGCCTTGAGGTTTTCATCTGATTTATAGGAAATCTCATAGGCAGGCAAAGGTCTTCCACGATATTCGTGATGCGCTCCTACCGTTTCAATTCTTAGAATTTGGTCAAATTCTAAATCAGCCAACATATAGCGTTCTGCTACTTGTATTGCTTCTTGTTTTGTGATTTCATCTTTTTTTACTCCTGTAAGCGCATTATAAAGTGCTGTTTCATTAATCCAATAATAGGGGACGTCTGCTATTTCAATCAGTTCTAATGTTTTAACAGGCTTTTGAAGTTCTAATTGAGAACTCCCCAATAAATCTGAAAATACAGCTTGTTCAGGAATAGCTTTTTTGAACTGGTCGCCGTGTATTTCATCTATATCCGTCCAACTGAAGTACAATCCACTAATAGTCCACATCAAGAATTGGATACCTAAAAAAATACCCAAATAACGATGCGTTTTCCTGATTTTAAGAGCTGTTTTCCTTTTGACCATTTTACTCTACTTTAAATGGAAATTCCACAATCACTTTTTCCCAACCTAAACTAATAGTCCCTTCTGCATTGTTGGTCTGAACTATCTTATATTCTAAATGCTCTTGAATAGCATCGGATACTTTAGGTGCTACCTTAAATCGTAAAACATCATCTTTCTTGTCATATTCATCTTTGCCGTGTTGGTCCCAATTCGTATTAAAAATAATTGTCCATTGGTCTTGATTAGGTATTACAAAGAATCCATATTTACCTGCTTTCAATTTTTTTCCATTAATATTCAAATCTTTATTAGTTTCCATCCAAGTTGCCATATGTGCTCCTGCCTGCCAAACAACATCATAAGGAAGCAAACCTCCAAAAACGATACGATTACGAACTCCTGGCGATGAATAATCAAAATGGATGTGTGCATCTCCCACCATTGCCATTGCACTTGTATGTGGACTCAATGGTTTTTTTGCAGCTGGTTGAGTAGTTGTGGTTGTTTGCTCTATTGCAACTTTATCTTCTTGTTGAACTTCTTTTGATGTTTCTTTACAAGAGACTATTGCTGTAAGGCATAAAAAAAGAATACCGTTTTTCATTGTATAAATATTAATTAGTTAATTGATTTTGTTCTCAGCCTTAGCGCATTTGCAATTACCGAAACCGAACTGAAACTCATTGCTAAAGCGGCAATCATTGGCGATAATAATATTCCAAAAAATGGGAATAAAACTCCTGCTGCAATGGGTACACCGAGGGTATTGTATATCAATGCAAAAAATAGATTTTGCTTGATGTTCTTCATTACGGCGTGGCTTAAATTCTTTGCTTTGACAATGCCGTGTAAATCTCCTTTTACAAGGGTAATCATAGCACTTTCAATAGCCACATCGGTTCCTGTTCCCATTGCGATACCTACATCACTTTTGGCAAGTGCAGGTGCATCGTTGATACCATCGCCAGCCATTGCGACAACTTTGCCTTGTTCCTGCAATTTTGTTACTTCTTTAAGTTTGTCTTCTGGCAACATACCTGCTTTGAAATCAGCAAGATTAAGTTCGCTCGCTACGGCTTTTGCCGTATCGTGGTTATCGCCTGTTAGCATTATCACAGCGATGCCTTTATCTTGTAATTCCTTGATTGCTTTGGCACTTGTTTGTTTAATCTTATCTCCAATAACTACATAGCCTGATACTTCGCCATCTATAGCCAGATAAGAAACTGTTTTCCCTTGTCTTTGAAAGGATTGCGCTTCGGTTTCCATTTTTGATGAAATGGTGGCTTTTGCGTATTCCATCATTTTGGCATTTCCTAAGTCTAATTTTTTGCCATCAACCGTTCCTTCTACTCCTTTACCGGTTACTGCGCTGAAGTTTTCTGTTTTTGATATTTCAACATTCTGTTTCTTACCGTATTTCACGGTAGCTTCGGCAAGTGGATGTTCGCTAGAACTGTTTAGGGATGCAATTAAATGTAGCATCTGGCTTTCGCTAAATCTGTCTCCAAAAACTCCTATTTTCTCAACGGTTGGTTTCCCTTCGGTTATCGTACCTGTCTTATCCACAATCAAGGTATCTACCTTGTCCATTTTCTCCAAAGCTTCGGCATTTTTAATCAATACACCGTTTTGCGCTCCCTTACCAACACCCACCATTACGGACATAGGCGTAGCCAATCCTAGAGCACAGGGACAAGCAATTATCAATACTGCAATGGCATTTACTAGTGCATATACATACGCCGGTTCTGGACCCCAAACAGCCCAAACCCCAAAAGTGATTAACGAAATGATGACCACTACTGGTACAAAATATCCTGAAACGGTATCTGCCAACTTTTGAATGGGTGCACGACTGCGACTAGCATCGTTTACCATATGTATGATTTGAGAAAGTAAGGTATCGCTGCCCACTTTTTCTGCTTTCATTAAAAAGGACTGATTTCCGTTTATAGTACCGCTACTTACTTTATCATTTTCAATCTTATCTACTGGAATTGGCTCTCCCGAAATCATCGATTCATCTACGGTTGTTCTACCTTCCGTGATGCTACCATCCACGGGGATTTTATCGCCTGGTTTTACACGTAGAAAATCTCCTTTTTCAATGGTATCGATAGAAACTTCCTCTTCTTTGCCATCGACCACACGTACGGCTTTGTTAGGCGCAAGCTTTAATAATTCCTTTACTGCGGAATTGGTTTTACTGTGTGCCCTAGCTTCTAAAACCTGACCCATTAATACTAGCGTAAGTATGACCGTTGCAGCTTCAAAGTACACGTGGACTGCACCATATTCGGTCTTAAACTGTTCAGAAAAAAAATCAGGAAATAACATCCCGAATACACTAAATAACCAAGCTACACCAGCACCGATGCCAATAAGCGTAAACATATTGAGATTCCACGTTTTGATACTGCGATACGCACGTTCAAAAAACATCCAAGTCGCATAAAACACCACAGGAATGGATAATGCAAACTGAATCCAATTCCACGATTTTTGTTCCATTACATCGTATAATGGATTATCGGGAATCATCTCGCTCATTGCGATTAAGAAAATAGGTAACGTAAAAGCTACAGCTATCCAGAATTTCTTCAGTAATTTTTTATAGGTCTTCTCTTCTGCGGAAAGGTCTGGTTGCATAGGTACTAAATCCATTCCGCAAATGGGACAAGCTCCAGCTTCGTCCTTAACAATATCGGGATGCATAGGACAAGTCCATTGTTCTAATGTTGTTACAGAAAGATTTTGCTCTTCTACTAAATCCATTCCACATACAGGACAATCGCCAGATTTATCATAGGTTTTATCACCTTCGCAATGCATCGGACAATAAAATGTACCAGTTCCTTTGCCTTTGGTCTTTTCCTTTTTGGATTCTTTCGCTTTATGATGCTCTCCTAATTTATGTAAGCTATAAGAACCACCATCATCTTGCATTGCTTTTTGAAACGTCTCGATAGAAATATGAGATTCCATTTCGATAGATGCTTCAGCTTTTTCTAAATTTACCGAAACATTAGTCACACCTTCCACTTTAGAAAGTGTTTGCTCTACGTGATTTAGACAGCCGTTGCAGGTCATTCCGTGTATGTGATAAGTATGTTTCATATAATTTATATTGTGCCTGATGCGGGAAGGTCTATTAACCAACCATCAAAGAATTTACCCTCCCAAATCAGGACTTAATTTTTTATTTTCAAATTATTCATATAATTGATAATCTCATTTTTTGCTAGAGAATCCAATTTAGCACCTCTATGGATTAGCGTATAACTATCCATAGGCATCTCTCCATTTTCAATTTGTTTAATAATTGAGCGTAGCTTAGTATTTTTTTTCCTATCAGAATAGTTTTTCCATTCATTGAAATTAAGTTCGGATTTTCCTTCTTTAATATGATTTTCTAAAAACCAAGCAACTGGCTGCACCTTATTATACCAAGGGTAGTTAGTGTTATTACTATGGCAATCGTAACAAGACACCTTTAACTGATTCTGGATAGCAATTGGCACTTCATTGACCAACATAAAATCTGTTTGTGGTGTTACATCATTTTGATTAGGTTCTGTGGGTACAAATTGTATACCCACAAGAACGACCAATGCAATAATTGCAATGACTTTTAGAATCTTCATTTAGTTTATTTCTCGTTGTACTTTACCACACTTCAACATCTTGCTACCATAGTAAGGGTTTCTTACTTCTTCTTTGGTGCTCAACCAAGCAGTTCCACCATCGTACATCGGGCAAAACTGTTCATATAATTTAGTTGCTGTTCCTGTAATAGCAACCATATCTGTAATATCCTTGCTTAAAATTTTAAAATGCTCCCGCTGATGCTTGATATCACTTTCTGAAATATGTTCAGCGTGTTCCGTAGCATCTTCGATGATGTCTATTAATTCCTTTTGCTGACTTTCAGAATATGTTGACTTGTCAAGATTGCCAAGTGATTTAGCAAGTGTTCCACCGAGCATCTTAGCCTTGTCATTTTCATCTCCTACTAGCGCATCTTTAAGATTAAAATAATCTTTTAAAATAGCTTCTGCCATTGCGTTTTGAGAATTATTCATTGCCATATTTTTTGAGCTATCCATATTTTCTTGCATCACTTCATTGCTAGCAGACGAAGGTGCTTCATTCTTATTAGCATCTTTACAAGACACGGTTAAAATCATTGTAGCGACTAAGGCTACTGTTCTAATACTTCTTTTAATTGTTTTCATTTTTATTTGTTTTATTGTTAATATTATTTACTTAAAATCTTACTGATAATCCTCCACCGGCACCAAAACGGTTATCGTAACTCGCCATAAGAGAAAAGTTTCTTGATAGCATATATTCAGCTCCTGCACTCCATACTGTTTCTGAAGTAAAGTCTTTATTCATAGGTAGGTCATCTACGAAACCTAAATCTATTTGGTATTCATAATAACCGAATACAGACAGTTTTGGGAAAATCATTATACTGCGACCTACACCAATTCTTGGTCTTAATTTATTATCAACACGCACATCTAAATTGAATAAGTAGGGCGTTAAATAGCGAACACCAACAACTGCCGTTGTGCTAAACTCATTTAAGCTATCACGTGTTGAATTCTCAATGTTTACACCACCAAAAACTCGTAAATAATCGTGTAGATACCGTTCATACGTGAATTCTCCTTCCAGATTTTCATTCCATCCATATTCAAAAGAAGCATTAAATTGATTTCTAATATTAGAGGTCATCAAATTAAAACCAGTAGTATGCGACGCTGCATCTACCAGTCCCCAAGAATACCATTTGTTGGTTTCTTCAATAATTTTAGAAGCTGGAAATTCATCCATTCTTGGGTCTCGTGGCGTATCATAAGACACTACTCTTGCCATACCACCCATCATATGATATAAAATGTGGCAATGGAAAAACCAGTCTCCAGCCTCATCGCCATTATTTCCATAAAACTCGATAGTCATTTCTTCCATTGGGGGCACATTTACCGTGTGCTTTAATGGCGAGTACTCTCCATTTTCATTAAGTACTCTAAAGAAGTGACCGTGTAAGTGCATTGGGTGGTGCATCATCGTCAGGTTATTGAATGTAATGCGCGTTACCTCCTTATTATTTATTTTGATATTATCAGCCTCAGATAGTGGTACACCATTCATACTCCAGATGTAACGATTCATATTACCAGTAAGATTTAGTAATATTTCCTTAACGGGAACATCTTTGTCGTATGTTGTTTTGCTGAGCGACTTCAAATAATCATAATTGTATTCGGCAAATAGATCCATTCCCTCCATCTTCATTCCTGGCATAGAATTCTCTTTCTTCATATTCATTCCAGACATTGTTTTGTCTTTCTTCATATCCATTCCTGCCATATTAGAATGGTCCATCTTACCCATTTCTGTAGTATCTTTTGGCTTATTCATATCCATTCCAGACATTTTTGAATGATCCATCTTCATACCTTTCATTTTAGAATGATCCATTTTCATCTCTCCATCCATTTTCATTCCTTCCATTTTATCCATCTGCATCCCGTATTCCTCTTTCATCTCAAAACGCTCATCCTTACCTGGCTGAAATTTTAAGGCGTGTGCACCCATTTTCATATCCATTTTAGCCATTTTCTGCATCATCCCGATTTTATCTGGTCGAGCAACATCCATTGCAGGTAAAATTGTACCATTACCTATAAAAGCAGAGGCTGTACCAGAACCATCTTGTGCAGTAATTCTAAATTCCATCTTACCTTCTTTTGGTACCGTGACAATAAAATCATACGTTTCGGCTACTCCTATAAAAGTTTTATTTCTTTCGACAGGAACCACATCTAATCCATCTGAAGAAACCAGTACAGGTATCTCTCCTCCAAACGTCATCCAAAAAGAGGTAGAAGCTCCTCCATTAATCATTCGCAGTCTTATTTTCTCACCAGCTTTAAATTCTGGATAGTCAATGCTTTCTTCTCCATTAATTAAAAATGCAGGATAATATACATCTGCTATATCTGCACCTTCCATACGTTGCCTCCAAAAATTGAGTTGTGCTCCAAAAGCGCCACGCGCAATTACTTGATTTAAAGGTGTAGCTGTTCCTTTTTTAATACTGTACCATTCATTCCCACGCTTTAAATTACGCAGAACGTTCATCGGCTTTTCATTCGTCCAGTCAGATAAGACCAACACCAATTCTTTGTCATAATCCAACACTTTTTCTTTAGGCTGAATAACAATGGAACCGTATACGCCGCTTTGTTCTTGTAACATTGTATGGGAATGGTACCAATAGGTTCCAGATTGTTTGATAGGAAATTCGTATTTCTGTGTATGTCCTGGTTCTATAGGTGGTGTATTTAAGTACGGTACACCATCGTAAAAGTTAGGAAGTAAAAGTCCGTGCCAATGCACTGAGGTTTCTACACTCATTTCATTTTTTACATATATTATTGCATATTCACCTTCTGTAAACTCTAAAGTTGGACCGGGAATTGTCCCGTTAACGGTCATTCCCACAACATCTTTGCCTGCTTTATTCACAGTAGCCTCACGCAAGGTAATAGTGTGTTCTCTTACTGGAAGGTTATCTATATTTCCTTGTGTGTCTTGTGCATAAACACCTGTAGTTAAACCAATTAGAAACAACAAAATTATTTTAGTTTTCATTTTAGCTTTTATTTTGTAGACACGAAATTACTCTTGATTTAAAGCTTTTTGTATCACAATTATGGTTCTTATCTACCTAATTTGGTCTAAGGCGTTTCTTATGCTTTTTTGACTATTCTTATATTCCGTTAAACTCATACCAGTTTCATTCTTAAATAGCCTACTTAAATGATTGACATTGCTATAATCAAGTAGTTGTGAAATTTCTGTAAAGTTGTTTTCTTGTAATTGTATCAACTCTTTTACTTTTTCTATTTTTAACTTGATAAAGTATTTTTCTATAGTTATACTTTCATTAAATGAAAAAATCTTACTGATTTTTGAGTACTCGATACTCATCGTGCTTTCTAAATATTTAGAGAGAGTTTTTTCCAATTGTAAAGGCAGTTTTTGCAGTAACTTGATGAGTTCAATTTTAATTTGTTCTACTAGTTGCTGGTCTTGAGCAAGTAGAATTTCAAAACCATTATTTTCTAAAATCGTTTTTATATTATTAAAATCATCTTTAGATCTCTCTTCATAGATTATAGAGCCTAATTGAATATGCTTTAATTGAATACCTAATATTTCAACATCCCTCTGAATTGCTTTAATACAGCGATTACACACCATATTTTTTATGAATAATTTCTTTTCCATCGGTTAGTTAATTAGGTAATTAATCAGTGCAGATTGTATGTAATACATTTGTATGGATTCCACCTGATTCAACTCAAATTTGAGTTGAAGCTCCTGTATATCCAGTACATCGTTAAAATCGATAGTGCCTGTTTCATAGTTTTTAATAAGAATTTGCTCAGCATCTTTTGCTTGCTTTAAATTTTTAGCTTGTGTATTGTATGCTATTCTGGATTGATTACGTTGCGATTGCGCTTTCGCGAAAGCGGATTCTAAAACATTCAATCGATTCTCTTTTTGAGCGTTGATTTCTAACTGTTTCAATTCGTTTTGCTTGCTTCTAGAATCGTACTGCTTATTGAAAATGGGGATAGAGACCGAAACCATCGGCATTAAAATATCCTTCCCATTATCACTAAAATTCATATCGGGACGCTCAGAAACTGGCAAATAATCCAATCCAAAACCAATCATAGGATTGCTTTCGGCTTGATTCAACAGTTCTGATTGTGCTATGGATTCATAGAGTTTGTCATATTTAAGCAACTCTGGATTAAGTGATAGGTTATTTTCATCGTAAAAGATGTCTTCGCTGGGCAACATCAATGCTTCGAGAATGGTTACACCTGTATTTCCATCTCGATTCAGCAACTTGTTGAAGGAAGTTTGCTCTCCCAAATAGGTTTCCTCCAGCACCTCTTTTTGTTGCTGCAATTCGTTTTGTCTAATCTGCAATCGCAACACATCTACCGCTGAAGCTTTGCCAACTTCTACGGAAGTAAGTGCCAATTTTTCATAGGTCTTAAGTAGCTCTATATTCTCGTCAAGCACTTTTTGTTTTGTCTTAATTGTGTATAAGCTGTAATACGACTGAGAGACGGAAAGTGCTAGTTTACGCTTGGCGATTACGATTTCTACATATTCGGCATTAGCTATTGAACTCGCGTAATTTTCTCTAGCTGTAATGGTACCAAACCAAGGTAACATTTGCGATACCGAAAAACGAGCACGTTGTGCACCCGTTCTAGTTTCGGTCTCGCTTACAAAATAGCCAGCACTAATAAGAGTATTCGGAATCCAATCCGCTTCGTTCACTTTTTCTTCAGCTATGTGATGACGTAGGTTGTACGCTTGTATCTCTGGGCTATTACCTTCAGCTTCCTGTATAAAGGATTGTAACTGTTGTGCATTAGCCAAAGCGGACACAAACAAAAGACAGATTATCAATTTTATATTTTTCATTTGCTCGCTCTTTTAAGTTTAAATTCTTCTCTCCAACTAAATAACACAGGCAATAAGAAGTAAGATGTAACATCGATAATCATACCTCCGAAAATGGGAATCGCCATCGGAATCATAATATCACTTCCTTTTCCAGTAGAAGTAAGTATGGGCAACAAGGCGAGAATGGTGGTAACGGTAGTCATTAGGCAAGGGCGTATTCGCTTACCAGCGGCTTCAAGCGTTGCCAATCGGATTCCCTTTTTGTCTGTTGGCTTTTCCCTATCAAAAGTCTGCGTGAGGTAGGTGGCCATTACCACGCCATCATCTGTAGCAATGCCGAATAGGGCTATAAAACCGACCCAAACCGCTACACTTAAATTGATAGTTTTCATATTGAACAGGTCTCGCATATTTTCTCCGAAAAGATTAAAATTGAAGAACCAGTCCTGTCCATATAACCAAATCATAATAAAACCACCACCAAAGGCTATAGCAATTCCTGAAAATACCATAAGCGATGTGCTGACAGATTTAAACTGGAAATATAGAATCAAGAATATAATGGCAAGTGCCATCGGAATTACCACAGAAAGTGTTTTTTCAGCTCGTAATTGATTTTCATAGGTACCTGTAAAACGATAGCTTATTCCTTTAGGCACTATTAAATCACCGTTTGCTATATTTTGTTTGATTAAGGCTTGGGCACTTTCTACCACATCGACCTCTGCGAAACCGTCGAGCTTATCGAATAAAACGTAACCTATTAAGAAAGTATCCTCACTTTTAATCACTTGTGGGCCTTGCTCGTAACGAATATTCACGAGTTCACCCAAAGGCACAGGACTGCCTTTTTCTACAGGCACATAAATATTTTTAAGGTCGTATGGATTGCCTCGTAATTCTCTAGGATACCGTACGCGAACTCCATATCGCTCTCTATCTTCCACAGTTTGGGTAAGTTGCATACCGCCAACAGCTACTTGAAGCACTTCTTGCACATCCATAATCGATATACCATATCGGGCTAATTGTTCTCGATTGATATCGATTAACAAATAAGGTTTGCCAACGATACGGTGTGCAAAAACAGCTTGTTCTTTTACGCCTTGGGATTTTTTTAATAGTTCCTCCAATTGCAAACCAAAGGTTTCTATGGTTTTTAAGTCGGGCCCTTTTACCTTAATACCCATAGGTGCACGCATACCAGTTTGTAGCATCACCAATCGAGTTTCGATAGGTTGTAGCTTGGGTGCGGAAGTTACTCCTGGCAATTTGGTGACTTTCACAATTTCATTCCAGATATCATCTGGACTCTTGATATCGGGTCGCCAGTTACGGTAGTATTCGCCGTCTTCATCTTCTATTAAATCTTCACGTGTGGCAGTAGTTTTAAGCGATGCTTCGTCATAATTGGCATCTTCACTTATCTTATTGTTTGGGTTGATAATAAATTTATTGTTCCTCAAAACAAACAATCCATCGTCATTAACCTTGTATCGTTGTCGCTCGCCAGAACTATTCCGCATATATTCAGACTTATACTGAATCATATTTTCATACATCGATAGTGGCGCAGGGTCTAGTGCAGATTCTGTACGTCCTGCTTTACCTACCACCGTTTCTATTTCTGGAATAGTGGCCACCGCCATATCCAACTGTTGCAGTACCCGCTTATTTTCTTCAACTCCTGAATGCGGTAGAGAGGTAGGCATTAATAGGAAAGAACCTTCATTGAGCGCTGGCATAAATTCTTTTCCAGTATTGCGCATGATAACCACCCCTAAAATTAGAACCGTAGTTGGAATAATTAAAAACAATAATCGGTTTTGAAGTGCCCAGCGCAGTATTTGGTCATAATACCGTTGGAAAACTGAAAATACACCCAGTAATCCAAAGCAGATAATCGCTACAAAAATCAAGTTCATTAGAATACTTCGGTCAAAACCAAGCGGTCGCCAGTATTCGGCAAGCAGAAATACGATGGCTATACACGAAATAATAATATGAATTAGATTCGCTCTTTTTGCCATTATAACTTCTCTTACACTTAGTAGCGCAACCGTTCCAAAAGCTATTAATATCAATCCTAGCCAATAGCCATATACCATCGCAGTAATCCCGAGTAGGATTAGCAAACCGTTTAGAATGTATTTAGAACGCTCTCGAATACTTGTTTTTCTGAACAAATAAGCGGCAAAAGGTGGTATCAAAAAAAGTGCAATGACTAATGCAGCGGTAAGTGCCATGGTTTTGGTAAATGCCAAGGGTCTGAATAATTTTCCTTCGGCCCCAATCAGGGTAAATACAGGTATAAAACTTATGATTGTTGTAAGAACGGCGGTTAAAATAGCTCCCGAAACTTCGGCAGTAGCGTTATAGACAATTTCGTTTGTAGTGTATCCAATTCCATCTGCCTTAAAACGTAACTTTTCGTCCTCTATATGCCGTATCATGTTTTCCGCGAGGATAACCCCAACATCCACCATTGTTCCGATGGCTATGGCAATACCGGAAAGTGCCACAATATTGGCATCGACATTGAAGAGCTTCATTGCGATGAATACCATTAACACGGCAACAGGTAATAAACCTGAAATTAGAATGGATGCCCTTAGATTGAACACCATAACGATGATGACCAAAATTGTAATCAGAATTTCAAGGGTAAGGGCTTCGTTTAGGGTGTGTAGCGTTTCTTGTATAAGCTCCGTACGGTCATAAAAAGGAACTATGGTTACTTGTGAAGTACGACCGTCCGTCAAAACTTTGCTGGGTAAACCCGATGAAAGTTCTGCAATCTGTTCCTTTACATTATTAATGACTTCCATAGGGTTTGCGCCGTAGCGAGCTACGACTACACCACCAACAACTTCCGCACCTTCCTTATCTAAAATTCCACGTCTCGTTGCTGGTCCAAGTGAAACATTTGCTATATCCTTTATCCGTAGCGACGTAAAATTTTCAGAAGAGACTACAGCATTTTCTAAATCCGATATGGATTTTACATAACCCAAACCACGTATCAAATACTCGGCTTGATTGATTTCTAGCGTCTGTGCACCAATATCCTGATTACTTTCTTTTACAGCCTGTACAACCTGCCCTAGATTGATATTGTACTGACGCATTTTTTCTGGGTCAACATCCACCTGATATTCCTGAACATAACCTCCAATAGAAGCAACTTCCGAAACACCACTTGCTCCGGACAAGGCATATTTCACATAGTAGTCTTGAATACTACGTAATTCCTGTAAATCCCAACCACCCGTAACATTGCCTTTTTCATCACGACCTTCTAAGGTGTACCAATATATTTGCCCTAATCCCGTGGCATCGGGACCCAATGCAGGATTTACTCCTTGCGGTAACAAATTGGTAGGAAGCGAGTTGAGTTTTTCCAGAATACGACTCCGAGACCAGTAGAATTCTACGTCTTCTTCAAAAATGATATAAATGCTAGAAAACCCGAACATAGATGAACTACGAATGGTTTTTACACCAGGAATACCTAATAAGGAAGTGGTTAACGGGTAGGTGATTTGGTCTTCAATATCTTGCGGTGAACGCCCATCCCATTTAGTAAATACGATTTGTTGGTTCTCCCCAATGTCTGGAATAGCGTCAACCGCTACAGGATTAGAAGGTAGAAAACCCGTATCCCATCCAAATGGTGCATTGACAATGCCCCAACCTACAAATAGGGATAACATTAGAACTGCAACGAGCTTGTTCTCGATAAGAAATTTGATAGCTTTATTAAGCATATACTTTGATAATTAAACATTTACGAATGATTTGAAATCCTGAAACACAGAAAAGCAAATACAACAAATTGAGCCCTCGTCGATAGTTATCGAAGGGCGAATCACGAATGTTTAATAAATCAAATTAAGAAGGTCTGGTGCAAGACTTGCACATCCCGTTTGACAAATGGTGGTGGATAATCTTTATAGGGAACTTCTTCTGATGCCGTTCCTTCAAAAAGATTGATGTAGGAATAAACAAATGATGCAACAAAAACTTGTTGCTCAAATGTAAGTGTAGTGAAGTTATTTTTTAAATCTTCTTGTCCCTCAATGATGATTTGTTCATCTGAACAACAAGATTTCTTTTTCATCTCTGGATTTTCACAAGTTGATGCAACTTGCTCTTTTTCCATTCCACAAGTCTCTACATTATGAAAGAAAGAATAATCGACCATAGTATCTCCACAATAATGCATATCAATGGTAAATGACATCGTAGAGAATAATACTACGAACGCCATCGAGATTGACATTATTTTTTGAAATACTTTTTTCATCGGTGCAAAAATACAAAAATTTAACAATTTTTATTGAGTTTAACAGTAATTTAATTCGTAACACTTTGAATCAAACAGACTGAATATCTAGGACTTATAACTTAAAATCTATGGAAGAAGTACTGAAATAATAGCTATTGACTGTTTTTAATGGTAAATAATGATAATCTTTATTTTGATTAGCAAAACAGTAAAATGTTGTACCTATGTTGTACCCGAGGTCCAAAAATGCTGTTTTTGAACGTAAAAAAAGCCTAGATTTTCATCTAAGCTTTTTTCCGTACCTCGGGCGGGAATCGAACCCGCACTCGTTAGAACCGGATTTTGAATCCGGCGCGTCTACCAATTCCGCCACCGAGGCATTAAATTTCAAATCTGGATTTTGAAACCAGTAAGCTTGAAGTTTCCCCAGAGTGTGGATGAAATATTTAATGAACCGTTTTATATCACTTTGAAAGATTACGCCCTACGTGGACAAGGTATGGTTGGTGTAGATGCAAAGGGACGCACCTTAGTATTAGAAAAATCCGAGAAAAAGGAAAATATTAAAATGCTTGAAAACTACATGTTGCAGTTCGAAAGCAGTCCACCAAATGTCAGGGATACAATAGAGTTCATGAATAGCCATAAAGTAGACTATGAAATACAAAATTTCAAAAACACTTATAGCGCTCTTTAATCGCTAATTATTTCTGTCTAATTAACAGTGTTTTACAGAAAATGTATAAAACAGTATTGGAAAGGTCCTTTTTGAAATTAAACGAAAGGTCTTAGATAGAACTTATTCATTTAAAAAGGTGAGGTAGGGAAGGCAGGTTTTTGATAGACTGGGTACTGAAGGGGTCTAAATTTAAGTTGCCGAAAGATTGTGATAGAGAATTTTATATTAAATTCAAGACTTAACCTAATTTTCGAAACTGTTCAAGGATTTTGGATTTAATTAACGTCCATATTTTTGGATTATTAATTAATAATGATTGGTAGAATTGACCATGTATCGTCTCAATAGTAATTTGAAACACTTTGACGGTTAAATTCAGGAAAAGAAATATAATCAACGACTAACAAAAGTTCAAATAAAGGATTGTCTTGTTTTAATTCCAATGATGATTTTGAGTTTAAAAAGCAAAACATCAAGTTAAATATTGACTGTTACATAATCATTTCAGGTCAACCCCTGCTTTTTTAAAAACTTCAAGTTTTTCGTTGGACGGTTCTAATTCGGTTATCATAGTTGTAATATCGCTCATTTCACAGGTTTTGTAACGGTTCTTGGAGTTGAGTTTTTCCGAGATGGTAAGGAGTACCGTATTCTTGGATGCCTGCAAAACCGCATTTTTGACCTGTACGCTTTCCCAATCGAATTCCGTAAGGCCATAATCTGCATCCACGTAACCAGTTCCGATAAAACCGAAATCTGCACGTATCCTGGAAAGATTTAGAATTGCCTGACCACCCGATGCAATCTGCGATTCCTTGGCCATCGTACCCCCGAGAAAAATAACTTCTAATTTTGGCTTTTTGCAGAGTTCGATGGCAACGGGTAGGCTCAAGGTAAAACAGGTAAGGCTCATCTTTTCGGGAATATTCCGGGCGAACTCCAGACAGGTAGTACCACCGTGTATAATAATGATATTTCCGTTTCTTAACAATTGAACGGCTTTTTTGGCGATTACTCTTTTCTTATCAAGCGCGTATACTTTGGTCTGTTCACCAATATTGTTGGCATAGCCCAACGATACGGCCCCGCCATGGACTTTTTTAAGTTTTTCCTCCGTATCCAGCTGAATTACGTCCCTTCTTACAGTATCCACGGAAACATTAAGAACCTCGGAGATATCGGTCAACAAGACCCTATTGTGCAAAGCAACTTCGTTCAATATAAGTTGGTGTCTTTCCTCCTTGAGCATAGTTTTAATTTGGTCGGTTTCTTACTATTCGCAGTAAATGTAGCATGATTTTGCAATATAGATCAAATTAAAATCAATATTTCGGTTTATTGCATAAAAAAACGGCAAAAACTTGCACAATAAGAGATTTTGGTTAAATTTACATGGAACAAACATCTTTCAGAAAATGTTCATTAATCAAAAAAGTTAATTAACTAACTCAGAACCTTATGGAAAAAACAACTTTTAAGAACGGTAAGATTTTATCGAGACTGGCTATTTTTCTGATGTTGATCGCAAGTACTTTTGGCTTTGCACAAACATCGGATTATACCTTAAGCGGTACAGTTTCGGATAGCAACGATGGTGCTCCCATTCCTGGTGCGTCAGTTTTCATCAACAATACTACGATCGGAGGTGTGACCGATTTCGACGGAAACTACACGTTTACTGCAAAAATATCCAGTGGCGACTATCAATTAAAAGTCAGCTATTTAGGTTATTCTACCAAAACAGTTCCCATTACTTTGGGCTCATCATCGGATATAGTGACGGACGTCGTTCTTACGGAGGACCTGCTGAGCTTGGACGAAGTGGTAGTGACCGGTTCGACGGTCGGTGTAAACAAACGAACCTTAGGTAACTCCATTTCATCGGTCAAATCAGAGGATTTGGTAAACAATGGGGCAACGGCAGTTGATCAGGCCATATCAGGTAAGGTTACCGGGGCTTTGGTCCAACAGAATTCAGGTGACCCGGCAGGAGGGATAAGTATCCGTTTGAGAGGTCCAAGTACTGTTTTGGGAAGTTCCGACCCGTTGTACATCGTTGACGGAATTATTATCAGCAATTCAAGTAACCAGTTGGTGGACCTTGGAGGGAACGCACAAAATAGATTGGCCGACTTGAACCCAAATGATATAGAGCGTATCGAGATAATCAAAGGTGCTGCCGCGGCAGCGGTCTATGGTTCAAGGGCAAGTAATGGTGTGGTCCAGATATTTACGAAAAAAGGGAAATCCGGGGAACCAAGATTCAGTTTCTCCACTAACGTAAAAATTAATGAACTCCGTGATAAAATTGACTATAATACTGCACCGTTATCCTGGGTAGACCCGTTCGACAGAAATAATTTGGAGACCGTGCCAGCAACTAGGTTCGATTATCAGGACGAATTTTTTGGATCAGGATTTGGGGTCGAAAACTATCTTTCCATGAACGGTGGTACGGATAAGACTTCTTATTTTCTTTCGGCATCGCACCTTGATAATGAGGGTATAATAGAAAGTACCGATTTTCAGCGAATAGGGTTCAAGGCCAACCTGACACAAAAAGCGTTTGATTGGCTTACTGTAAATGCCGGCCTCAATTACGTGAGAAGTCAAAGTAATGATATTCCCAACGGTGGAATTAACGCCGCCTACGGTGCAATTACAGGTTTCGTATTCAGTGATAATTCCATAAGTCCGTTTCCAAATGAATCGGGTGTTTATCCTGTAACTTCCAATCTCGTTCCGAGGACCAATCCTCTGGAGGCGGTCAACCGATTTGATTTTGGACAAAAAGTGAACCGTTTTATAACAAGCATCGGGTTGGATGCAAAAATAACCGAAAAGTTGTCCGCAAGCTACACCTTGGGGTTGGACTATTTTAATCAATCGGCCACTGCATTCATTCCTATTAACAATACATCACCAAATGGAAATGGATTCGCAAGAAGATCCGATATCAATAATTTTCAATATAACAGTGACCTGAACATTTCCTATAAAACAGATTTGACGGAAGCGATTTCGTCAACAACCACATTGGGCGGCTCGTGGCAATATGAAGAGTTCGATCGAATAGGCATCAGCGCCGACGGACTTCCGCCAATCGTTGAAACCGCTGAAAGCGGCAGCATATTGGCACAAGGGGAGAGTAGGTCACAGATTTCATATTGGGGCGCTTTTGTTCAACAATCCTTTGGATATAAGGACAAACTTTATGTCAATGCTGCCTTACGCCAAGATGGGGCTTCCACCTTTGGTGAGGACGAGCGCAACCAGCTCTATGCCAAGGCGAGTTTATCCTATATCATGTCCGAGGAGGATTTTTGGAGAGATACGTTCGGTGATACCTTTAGTACATTTAAATTAAGGGGGTCATGGGGCCAAGCAGGGAACTTGACCGCCCTTACCGCTTTTCAACGTTTTACTTTGTTGAATCCCGGCGCGATCAATGGTTCACCTAGTTTAGTGCCGAGTACCCAACAGGGGGATTTGAACATAGCCCCGGAACGACAAGAAGAAATCGAATTCGGATTCGATGCCGGATTTTTCAATAATAGGTTGGGGGTAGAGGCAACCTATTACAAGCAGGACGTAACCGATCTATTATTGCCCAGAGAACTGGCCTCTTCAACCGGTTTTGGTTCCCGAATAGAGAATGTAGGGAACTTGGAGAACAAGGGTCTGGAAATACTCTTAAAGGGTTCGCCCATAAAATCAGAAGACTTTTCTTGGGACATTACGGCAACCTACTCGAAAAATGAGAATACGGTTACCAGCGTTGCCGGGGGCGGTCAATTCGCACTTGCCGGTAGTTTTTCAACAAATTTTGTCATTGAAGGTGAACCACTCGGAGTTTTCTATCGACAATTTTATGCACGGGAGCCTGATGGAAGTATTTCCTTGGATGCCAATGGATATCCTTTTACAGGTGTAAACGAGGACGGAACGACCTCTAAGGTTATCGGTGACCCGAACCCTGAATGGTTCGGTTCCTTGATCAATGAATTTTCCTATAAGGACTTTTCATTCAGGATTCAGCTAGATGCGGTTCAAGGTTTCGATGTATTTAATTGGAATCGTAGACTTCTAGATAACGTAATATTTGGAGGAGGGTCTAATGTAGGACAGGAATTATTGGGTAACCGGCCTAAAGGTTTCGGAGGTGCACAGGCAGGTATTTTTGAAGAATTTGTGGAGGATGGATCGTTTGTGAAATTAAGGGAATTGGCCCTGAGTTACAATTTCAGGGAACCCTTTAAAGGGGTCGATAACTTGAAGTTCAGTTTAGTGGGCAGAAACTTGATTTCTTGGGACGATTATAGTGGATGGGATCCAGAAATCAATTCTGCAGGACAGAGCAATGGCGTTAGAGGATTCGATTTTGCCGGCGTACCGATTCCCCGCACATATCAAATAGGTGTAAATGTCAACTTCTAAAAAAGTAAAAAAGATGAAAAATAGCAACTTAAATATATTAGTATTCACAATAATGTCAATGTTGATCTTGGCATCGTGTGAGACCGATTTTGATAATCCGAATGCCGCCACTGTTGAGGAGACCTTTTCCTCGCGGGAAGGTATTTTGGCCGCATCCGTTGGTCTGCAACAACTGTATTCGACCACCGGCTTACGTTGGGTGGTAGAGACCCCGGCGATAACAACTAGGGAAGGTGGTATCACCACAACGTTCCAGAACATGATCGAGCTGGAGGATGGTGGGGCCAATCTGCCGAATTTCAACTCCAATGTTCAGGGATTATGGTCCACAATGCTTCGTATTATCAAAATAGCCGAGGACATAGAGGCAAACGCCACTAACATCGATCTGGAGGCAGGTACGCAAAGCGCATTAATCGCACATGCCAAACTTTTTAAGGCCTTGGCCATCGGTAACCTGGCCCAGAATTACGAGCAGGTGATTATCGTATCCAATAACGAAAACGAAGCGGAATTCGTTCCTAGGGCAACCGGTTACGAAAACGCCATTACCCTTTTGAACGAGGCAAAGAACGCCATTGAAGCGAATCCTATTTCGGACGAATTTACGGCGGCAGTAACGCTAGGAAATATCGATCTTCCAAATTCCATAGATGCGCTTCTTGCCCGGTATAACCTTTTCGTGGGAAACTATGACGCGGCAATATCGGCTGCCAATAACGTGGATTTGACAAGTACCTCCACATTTGTATATGACTCCCAAAATCTTAACCCGATATGGAGCAGGGTCTTTTTGAATGATGCCCCTAATTTTAAGCCGAGGGATAATTTTGGTCTACCCTCGGAATTCGTATTCGATCCGGCGGATGGCCGCATTTCCTTTTATTTGGTGCCTTTGGACGAAACCAACCAAAATGGACTACCGATCGAAGATCTCGCAGGGTTTTTTGATGTTAATACCGGGTTCATTCCATTGTATATTCCCGATGAGATCAATTTGATTTTGGCCGAAGCAAATCTAAGGAAAGCGAGTCCAGACCTTGGTGCCGCCACGGCCGCCTTGAACGAAGTGCTCACGGATACGGACGATCCCTTCGATATCAATGCCGATGTTGACCCCTATGGTGGGGCGTTGACTTCCGAAGCTCTTTTATCCGAAGTCTATAAGAACCGCAGGGCGGAACTGTTTTTGACAGGAACAAGTCTAGAGGATAGTAGAAGGTTCGGTAGACCTGAGCCAAGTGGTACCTCTATGATCTATACGGAGGAAAGAAACCGCAATTTCTACCCTTATCCCGACCTTGAAAGGAACAGCAACCCGAATACCCCGGAAGATCCGAATATTTAAATGTCTTTAGTAGTTGTTTGAGTTAGTTTTAGTTTTATGGACCTACAACTTTAAAGTTGTTGTAGGTCCTTTTTATTCATATCAGTGCAAGGTGAATATTTTATTATTCAATTAAATAGGAAGGATGGATCAAAAAATTATAGAATCTTGGAACAAAAATTCCGCGGAATGGGTAAGGGTCGTTGATAATGACGAAATCGAATCGAGGAGGTTTACGAACACGGCGATAGAGAATGAAGTAAAGAAGTTATCGGGTGGCAAAATAATCGATATCGGTTGTGGCGAAGGTTGGCTGACAAGGTCGATGACCGCAATGGGTAAAAATGCGAGCGGGATAGATGCTATAGAGCAACTATTGTTGTCCGCCAGGACAAAAGGCCCGGAAACCTACCATCAGATGCGCTATGAGGATATAATCCAAGGAAAGCCGATTCCCGGAGGCCCATACGATGCAGCGGTCTTTAATTTTTGCCTTTATCAAAAAGATGGACTGGACAGACTTTTGATGGCCACAAAAAATCAATTGAGCAGCGAGAGTGAGATCTTAATCCAGACCCTGCATCCGTTCTTTTTGTTCGACAACGGTTTAGCGTATAAAAGCCAAACGATTTCAAATTCATGGAAGGGGCTTCCCGGAAACTTTATAGACGGTCACGAGTGGTACGCCCGAACTTTTGAGGATTGGGTTGATACCATCACGGAATCGGGCCTAAAGATCAGCGGCTGCAGGGAAATCGTTAATTCGGATAAAAGACCCGTATCACTGATACTAAAGATAAACTAATATGAAAATTTATAAGGTCATTGGCTTAATGTCGGGAACATCCCTGGATGGCCTGGACATTGCCTACTGTCATATTTGGAAAGCAGGGAACAAGTGGGAATTCGAGATAAAGAAAACCAAGAGTATAGCGTATTCGTTTGAATTAAAGGATAAACTCAAATCGTCCATTCTATTATCCGCGCAAGACTTATTGGCCTTCGATGTGCAATACGGTATATGGCTGGGCGAAAGGGTAAAGGATTTTATTCAGAGTACAAATATCGAGGTAGATTTTATCGCAAGCCATGGGCATACGACACATCACAGACCTGAACTTGGCTTTACCTACCAGATAGGCTCAGGGCAATACGTGGCCAATACTGCCGGACATCGGGTAATTTGTGACTTTCGAAACAAGGATATATCCTTGGGTGGCCAGGGAGCCCCACTCGTTCCCATTGGCGATAGATATTTCTTCGGTGAATTCGATTTTTGTCTAAACTTGGGAGGCATCAGTAATATATCCCTTGAACATAAGGGCCGTCGAATCGCTTATGATATCGGATTGGCGAATATGGTGCTAAACCATATCACTGCAAAGATCGGTTTACCTTACGACAGTGGAGGGCGGCTTGCAAGCAAGGGGAAGATCAACGTACAGCTGTTGAGGCAATTGAACCAGCTCGCATATTATAAACTACCCTTTCCAAAATCGACCGGTTATGAATGGTTTGTCGAACAAGTGGTCCCTATTATAGACCGATACAGGGATGACACTTCAGATATGTTGAAAACCAGTATATATCATATATGCGAGCAAATAGTTGAACAAGTCAAATCTTTTGAAATCGGTAAAGAACAAAGCATGTTGGTAACGGGGGGAGGTGCCCTAAATAATTACTTGATGCATGTTTTAGAAGAACTTTTGGGCCCTAATGTAAAATTGATTACTCCGTCAAGGGAAATCATAGAGTTCAAGGAGGCATTGATATTTGCATTGATGGGTGTTTTAAAGGATGTGAACGAGGCCAATGTTTTGGGATCGGTAACGGGGGCAAAAAACGATTCGATAAGCGGAACACTTTATGATCCCAGGTAGCATAGTCTTTTCTAATTAAAGTTCACAAACATTGGATACCACACAGATTTTCTTCGTCATTCTATCTTACTTTCTGGTACTAATGGCCATTTCTTACTTTACCTCCAGGGTAAGCGACGAAGAAACTTTTTTTACGGGAAACCGTCGGTCACCTTGGATATTGGTGGCTTTTGGAATGGTCGGTGCCGGACTTTCGGGCGTGACATTCGTTTCATTGCCCGGAATGGTAGGGAACAATAATTTCCACTTTTTTCAATTCATACTTGGAAACGTGGTTGGATATCTGTTCATAACCTTTGTACTTGTTCCATTATACTATCGATTAAAGCTGGTATCCATCTATTCCTATCTCTTCGATCGATTTGGAAATAACACCTATAAGACCGGGTCTTTGTTTTTTTTGATTTCGCAGTCTTTTGGTGCCGCATTGCGTTTATTGTTGGCGGCCAAGATTCTGCAATTTGTGTTCTTCGAAAAGATTGGAAGCCCATTTCCGGTTTCGGTAATGATCATACTGGTAATGGTCTGGCTTTATTCATACAAATCAGGAATTAAGACTATTGTTTGGACAGATACGCTCCAAACTACGTTTTTAATTTTGGGTGCGTTAATCACATTTTACTATGTCTTGACCAGTTTGGATTTAACGTTTATGGAATCAATCGATAAAATATCTAACCATCGTTACTTTGAAATTTTTAATTGGGAAGGTAGATCCGATAATAATTTTTACAAACAGTTCATTGCCGGTATCCTAGTTGCGATCGCGATGATAGGATTAGATCAAAATATGATGCAAAAGACGCTGACCTGTAAAAATGTTTGGGATGCCCAAAAGAATACCTTAAGCTACAGTCTGATTCTAGCTGCGACCCAATTCCTTTTTATGGGTTTGGGAATCCTGTTATATATCTATGCAGAAAACATCGGAATCGTACTGCCTTTGGGACAGGATGGAGCTTTGTTGGATACGGATACCTTGTTCCCGGAAATTGCCTTGAACCAATTGAGTCCAATTACGGGGATCTTTTTTTTACTGGGCATTATTGCGGCCTCATTTTCCAGTGTCGACTCAGCGTTGACAGCGCTGACCACCTCCTTCACCTACGACTTCTTGGATATATCGAAGAAACCCGCCAAGCAACGAAAAAAAACAAAGAATTTGGTCCTATTCGGTTTTTCAATGATCATTTTTATGATAATAATGCTGTTCTCCGATAGTAGGGGTGACGTAATATCGTTGATTTTTAACGTTGCCGGTTACACTTACGGTCCATTATTGGGACTATATTTAGTCGGTATGTTTACCAGAGTCAAGGTCAATGATTGTGTGGTTCCGTTTATATGTATTTCGGCACCCGTGGCAACATATCTTTTTAGTTCCTACCTTGAGAGTCAATACAGTTTTGATATGGGTTTTATCACAATCGCAATGAACGGATTTTTAACGATATTGGGTTTATTGCTCATTAAAATAAAAAAGTGATTATGCAAAAATTTTCGACAGAACAGCCATCGAATTATGATAATCTAGAACACATGGACACCTTGGAGCTGTTGGCCAATATAAACAAGGAAGATCAGACCGTTCCATTGATCGTTAAAAATGCGATACCGCAAATAGAGAAATTTGTGGACCAAACGGTTACAAGAATGGAAAATGGGGGTAGGCTATTTTATATTGGTGCGGGAACCAGTGGTAGGTTGGGTGTTTTGGATGCTTCGGAATGCCCTCCCACTTTTGGGGTACCTGATACGTGGATTATAGGACGCATCGCAGGTGGGGATGAGGCCCTACGAAAAGCTGTTGAGAATGCGGAGGACGATATGGATCAAGCATGGCAAGATCTCGGGAAGTTCAATATCAACGATAAGGATGTATTAATGGGGATCGCTGCCTCTGGAACCACTCCCTATGTTTTAGGGGGAATACGGAAAGCTAAGGAAAACCGCGTTCTTACAGGAGGTATATCCTGTAATATGAACGCACCCCTTTCTAGGGAGGCGGACTATCCTATCGAATTGGTGGTCGGGCCTGAATTCGTTACCGGTAGTACAAGAATGAAGGCCGGAACGGCCCAGAAACTTGTATTGAACATGATTTCCACTTCAATTATGATAAAACTTGGAAGGATTCGAGGAAACAAGATGATTGACATGCAGCTTTCCAACAAAAAATTGGTAGACCGCGGTAAGCGAATGCTAATGGAGGAACTGGACATTGATAAAAAATTGGCAGGCCAATTATTGGAAAAGCATAAGAATATCAGAAAGATTATCGAGATGTTTGATTCCCAAGCTAAGGATTGATTGGCACATAATTCTTGCAAACCAATATTTTATGTTTAAGTGTTAAATTATCCTTTTTGATATTGAAATAAATTCAATTAACACTATTGGGCTAATAATTACTATGGTCAAAATGGAAAAGTTTATAATAACGAGGTTTTAAAAGAATAATGGTGTTATTTTGAAAGTTCAAATAAAGGACTGCTAATTTCATTATTGTAAAATATCTTCCCTAATAAATCCTTTAAACTGCCCATCGGAAATTGTAAGTGTACTATCTTTTATTTCAGGGTTATTTAGCCTGGTCGCCCTTAGGCGCATTTCAAAACTGCCTTCAATGTATCTGTTTTCCTTATCATAAGCCGAGATTAAAAATATACCATCGGAACCATTTTCAATGGCATATTGACTTATCAAAACATCACCGCCCAAAGTGTTGTAATAAATACCATCACGGTCATTCAATTTATAGAATCCAGTGCCATCAAATTTCATTTTGGCGACCATAACACCATTATCAAGCCCGTTCCCGACTGCTAAGAAGATAATTGTGTCACTAGCGGTCAGACCGATTTCGGTAGTTCCTTTCCATGTTTCATTAGCTCTTTGTGCTATGAAAGAGTTATCCGGAAAAAAAGGTTCCGCATAATCGTTTTTGTCACAGGCCACGAGTAATACGAATATTAAAGGTAAAAAGGATTTCGTTTGCATGAAAGAAGTTTTAGAATAGATGTCAATCATTAGAAAACGTTGCGTCTCCTTTCAATGAAATTAATTTCGAAGGTTAATTATAACAAATTGATTTGAATGACATGCTCCCTTACCGTACTTCATAAAATTTCGTAAATTCCAAAAAACAAAGTTCAAATAAAGGATGGACCTTTACGAATCGCACCTTTTGTAAAACTTTAAGTTTTACCTGAGGTTTTTTAAGCATTTTCTGACATAGTTTCAGTAAATGGAATGTTTAAAGAAATTTTTCCTTTACAACGATTATACTTTTTCTAATTCCGAATTTGAAATATATTTGATTCTTTCCAAATACCCAACATGATCGATAATATTAGAAGGTTGTTCAAACAAATGAATGAAAGTACTCGGGAAGAAGCGCTTTTATACCTTAAGGACGAGTTTCAATTGCAAAGCGGAAAACTGGTTAAGAAAGAATGGATTATAGACGGCCGTATCCCGGAGGCCTATCAAGGGCGTACGGTGGAACTGTTTCAAAACCTGCTTAGAAAAGAGGGTGTAAGAACTACTTAAGGCCATTATCGCTTTCAGTAAATTCATTGTTAATTTCCTACTACTTCAATCTAGTTTTTTTGAAATCTATACTGTTGTGGCATTCATTGATTATAGGTTGAAGATAACATTATACCATTCCCATTAATTGCAATCACGTTGACCTCCAAAAGACTTGTTATATGGATTAAAAGGATGTGACTCTCCCTTACTATAAAGGAAACATAATTATCCTTTTGATTACCCAGGCTATTATTACCCAACAGCCCTCCGAGGTTTTGGTGTAACTTTTGGATATCCTCCAATACCCTTAGGTTTTTCTTGTTGTTTTTCATCTTTTTTGTCTATTCCTCAAATTCCATCGGTCGGTTCTCATAACATCTTCCCGACCTTGTCGAGGAATTCCATTTCCTCAAGGGGTACCATGTCAAGCACATATCCCAGGACATCCCTTACATTATGTTCGGGTCGTTGGATCACCTTATCGGGAGAACGTTCCGTTTCCAATGCCATGATACAGACCTTCAATAGGTTCGTAATCATGAAGGAAGTTTCCTGATAGCCCCCTGTCATCAGGTTTACGCTGTAGATTCCCTTTTCCGGTAGATAGGGTTTTAGTGTTTGATAATGTTCCTCTTTCAAGGCCCTTAAACTATCCAGAAGTGAAATTTCCTGTTTTTTCCTTTCGGTCGAGCTAGTGGGAGGGGTACGATTTTTTTCGGACGGAGCGTTGTCCTCGATATGTTCCATACAATGTTCGAAGTGACGCTGGAAAATGGACTCCACCTTTTTGACAAAGCCCTTTAACTGGGACCGGATGCCCTTGACCTGTCGCTTGGATATCTCGAACTCGTTGCCATAGCGCGCCACACTATAGGCATGCTCCAATAGCAGCAACAGTTCGTTGTTGTCCATATCCGAGGTATCGGAAAATGGCCACAGGGAAGGAAAGAAAGGATTGCAATATTTGATGTGGCTAATGATGCTATGGGTCACCTTGCCCTTTCCCATACACATCTGTTCGATGAACCGGAACGCTAGCTCAAAGGCCTGGTGCATGTTGAAGGTCGCAATGGCAAGGTCCCCTTCCTTAATCAGGATGTCCGCGATATTGGAAAAGGAACGTATCTTTCGCATTTCCGAATTGAAATATCTTGAGGCCCTTAGTACCAATGTCCTATGTGCCATTCCTGAATAGTCCATGATGTTGTCGCTCTCGGGGCGTGCAAAGATGGTACTGCCGAGGCAGCAATGTTCCAGGAAATAGAGCGCTCCCCTTTCCAGTCCTATTTCGGACTGGTTCTCCGTATAGACCCTTATCCTGAAATCGGGGTGGTTCTTTCCAATCTGCGAGACCAGGGAACGGACCTCGTTGGGAAGCGGGTCGTTGTTCACGTCCACGAAGAAGGTAATAAAATAGTATTCGGTATCTCCCTCTTTCTGTTTCCTTGACATGAAGGCCCTATCGATGGTGACGGTGTTCAAGATGCTATCGAGCAAAGAGGACAGCTCTTCCGCTTTTTCAAATTTTTCGGGTATATTCGTATAGTGTCTCATGACCTATGTTTTATGGGTTCGGGAATCGATGGACATATTAAGAAGGTATAACCATTTACCACACCATGGGCACTTGTATTTTATTATGTCCGTTTTGTATTTTACTATCGGATAATTATGGGAAACACCCTATATTTGAAATATGGAGACAAAGACCAAGAACAACCATATAGGAAGAAAGATCGGCAGGATCAGAGAACTCCGTGGCATGAAACAAGAGACTTTGGCCGAGGAACTGGGCATCAGCCAACAGGCCGTATCCAATATCGAGAACAGCGAAAAGGTCGACGATACCAAGTTGGAGGAGATTGCAAAGGCCTTGGGAGTAACCAAGGAAGGCATTGAGAATTTTTCAGAGGAAAATATTCTAAATATTATATCAAATACATTTACAAGTAATGATAGTTCCACCATTAATGCCATCAACGTACAACCCAATTTCAATCCATTGGACAAAGTTGTAGAGCTTTACGAACGACTTGTCCAAGCCGAAAAGGATAAGGTTTCGTATTTGGAAAAACTGTTAAACAAGAAATAATCCTTCGTAGGCAACTCATTCTTATTATCTTTTAAAGTAATGCGAGCTAAAACAGAGTTTTGCGCTGCAAGCGTCCCAAATCTTACCCCCAACTTTTGCGCATGGACCCTATCGGGTTTTTGTAGCGATTCCGGTAGATTAGCGTGAAGCAAAAATCCGATAGGGCGCAACCTACTTGTTGAATTTCAGTAGTCCATGTCCTCACCTATGCCCCTGACCTTTTCTCCCTTTCCAATTATATTGATGATCTTGGTCACTACTTGAAAGAATAAAGTGATTATATTTAAGAACAAGAGAGATTTGTTCAAAACACTTAATGTTTTGGTCCATATTAAACATTCAAAGTCTAAACGACATAAACAACAAATAGGATGTTGATTGTTAGTATCATTTTGATTGTACTACTGTTAGTGTTTTATCAACAATGGTCAGAAAAGAAAAAATATCAAGACAATAAGTATATAAGTAACCTAAAACAGGCCACTTCATTTCTTGACCATGTTCAAACATTTAACGACTATATAACTTGGGTTCAACGTGACCAAATTCGATCAAATTATTCAACTGTAGGACGGTACTTCAAAAACAAAACCAAATTCTACAAAAAAGAAGAAGCCGTTAAACGGTTCAATGAAGTTTTTGGCAATTTTGACAACTACATAGTCACTTACAACCGAAATTATGTTTCAACACAAAAAGAAAAATTCAAACAGTATTTCGACAATATCGAAGGAAAAAAACTGGACGACCAGCAACGAAATGCACTGATAACGGATGAATACTCAAATTTAATAATTGCAGGTGCAGGCTCAGGAAAAACACTAACAATCCTTGGAAAAGTCAAGTATCTTATTGAAAAGAAAAATATTGATCTCAAAGACATCCTATTACTGTCGTTTACAAAAAAAACAGTTGACGATTTAAATAAAAGACTAAAAGAAATAGAACTTGATGTTGAGGCAACCACCTTTCATAAACTGGGTTACGACATAATCAGAAAATATAATCCGGAGACCCCCGCCGTTGCCAATGAAAACACTTTAAGGGAAGTAATCAAAAAGTATTTACAATCGGACATTTTTAACGATCCGGAAGCATTGCAATCTTATATCCAATATGTTGCCTGCTATATGAACATTCCAGAAGAGGATGACGCATTCGATTCATTCGGTGAAAAGTTGGACACGGAAAAAGGAATCGATTTCCAAACATTGAAGTCAAAATGTGAACCATTGAATATTGTAGAAAACCCCACACTGGACACGCTAAAAGGTGAAAAGGTGAAAAGTGTGGAGGAACTCACCATAGCGAATTTTTTGTACCTCAACGGTATCCAGTATGAATATGAAAAACCGTATCCCCATGGACAAACAGTGTACCGTCCAGACTTTTATCTGACCGAACATGATATATATTTAGAGCATTTTGGTGTGGACGAGCATAGTCGGGCAAAATGGCTCAACTCTTTTAATGAGCAAAAGTACGTAGAGGAAATGCAGTTAAAAAGGGAAACTCACATAACACACAATACCAAACTATTAGAAACGTATTCCTATTACAACAGAGACAACATTTTGTTGGAAAAGCTAAGGGAAATGTTGGAAATGGAAAGCATTACCTTAAAGCCAAGGGATGCTAGGTACATTTATGAAAAAGTATCCGATAATGGCAAAAAATTCGGCGAAGAAATAAACAAGCTCATTGAAAGCTTTATAAACCTTAGCAAATCAAGACGGTTAAACCATTATTCGCTAAGAAGTTTGTTTTCCGACAAGACTACAATCAAAAGTGATTTTATGCTTGAACGACAGGAAATGTTCTTAAAGTTTGTGCTTCCAATTCTTGAAAAATATGATCTTGCCCTAAAAGAAAGAAACGAAATTGATTTCAATGACATGATAAATAGAGCTACCGGTCTTGTAACGAGTAACAAGCCTCCATACGCATATCGGTATATTATTATTGACGAATATCAGGATATTTCATTTTCCCGTTTTAATTTGATCAAAGAAATTCGTGATTTATCAGGAGCAAAATTGGTTTGTGTAGGGGACGATTGGCAATCGATTTACCGTTTTGCAGGAAGCGATGTGTCCTTATTTAGCAATTTCGGGAAGTATGTCGGAAAGTATGAGCAATTGGTCATAGAACAGACCTATAGAAATTCACAGTCACTTATTGACATCACTGCAAAATACATTCAGAAAAACACCAAACAAATTTCCAAAAACCCAAAGTCCCGGAAAGACCCGTTGGATGACCCTGTTAAATTTGTTCATTTCAAACAAGAAGAAATTGAGGGTACGTTTATAAACCAAATACAAATACTTGTAAATAAATATGGCAATAAACCAATCTTAGTTTTAGGCAGGCACAGTTTTGACATTAACGACTTGATAAAACTAACTCCGAACAGCAAAGTAAAATACATTGCAAGATCAGGAAAATTAGAAGTAAAGGGCTTTGCGGATGTTGATATTAAATACCTTACCGTACACAAATCAAAAGGTACGGAAGCAGAGAATGTTGTCGTATTGAACCTTAGAAATCATTTGCTCGGTTTTCCCAACAAAATGACGGATGATCCTATTTTATCCCTTTTGCTCAGTGATGATGAAGGATATAGATTTGCGGAAGAACGTAGATTATTCTATGTTGCATTGACAAGGACCAAAAACGAGGTTATATTATTAATTCCGTCCGAGGCTTCCTTATTTGTAGAAGAGTTAATGATGGATAACAACTATTTATTATCCAATTCTGAAGGAACATTACACCCAACAAATTGTCCTTATTGTAAAACAGGGAAACTTGTGATCAGACAAAATAAGGGAAACGCCAATCAATTTTTAGGATGTTCTCATTATCCTAAATGTAGTCAGACTTTTAACGACATAGAGATTTTAGAGGATAAATTCCTTTGTCCCGATTGCAAAAGTGGTTTTATGACAAAGAGAACAGGGATATATGGTAACTTTTTAGGGTGTACAAATTATCCTAAATGCAGGAATACAATAGATTTATGACCCTCCTTAGGTTTCAGTAGCCCATGTCCTCGCCCGTGCCCCTAGCCTTTTCCACTCCCTTCCCAAGGGCTTTTATGATTTTTGCAGCCACTTGAAATTTATTGGTCGGTATACTGGGCGCCTTGACTCCCATTGCCCTAAGGAGTTTAAAGGCCATGTCCTTTTCCTTGGTGGGCAGTCCCATTACCTTGGCAAAGAACTTCCCCGGTTCCTTGGCATAGGCCTTTCTACCAACATAGGATTCCACATAGTTCCTCTTGAACCCTGTTGTCCTGTCAAAGGTCTTTTCGGCTGATTGGTAGAACTTGTCCCGGTCAAAGCCTCTCTTGATCGTCTTTCCGTTCAGTTCCACTTCCGAGGCTTTGTGCCTGGCCATGGGGGAAAGCGTATAGGTATTTGTCACGTCCCTTCTACTGACTATGATATGGATATGGGTCTGAGGCCCCTCTTTTTTCATTCCCACGGCTACTAGCTGGCCGTTCTGTTTGTGGGGGGCCGATTTTCTTTGTTCTGCAATCTGTTTTTCAAGGGCTTTGACATTGCCGATGGATTCGCCCCGCTCCACTTTCCGTATCTCGTTCCTGAGCCTTGCTATTTCTCCTCGGTATGGTGCATTTTCCTGAACCTGTTTGTCAAAGCCCCGATAGGTGCGTTCATGCTCGATCTTGGCATAATACTTCAGGTTCTCGGCATTGACCTTTTGGTTGCGATGGAAACTCTTGGCATAGTCCTCCATGAGTTTCCTTGTGTATTCCCTTAGTATGTTTGGGTCATTGCCGATGGCCTTCAGTTCCCTTTTATTGGGGCTGACCACTACGGAATAGAATTTCGGGTCCTTCTGCCTCAGTTTGGCCGTATTGGCATCGATTTCATCGATAACCGTTTGGGGGCTTACGCTGTCATTTTCTCGGTCAAAGAATTCTTCCCTTTGTTCGGGCAATCTATCCTCATTTTCCTTTTCCAGATAGTCCACATAGTTGCCTACACTGGAGTTGTAGGTACTGCCCATTTTCTGTGCCGAGATGGTAAGGTACATAAGCTTTATTTTAAATGGTACTTTAATTTTTCAAAATCCCCGATCCCCATATTGATCTTTAGATACGGTTTTCCCATCATCGGCTCCACCTTATCCACATTGTTGAGGATTTCATTGCAATGCTTTTTATATTCTTCGAATTCTTGCAGTATCCTATCGTGCTCTGTTTTCGGAACAGTGTTTCTAGGCTCCAAAAAATCCATTCGCTCTACCTGTAATTGGACTGGTTCCCGTCTCGGTCTTTTCCCTTCTTTCACATAGGCCTCGTAAAGAATGAGCACCATTTCATAGGTGGGTCGGATACTGGTCTTTTCCATGTTCTTGATAATGGCGATGATCCTATCGAATTTCTTCATCATTTTAACCTCCAAGTTTTTGATACTGTCAAGGATGATCTTTGTTCCCTCCCCAAAAGGGTCAAGGTTGTTCTCCTTGAAGTATTGTACCATTCCATCCAATACGTCGCTATGGGACTTGTTGAACTTTTTGGAATACCTGCGAAAGCGTGTGGCCGTTTCCTTCTTTACCGTGATGTTGGAATAACCACCGGTTCCCTTCTTTTTTCTGTCATTTGTTGATTGCTTTTCCATAGGTGTGATTTTGTTTTTTAGTGAAATTGCGTCAATTTTTGCGTCAAAAATTTTCAGTGTTTACAGGGCTTCCCAAAGGGTTTACCGTAGATTTCGGAAAAGTCTACTGTAGCCCTTGTTTTTGTACAGTATTCCAAAATCTATTCAATTAACTGGTTTTCAACGTGTTGAATACCCGAAAACCAACGTGATGGCGCAATTTGCGCATCACCCTCTTGCTATTCCTTTTCTTCGTTCTACTTCGTGCAGGAATACCTTGTGCAGTATTATAGGAAGAAAGTCAAATTCAAGTCCAATTCCGGTTTCCTTTCACTATCACTTCCTCCTGCTCGGACCATCCAACTTTAATAAATTGAACATTTTAATGAACCGGTCGGCCACTTGCTTGCCATACCGTTGTTCGATTTGACCTAGGTTCAGATTAGTGGTAATATGCGTCTTGGTACCCAGACTTTCAAAATTGCGATAACGGTTCAATAGAATACGAACAAAGACTTCTTCCTTCCCATATTGAAAAATGTTATTTCCTTCTATTTCCGCTCCTAAATCATCAAATAGAAAAATCCCTCGGGAATAATATTGGATGACATCCTCTTTGTTCTTTTCCAGATTGAACTTGGCGACCACTTCTTGGGTCGAAATGGCAGGGAACCATAATTCACGCACCTGATAGTGCTTGGCCATATTTTGGATGATCTGGAAACTTGATGTCTTCCCGGTCCCGTACGAACCAAATACCAATAGCCCTTTTCTCAAGGAGATGTTTTCCAAAACTTCAAAGGCCTTGTCCCCGTTCCAATATTTGCAGAAGTGTTGCAAGAAACTTTTGTTGGAACCATCCACTTCAAAATCCAGATCGGTACTGGCATAAATTTCTTGGGCCATTTGAAAAAAAAGCTTTTTGAAAACATCAGGCTCACATAGCGGCCCTTTTATTTCTTTTTCTTTTTTCAACAGCCCTGATAGTTCCTTTTTCATGATTCTTATTCCAATATTGGACTTCTATTTTCAATATTTTGTTTTAAAGAAGTAATTGATTTTTTAGCTTGTTTTGTAATTGGTTTATTCTGGTGGTCATTTTTGTCAATGCTGTTAGGATAAAACTGTCGATGCTGCCTAGACAGAATTGTCAAGTCTGAGTCGACCGACCGGAAACTAAATTGGAGCATACTTTTTAGGTATCTCTTTCTCCCGTCAAAGGACGCTTCCTCCACCCATCCCAATGCCTTTAGTTCCGATATATATCGGGAGACCTGCCGTTCGGAGATTTTCAGGAACGAGGAAATGTATTTGTTCGACATATAACACTCCTTGCCATGCTGCGTAAAGCTGTGGATTTCCAGAAACAGGATTTTGGCATACCAATTGACCTCGGTATTCAAATAGATCTGTTTGGGAATCCATATGCCCTGAAAATTTCTATCGGTGGCTTTCATAGTGCATTAATTGCCGCGATGATGTTTTTTCAAATGGGTGTTTACCTTTTCTTCGAGTTCCGCTTCAGCATAGGAAGGATTTTGAAGCAGCCATTCCTCTATTTTCTCCCGCTCGAAAAACAGGGACCCATTGGTAGGTTTTGAAAAGGGAATCAACCTCGCCGATGTGAGCTTATAGATCTTGGAAAGGCTCCAACCCGTATACATTTGCAAATTTGTAACGTTAAAGACCTTTTTCTTGACCAGTGCGGCTTCATCGAGATGGTCGATCTTTTCAAGGAGTAATTGTACCAGAGAAGAATTTAGTTTGTTCATAATGCTTTCAAATTAAGTTTTAACTCTTTTTCCATGACTAGCCCATGGAACTATTTGAAAGCAATTTGAGTAGGATTGCCAATGGAATCAAGTAAAGGAATGGCTTCCGCCGTTTTTCTTTACTTTCCTTTTCATTTTATGGTCGACCAAGAAATACAAGATGGTTCTCGATATCGATTTTAAGGTCCATACGCCGTTTGGGATTACAGTTTTTCCAACCCGAGTGTGCCTTTTGGAGTTGTTTAACCGACCATTCAGTGTCCTTCGATTTAAAATTTTTGGTGATATACCTGCATAGGCTTAATAGATTTTCGCCATAGTACCCTTCCAGGTTCTCTTCCGAGATATGGTTGAGAAACTCGAAAAAAAGTCGGAAGTTGGGAAGTTTTCTATCTGTAAGCGGTAGCCAGATTATTTTCTCGGAAACTTGTTTTCCCGACAATAGTTTTAAGAAGTCCTCCTGACTTGTTTTAAGATAGTCATTGAAGAGACTAGCTCTTTCGAAGTCTATCGCATGGATTCTCTCGGAAAAACGGAAAGGGGTCCCAAAATTGCTGTCCCCAACCTTTACGGGAGCATTTTCTTTTTGAAGGGGGTAGGGAGTCCTATAATCCAGGAGCTGGGAAACGTAGATTTTTGACAATACCAAAAACAGTATGGTAAAAACCAGCACCAAGAAAAAACCGAAATATTTGAGGTACGGCATTTCCTGCTCGGACAGGAACGGCCACAGCTGCCAAAGTACTAGAACGTACGATCCCAGTCCCAAGACCAGAACGATCCAATGGGGAACTTTCGCCGTTTTCCATGCCCTGCCCGTTCGATTCATGTCGAAAACCGCTTTGTCGATGCGCCGGAAAAGCGAAATTATCGTATTTTTAAAGGACGAATTCATAACCGCATGAGAGCCGTTTATGAAGATAAGAAGATATATGCAAAGAATATTTGTTTCACCTATGTTTCACCCCTGCCAAAAAAGAAAGGCCCCGCATTACTGCGAAGCCTTGTCTTTATTAAGTGGGCCCTACTGGATTCGAACCAGTGACCCCCTGCTTGTAAGGCAGGTGCTCTGAACCAACTGAGCTAAGAGCCCCAAAAGGAGTGCAAATATAGAATAGTTTTGTTTAGTCCAAAAGAAAAAATAACAAAAAATTAAAGAACCTCTGCCACGACAAAATTACTTCCTCCTACAAAGATAATGTCTTTCTTATGAGCTGCTTTTTTTGCAGTCTTATAAGCTTCCATTACGCTAGAATAACTTTGACCATTTAAATCAAACTTAGATGCTTCCTTCAATAAAATATTTTCATCTAAACCTCTAGAAATATTAGGCTTACAGATATAATATGTTGCACTTTTGGGAAAAAGAGGAATTATGGTTTCTAAGTTTTTTCCTGTTACAAAGCCTAAAACCATATGCAAAGATTCATATTCTTCCTTTTTTAACTGCTCCATGACCAAAGTCAACCCTTCACGATTATGTGCCGTATCGCAAATTATTTTCGGAGATGTATTCAAAATTTGCCATCGTCCCATAAGCCCGGTATTTTCAACAACCTTTAGAAGTCCGTCTTTTATGGTCTGTTTTGAAATTTCAAATCCAGTAAGCAAATCGATTACTGCAAGGACTCCTTTTATATTCTTTTTTTGGTAGTCCCCAAGAAGCGAAGTTTTAAATTCTCCTTGAACACTGTCTTCGGCAAAAACTATTTTGGCATTATTGCCTCTTGCTATGGAATTAAAAACCCCCATGGTTTCCTTTTGTTTTTCACTAATCACGACAGGAACATTAGGCTTGATGATTCCGGCTTTCTCATAAGCAATCTCGGGCAATGTATCACCCAGCATTTCCATATGGTCAAAACCGATATTCGTTATTAAAGCAACCTCGGGAATTATAATATTTGTAGAATCCAACCTTCCTCCAAGGCCAACTTCAATTATTGCGATATCTACTTTCTTATATTTAAAATAACAAAAGGCCATACCAACCGTCATTTCAAAAAATGATAAGTTATTACCCTCCAAAAAAGTTCGGTTATCAGTAATAAAATCAATTACAAACTGCTTACTTGCTTGTTTACCATTGACCCTAATTCTTTCCCTGAAATCCTTTAGGTGCGGAGACGTATATAATCCGACTTTGTATCCAGCCTCTTGCAGAATTGAGGCAAGCATATGGCTACTGGAACCTTTGCCGTTAGTGCCGGCAACGTGAATACTTTTAAAACTTTCTTGAGGTTGATTTAAGTGTTCGACGAATTTCTTGATTCCATCTAATTTGGCGCGATACGCAGAATTTCCCTTTTGTTGGTACATTGGAAGTTGAGCAAACATCCAATTCAGGGTTTGCTGATAGGTCACTCTCCCAATTTAAAATTCACGACAACAAAGCCTACTTGTTGGCTTGGAGCATTGGAATCTAAATTCCACTTGTGCATAAAAGCGGTTTTCCTTGCAGGTTCCAATAGACAGGGATTGTTATTGGTAGTTCCTCTCACCCCAGGCGTTGCACTTGTTACTTTTCCATTTCTGTCTACGACGATTTTCACCACTACCCTGCCCGACTCGTTACATTCTTGAGGCACTTTACCTTTATTTACCAAGGATCTACCATTTAGTCCGTAACCACCGGTTCCACTGCCGGAGCCCGGACTGCCATAATAACTCGTGGCATAAGGGTCTCCATCAGGGCTTCCTTTATCACCCGCCTTATTATCATCTCCTTCGCTTCCTGAAGCTGTACCATCGGATTTGTTAAGTCCACCCATCAATTCATCTAACTTTTTCTTCTTAGCCTCCTGTTCCAATCTGGCCTTCTCTTCGGCATCCCTTTTCTGTTGGGCTAATTTCGCTGCCTTGGCCTTTTCGGCCTTAATAGCGTCTTCTTTACGCTTTTGCTCGGCTTTGGCTGCATCCTCGGCTCGTTTCTTAGCTTCAGCTGCCTGTTTTATCTTTATAGCTTCTTCGCTTTCCCTAGTCAGGACTTTCTCTGAAGGAGCTTCATCTTTGGCAACTACCTTTTCGGGCACTTCTTCAATTTCTTCCTCCTCTTCAACAATTTCTTCTTGAACCTCTTGTTTAACGGGTTCTACTGGAGGAGTATCCAAAGGTTCAGACCTAATTTTTTCCTTTGGCTGCACTTGACCGCTACCAAAGTCCGTAGTTCCAAAATTTATGGAAATCCCGTTCTCAATGGGCGGATCCATATACGTTAGGCCGATATAAAACAATATCAGCAACAGCGCACTTAGCAGTAACGTAGTAAGTGTAAAAGATTTTTTCTTGTGTCTCGTGTCTAGGAATGCCATTAGTTGGGTCGCACCGCCAAAATAACCTTGTAATTATTCCTATTGGCAATATCCATAACGTTTACCGCCTCTTTAATGGCAACGCTCTCCTCCGCCCTAAGAATTATTGTAGGTTTTTCTTGACCCTCTAGTGCCTTTTTTAATTCAATTTCTATGTATTCTCCGTTTATTCTCTGGTTGTTCACAAAATACTGTAAGTTCTTGTCGATACTTACAGAAACATTCTGGGTATTGGTAGACTTACCCTTTGCCTTTGGCAACAACAAATCCAGGGCATTCGGGGAATTGGCCGTCAGCATAAAGAATATCAGCAATAAAAAAACGATATCCGTCATGGAAGACATACTGAAGTCTGGACTTACTTTGTTCCTTCCTTTCAATTTCATACTGAAAATTTAAAGTGGTTCGTTCAACAAATCCAAAAATTCCACCGCATTGGCTTCCATTTTATGTACTACCTTATCCGTTCTGTTCACCAAATGGTTGTACCCCATGTAGGCAATAATACCTACTATTAACCCTGCCACGGTGGTGGTCATTGCAGTATAGATACCGGAAGCTAATGAACCCATTTCTGCCTGACCGCCGCTACTTGCCATTTCATGGAATGCCAAAATCATACCGATTACAGTTCCTAAGAAACCAATCATTGGCGCAGCCCCTGCAACAGTTGCCAATACACTAATATTTTTTTCCAATTTATAGACCTCCAAGGTACCCGCATTCTCAATGGCAGTGTTTATATCGTCCAAAGGCTTTCCTATTCTAGAGATTCCCTTTTCAGTTAGTCTTGCCACGGGAGAGTCCGTTTGAGCACAAAGTATTTTGGCAGCTTCCAGCTTTCCTGTGGTAACGTGGTCACGAATCTGGTTCATGAAGTTCTTGTCTATTTTGGATGCTGCATTTACGGCCAAAAGTCGCTCAAAATAAATGTACAACGCAACGCCGAGCATCAAAAAAAGTACGGTAATGATGACCACACTTCCGGTTCCCCCGTTAAAAACCAAATCCATAACGGAAAGGGTCTTTTCTTCAGAAAGCACTTCACCAGCGGAATCTTGGGCCAAATCTTGGAATAATAACATAGTGTTCTTAATTATCAAATTTGCCTTAATAACGGTATTTTATCGATTAAATTATCCGTGAAGTACAAAATCTCTCAATAAAATAAATGCGCCCGCACCACATATAAAACCTATGAAAGCTAACCAAGTTATTTTCTTTAGGTACCAAAAGAAATCAATTTTTTCCATTCCCATCGCAACTACACCTGCCGCGGAGCCAATAATCAACATACTGCCCCCTGTACCTGCAGAATATGCTATAAAATGCCATAATGGACTATCAAGCGCCTGACCGAACATCCCCATACTTGCAGCAACCAAAGGAACGTTGTCAATAACCGCGGAACCTACCCCGAACAACATGACCACAATATCTGTATTAGGTATCGCCTCGTTTAAACTCTCCGCATAATGGAAAAGTATTCCCAAGGATTCCAGTGCTGCAACTGCCAACAATATACCCAAGAAAAATAGAATACTTGGCAGTTCTATTTTAGATAAAGAATGATGAACCGGACTATGATGTCCTTCAGCGGCATGCTCACCGCCATCTACACTGGAGATACTAAACTTTTTATTACTATATATCTCCGCAAATGTAGCAACAACCGCCAAGGAAAGCATCATTCCTACATAGGGTGGAAGGTGTGTGATTGTTTTGAAAAATGGAACAAAAACTATTGCTCCCAAACCAAGATAAAGCATGGTTGAACCATACTTTGATTTTGGAGTTTCTGCTGAAAAATCTCCATCGATCTTGCCTTTAAAAGCTTTGTAATTACCAGCTACCAAGACAGGAATAACCATACAAACAATAGAGGGCAATAATACATGGATCACCAACTGACCGGCAGTAACTTTATTAGCTATCCATAACATGGTCGTGGTCACATCACCAATTGGCGACCAGGCTCCCCCGGCATTAGCCGCTATTATTATCATACCCGCAAACCACAGACGCGTATTACGGTCATTAACTACCTTTTGAAGTATTGTAATCAAAACAATGGTAGCTGTAAGATTGTCTATAATTGCAGATAAAATAAATGCCAAAATAGAAAACAACCAGAGTAATTTCTTCTTGCTCCTTGTACGTATATACCCTTTTATGGTAGCAAAACCGTCGAAATAATCAATAATTTCCACAATAGTCATTGCTCCCAAAAGGAAGACCAGAATTTCAGCAGTTTTCCCAAGATGATGCAACAAGATTTCATCAATATGTGTCGGTTCCAGTTCTCTTAGCTCTGCGTTCACTTCAAAAACCGACATATGGCTCAAAGCAATAATTGCCCAAAGAATTGCCATCATTGCCAAGGCAGGAATAAGTTTGTCTATTTTAAGATTATGTTCTAAGGTAATTGCAAGATAGCCTGCTAGAAAAACAATAATGATTATGGTTTCCATTTTTAGTTGGTTTTAAGCTTTATATTCTTTCTAAAAAGTTTCAAATTAATGTTTTCAATTCTAAAAATTGAAATTGTTTAAAGATATTAAAATTGTGTTTGTTTTTGGCTTCTTGTCCGTATTAAACCTGAGATATTTGAAACTCATGGTTTTAGGTTTGAAATTTTATCCTTCAAACTCCAATTTAAAGGTAATTAAGATTAAAAAGCATCCTGTTTTTCTTGAAAAATTACGAATGACGGAAAGAAAATAGCTACGGTCATAACTACCGCAGAAGTAAAAAATAGCTAGGATAACCCTATATTTGTACCTATAATTTTTAAGCTGACAGCACATGGATTTCTCTTTGACCGAAGAACAAGAATTGATACAGCAAGCTGCAAGGGATTTTGCCCAAAATGAATTGCTGCCCGGAGTAATTGAAAGGGATGAAAAACAGCAATTCCCAATGGAAGAGGTAAAAAAAATGGGGGAACTTGGCTTTCTGGGCATGATGGTAGACCCTAAATATGGTGGCAGCGGATTGGATACGTTATCCTATGTTTTAGTTATGGAGGAACTATCAAAAATTGATGCGTCCTCGTCCGTAATTGTATCCGTAAACAACTCTTTGGTTTGTTGGGGATTAGAGACTTTTGGAACCGAAGAGCAAAAAGAAAACTATTTGACAAGATTAACAAGTGGCGAAGCAATTGGCGCATTCTGCCTTTCGGAACCTGAAGCAGGGAGCGATGCCACCTCACAAAAAACTACGGCAATAGACAAAGATGATCATTATGTTTTAAACGGAACTAAAAATTGGATCACCAATGGGAGCTCGGCTGACATATATTTGGTAATAGCCCAAACCGATAAAGAAAAAAAGCATCGGGGGATTAACGCGTTGATAGTTGAAAAAGGTATGGAGGGTTTTGAAATTGGCCCCAAAGAAAATAAGTTAGGGATTAGGGGTAGTGATACACATTCATTGGTTTTCAACGATGTTAAGGTACCCAAGGAGAATAGAATCGGAGATGACGGTTTTGGGTTTAAGTTCGCCATGAAAACACTTGCGGGCGGTAGAATTGGAATAGCCGCCCAAGCCTTAGGCATTGCTGCGGGTGCCTATGAATTGGCCTTAAAATATTCCAAAGAAAGAAAAGCTTTTGGAACGGAAATAAGCAACCACCAAGCCATAGCATTCAAGTTAGCGGATATGCATACCCAGATTGAAGCTGCTAGACATCTCGTCTATAAAGCAGCTTGGGACAAGGATAGTGGAAAAGATTATGACCTTTCCGGTGCCATGGCAAAATTGTATGCTTCCCAGGTTGCTATGGAAACTTCAGTGGAAGCCGTTCAGATACATGGTGGAAACGGATTCGTAAAAGACTATCATGTGGAACGATTAATGCGTGATGCCAAAATTACACAGATATACGAGGGTACCTCCGAAATTCAAAAAATTGTTATTTCAAGAAGCATTTTAAAGTCATAAATCTATTTAGTTTGAAACCCTCCCCTTTAATTTAGGGGTTTAATTTCATTGACAGTAATACTAAACTGTTAACCCGCCTATATTACCAAAGTTTTTTGTTATAAATAGACTATTGCTTACATTACCCCCTCTTGTTGATAGGGTGGTATCTTTTTATGTTTTAAATTTATCAATCTGATAAATTGAACATATCAAATATATCATATTCAATATATTTTAACCTTTATTTGAAAACGTTGAATATTTTGTTGATATTTTTAATTATCACTGAATATTATTTAGTAAAAATGATATTTTTGAAGAAATACCATAAAATATGAAGTTGAAAAAACAAGGATTGTATCTACCAGAATTTGAACATGATAATTGTGGTGCCGGTTTTATTTGTAGTTTAAAAGGAAAAAAATCGAACGATATTATCCATAAGGCCTTAGAAATTTTGGCTCGTTTGGAGCACAGGGGTGCCGTAAGCGCCGATGGGAAGACTGGTGATGGTGCTGGTATTCTTATAGATATTCCACATGATTTCTTTCAAGCCGAATGTAACTTCCAATTACCGGATCCCGGTGAATATGCGGTTGGCAATATATTCTTCCCCCGTAAAGAAAACCAGAGAAATTATTGCATTTCCATTTTCGAGGAAAATATAAAGAAACAAGGTCTAAAACTGCTTGGCTGGAGAGATGTTCCGGTAAATCGATCGGTGCCAGGTAGAATAGCTTCGGAAACGGAGCCATTTGTGAAACAGCTTTTTGTTGGCAAAGAAACAGAGGACCAAAGCTATTTTGACTTTAACCTAAAATTGTTCATTGCAAGAAAGGTTACGGAGCATACGATTATTAATTCGAAGTTATCTGAACATAAGTTTTTTTACGTCCCGAGCCTTTCAACGAAAATTATCATTTTCAAAGGATTGTTGATGCCGTTGGACATCAGTCTATATTATTCTGATTTGATGGACTCAAGAGTTGTTACCAGATTAGCCTTGGTGCACCAAAGATTCTCCACGAACACCTTCCCTACTTGGGATTTGGCACAGCCCTTTAGATATATGTGCCACAATGGTGAAATAAATACGTTAAGAGGTAACGTTTCCAGAATGTTTTCTAGGGAGGAATTACTCGAAAGTGATTTGTTCGGTCCAGAAATAAAAAATATTCTACCTATTGTTTTACGAGGTAAATCGGATTCCGCGACAATGGATATGGTCGTTGAACTACTTTTAATGACTGGGCGCTCCCTTCCAGAAGTAATGATGATATTGGTGCCCGAAGCTTGGGAGAAGAATACCGAAATGTCCGAGACCAAGAAGGCCTTTTACGAGTACCATTCCTGTATGATGGAACCGTGGGACGGACCTGCATCCATTCCGTTTACTGATGGCAATTACATTGGTGCGGTATTGGACAGAAATGGTTTAAGGCCCTCAAGATACTCGGTTACCAAGGATGATTACGTGGTAATGTCTTCCGAAACCGGAGTGGTTGAAATTGCTCCTGAAAATGTAGAATTTCATGGTAGGTTGGAACCAGGAAAAATGTTCTTGGTGAACATGGAAGAAGGGCGTATAATAAATGACGAGGAAATTAAGGAGAATATTGCAAAAAAACATCCGTATAAAAAATGGTTGGATAAGAATTTGGTCTATTTAAAGGATATTCCTTACAATGACTGCCCATTGTTCCTTGGAGAAGAGTCGCTTGAAAAAAGAAAGTCAGTTTTTGGATATACCCTGGAGGATATAAATACGATAATACTCCCAATGGGTAAAAGTGGCAAAGAACCAATTGGGTCAATGGGATCTGATACGCCTATAGCGGTTTTATCCCAGCGTCCTCAACTTATCTACAATTATTTTAAACAATTGTTCGCGCAAGTTACCAACCCGCCTTTGGATGGTATACGTGAAGAATTGATAACCGACATAAGCCTTACTCTGGGCAGCGACCATAACATTTTTGAGTTTTCCGAACTACACTGTAGAAAATTGAAAATACAGAACCCCGTAATTTCCAAGGAGGATTTGGATAAAATTAAAAATTACGATGCAAGTCCGGATTATAAAGTGGTTTCCATTCCTATTCTTTATGAGATTGAAAAAGGGCATAATGGTTTGGAAGATGCATTGCAATCCGTTCTAAACCAAGCTTCAAAAGCCGTTGATGAAGGTGCTAATATCATTATATTATCGGATAGGAACGTAAATGAAAAAAATGCGCCCATTCCGGCATTGTTGGCTTGTTCATTTGTGAATAGCGGATTGCAAAGATTAGGGAAGCGTTCCAAGTTGAGTGTTATTATAGAGTCTGCCGAACCAAGGGAGGTACATCATTTTGCCTTGCTTTTCGGATTTGGTGCCAGTGCGGTGAATCCATATTTGGTGAACGAAATTATTGCGGAGCAGATAGAGGAACATGATATTACGGAAATATCCTTTGACGAGGCTATCAAAAATTACAACAAGGCCATTGGCAAAGGTATTTTAAAGGTGATGAACAAAATTGGAATTTCCACCCTTAACTCCTACCGTGGTTCTCAACTTTTTGAATGCATCGGTATTAATACCAAGGTAGTTGAAAAATATTTCCCCAATACGCCCACCCGTATTCAAGGAATCGGCCTGTATCAAATTGAAAAGGAAATCGCATTGCGCCACCATAAGACCTACAATAATAAAACTGTTGCAGCTTCTTTGGATTTAGAAATTGGAGGAGAATATAGATGGAGGAGAGATGGCGAAAAGCACATGTTCAATCCTATTTCCATTGCCAAACTTCAAAAATCGGTTCGAAACAATGAACCCGATACGTATAAGGAGTTCTCAAAAATGGTTAATGAGCAGTCCAAAAACCTCATGACAATCAGGGGCCTGTTTGAGTTTTCCAATTTTGATCCCATCCCTTTAGAAGATGTAGAACCTTGGACTGAAATCGTAAAACGATTTAAAACAGGTGCCATGTCCTACGGCTCCATTAGTAAAGAAGCCCACGAGAATTTGGCGATTGCCATGAATCGAATAGGTGGAAAGAGTAATTCTGGAGAAGGGGGCGAGGATGAAGAACGTTTTTATAAAAATGCAACGGGTGACTGGAGAAACAGCGCCATTAAGCAGGTGGCTTCAGGTAGGTTTGGCGTAACTTCTAACTACTTGACGAATGCCAAAGAGATTCAAATAAAAATGGCTCAGGGTGCCAAGCCCGGTGAAGGCGGACAATTACCTGGTCCTAAAGTAAATCCTTCAATAGCCAAAACAAGAAATTCTACCCCTTATGTAGGGTTAATTTCACCACCACCGCATCACGATATATATTCTATTGAGGATTTATCTCAATTGATATATGATTTAAAATCGGCCAATAGAAAGGCACGTATTAACGTTAAACTAGTTTCCGAAGTAGGTGTTGGCACAGTGGCAGCAGGTGTTTCAAAAGCTAAGGCCGACGTTGTACTGGTTTCTGGTTTTGATGGCGGTACTGGAGCTTCACCTTTAACATCACTAAAGCATGCTGGACTTCCTTGGGAATTAGGAATCGCCGAAGCGCAACAGACCTTAGTTTTGAACGACCTAAGAAACAGAATTGTTCTGGAATGCGATGGTCAACTTAAAACAGGTAGGGACGTAGCAGTCGCTTGTCTATTGGGTGCAGAAGAATTCGGGTTTGCGACTGCACCGTTAGTAGCTTCAGGGTGTATAATGATGCGCGTTTGTCACTTGAACACCTGTCCGGTTGGTATAGCAACGCAAAACCCTGAATTACGTAAAAAGTTTGAGGGCAAACCGGAACACGTTGTAAACTATATGTATTTTGTAGCGCAGGAACTTCGGGAAATAATGGCTCAGTTAGGCTTTAAAACCGTAAATGAAATGGTTGGACAGGTTCAAAAATTGGATCGAAAGAAAGCCATTGAGCACTACAAAGCTGCTGGCGTAGATTTAACTCCAATACTTCACCAAATAGATATTCCTAAAGGGACCAAGCTTTACAATACGGAAAAACAAAAACACGATATTGATAAATCCATTGAATTTGATATTATCGCAAAAGCAAACCCATCATTGTTTAGAAAAGAAAAATTAACGCTAGACTATCCTATTTCTAATACGGATAGAGCCGTGGGTGCTATTATCAGCAATGAGATTTCCAAAACCTATGGTGCGGAAGGGCTACCTATAAACACGCTTAGACTAAATTTCACCGGATCAGCTGGCCAGAGTTTTGGTGCGTTTGCTACCAGAGGCCTTACAATGATCGTCAATGGTAATACGAACGATTATTTAGGCAAAGGTCTTTCCGGTGCTAAACTGGTGGTAAAGGTTCCCGAGAAATGTACTATTGTTCCAGAGGACAATGTCATTACCGGTAACGTTACCCTTTACGGTGCAACGGCCGGAAGAGCATACATTAACGGTAAAGCCGGTGAACGGTTTTGTGTACGTAATTCCGGAGCCAAAGCTGTTGTTGAAGGTATTGGCGATCACGGTTGTGAGTATATGACCGGTGGTGTTGCCGTAATTCTTGGAGAAGTAGGTAGAAATTTTGGAGCAGGAATGAGTGGAGGAGTTGCCTATGTTTTGGACCAAAACAAAACATTCCGAAAGCGCTGCAGTGGGGAAGGATTGAACCTTTTGGATGTTACGGAAGATAAAGATGTCAAAGAACTGAAAGATTTGATAGAAAGCCATTATAATGCGACGCAGAGTCCTTTGGCTCAACGTATATTGGAAAAGTGGGAAGCATACTTACCCAAATTCATAAAAGTGTTGCCGGAAGAATATAGACAGGCCTTACTACGTCTGGAACAAGAAAAATTACAAACAACATAAATCGAAACATGGGAAAGACAACGGGATTTTTGGAATTCGATAGAAAAGTAGAGGGGTATACCTCCGTAGAGGAACGTATAAAGAACTATAGGGAATTTACAGTACCGCTAGAACAGAAAGATTTAAAAGAACAGGGTGCCAGATGCATGGATTGCGGTATTCCCTTTTGTCATAGCGGTTGCCCATTGGGAAATCTTATTCCCGATTTTAATGATGCCGTCTACCGGGGGAAATGGGAAAAAGCCGCAGATATTTTACATGCTACAAATAATTTTCCTGAATTTACTGGAAGACTATGCCCCGCCCCATGCGAGGAAGCCTGTGTCCTAGGAATAAATGAAGATCCGGTTTCCATTGAAAATATTGAAAAAAATATTGCTGAAACTGCTTTTGAAAAAGGATGGGTCAAGCCCAACCCACCAGAGAATCGTACTGGAAAAAAAATAGCCGTAGTTGGTTCAGGTCCTGCGGGATTGGCCGCTGCACAGCAATTAAATAGGGCTGGACACTTGATAACTGTTTTTGAACGGGACGAAAAACCAGGTGGATTACTTCGCTATGGGATTCCGGATTTTAAGATGGAAAAACATGTCATAGATCGTAGGCTGAAGGTCCTAGAGGAGGAAGGTATCGAATTTAAATGTGGAGTTCATATAGGGAAGGACATAAAGGCAGATGCTTTAAAAGCGGATTATGACGCTATTGTACTTTGTGGCGGAGCTACTGTAAAAAGAAAACTTCCTATAAAAGGTTCTGATTTGAATGGTGTGGTTCAAGCAATGGATTTTCTACCACAGAACAACAGGCGCGTAGATGGTGTAAAGAAATTTAATACGGAGATTTTGGCCACGGGGAAGGATGTTGTTGTTATTGGTGGTGGGGATACTGGGTCGGACTGTATAGGAACATCATTTAGACAAGGTGCCAAATCGGTTTCCAATTTTGAGATCATGCCGATGGCCACAACTGAAAGACCCGAGGATCAACCATGGCCCTTTTGGCCCATGCGCTTAAGGACTAGCTCATCGCACAAAGAAGGCGCAGAGCGATTTTTCAGTATTTCAACAAAAGAATTTATTGGCGATAAGGATGGTAATCTAAAAGGTTTGATTACCTCTGAAGTGGAATGGATTAAACAGCCCGGTCAACGCCCCGTTTTAAAGGAAGTAGAAGGCACTGAAAAAGAATGGAAATGTGAATTGGCTTTACTTGCATTAGGTTTTACAGGTTCTGAAATGACAATTGCAGAACAGCTCGGTTTGGAAGCTGATAACAGGACTAACATAAAAGCAAGTGAAATCAATTATCAAACCAATATTCCAGGCGTATTTGTCGCCGGGGATCAACGCAGAGGACAATCTTTGATTGTATGGGCCATTTCCGAAGGAAGACAAGCCGCGCATCACGTTGACGAATTCCTAATGGGAGAATCTGCATTACCTTTAAAAGGTGACGGGGATTTACCGAGGGTGTAATTAATTTATTGGTAATTCAATAACAACTTTTGTTCCCGTAGGTCCCTCTAAATTATCGCTTGAAATGTCGTAAATTTTTATTGACCCTTCATAATTGTATTTGACGGAGAAATGTGTTAGCCTTTCTGTGGATAGTTTAATACCTACGGACGGTCGGTTGTGTATCCTCTTCTTCTTCAATTCAAGTGATTTTTTTCTTCCGATTCCGTTATCAAAAATTGCTATATGGATGGTTCCGATAGAATTTTGAGTCACTTCAATTCTAAGTTTCATATCAACTTTTTTAGGAGATAACCCATGCCATATCGCATTTTCCAGAAAGGGCTGCAATAGTAAAGAGGGAACTTTTATTGCATTAAGGTTTACGTCTTTATCGACCTTAAGTTTAAAACTTAGCCGCCCATTGAAGCGTATATTCTCGATGTTGACATATAAGTCCATGGTCTCTAATTCATCTGCCAAGCTTGACTCCTTCTCCATAGTTGAGGATAAAATCCTTCTAATGAGTTTAGAAAACTTATTCATGTAATAAACCGCATTTTCCTTATCATTGTCAATTAGGTATCTTTTAATAGAGTTTAACGAGTTGAAAATAAAATGCGGGTTCATTTGGCTTCGCAAGGAAAGGAGTTTCAGCTCTGCCAATTCCTTATCATACTGGGTCTGGAGACCCTTCAAGCGCTCTGCTTCTGCTTTGATCCCCATGGCCTTCACATTTTCCTCCAGTTGGTTCTGAACCTTGATTTGTAGGTTTTTGTTTTCCTTGAGTTGGGTAATCAGCATTTTCTGGGACCTATTCCTTTCATCTAGAATTAGTTTTTGCTTGTGACCTAATCCCAAAGAAAATAGAGTGTTTTCCAACAAAAAGCCAACATACAATATACTATATGATGGTTCAATAGGAAGATTTTGTTCTATTTGTCTCAAGTATATCATAAGCGAAACCACAGAGAAAAAGAACAAGAAAAAAGAACCTAAAATAATATAGTATTTTAAAGGGCTTTTTACCTTAAAAAAAGGGATATAACTAATCAATCCCAACACGCCCATGAGTATGGTAAAAACAAAATAACCGTTCATTAAAAATTGATTGCTCCCATTAAATTGATTGCTCCCATTAAAAAGATGAATGACCAAAATAACAAGGCAATAAATCATTATAAGCTTCAATGCTCGAATTATGTACTTGTTCCACTTTGGAAAGTGTTTTTTAATATTCAGAAATTTGAAAGCAAAGAGAACATAAATACCATAGTATAATTCTGTTGAAACTATAGGGACCAAAGCAATATCCCTAATTGGAGCAATTAGATGGTAAATGAATCCTTCTTCCAAATGTCTTAGTTGTGAAAGGATTACAAAAAAGGTATAGCTGCTGTACAGTAAATAAATTTTATCCTTTTGCTGAAAGAACAATACAAAGTGGTAGACAGTGAGCAAAAAAAGTGCTCCAATAGTAAACATGAGGAAACCATTCTGAAAAGGATAGTTATAAAAATTTTCTAAGTAGCCCTGTTCCAATGTAGCATTATCCGTTTAATATTTTAAGCAGTTCACTTTTTTTTGACCTTGAAACCGGCACGTTTGTCCCATTTTTTAGAATTAGATATTGTCCATCCTGATTGACAAACTCTTTTATGGCGCCCAACCGGGTCACATAGGAGTTGTGTACCCTGAAAAAACCATGGCCCAAAATATCCTCGAACTCTTTTAATCGCTTGCTGAAAACTTTTTTGCTACCGTTTTCAAAGTATACCTCCGTATAATTACCATCCGACTTACAGAACAAAATATCGTTTCTATCAATATAGACTATCTTGCCCGCCATTGGAAGTGCCAATCGTTTATCTTCCGACTCCTTCCACTCCTCAAAGAGATGCTTTAATTCAGTTCCCAGCACATTTTTTTGCTTGTTGGCCCTAATGCGTTCCATAGCGTCAATAAGATCATCTGAATCCACAGGTTTTAATAAGTAATCCAGGCATGCTGACGAAAAGCCTTAATGGCATAAATATCATAGGCAGAAGTAATAATCAGGTCAAAATTCCTGTATTTGAGCGTGTTCAACATCTCAAAACCGTCCATTTCGGGCATTTCAATATCCAAGAAAACACAATCTGGCTTTAAATAATTGATAGCGGATAGAGCCTCTACGGGATCTGTAAACGCATCCAAAACCTTTACATCCTTGCAGAACCGTTCAATTTCCCATGAAAGGTTCTTTATGGCATTGTATTCATCGTCAACTATAATGGCCTTGATCATTCTTAATTGTTAAGTCTTTTAAAGATAATCATTTACGGTTCATCCCAGTATGGCATCACATATTTGGTAAACTTGAGCACATGATTGGAAGACTTATGAAGATTCTTGGCTGATTAAAGTGTAGCAAGATGAAAATACCATTCATAACATATTACATACCAAACATAAATGTCTTTATTGTAATTAAACATTTAAAACTTCAATTAGCATCAACATTTATAGTTTTGATAGTGTTCCTCCAATAAAAATTATTTCGATGACAGCTTACCAAGCATATTTAATACATGATTAAAGCTGTATCAAATCAAGTTTTCTAATAAAATCAATCTAATCTTTCTTATGAGAACCATAATCACCTTTTCTGTTTTACTATTGACTTTTTTTTCATGTAAACAAAAAGAAAAAGAATCGAAATCCGAACAAACCCATATAGGCCAAATATCGCCTGAGAAAATGGGAGAAGTTCACATTGTTACCCAAGGTATGGAGTTTTTTGTGGCTGACACCCTATACTCGGGATGGAACAAGTTGACCTACAAAAACGATTCTCCTGAAGTCCATTTCATTTTAATGGATTTATATCCTGAAGGAAAAAATGCCCAGAATACAAAAGAAGAAGTTTTACCACCTTTTGATGAAGGCATGAAACTAATAATGGAAGGTGACATGGATAATGCAGTTGCCGCCTTCGGAAAATTACCTCCATGGTTTCAAGAAATAAAATATATGGGGGGCACAGGGCTTATTTCACCTAACAAAATTGCCACCAGCACTATTTATCTTGAACCTGGACTTTATATAATGGAATGTTATGTAAAAATGGCCGATGGCACTTGGCACACCTCGCACGGTATGTACAAACAAATTATTGTAATACCGGAAAAGACGAAAATGGAGCCGCCAAAACCAACTGCTAAAATTGAAATTTCAAGCACCGAAGGTATTATGGTCAAAGACTCCATAACGAGTGGTAAACAAACATTTGAGGTTTTCTTTAAAGACCAAACCGTTTACGAACACTTTTTGGGGCATGATGTAAATTTGGTCGAATATAATGATGAAGCTTCATTAGATTCTTTGGTTCATTGGATGAACTGGATGAACACTGATGGACTCATAACACCTTCTCCTAATGGTTTTACCTTTTTAGGAGGTATAAATAACCTTCCAGAGGGTAAAACAGGTTATTTTGAAGCAGACCTTACCCCAGGCAATTATTTGTTGATATCAGAAGTTCCATCGGCAGACAAAAAACAATTATTGCAAAAATTCACTGTAAACTAAATTTAATTATGATTCCCAAAATATCGACTATCTATACATGCGAATGGACATAGGATGTGAAAGCAATAGGAATTTTTGAAACAATTGAAGATTAAGAGATGGACGTAAATCACTTGAGAGTAGGAATTAATATTGAACGAACAAAAAGGCGGTTAAAATATCATGTATATAAAAGATTAAACTTACAGGGATACGGTTAAAATTATGGTTAGGGGAGCCAGAGGATTTACTGGATATAGAATGCCACAACCAAAAGGCGGAACAGATTAGTGAAATTGAAGATGCCTAGGAAACAGCAAGGCAAGAGCTAATCGATTATGAGAGTCTAAGTGAAGCAGAGTTTGAAAAAGAGATAGAAGTAATGAACAGGTTTTATGAAGGTTTCAAACGAGAAATAATAGATCGTCCATGTGACTAACCCCTAATACTGTAAGTTCTTTTAAACTTTTTTGTATTTAGCATTCCATGCGAAGGAATAGCCTTTGGTTGAAGCTTAATTTATTATACCCCATTTTCCAACAGGATTTACACGAGGCCTTTGATACTGTAGGATCTAAAGATAAGAATGGTATTGCATCAGGGGAATGAAAACATTATTAATATAAAAACAAATTTACTATGAAAACTAATTTATTTTTAAGGTTTGGGATTATGGTTCTAGTTATAGCCTTTATTTCTTGTGAGCAACCGGGCCAAGCTGTTGGTTGCGTAGGAGGAGATTTTGAAGATTGTTGTTCACTTAACCCTGAAGCAGCGGAATGCGCGGCATTTAACAATGAAAAAATCAGTGTAGAAACAGATTCTACTGAGGCTGTGTCTAAATTACCTATTCTAAATGATTAGCAAACAGGTTACTAAGCCCGAGGAATTATTCATAAAACTCTGGGTAAAAACTACCCTTTATTTGGAGGTAGATGTTGGGTTTATAGATTTAACCTTGTTAAACAAGCCAAAAAAAAGGCAGAAGGCCATATAGGTCCATATCCTATTAAAAAGTATAAAGTAATTTTTTTAAACTAAACTTATACCCTTTTCTGAATTTAAGCTTGTTTTTGCCCCTCCTGTTACCTCTTTTGAATACTGTATTACATGTATGGCACGTATTTTCACATCTTTGGCATTTGTATATACCTGCTTTAAATAACTTAGACGATATAAGTAATCCTAGGCAAAATCATAAAAAGTGGAAACAAAACTAATATTATTAAGTTTAGTATTGCTTCTTGTAACGCATACACCGAGGTAGCAGCAAATTTTGGAAAAACCAACTTTTTTTAGGATATCACGAAAGCACTAGACAATCTTGAAGGGGCATACCGAGATGATATCAATAAATATGTAGACGAAGATGATAATATAGAGTCAACAAAAGTCTGTTTATATAGAAAAGAACATACTATTTATTACGCAGAAGGAAGGGATGTTAGAAGAGCTATTTATGATTGAACTACTAAGTGGTCTAAAGATTCCCACCTAACCGGTGAAGAACTTTTAGAGTTAGATGCACGATCAGTAATCGAATAATAGACTTGGAAGAGACGGTGGATTTTTATGAAGACTTACCCAATTGTGAAAACTAGACTAGTTAAGAAAGAACAATAAAAATAACTTTAAAAACCAAGAAGATGAAAAAAAGATTTGTAGTGGTATTCGCCATATTGACTTTAACTTTGCTTGCCTATTCATGTGATCCAGATTCAGAATGTTTTGATCCCGAGGAATGTCCATGTGAGTATAACCCGCTTTCGAGCTCATGCTATTTGCCCAATACAATATTACCGAGCGCGATTCAAACAGACTCCGTCGAAATCGTTTCAAAACTCCCTGTAAGGGATTAGAATTCAATAACTTGACTAATCCTTTTCTTAAGTACTAGAACAATTTATGTTGATTTATTTAACGGCCCATACAAAAAAAAGTCCCTTACATTACTGTAAGGGACTTTCGAAAAAGGCGGCGACCTACTCTCCCACTTGGTATAGCAGTACCATCGGCGCTGACGGGCTTAACTTCCCTGTTCGGAATGGTAAGGGGTGGGCCCCGTCGCCATGGCCACCTAAAGCTTGCCCTGAACTTGTTTCAGGGTCTCTCGGCACAGGGCCTCGAGCAATATCTTTATGACATAATAATGGAACAGGTCCCTTAAAAAGGGAACACGGATATTTTTAGAAAGAAGTACTTGTGCTTATATAGCATAAAAGGTTTTCCGCCCCCCTTGCGGGGGGCGCGGCGCAAGCCCGACGGGCAATTAGTACCACTCGGCTACGGACGTTACCGCCCTTCCACCTATGGCCTATCGACGTGGTCATCTCCCACGGCCCTTTAAAGAAATCTCATCTCGTGGCCGGTTTCGCGCTTATATGCTTTCAGCGCTTATCCGATCCCGACATAGCTACCCAGCGATGCCCCTGGCGGGACAACTGGTGCACCAGCGGTCGGTCCGACCCGGTCCTCTCGTACTAGGGTCAGATCCACTCAGATTTCTAACGCCCGCAGTAGATAGAGACCGAACTGTCTCACGACGTTCTGAACCCAGCTCGCGTGCCACTTTAATGGGCGAACAGCCCAACCCTTGGGACCTTCTCCAGCCCCAGGATGTGACGAGCCGACATCGAGGTGCCAAACCCCCCCGTCGATATGAGCTCTTGGGGGAGATCAGCCTGTTATCCCCGGCGTACCTTTTATCCTTTGAGCGATGGCCCTTCCATGCGGAACCACCGGATCACTATGCTCTTGTTTCCAACCTGGTCGACCTGTATGTCTCTCAGTCAAGCGCCCTTGTGCCATTGCACTCTACACACGATTGCCAACCGTATTGAGGGCACCTTTAGAAGCCTCCGTTACTCTTTTGGAGGCGACCACCCCAGTCAAACTACCCACCACGCACTGTTCCCTAACAATAGGGTTAGGCCCCGATCAAACAAAGGCTGGTATTTCAACAATGGATCCACGATGCCTGGCGACACCGCTTCAAATCCTCCCAGCTATCCTACACATTGTTTGACCAAGGTCAATACGAAGCTATAGTAAAGGTGCACGGGGTCTTTTCGTCCCACTGCGGGTAACCGGCATCTTCACCGATACTACAATTTCACCGAGCTCATGGCCGAGACAGTGTCCAGATCGTTGCACCATTCGTGCAGGTCGGAACTTACCCGACAAGGAATTTCGCTACCTTAGGACCGTTATAGTTACGGCCGCCGTTTACTGGGGCTTCAGTTCAACGCTTCTCCCCGAAGGAATGACGTCTCCCCTTAACCTTCCAGCACCGGGCAGGTGTCAGGCCCTATACTTCATCTTTCGATTTTGCAGAGCCCTGTGTTTTTGATAAACAGTCGCCTGGACCTCTTCACTGCGGCCCCCCATAAGGGGGCGACCCTTCTCCCGAAGTTACGGGTCTATTTTGCCTAGTTCCTTAGCCATGAATCTCTCGAGCGCCTTAGAATACTCATCCCGACCACCTGTGTCGGTTTACGGTACGGGCCGCACATCTCGCTTTTCTTGGAAGTCGATACGCTGGATTATCGCCTTGGCCGTAGCCTCGGCGTACTATCGGGGCGTTACCGCTCCCTTCAACGTGCAATTCCGTCTGCACGCACCAACTTCTCGCCTCCGTCGCTTTTGGCGATGTGCGGGTACGGGAATATTAACCCGTTGTCCATCCACTGCCCCTTTCGGGTTCGCGTTAGGTCCCGACTGACCCCCAGCTGATTAGCATAGCTGGGGAAACCTTGGTCTTTCGGCGTGCGGGTTTCTCGCCCGCATTATCGTTACTTATGCCTACATTTTCGTTTGTAGCTCCTCCAGCGTCCCTCGCAGGTACGCCTTCAACGGCACTACAATGCTCCCCTACCCCTCTACTTGCGTAGAAGTCACGGCTTCGGTGATATACTTATGCCCGATTATTATCCATGCGGAACCGCTCGACCAGTGAGCTGTTACGCACTCTTTAAATGAATGGCTGCTTCCAAGCCAACATCCTGGCTGTCAATGCAGTTCCACCGCGTTATATCAACTTAGTATATACTTTGGGACCTTAGCCGGTGATCTGGGTTCTTTCCCTCTCGGACATGGACCTTAGCACCCATGCCCTCACTGCGCAGAAACGTTTTATAGCATTCGGAGTTTGTCAGGAATTGGTAGGCGGTGAAGCCCCCGCATCCAATCAGTAGCTCTACCTCTATAAAACTATCTACACGCTGCACCTAAATGCATTTCGGGGAGTACGAGCTATTTCCGAGCTTGATTGGCCTTTCACCCCTACCCACAGGTCATCCCAAGACTTTTCAACGTCAACGGGTTCGGTCCTCCACTATGTGTTACCACAGCTTCAACCTGCCCATGGGTAGATCGCACGGTTTCGCGTCTACTACTACCGACTATGGCGCCCTGTTAAGACTCGCTTTCGCTACGGCTCCGTTCCTGAAGAACTTAACCTTGCCGGTAAAAGTAACTCGTAGGCTCATTATGCAAAAGGCACGCCGTCACCCCGAAGGGCTCCGACCGCTTGTAAGCGTATGGTTTCAGGATCTATTTCACTCCGTTATTCACGGTTCTTTTCACCTTTCCCTCACGGTACTGGTTCACTATCGGTCTCTCAGGAGTATTTAGTCTTGGCGGATGGTCCCGCCGGATTCATACAGGGTTTCACGTGCCCCGCACTACTCAGGATACCACTATCTAAACGTTCTTTGCTCTTACGGGACTATCACCCTCTATGGTCAAGATTTCCAACTTGTTCTGATTCATTACGTTTCGAATGTCGCGGTCCTACAACCCCAACACTGCCGAAACAGTATTGGTTTGGACTAATCCGATTTCGCTCGCCGCTACTATCGGAATCACTTTTGTTTTCTCCTCCTCCGGGTACTTAGATGTTTCAGTTCCCCGGGTTTGCCTCCTTGCGGATACTATACCTTCAGTATAGTGGGTTGCCCCATTCGGATACCTGCGGATCATATCGTGTGTGCCGATCCCCGCAGCTTTTCGCAGCTTATCACGTCCTTCCTCGCCTCTGAGAGCCTAGGCATTCCCCATACGCCCTTTTCCAGCTTGTCGCCTTCCTTTTAATATTTATATGCTCTTGTACTCTTTACTTTAATAAAGATTCGTGTTTCTTTCTTTCGGTGTACACCTTTTCCTAAGAAAAAATGTACCCTGTTCCAATATGTCAATGAACTTTGTTAGCTATTGGCTTTTGGCCCTTAGCTAATGGCCGATGGCAAAATGCCATAAGCCAATCAGTGGAGAATATCGGAGTCGAACCGATGACCTCCTGCGTGCAAGGCAGGCGCTCTAGCCAGCTGAGCTAATCCCCCAGTTAGTTGATCGTTGTTCGTTGTTAGTCGACAGCTTCACCATCAACCATCAACCAAGAACCAACAACTAGTTTGTCTCAACTTCCAGAATTTCCTTCAATATTTCAATCAATGAACGTTCGCACTCCGTACTTTTTTTACCTTGTACTTCGTACTTTCCTGTAGTCCCAGGCAGACTTACTTCGACTGCGCTCAGCACAGGCTTCTCGTCGGACCTTTGGCCTACTTTGTAGTCCCAGGCAGACTCGAACTGCCGACCTCTACATTATCAGTGTAGCGCTCTAACCAGCTGAGCTATGGGACTGTCCCTACCGCTCTTGGCAATCCACCAAAAGGGCAATTACTTTTATAGTGTTATCGTGGAGACTTAATATATACGAGATATAACTTTTAAAAAAAAATAAATCGAAAGAACGGGACCGGAAATCCTACCGGATACCGATGGGGACCGTCCTTAAAAGGACAATCTCTAGAAAGGAGGTGTTCCAGCCGCACCTTCCGGTACGGCTACCTTGTTACGACTTAGCCCTAGTTACCGATCTTGCCCTAGGCCGCTCCTTGCGGTGACGGACTTCAGGCACTCCCGGCTTCCATGGCTTGACGGGCGGTGTGTACAAGGCCCGGGAACGTATTCACCGGATCATGGCTGATATCCGATTACTAGCGATTCCAGCTTCACGGGGTCGAGTTGCAGACCCCGATCCGAACTGTGACAGGTTTTGTAGATTCGCTCCGCCTTGCGACGTGGCTGCTCTCTGTACCTGCCATTGTAGCACGTGTGTGGCCCAGGACGTAAGGGCCGTGATGATTTGACGTCATCCCCACCTTCCTCGCGGTTTGCACCGGCAGTTCCGTTAGAGTCCCCATCTTGACATGCTGGCAACTAACGGTAGGGGTTGCGCTCGTTATAGGACTTAACCTGACACCTCACGGCACGAGCTGACGACAACCATGCAGCACCTTGCAAATTGCCCGAAGGAAAGGCCATCTCTGGCCCTGTCAAAATGCATTTAAGCCCTGGTAAGGTTCCTCGCGTATCATCGAATTAAACCACATGCTCCACCGCTTGTGCGGGCCCCCGTCAATTCCTTTGAGTTTCATTCTTGCGAACGTACTCCCCAGGTGGGATACTTATCACTTTCGCTTGGCCGCCCAGTACTCAAGGTACCGGACAGCTAGTATCCATCGTTTACGGCGTGGACTACCAGGGTATCTAATCCTGTTCGCTCCCCACGCTTTCGTCCATCAGCGTCAGTACATGGTTAGTCAGCTGCCTTCGCAATCGGTGTTCTATGTAATATCTATGCATTTCACCGCTACACTACATATTCCGCCAACTTCACCATGACTCAAGACGATCAGTATCAAAGGCAATTCTATAGTTGAGCTACAGACTTTCACCACTGACTTAACCGCCCGCCTACGGACCCTTTAAACCCAATAATTCCGGATAACGCTCGGACCCTCCGTATTACCGCGGCTGCTGGCACGGAGTTAGCCGGTCCTTATTCTTACGGTACCGTCAACAGGCTACACGTAGCCCTTTTTCTTCCCGTATAAAAGCAGTTTACTACCCATAGGGCATTCTTCCTGCACGCGGCATGGCTGGATCAGAGTCTCCTCCATTGTCCAATATTCCTCACTGCTGCCTCCCGTAGGAGTCTGGTCCGTGTCTCAGTACCAGTGTGGGGGATCCCCCTCTCAGGGCCCCTACCCATCGTAGTCTTGGTAGGCCGTTACCCTACCAACAAACTAATGGGACGCATGGCCATCTTCTACCGGCCGAAGCCTTTAACCACATCCCGATGCCGGGGCGTGGTGCCACGGGGCATTAATCCAAGTTTCCCTGGGCTATTCCCCTGTAAAAGGTAGGTTCCATACGCGGTGCGCACCCGTGCGCCGGTCGCCGGCAAAGTGCAAGCACTTCCCGCTGCCCCTCGACTTGCATGTGTTAGGCCTGCCGCTAGCGTTCATCCTGAGCCAGGATCAAACTCTTCATCGTTGTTTCATTTGTATTCGTCCCAACGATACCCAGTCCAAATCCCCGGCCCCGATCTAATCGATCTAATTCTTAATAACTTTATATCTCTACCGCCGTCCCATCAAAAAAGGAAAATCCCCCTTCCTCAGGGACAGCTCTTATTCTCCACAATATGTCAATGAACTCCTCTAAAATGCCCCAAGGTCTCCCCCAAAGCGGGTGCAAATATACGCACCCTTTTTCATTTCACAATAGTTATTTGAAAAAAAATTGAAAATATTTACTATAAATGTTTAACTATTTGATTTTTAGATACTTAAAAAGTAATAAAATATAATAAATATGTATAAAAAAGCTAATCTTCTGTAAACCAATCGACTATTAAAATCATAATAAAATTTTAAAACGTCAGGTTGATAGAAAGCAACCCATAAAATCTTTCAAATTCTGCCTAAGAAAAGAAGTTCCAGACAAGTCCAAATCGAATTACAAAATCGCGATAAGGATAATTGGGAGCCGAATAATAGTTATAACCACTGAACGAAGAATTAAAGTGTTCCGCTTTTAAATAGATTCTGGTTTGCTGAACCTTCGCATTAATAAAGAAATCCAAAAGGGGATACCCTCCAAGTTCTTCTGAGTTTTGAATGTAAAACTCTCCCAAAAGTGGATTATAAGCATCCATGGTATACTTTGAAAAATACTTTAAGGTGATACCCGTTTGTATGAACATTGCCTTTTTAAAAACATCGGAAGAAAAATAAAGCGTATTTCTAGTAACCAATTGAGGAACATTCAAAACATCATTGTCCTGAGTTACGTTCTGATACATTATAGTATTGTTCAAAGCAAATTTGCGCCATCTAAACTCTTTAGCATACTTTACTTTAAGATGGGTTATACCGGAACCCTTCTGAAATGGTTTTATATCCGCATTCTCAAAACCTTGTTCTACCTCTATTGAAGGGTCTTTCCCGAAATAAGTATAATTATCAATTGCACTATATTTTGCCAATACATTACCCCAAATGTCAGAATCCAATGCAAACTGAAAACTATTTACCCGTTCATTCTCAAAAACATCAGCATTATGCCAGTTGTAATTAAGATACTCGCTTTGATAGAGTAAAAAATTATAGTTGGGCATCCTGGAGGAAGAATGTATTCCAAACTTCAATCTGTGTTTGTTCTTTATGACATAGGCCGCCGAAGCATCAAATATATTACCTGTAAGATTCCCTGAAAGATTATATTTGAGTGAACCATCCAAACTAAATTTCCCTATTTGTTTTTCGTAATCGCCTCCAAGGGCAATTTCTGTCCCATTCAATCTATTTGGGATAACTTCTCCCGACTCGGCAATAAATAAGCTATTAAAAAAATAATCGTAGTTATAGAGGTTTATACTACCCTTAAGCCTTCCAAGAGTTCGATTATAAAACTCCGCATTAAACTGATTATAAAACGTTTTTAAATTTGCCTTATCATTTATTGGCGACAATATAGCATTCCCAAAGTAATCGTTACTAGCGGTTTGCATGAATTGATAGTATTTGGTCTCATAATTGAAAACATGTCCAACGGATAATGAGGTTTTCTCAACAAAACTGGAATCCCTTTGTCTTCTAATCAATTTATAACTATGATCCAAGTAATAACGTTTACCCAAAATCTTATTATCCGCATCGTCAAAAAGAACGTCCACTCTTGGCCTGTTAATAAAATCAGGGTCTCCAGATTCAAATTGAAGTTCTTTGTCTGATAATCCACCGTTTTCTTCTGAAAGTATATTCTGGGCCGCTATATGAGCCCTTAAGATATATCTTCCATTTTTGGTTTGATAATTCGTTGTCGTCCTAAAATTACCGGATTGTATTTGATCAAACTGATACTTACCAAGCGACCTATGGCCTTTGTACGCAATGGAAAAATTTAATCTCCTTGAGGTATTAAAGGTGAGCATGGCATCCAACAATTGACCTTGCTCCAGAGTAGTCTTAAAGAACAGGTCCGTCATTGGCGTTGCCACATTGTAGTAATCTATGTCCTCAATTTCCAGATAATTGTAGTGCTTTGCCCTAGCGCCCAATACCGGATAGAGCGAAGGTCTCTCAAAATCTACCCCTAGCCTATTATAAGTCTGCCCGATATTGGAAAAGGACATCAATTCAAAATCATCACGTCTTAGGTAATTGTATTTAAATTCCTTTTGAATCGTAAGGGTAGTATCTAGAAAGGTGGTGTCCCTAGCAAACGAAATAATTTTATAATCCTTTATCGTAATTCCGGAAGTATCCTTAATGATATTGACAACAGGCTTTAAAGGTTTTGCTTTCCCCGTAGGCAAAATTGAATCCGCTTTTTCATTTTGGCTTTGCCCATTCTCTTGACTATAAAGCAGTGAAGAAAAAATAATCAAAATGAACAGGACCAAATATCTCATGCGATAAAATTACGCAAGCAAAGTTAATTTTTTTGTTGCTAATGAAATGTGAAAGTTTGTGTAATAAAAAAATCCCCAACTTTCGATGGGGATTTTTTTATTACATATTACCTACAAACTAATTTTGGAACCACATTGGAGTTGTTAAGGCTTCAACCCCAGGTGCATTGGGGTTTGAGGTAACCTCACTCAATGGTATTTGATACCTTCTTATAAAATCTGTTAGCACCGCTCCTTCTGGTAAAACGATTTCAGGAACACCATTTCTTCGCTGATCCGTCCAAGATTCTATAGCCCTTGTAAAATTCGCGACAAAGGTTTCCTCGTGGATTTTCAATAAAGCATCGGCTTGACTATCTCCAGAGATAGAAGCCCTAGCAGAACCCATATAGGCATCTTTATCCGCTTGAGCGATTTCACCAGGTTGTCCGTCATAATAGTCCAAAGAACTCTGAATACCGGCTCTGTAAAACTCATTAGCATCACCGGAAATATAACCCAACAATGCGGCTTCCGCCAAATAGAAATTAGTTTCAGAAGCGGTAGCATAACGATCTGGCATAGCAGGGCGAATAATGTTATCGCTGATAGTGGATACTCCCTCGGTATCAAAAACACCTTGGACCTGTCCTACATATTCGTCGTCTTCATTAGTATTAAAATAAGTTGCCAACCTCGGATCAGAATTTGCGTTCATTATATCCATTAATGGAATGCCACCACCCCAGAAAGTGTTTTCACCACCGCCGAACTGGTCCACTGTTTTCCAAATTGGGTTTTCATTACCAGGAGCGTCCGTATATGAAAGCTGTGCGTCTTGATCTGGACTTAATATCAAAGGTTGATTTGCGACTGCTTGAATTGCCGATTGAACCGAACCAGGGTCCACATTGGCTATCAACATCAATGACTTCAACTTCAAGGAGTTTGCAAATCGAATCCATGCCTGTCTATCACCACCGTAAACCAAATCACCACCCTCAACAATATCCGTATCTGAAGCTAAATTGGCCAATGCTTGGTCAAGCAAATCAGGTATTCCTCTCAAAATTGCTTCTTGGCTATCAAAGTTAGGATTAGGAAAATCGGCTACTTGTATTGCCTCACTAAATGGAACATCTCCAAAAATCTGCGTCAAGTTTAAATAAGCGAATGCCTCCAAGACTTGAGCTTGCCCAATAATATTTAATGCATTTGGATTGTTTGTCTCTGTCAAAACCCGCATTTGCTGCAGATTCCTCAGTGCAGTTGTATATTGACCTACCCAAACATTATTAGTAGTGTTAGCACTAATATTATAGCGTTCTGGATTAGCAAAAACAGCAAATGCCACCGTTGCCGACCAAGACTGCGAATGCTGGTTCATTGAATTCAATTCTATCGTCCTATTGGCGGAAAGCCCTGCTACCAGTACTTGAGGCATTAACAAATCTGGCTCAATTACGGTTGCTGCCAAAGGATCAGTATTGATATCCTCAATTGATCCGTCACAATTTGTGAACAAGATGCCTATTAACAACAGTATAGGCGCGTATATATATTTTATATTTTTCATTTGATTAAAAGTTTACCGTTAAATTCATACCAATACTTCTTGGGCTAGGTACTGATCCGCGTTCAATACCGTCCAACTGACTGGCAGACCCTCCAATACTTGCTTCAGGATCAATATGCGGTACATCTGTATTGAAAATAGCAAGATTACGTGCTTGAACGCCTAACTGCAGTCCTTTAATTGGAGTTCTTTCAAGGAACTTTCCTGTGAAAGTATATACCAAGCTAAGTTCTCTCCATTTAATGAAAGTTGCGTCAAATACATTCCCTTCTGCTATAGATCCACTTGCAAATTGAGACCAATATCTTTGTGTACTTTCAATAGGGGTCGTATTTGGAGAATACGTGCCATCGCCGTTGTCAACGAAAGTGTTAGGATCGACAAAAAGATTGCCCCTATCCACTGCCGTCTCCTGTGCTAAACCGCTAGTTCTTAGCGCACCAATGGTATTGGAAAACAATTTACCACCTTCTCTCCAATCAAACGTAGTAGAAAGTCTAAATCCTTTATACCTAAACGTAGTAGAAAGACCCATAGTAAAATCTGGTTGGATTGTGCCTAGCTCATCAGCTTCACCGATTTGTCTTATTCCATTTTCATCGACAAGAATTTGATCTTCTATGGCTTCACCATCAGCATCAACAGCCCTTGCAAATCTAGTACCGAACAATTGAAAAGGCTTACCTTCAACAGCACGCACTGCAATTCCATTAAATTCTGTCGCTAAATTCAAAGATTCACCTGGAAGACCAGCTAAATCCTCTACAATTGTTTCGTTTTTCGAAAAATTCGCTGTTAAGTTCCAATCAAAATCTTGTGAGGCTATTATTTTCGCATTTACATCAATTTCAAAACCCTTGTTTGATACACCACCAACGTTAGTAAGGAAACTTCCAAACCCAGAAGTTTGAGGTGTAGGAACAAAAATAATATCATCTTCCGTTAGGTTGGAATAGTACGTTGCATTAATATTGAACCTACTTCTGAAGAAACCAAGTTCCAAACCAACTTCATAGTTCTCCTGATTAGAAGGTTTAAGATTTTGATTGGTAATGGATCCATCCGAATTGAAGGCTAATTGACCGTCAAAAGGAAATGTTCCCCCTGTTCCAAACTGTCCAAAAAAGTCTGTGTCCGGATTATACGTATAATCCAACAGATAAGGTGTTGTATCACCTCCAACATTGGCCCAACTACCTCTTAATTTACCAAAACTAAACACGTCACCGCTAATCTTAAGCGCATCTGTAAATACCCAACTCAATGATACCGAGGGGTAAAAGAAGCTATTGTTATTAAGCGGCAGTGTTGAGGAATAATCATTTCTTCCCGTAGCATTTAAAATTAGCCAATTTTTATAGTTAAAGGTAATATCTCCGAACACACCAAAAATTCTTCTTTTGGTAAAAGCCTTAAATACATTGTTCACGTCCGCATTTCCAGGATCAAAAAGCTCGGGAACTGTCAAATCCAATGCATTATTCCCTAATCGCTCAAAAACACGCTCGTTCCATTGAACACCGCCTCTTACGGTAAGGTTGAAATCATCAGTGATATACTTATCGTAGGTAGCGATCAAATCTAGCGTCAACTCACGAGTATCCAACCAGTCATCTGTGAACGTACCATTTAGGCGCCCCACTGTTCCAATTGAGTTTTGTGTAAAACGTTTATCAACAGAGGTATCATAACCGGCTCTTGCCAAAACATCAAAGTCATCAAAAGGCAAATATTGCATAGAAACATTACCGAAAAATCTTTGAACGCTTACTTCGGGAGCATTTTCAAAGGCTACCCAATACGGGTTATTCTGTTGACCACCAGGAATATTAATTTGATTTCCAAATTCATCTTTCCACGGTCTGAATAAACTGAAATCGGTAGTTCTAGGCTGAAAATTAACGATACTTGTCAGTACATTAGGATCATTCGCACCTACTCTGGCAGTACCTTTTAAATTAGTCCTAATATAGTTAAAACTTGCCCTGGACTTTAATTTGTCCGTAAAGGAAGTCCCTGCGTTGAAACCAATGTTAGTCCTATTTAACCCAGAATTAGGAACCAATCCCTGCTGATCTGTGTAAGCGATACTTAGACGGTAATCGTCTCCGCCTTCAGTTGCGCCGGATACCGTAACACTATTAATACTTGTAGCTCCTGTCTCATAAAAATTTCGAACATTCCCAGGAAATGCTACGAAAGGAGATTGATTACCATTAAAGTTTTCATAGGTCTGACCGTTCAATGAGCCTATGCTTGGACCCCAACCAGCCGAAAATTGTTCGTTGGGCAATTGATCAAAATCATACTCACCTTCATCCCCCGCTGCAAATTCATTTTGAAAATCAGGTAGACGTAAAGGAGTGTCAAATCTAAAATTTGAATTAAAAGATATACTTGCTTTAGCACCTTTTTTACCTCTCTTAGTAGTTATTTGGATAACACCTCCAGATGCTCTAGACCCGTATAGTGCGGCTGCAGACGCACCTTTTAATATAGTTACTGTTTCAATATCATCCGGATTGATATCTTGAGCTCTGTTTCCAAAATCAAATCCACCAGTAATTCTAGAACCAGTGGCCGTGTTAGCATTTGAAATGGGAACCCCGTCGATCACGAATAAGGGTTGCACCGTTCCTGACAAACTTGAGTTACCCCTAATAAGTATTCTGGTAGAACCACCAACGTTACCACTCTGATTCGTAATTTGAATACCAGAGGACTTACCCTGCAAAGCACTTAACACATTAGTTTCCCTTACCTCGTTCAAATCTTCAGATTGAACCGTGGAAACAGCATAACCAATTGTTCTCGACTCCCTTTCAATACCCAACGCGGTAACCACTACCTCTTCCAAGGCCTCTGCATCTTCTTCCATCTGTAAGTCAAATGTATTGGAGGCTCCTACGGTCATAGTAACCGTTTTTTGACCGATATAACTGAATCTTAATTGGTTACCCTGAGCAACATTAATGGTATAGTTACCATCAAAATCGGTTTGCGTACCATTTGTTGTTCCGACCTCAACTACGGAAACTCCGGGAAGTGGTAGTCCACCTTGGTCCGTAACAGTACCTGAAATTGTTTTTTCCTGTGCATAGGAAAATGAGATGAATAGCACCAACAAAGGTGTTAACATCCATGTAAACTTCTGTTTCATAGAATTAGTTTTTGAATTAGCTTGCGCCAAAAGTCCTAAAATTTGCTTAATTATCCAAAGACTAACTTAAACTGAGGGCCGATTATGTTAAAAAAGTCCTGTTTATTATCATATTTTTATGTTTTTATTCTTTTTGTTACTGTATTTTAATTTTTTTAACAACGAAATATGTTTGAGAAATCTTAAAGAAATCACAAAAAACAGGAATGTTAGCTAGATACCGAAGTTTTTTTGACGAATTAGGAACAGATGAAGCCGGAAGAGGGTGTCTCGCCGGGCCCGTCACTGCAGCCGTAGTCCAACTTTCAAAAGGTTTCAATAATTCTATCTTAAATGATTCCAAGCTCCTCTCCGAAAAGAAACGAATTCAATTGAGGCCGGTAATAGAAGCCGAAAGTAAATCCTTTGCCGTAGCTCATGTTTATCCAAAGGAAATAGATGAGATCAATATATTGAATGCTTCCTTTCTTGCAATGCATCGCGCTATCGAACAACTTAAAACTACTCCCAAGTTTATAATTGTAGATGGCAATAGGTTTAAACCGTATCAAAATGTACCCCATGAATGTATCGTCAAAGGAGATTCCAAATACATGAGTATTGCGGCGGCCTCCATTTTAGCAAAAACCTACCGTGACGCGTATATGGAAAAATTGCATGAGGAATACCCCATGTACAATTGGAAAAGAAACAAGGGCTATCCTACAAAAGAACATAGGGCGGCCATTAAACGATACGGGGTTACAAAGTACCATAGAAAAAGTTTTAGACTACTCCCTGATCAGCTTACACTGGAATTATAAAAAGCATAAATTTGTTCAAACCTATTTTATGAAGGCTAAATTGCTTTTTTTGTTCGTCATACTATTAATGACAGGTTGTACTTCAAAACATGAGCAGCATACCTCACTTTTGTCCTTTGTTCCTGAAAACGCTGGGATCATCCTTAAGATAAATGACCTTGATTCCTTCAAATCAGAAATTGACGAAAACGACATTTTCTCGAAGCTAGAGTCCTTGAATGCCTCAAAGCAATTAAAGATTGGCCTTAGGGCTTTGACCTATATTTCAGATGCGTCCGAAGGACTCTTGGCTATTTCTAACGGACAACATAGCAATATTGATTTCGCCTATATATCTTCGGATTCCATACCACTAATCAATTTGGATAGTGTTCAGGAGAAGGTGGTTGAATCCCTTGTTTATGATTCCTATGAATTAAAAAAGTATCAGGTTGAAAAAGACACTTTTTACACTTCCGTAGTATCCAATATTCAATTTCTAAGCTCTTCACAAACCATTCTGAAAAATATTATTTCCCACTGGGACCAAAAGGAAATCGACCCAACTCTAGAAAGACTTTATAGCGTTTCCGACGTTTCCAAATTGGGACATATCTATATCAATCCAAAAAACAGTAATTCACTACTGAATAAAATTATTGGACAGGAAAACAAGATTTTGCCACTAAACTACGCGAATTGGATTTCTTTGGATATAGATCTAGATGGCGAACAGCTATTATTAAATGGAATAAGTGTGGCCAAGGATAGTGTAGGTCAGTTTTTAGGGTTATTCTCAAAAACAAAACCATTGTCCAATGTCACCTCCCAACTAGCGCCAGAAAATGCAGATTCCTACAAGTCCTTCACTTTTCACAACTTTACCTCCTTTGCTGAAAATCAAATGGATTATCTAAATAGAGAATCTGTCCTTGATTCAATTTTCAATACGGTTGAAGAAATAGGGGTTGTGGAAATTGGCGCAGAGGAAGTAGTTTTTTTAAAAACCTTTGGCACCGCCAATATTATGGACTATCTAAAAGGCATTGAGACAAATACCATAGAGTTTCAAGGTGGGGAAATATTGGAATTAGGCCAAACCACTTTTCTAAACGATTATCTCAACCCTTTGATTACCAATTTTGATGCATATTATAGTTCCATTTTAGGCGACACTTTTATATTTTCAGAAAATCTTGAGGCTTTACAAAATGTGATTTCCCAATATAAAAGTGGAAATACCTTCCAAAAAACAATGTTATATAAAAACATTGCGGGAATGACTACGGAAGAATCGACCATTCTTACTCTAGCGAATGCCAAAGGATTCCAAAATAATCTTGAAAAAGATGGTTTAGAAGAGCTGGGCAAGGAAATTGAAAAGGCTAATTTTTCCGATTATCTTTTTGGTTCTCAACTTGTTGCGGACAACAACTTCCTACATACCAGCTATTTTATTAAAAAAATCTCCAGTACTACTGAAAAAAAAGGCGTGACCACTCTTTTTGAAGTCCAGTTGGATGCTGATATAATTTCAAACCCACAATTTGTCACCAATCATCGTACGAATAAAAAAGAGGTGGTGGTTCAGGATATTGATAATATTTTATACCTAATATCAACAAAAGGAAAAGTGCTCTGGAAAAAACAATTGGAAGGACCTGTCCAGGGCAAAATCTATCAGGTGGACATCTACAAAAACGGCAAGCTTCAATTGGCTTTTACTACTAACAATCAATTTTTAATCCTTGATCGGAATGGAAAGGAAGTACCTCCGTTTACCAAATCATTCGAAGGAGGTAATTTAAACGAACTCGCAGTTTTTGACTATGAAAACAATAAGGAGTATCGGTTCGTGGTCACGCAGAACAAAAAGGTGTTCATGTATAACAATAGAGGTGCTATTGTGTCCGGTTTTAAGTACACGAATGCGGAAGACGCTATTTTAAATGCGCCACAACACTTTAGGATAGGAAATAAGGATTATTTAGTTTTTCAACTAGCGGACGGCTCCTTGAAGATACTTAACAGGGTAGGAGATGTTCGGGTTAAAGTTGCCGAAAAAATCGATTTTTCCGAAAATGAAGTACGATTACATAAGAACAAATTTACCTTAACCACTTCAAAAGGTCTTCTGTATCAAATTGGTACTAATGGAAAAATTCAAAAACCCAATTTTAATCTGAACGGTGACCATGGAATGGACGCAACATCAAATACCTTGGCCCTAATGAACGATAATATTTTAAGAATTAGGGATAAAAAAGTGGCATTGGATCTTGGAGTCTATACCAAACCGAAGATTTTCTACCTTAACGACAAAATCTATGTTTCGGTCACGGATATCCAAAGTCAAAAATCATATCTTTTCGATAGTCAAACGGAGCCCATTCCAGACTTCCCCATATTTGGCTCTTCCGTTCCGGATATGGCGGACATCAATTTGGATAAACGACCAGAACTGGTTTTAAAAAATCAAGATAATTCCATTATAGTTTACGAAATACGTTGATACACTATTCAAAAGTATCCATAAAGAGAAAAGTGCAAACTATACATTCTTTTTACTGAAAAACCTTAATTCTTGATATATTTATTGGGATAACCATTAACCAACCAGTTTTTGGTTTATTGACTGAGAATCGAATATTCTTCTTTATTCAAAACAAATACATTTATGAAAACTTTTATCCCCCTTAGCAAATTATCCTTTTTCCTATGCCTTTTCATTTTTTCGAGTGCTCAAGTAAATGCCCAATTTCTCAAAAAATTGGGGAAAAGAGCCGAAAAAGCTGCTGAGAGGGCTGTAGAACGCAGAGTGGACAAAGAAACTACAGAAAAAACAGACCAGGCCTTAGATAGTATTCTCGAGCCCGGGTCAAAAGGCGGCAAAAAAACGCCTGTTCCTAAAGGAGACTCACCAGTTGTAACAGGTTCTGGCGAAAACTCTTCGTTGGGAGGCACAAATGGACCAAACGCTACTGAACCCGGACCTAAGACATTGGCCGTTTACAGTAAGTTTGATTTTGTTCCTGGGGACGAACAACTTTTTTATGATGATTTTGCCAATGACTTCGTTGGTGACTTTCCGGTTAAGTGGAATACAAATGCCGGTGGTGAGGTAGTACTATTAGGCAATGAATCTGAAAAATGGTTTAAACTAAAGTCGGGTTATAACATATTTTATATTCCTAACGCTCCACAACTTCCCAAAGAATACACCATTGAATTCGATGTTATTGGTATTGGTGTAGAAAAAACCTCCTCCACAGCTCACTTGAGGGTGGACCTGAGTGACGATGACAAATTTAAAGAAGGTGCCAATTTCGTTCAGGCACATATCCCCTTTTGTCAGTACACGCCTGTTGGCATCACATTTGAAAACAGAAAAAATAAAAAGCGCGAAATTTATAGTACCGTAAAGGCGGATATTAGAAAGGCTATTACAGAAGGTACGCATATATCCATTGCCGTTAATGATGAAAGGTTTCGTCTTTGGGTAGATGAGACTAAATATATAGATGTTCCAAAGGCAATACCCTCAAGCAAGTTAACCACTTTAAAATTTCACGCTAACAACTTTAAAGATGATACAGAACAACTGTTCATTTCTAACCTAAAGGTTGCCGAAGGCGGTGTGGATTTAAGGCGTAAGCTAATTGCGGAAGGAAAAATTTCAACGAACGGTATCCTTTTCGATTCCGGTTCGGATAATATTAAACCGGAATCTATGGGAATTATTCTCCAGATTTCTCAAGTACTTCAACAGGAAAATGGAATGAACTTAAAAATAGTCGGCCATACCGATGCCGACGGAGCGGATGACACCAACATGAAACTTTCCAAAGCAAGAGCCGAGTCTGTTAAAAAGGCATTAGTTTCCATTTATTCCATTGATGATTCTCGATTGTCAACGGAAGGAAAAGGCGAATCCGAACCGGTAAGCGATAATTCCTCAACGGACGGAAAAGCCCAAAATAGAAGAGTAGAATTCATCAAACAATAATTAAACAAACAATGAAAAAAAGCATAGCATCAATTTTAGCATTTACCTTCGGGATCGTTTTCTTGAACGCTCAAGAAACTTGTAGTAAATACTATCCAATGGAAGAAGGTTCATCCTTTCAATACACAATGTTCGATAAGAAAGGAAAGACGGAAGGCGTGACGGATTATACCATTACAAATGTTACCAATGAGGGAGGTACCACAAATGCAACTTTTGATATGAAGTTTACCGATGAAAAGGGGAAGCAAGTCTTCAATACGGACTATAATATAAGCTGCACCGGAGATGGCATAACGATAGATTTTGAATCTTTATTTCCCACCCAAATGATGAGTCAATATCAAGAGATGGGTATTGAAATGGATATTACCGGTACTGATATCCAATTGCCGAACGATCTGAGTGTAGGAAAAAAATTAGAAGATGCGAATGTAGCTGTCGCAATGAATATGAGCGGAATCAAAATGAATATCACAGTAGATCAAACGAACCGTATGGTAGAAAATAAGGAAACCGTTACGACTCCCGCAGGTACATTCGACTGTTATGTAATTACCGAATCCACTACCTCAAAAATCATGGGAGCAACGCAAGAAATGAATAATAAACTTTGGTTAGCGGAGGGTGTAGGAATGGTAAAACAAGAATCTTACAAAAAAAACGGTAACCTAATAAGTAGTATGGAATTAACGAAATTCAGTAAATAAAAACTCCTAAATACACAAAAACCTCGGTCTATACCGGGGTTTTTTGATTTATAACCTCCGCTTCAAAAAGTGCAGCAAAATGTTTTAGCAATTTCCCCTTTACCTCATCCAAATCAACTTCTACTTTTCCCAATTCAACATTCAATGAGGTTACCGCCTTATCCTTGATACCGCAGGGTATCATCATATCAAAATAACCCAAATCGGCGTTGACGTTTAGGGCAAACCCATGCATGGTGACCCAACGGCTGGCGCGAACGCCCATGGCACATATTTTACGGGCAAAGGGTGTTCCCACATCCAACCAAACACCAGTTTCTCCATCGGAACGTTCGGCTTTTAGTCCATATTCGGCCAACGTTAAAATGACCATTTCCTCCAAAAGCCTTAGGTACTTATGTATGTCCGTAAAGAAATTATCAAGATCTAGAATAGGGTAGCCCACAATCTGTCCCGGTCCGTGATAAGTGATATCCCCTCCCCTATTTATTTTGTAGAATTTTGCTCCCTTGGCATCCAACTCTTTCTCATTCACTAACAGGTTTTGAATGTCCCCACTTTTACCTAACGTATATACATGAGGGTGTTCCACAAAAATAAAATGGTTGGGGGTTTCAAGGGTAAGCTCCTCCCTCCTATTCCTTATTTTTATGTCGAGCGTTTGTTGAAAAAGCAATTCTTGGTAGTCCCATGTTTCCTTATAATCCTTTTGTCCCAGATCCTGTAAAATCACCTTCTTGTTCATGGTGCAAAGATACGAAAAGGGCTTATCCTATTTTTCTAGCTCTACTTCAATCTTAATGGACTCTGGGTCTTTTAGCATGTCCAGAAAATTAACTTCATAAATCATGGTTTTTCCATCCATGGAAAAAGTGGCTTCTTCAACATTGGTGGATTTAACTCTTTTAGGAAAGTGATATTTAAAAGTATAGGTTGAACCGCCCAAAAACATTTCCGCGCTCTCCAGACTATCCAGGCTTTTTTGAAACAACTCCTGATTTTTAATTTTGGCTTCCCTAACGAAAAGGTTTTTCTTAAAAGAATATTCGATTTCGGTAGCGTCATTTCCTGAATTCTGGGGCACTGGTTTTTCCCCAGCTGATGGACCTATTTTACTCGCATTTTGGAAAGCGTTAAAGGCATCGTTCACATCTGAAACCTGTTCAAAATCCGAGAACATTTCAAAATTCATGATACCATTGGGTGCGTCAACTAACATGTGCATACTAAAAGGCTCCAATTTTTTTAGCTTTTCCTGTTCTTCTCTGGGCAGTTGTGCAATACTATCCTTTTTCTCCCGTAAAAATTCCCTAAAAACCAAGGTAGAATCTATCACTTCCTCTGTTTCAAGGCTATCCGATTCCGGAATCATGGACATCATTTCACTACCATCAAAACCTATGCTCATTTTTCCCGAACCATCGGCATTAAAATGAATTTCCTCGGTAAAATTACATGCTATGAACAAGGCCGTAAGCAATACGGCGAAAAACACCTTTTTAAGTCCCATTTCTTTTCTTATTTAGTTTGGATTGTTCAAGATAACCAAAGCGGCGATAACCCCGGGCACCCATCCACAAAAAGTTAATAGTAAGACAATTAGAAAAGATCCGCAACCCTTTCCTAAAACAGCTAGCGGGGGAAATAAAATAGCGAGTAAGACTCTTATAAAACTCATATTTGATTTGATTTTGATTGATGTACTTATTAGTTGCTAAATTACCCGATTTGTTACAAAATCCCCTATTTTTATACTAATGGTAAAAGGAGTAAAATACATCATTCCCATTGTTGTTTTTATTTTAGGCATAGGAAACGGACGCTGCCAATATCTCTTTAGCGGTCATGTATCCGATAGCACGACCAATAAAGTAGTTTATCTCTCCATAATTGAGGACTACAGAAAGTCTTCTAGAACGTATTTAGAACAAATTATTAGAAAAACAGAAACGGATAGTACCGGTTTTTTTGAATTTCATGGCGATAATCTCATTACCGAGAATCGGATTTACAAAATCCATATTGATGAATGTTCGGAAAGCATAGATAGCAAGCATTTTTTTGAAAATTGCGAAAATTCCAAGAGTGTACTGTTTATTGCAAAAGCAAAGGACACCATTTACTTCCCCACTACATTCAACGACCAGATTTTCTGCGATATTACCTCAACGAATCCAAACTCAAGCATGTTATTGGATATAGACCTTCTTAAAGAAGATATGGTTTATGACTTTGCGGAATTTAGAAGTGAGGCCAATAGAAAACTGAACTCCCAAAAATGGTTCAAGAAATTTCAGGATTATGGACTTGGTCTAAAAGAACCGCTGGCGGAACTCTACATTTATGAATTTTTATCCGATCGACGGAGTGAAATCTATGATTATTATTTAAAAGACGTTCAGCAAAACCCCTATTACAAGGAACTTTTGAACAGACTCCAAACAGCCTATCCCATGGCTAGGTTCACCCAACTTTATGAATCTGAAATAAAATCAGACAGGCAATTAGTCAAGCTAAATAAACCCAATACTATTTCCTGGGTCTGGATTTTCTTTTCCCTACTCGTTGCTTCCCTATTATTAAATGGGTATTTAATTTTAAAAAGCAAAAAGTTAGTGAAAACTCAAAAAAACGAAGCATTTAAACAGCTTACAGAGCAGGAGCAAAAAATTGTTTCGTTAATAGCCCAAGACAAGACCAACAAGCAAATAGCTGCGGAACTTTTTATTAGCGTAAGCACTGTCAAGACCCATATCAATAACCTTTACAAAAAGCTAAATGTGAATACTCGTACCGATTTAAAACACCTGTTTTAAAGATTTAAAAGAAATATCCACCCCGGTTCTAGTCCCAATTTCCACCTCGCCATATTTACTCATGATTCCAATTTTGATGAATTTCGGTTTTCATTTTAAACTTAAATTCATGAAAACTGTTTCCTTATTTTTAATTGCATTCGGCATTTCATTTTTGGTAAAATCACAAGACCTAAACAAAGAAATAGTGTTGAACGATACTCAAAAATTCTTGGTGGGAGAAATTACAAAAGAGGCCTTGTCCCAAAATAGCTACAAAGCTTGGTTCAATTCGAATTACGACGCATATAATGTGGATGAAACTTTGGTGGGGAAATTCCAAAAAAATCTAGAAGGGTATCAAATATTGGTCTTCTTGGGAACTTGGTGTGGCGATAGCAAAAGAGAAGTGCCTCGTTTTATAAAAATTTTGGACGTTGCAAATTTTCCTGATAAAAATCTGAAGATAGTTGCTTTGGACAGAAGAAAGGAAGTTTATAAAAAAAGCCCGACAGGAGAAGAATGGGGTTTAAATATTAAAAGAGTACCTACCATTATTTTCTATAAAAATGGCAGGGAAGTCAACAGGATTATTGAAACTCCAAATGATACCTTGGAAAGTGATATTCTTGCTATTCTAACCATGGAAACCTATGTCCCGAACAAAACTACATCCATGCATTTCGATTAAAAAATTCAATGTAGTACCCATTCCTTTCTTTTGAGCATCCATAAAAAACTTTTTTATGATAGTTTCGTAACTAGGTTATGCAACAAAAAATATTTATGACTTCAATTCATAATTTAACAATTGTGCTATTGCTTCTGATTAGCTGCAGCTCTAGCGAGGAAATTGGGTTAGCTGTTGAACAAACTCAGGAAATCCAAGAAAGTTTATCCTATCTGGCCCTTGGAGACAGCTATACGATTGGAGAAAGCGTTGCTTATGAGGATAGTTTTCCCATTCAGTTGACCAATCGGTTAGAAGAACCATTGGAAAAAACTATTGCCCCTACTATAATCGCCAGGACCGGTTGGCGTACGGATGATTTACTAAATACCATTGATGCTAGCGGAACTAACGAACCTTACGATATAGTAACGCTGCTTATCGGCGTAAACAACCAATATCAAAAACGTACTTTTTCACAGTATGAAAATGAGTTTCCACAATTGTTGACCAAAGCCATAGCTTTAGCGGGCAATGATACGGACAAGGTTGTTGTGATTTCAATTCCTGATTATGCCTATACCCCTTTTTCAAGTAATTTGAATCAGCAAAAAATATCACAAGAGATAGACCAGTACAATGCTTATGCAAAAATGATAACGGAAGAAAAGGAGGTTGTTTTCATCGGTATTACGGACATTACAAGAAAGGGATTGGAAAAACCGGAATTGGTGGCTTCGGACGGTCTTCATCCTTCAGGGGAAGCTTACGAAAAATTCGTTGACAGAATCCTTCCTTTTGCACTTGCGAAATTGAAAGATTAAGGCATCTTGCCTATCTTTGCGCCTTTAAATAAATCGCAATGCAATTATCCGAGCAAGAAGTAATTAGAAGAGAGAAACTAGGGAAGCTTAGGGAGATGGGCATTGACCCATATCCAGCTGCATTATATCCAGTTGACCATACATCAAAGGGTATCAAATCCAACTACGAGGAGGGCAAAAAAGTGACCATTGCAGGGAGGTTAATGTCGAGGCGGATTCAAGGTAAAGCATCTTTTGCGGAATTGCAGGATAGTGCCGGAAGAATACAGGTGTATTTTAACCGAGATGAAATCTGCACCGGAGAAGATAAGACCCTCTATAACGATGTTTACAAAAAACTGCTGGATATAGGGGATATCATTGGTATTGAAGGGGAGCTTTTCACGACCCAAGTTGGTGAAAAAACCGTCATGGTAAAGAACTTTAGGATGTTAAGCAAGTCGCTTAGACCTTTGCCTTTGCCAAAACAGGATGCGGAAGGCAAGGTATATGACGAGTTTAATGACCCAGAATTGCGCTACCGTCAGCGGTATGTGGATTTGGTAGTAAACCCAAAGGTCAAGGAAACTTTTATAAAAAGGACAAAAATCACGAATAGTATTCGAGAATTCTATAACGAAAGAGGCTATTTGGAAGTAGAAACGCCTATTTTACAGCCCATACCGGGAGGCGCTGCTGCTCGCCCTTTCTTAACACATCACAACGCCCTTAACATTCCATTGTACTTGAGAATTGCAAATGAGCTATACCTAAAAAGGCTGATTGTTGGTGGTTTTGATGGGGTTTATGAATTTTCCAAGGATTTCCGCAATGAAGGGATGGACCGTACCCACAATCCGGAGTTTACCGTTATGGAGCTCTATGTGGCCTATAAGGACTACAATTGGATGATGGATACCACGGAGCAATTGTTGGAAAAAGTAGCCATGGATGCCAACGGAACAACCAAATTAAAAGTTGGCAACAACGAAATCGAATTTAAGGCACCTTATGCCAGGGTTCCCATTTTGGAGGCCATTAAAATTCACACGGGTATAGATGTTTCCAATATGGAGGAGGAAGAACTCAGGGAAACGGCAAAGAAATTAGGCATTGAAGTGGACGACACCATGGGCGTTGGTAAATTGATCGATGAAATTTTCGGGGAGAAATGTGAGCACCATTACATACAGCCTACCTTTATTACCGATTATCCAAAAGAAATGAGCCCGTTGACCAAGGAACACAGGAACAACCCAAAACTTACAGAACGTTTTGAATTGATGGTAAACGGAAAGGAGCTAGCCAATGCCTATTCCGAGCTTAATGATCCAATTGATCAACGCGAACGTTTTGAGGAGCAACTAAAACTTTCCGAAAAAGGGGACGACGAGGCTATGTTCATCGACCAGGATTTTATACGTGCCTTGGAATACGGAATGCCTCCAACTTCTGGCATAGGCATAGGGATAGACCGTTTGGTCATGTTGATGACCAACAATTCCTCTATTCAAGAAGTATTATTCTTCCCTCAGATGCGACCAGAGAAGAAACCATTGCAGCTTTCTGATAACGAAAAAGCTATTTTCGAAATCCTCAAGAAAGAAAAGAAAATGTCGCTTTCCCAACTTAAAGATGCTTCCGAACTAAGCAATAAGGCTTGGGACAAGGGCATCAAAGGGCTCACCAAACAAAATTTGGCAAAGGTCTATAAAGAGGGGGAAGCTTTACTGGTTCAACTTGCGGATTAGCGTTCCTTTTGACATTGGCATAAAAAATCATAGCTTAGGTGAACTTTTAATCAACCATGACCCTAAGCCGTAAAATAGGTCTCGTTTTGGGACCTTTATTTTTCTTTTTGCTAATCAACCTTCCTAACGAACTCATTTCTGTTGAGGCGGATGCCGTTATTGCAGTTGCCTTGTGGATGATTACTTGGTGGATTACTGAAGCTGTGTCCATTTCTGTTACCGCGTTGCTCCCACTTTTGTTTTTCCCAATCTTAAAAATTATGTCTATGGATGCTGTGGGCGCCAACTATGGAAGTCCAATCGTATTTCTATTTTTTGGGGGATTCGTAATGGCCTTGGCACTGGAGAAAGTCAATCTTCACAAACGAATAGCCCTTTCAATCATAAAAATTACCGGGACCACGCCAAACAAGGTGGTTTTGGGTTTTATGATCGCCACCGCGGTTTTGAGTATGTGGATCAGCAATACGGCGAGTACCGTGGTCATGCTGCCCATAGCAATGTCCGTTATTCAACTCCTGATTCATGACGCGGACGGATTCACGAAACAAGACAGGAATTTTGCCTTAAGCGTTATGTTGGGGATAGCATTTTCCGCAAATGCAGGAGGAATAGCCACGGTTATAGGAACCCCTCCAAACTCTGTCTTGATAGGTCTTTTGGAAAATGAATATACTATTGAGATTTCCTTTTTAAAATGGATGATTATCGGGCTACCATTCTCGATAATCATGATAGCCCTCTGCTATTTTGTACTGGTCAAAGTGATGTTTCCCAATGGGGATTTAAAATTTAACGCATCCAAAGAACTCATTGCAACGGAATTAAAAAAATTGGGACCGACCAGCAAGAAGGAAAAAATGGTACTGGTCATATTTGCCGTAGCTATTTTTCTCTGGATTTTTAGAACGGTCATCAATTCCATCCTGCCATTTTTGCAATTGTCAGATACCATGATAAGTATGTTCGCTGCCATTGCCTTGTTCGCTATTCCGTTCAATCTGAAAAAGGGTGATTTTATCTTGGAATGGAAGGATACTCAAAAACTGGCTTGGGGAATCCTCATTCTTTTTGGCGGTGGTTTAGCCTTGGCCAAAGGAATGTCCGTTACCGGAATTGTAGATTTGGTCGCCGGTGCGATTGCGGAAAGCGATATCAGTATTTTGCTCACCGCAACCTTACTTATTTTTTTAATGCTTTTTATGACCGAATTGATGAGCAATGTTGCTTTGGTAGCTGTTTTAGCTCCGGTCGTAGCGGGCATAGCTATAGGATTAGGACTACCCATAGTTCATTTACTTATTCCGATAACCATTGCGAGTAGTTGCGCTTTTATGCTACCTATGGCCACACCGCCAAATGCGATTGTATTCGCAAGTGGTTATATAAAAGTGAATGAAATGGCGAAAGCCGGGATTATTTTAAATATGCTTGCCGTACTATTACTTGTAGGCCTTTTTCAATTTATACTCCCCCTACTATTTTAAACAGATAACGCCCTTGCATTGTTGCAAAGGCGTTATACTTGACTAATTCAGTCCCGATGGGTATCGGGATAAAAAATGATATTCCCTACTTAATAGACTTCAAGAAAGATGAAATGTTACAAATAACGCTTATGATTTTGTTAACAATCGGTTAAATTAATTTTTCGGTTCTTTGAAAGATTACCAAACTAATTCAAGAAATGACTAAAAATTTACTCTTCCCACTATGCATTGTGCTTTTGCTATTTTCCTTCCAAACGACGCAGGCACAGATTTTCAAAAAGAAAAAAAAGAACACTGAGAAAGAAGCCGAAAAACCAAGTAAGGATAAAATTCAACCTTATGACAAGGTAATCACCAAAGATGCAAAAACAGATACCGGCCTGTTTGATGTGCATGTTGTAGACGATAAGCATTACTATGAAATTCCAGACTCCCTTTTTAATAGGGAAATGCTGATGGTAAGCCGTATTTCCAAAACTGCTTCCCAGATTGGTTTTGGCGGTGGAAAAATCAATACCCAAGTCCTACGTTGGGAAAAAAAGGATAAAAAAGTGCTTCTGAGGGTGGTTTCTCATGATGTAGTTGCAGCGGACTCACTCCCGGTTCACGAAGCAGTGATTAATTCCAACTTTGAGCCCGTGTTATATGCATTTGATATCAAAGCCTTAAAGAAAGATTCGTTGAACCCGGCAACCGTTATTGAGGTTGATGATATTTTTACAAAAGACGTGAATGCATTGGGTATGCCCAGTTCGTACAGAAAACGGTACAAAGTATCTCGTCTAGACGACAGCAGAAGCTTCATAGAGGATATAAGAAGTTATCCATTAAACGTAGAGGCTAGGCACGTAAAGACTTATTTGGCTGGGGAACCACCCAGTAATAGTAGTTTGGGTTCCATATCGGTAGAAATAAATAATTCCATGGTACTGTTGCCAAAAGAACCTATGAAAAGACGGTATTTCGACCGCCGTGTAGGATGGTTCGCTAGAGGTCAAGTAGACTATGGCCTAGATGCCCAGGAAAGTAAGACCGTTACTTTTTTAGACCGCTGGAGGTTAGAGGTAAAAGACGAGGATATCGAAAAATATAAAAATGGGGAATTGGTGGAACCCAAAAAACAAATTGTCTACTATGTAGATCGTGCTACCCCAAAACAATGGATTCCGTTTATTAAAAAAGGAATAGAGGATTGGCAGGTTGCCTTTGAAGCGGCAGGTTTTAAAAATGCCATTATTGCCAAAGACCCTCCCACCAAGGAAGAGGACCCAGATTGGTCTCCGGAAGACGTAAGGTATTCCGTAGTGCGCTATTTGGCATCGCCTATTCCAAATGCAAATGGTCCTCACGTAAGTGATCCTAGGAGTGGCGAGATTTTGGAATCCGATATCAACTGGTACCATAACGTAATGTCATTATTGCGTAACTGGTTCTTTGTACAGACAGCCGCAATTAATCCAGATGCACGCGGTGTCGATTTTGATGAGGAAGTAATGGGACGGTTAATTCGTTTTGTTTCCTCACATGAGGTTGGCCATACCTTAGGCCTCCCGCATAATATGGGAAGTAGCGTTGCCTATCCCGTAGATTCTTTACGATCTGCCAGTTTCACGAAAAAATATGGTACGGCACCATCAATTATGGACTACGCGCGTTTCAATTACATAGCGCAACCTGGAGACGAAGGCGTTGCTCTAATGCCGGATATTGGTGTTTATGACAAATACGCCATTAAATGGGGTTACAAGCCGATTTTGGATAAAACGGCCGAAGAGGAAAAATCAGTATTGGATAGTTGGATATTGGAGCATGCCGGAGACCCGCTTTATCGATTTGGGCATCAGCAAGTCGGGGATGTGGTAGATCCAAGCTCGCAAACCGAAGATTTGGGTGACGATGCAGTGAAAGCAAGTATGTATGGTATTGCCAATTTAAAACGTATCATCCCAAAACTAATAGAATGGACCAAAGAAGATGGTAAGAACTACGACGACCTAGAAACTTTATATGGCCAGGTGCTATCCCAATACAACAGATATATGGGCCATGTTTCCAACAATATTGGCGGTGTTTATGAACACCATAAAACATACGAGCAGGATGGTGATGTCTATACTCATGTACCAAAAGAACGTCAAGCAAATAGCATGGCTTTTCTACAAGAGCAGTTGTTCCAAACCCCAGATTGGATGTTGGATCAGGATATCTTTGGAAAAATACAGTATTCCGGATTCGTGGAACGCGTACGTGCTATGCAGGAGCGTACCTTGAATAATATGCTCAGTTTGGGTAAAATAGCGCGACTCATTGAAAACGAGACCGCGAATGATTCCGATGCCTATTCGCCAATTCAGATGATGCGTGATTTAAGAACTGGCATATGGTCCGAATTACGAACAGGCAAAAAGATAGATACCTACAGAAGAAACCTTCAAAAGGCGCATATAGATCGGCTGGCCTATTTAATGACGGCAGAAAATCAGAAAAAACAACCCGATTTCGGCGGCTATAGAAAATCTACTGTTGTAAATACGAGTCAGTCAGATATACGGTCCTTAGCACGTGCGGAACTCAATACTCTAAAAAGGGATATTAGGAATGCCATCCCACGTACTTCGGATACGATGAGCAAGTATCATTTACAGGATGCGGAGCAAAGAATCGACATGATTCTAGACCCAAAATAAGCTTACCGCATATTTCGTTGATTATCAAACCTATCGATAAAATGCGAGTATTTCCGATAAGTGGATTCCTTTAACCACATTTTCAAGTACTTTACCAACCAAAAAAGCCCATTTCACAACAATGGGCTTTTTTTTGATTTTATATGTTATAGATTAGGATTGAATTTAAAAACCCCCAAGATCATGAGCAACAAAATAAAAAGTCTAATTTACCTAAGCTGTTTTGTACTTGCTGCCATAATTTATAACGGCACTATAACGGAAGAAACAGAACAATTCGCCGATAATCAAGAATTTGTAGATGCGGATATTGTTATAGAACCTTTTTCTGAAAATACAGACCAAACCCAAACAAAATAAATTACCAAACTAACCAAAGAAAAGCACGGTCTATACCGTGCTTTTTTTGTTTTTATACTTTTCAGTAACCCGTTAATTCTTTCCTAAAACTACAATATTGGTTAAACCATAATCGCATATTAATGTCATAGCTATGTAATCAATAAAAAAATGCAATGAAAAAATTAGTAATAGCAGCCCTGTTGTTTTCCGGAATGGTAGCAATGGCACAAAAAGATGAAATGAATGGTAGAGCGCACGGCATGACAGATTTATCCCCAGAGCAGATTGCCACCCTACAGACAAAGAGAATGACTTTAGCTTTAGATCTTAATGAATCACAGCAAACAAAGATGAAGTCATTGTTAGCATCCAACGCTGTAGAGCGTAGGACGAAGATGGAAGCGTACAAAGCTCAAAAAGAAAGTGGAAAAAAATTGACTTCCGAAGAACAGTATAAAATCCAAAATGAGCGTTTGGACCATCAAATCGCCCAAAAGAATGAAATGAAAAAATTGTTGAACGAGGAACAATATGCCAAATGGGAAAAGATGCAGCACAGAAGAGGGAAGCATAGAAAAGGAAAAGGTATGGGAAAAGAAGGTAGAAGAATTAAAAGATAGTAGTTTGGTTGAGTTGTTTGATTAGATTAGATGAAGAGCCCTGCAAATTTGCAGGGCTTTTTTATGTTGATTGTTATTCCAACTTTTCTAGTTTCAAAACAAAATCTAAGGTGGTGAGGTTTTTAAAATGAATATTTTTATAATTTGTAAAAAGCCAAATTAGTGTAAATGAACAATTCCTATATAAAAGACTTTAAAATTGATTTCTTAGATCATGTAGCCATACGCGTGAAAAATTTGGAAGTTTCGGCAGAATGGTATCAAAAGGTATTAGGATTACAAAAATATCAATTACCGGAATGGGGGCCTTTTCCCATATTTATGCTTTCGGGAAAATCCGGAATAGCATTGTTCCCCGCAAATTTGAAGGGTAAAAAACTAGATGAACAGTCTAAAAACGTTAAGATAGACCATTTTGCCTTCAATGTAACCAATGAAAATTTTGCGAAAGCCAAATTAAAATATAAGGAACTTGGTCTAAAATTTTCTTTTCAGGACCATCATTACTTTCACTCTATTTACACCAAAGACCCGGATGGTCATACGGTAGAGCTGACAACCATGGTTGTTGATGAAAAGAAGTTTTATAAGTAATTTCCGCTTTGGGTTTTAGTTCATCCTAAGCCTTAAAACAATTTTTACTACCTTGAACACAGCAACAAAATATCCAAAACCAAATGAAAACTATGACCTGTAAGCAATTGGGAGGGTCTTGCGATTTAGCTTTTACCGCGGAAACTTTCGATGAAATTGCAGAAATGAGCAAGAAGCATGGCATGGAGATGTTTCAAAAAGCGGATCAATCCCACCTTAACGCCATGGAAAAAATGAAATCCTTGATGAAATCAACAGAAGCTATGCAGGCTTGGTTTCAGAACAAAAGGGAAACATTCAATGCCCTACCAAAAAATCCCTAGAAAATGAAAATACTTAGACTCATTGTCATTTTTCTTTTGACAGCATTAATGCTTTTAGGAGCTTTTAACCATATGTATGCTCCAGAAACGTATTCGGCGTTCATTCCCTAGTTTATCTCGGAGGACCTCGCAAATATCGTATCTACTATCGCGGAAGGAATTATTGGTATCGCACTTATCATTCCTAAATACAGAAAATGGGGAGGTCTCGGATTCTGTATTCTTATGATCCTATTTTTACCACTCCATGTTTGGGACTTTACCAAAGAAGTTCCGGCTATTGGGTCTAAAATGGCAGCAGGCATTCGTCTTGGCGTGCAATTCCTGTTAATTGCTGCCGGTTGGTGGATTTACAAGGCAAGTGGAAAAAAGATTTAAAAAGAAATTTTTTCCAATGCCGCTATAGTTTCATCCAAATCGGAATAGCTTAACGCATCATTCAGAAAATAGCTTTCAAAAGCAGAAGGTGGTAAATAAATTCCTTGCTCCAACATTCCGTGGAAGTATTTTTTAAACCGGTCGTTGTTACCCTTTGCGGAAGATGCAAAATCGATAACAGGTTCATCAGTAAAGTGAACGGAAATCATACTACCATATCGGTTAATTTGATAATCCAGTCCTTTTCGGGATAAAACTTCATCTAATCCTTTATGCAGGTATTCCGTTTTCTTCGAAAGACTGTCAAAAACCTGTGGATAATTGTTCAATTCGGTAAGCATGGCCAATCCCGCACTCATCGCCAATGGGTTACCACTTAATGTCCCCGCTTGATAAACTGGGCCATCCGGTGCTAAATGGTTCATAATTTCAGACTTGGCAGCAAAAGCCCCTACAGGAAGCCCGCCCCCTATCACTTTTCCAAAAGTGACAATGTCCGCCTTAATGCCCAATACTTCCTGCGCACCTCCCTTTGCCAAACGAAATCCTGTCATGACCTCATCAAAAATCAAAAGAATACCTTCCTCTGTGCACAAATCTCTTAATCCGTGTATGAATTCATCAGTCGGTACAATACAGCCCATATTGCCGGCTACAGGCTCAATAATGACTGCCGCTATTTCTCCCTTATTTGCGGCGACCAAAGTTCTTACCTCCTCTAAATCATTGTAAGCCGCCAGCAACGTATCTTTTGCGGTTCCTTGGGTAACACCGGGACTATTAGGTGCGCCAAAAGTTACCGCTCCGCTTCCTGCCTGAATCAAAAAAGAATCGGAATGACCGTGGTAACATCCGGCAAACTTTATGATCTTATCCTTACCCGTATACCCGCGTGCCAAACGGACCGCACTCATACAGGCTTCCGTACCGCTATTTACAAATCTTATTTTATCGATATTCGGAACCATGGAAACCGCCAGTTTAGCCAAATCGGTTTCAATTTCTGTAGGCATACCAAAAGAAGTTCCTTTTTTTGCCCGATCTATTACTGCGTTAATGACAGGTTCGTAGGCATGTCCCAATAGTAATGGACCCCACGAAGCGATATAATCTATCAACCGATTTCCATCTTCATCAAACAAATATGCGCCTTTCGCCTTTTTGACAAAAATAGGATCCCCCCCTACGGCTTTAAATGCTCTGACCGGAGAGTTGACCCCGCCAGATATAAATTGCTTTGCCTCGGCGAACAAGGCACTACTGCGTTTATAAATCATGCTTATTTGTTAATGTTGGCTCCTTTTACCAATAGTTTTTGGCCAATGGAGAGGTTGGAATCCCGTAGTTTGTTCATCTGCATGAGCTCGTCTACGGAAACATAGTATTTTCTTGAGAGCGAATATAAAGTATCTCCCCTGGAAACTATATGTACCACATCTGCTTCGGAAGCTACCACCACATCTTTTCCATAACCTTCCTTGGCTATTTCCCTGTCATATTTATAGAGCTCATGCTTTTCAATGAGGTAAATAAGTTTTTGAGGATATTTTTTATCAGTGGCATATCCTGCTTTTTGTAATCCTTTGGCCCAACTCTTATAATCGGTATTTCTATAATTAAAAAGAAACGCGTACCGGGAACGCGTCGTCAAAAAATTACTATGATCGCGAAACGAATACATAGGATGATTGTACTTTCTAAAGCACTCCCCTAGCTCATCATCATCATGAAAATCATAATCGCCTTGCCATCCTTTATGGCATTTTATTCCAAAATGATTGTTGGTCTTTAAGGCCAATTCCCCTTTGCCGTAGCCACTTTCTAGAAGACCTTGGGCCAGGGTTATACTTGCAGGAATACCATAAGCTTTCATTTCCAGCTGGGCGATTTCAGAAAACGTATCAATGTATTCAGGAATGCTTTCTATCCGAAACACCATGAATTTCCCGGAATCCGGAGGCAAAAAACTATCGGTATCTGTAGTAGAAGTATTGGATTTTTTCTTACCGCGTTCCGAAAGAACGTTCTTGGTACGTAAATTATCGGAGTAGGCTTTTTTGGATTTACATCCCGTAATCACTATACCTAGCAGCAATAGCAAAAGAATTCTTTTATTCATATTTCCAACAAAGGTAATTTTTTCTTTTTCAGTACCATATTCATGCCGGAAATGCCCTGCAGTCCCCCAGTATGAACGGCCAATATCTTAGTTCCCGTAGCAAAACTATCATTCTTAATCATATCCAACAACCCAAATAACATTTTTCCGGTATAGATGGGGTCTAAGGGAATCCCAGTTTTCCTTTTAAAATCATTTATAAACGTAACAAGCTTTTCGTTTACTTTCCCGTATCCTCCAAAATGATATTCGGTAATTAATTTCCAACCCTTTTTTGTAGTTAGCTTTCCGATTTCCTTATTTAAAAAGTCTCCTTTTAAAGCTGAAAATCCGAGGATTTTCTGATTTTGCTCAGCGGAATTTATCAAACCCGCAATTGTTCCTCCAGTCCCAACACAAGTACAAACAATATCAAATGTTCTATCCTGCTCCGTTAGGATTTCCTCGCAACCCTTTATCGCCAGAGCATTGGTTCCACCTTCTGGAATTATATAAAATGCGCCAAATTCCGATTCTAAATTTTTAATGAAATCGATTTTATCCTTGTTTCGATAGACTTCCCTTGATACAAATTTAAAACTCATACCCAGTTGGTTGGCCAATCTCAAAGTGGGATTGTCCTTCCATTCCTCCACCAACTCATCGCCCCTAATCACCCCAATCGTTCTGAATCCTCTTTCATTCCCCGCAGCGGCAACCGCCAAAATATGATTAGAAAACGCACCGCCAAAAGTCAACAGCGTCTTAAGACCTCTTTCCTTTACGAGAAGCAGATTGTATTTAAGCTTTCTATATTTATTTCCGGAGATTAAAGGATGAAGTAAATCTTCTCGTTTAATGGCTAAAACGATACCTTTTTCTTCAAGAATGGGAAGTTGGATAAACTGATTCTGACTTTGCAACCGTATCGTTTTTCAGCGATAAAGATATTTAATAAAGCTGAAGTTTTTCCGCTGGGCTAGATATTCCGGATTACCTTCATTCGCATAGGCCTCTCGTTCAAAACTTATATTTTGATAAGCGCGATAACTATTAAGATACCAAACTGTACGAAACAACCATTCCGCCAAATACATAATATAAAAAGGTAAAATAAGCAGTTCTTGTTGCTGTTTTAAGTGAATTTTTTCATGATTGATTAGAATCGCATCGCTTTTTAAAGAGTCGTTCTTCAGAAATATGAACGGCCAAAGTGAAAGTCCAACATAATTTTTATAGAAGAAATGTCTGAAAATCAATATCATAAAAATTAACCAAATGGTTCCTAACAAAGATAAATGTTAAAATTAACGATAGGAAAAATCCTAGATTTTGTTGCCAACAATACCGTTAAAAGGAATTAAACTCCCGTTTTACCTTTAAACAAAGTGTTTGACCGCTAGAAGTAAGAAGGTTATCAACAGAAAACCCCTAACTTTATACTCATATTTTTGAGGAGAAAAATTGAATGAAAGAGATTTTACCTATTGAGGAAGGAGATTTTTATTGGTCAGAAGAAGGTTATCGTGTGTTTACAAAACAATTTCACCTAAAACGTGGTTATTGTTGTGAAAGTGGTTGTAGGCATTGCCCATATGGATACGACCCAAAAACCAATCGACAATAAACATAATGTTTCGGCATGATTTTTGAGACTTAAATAGAAAGAAAAAAGTATACAAACAATAAAAAACTGTGATATGAAAAGAATTAAATTGCTCGCCATACCCATGCTTTTATTGGTTTTCCTAAGTTCCTGTTCCTCCGTTCGGGTTCTTTCCGATTATGACCAAAAAGCTGACTTTAACGGATATAAATCCTATGCTTTCTACAAAACTGGAATAGACAAGGCCCAAATTTCCGATTTGGATAAGAAACGTATTCTTAGGGCGATTGAGACCGAAATGGGTTCAAGAGGTTTCGTAAAATCCGAAAATCCGGATATTTTGGTGAGCATTTTCACCAGAGAACAGGAGCGCGTAGATGTCTATAACAACAACTTTGGCTGGGGCGGCTGGGGTGGCTGGGGCTGGGGCTGGGGACCTGGCTGGGGCTGGGGACCGGGACTTGGCTGGGGCTGGGGAGGCAACAGCGTTTCCACAAGTACTCAAGGTTCTCTTTACATAGATTTAATCGATACAAATAGCAAGGAACTTGTATGGCAGGGCAAAGGTGAGGGTACACTTGCCAATACCAACAACATCGCAAAAAAAGAGCAGCGTATAAAGGAATTCGTTTCACAGATTTTGGAACAGTATCCTCCTAACGCAGTGGCGGCAAAATAGATAAATTTAGTTTGTGTTTATGAGAGGACCTGTGCAGTCGATACGATTGTACAGGTCTTTTTTTTTAGATTAAAGCAACGGAAAGTGTCGACTGTTTTTAGCCTCATTAAGTACGAAGGCACTCTTAACGCTACCAATATTGGGTATCGTGGTTAAAAATAGTATATTTAAGAGTGATGGAGAAAAACTTAAGCATCAAGTCAAAGGTATGAATTACGAAAGCAACCCTATTTTAGATAAGCTTCCAAAGCATCTAAAGCAATATATAAAGCCCCAAAACTATGAGGATTACACAGCCATTAATCAAGCCGTGTGGCGCTACGTAATGCGAAAGAACGTGGATTACCTTAGTAAGGTTGCGCATACATCCTATGTAGATGGCCTTAAAAAAACAGGTATTTCCGTTGACCATATTCCCAACATGTATGGTATGAACCGTATTTTGAAAGATTTAGGCTGGGCGGCTGTTGCGGTTGACGGTTTTATTCCTCCTGCAGCATTTATGGAGTTTCAAGCATATAATGTGCTTGTCATTGCTTCGGATATACGGCAATTGGAACATATAGAATATACTCCTGCCCCGGATATCATCCATGAAGGAGCGGGGCATGCGCCAATTATTGCCAATCCTGAATATGCAGAGTACCTACGTCGTTTTGGGGAAATAGGTTGCAAAGCTGTTTCTAGCGCCAGGGATTTCGAATTGTACCAAGCGGTGCGCCATTTGTCCATCATAAAGGAAGCAAATGGCACAAAGCCGGAGGACATAACAAAAGCGGAAAATCTTGTTGACGAATTGCAACAGAACATGGGCGAACCTAGTGAAATGGCCCTCATACGTAATTTACACTGGTGGACCGTAGAATACGGACTCATTGGCTCCGTAGAAAATCCAAAATTATATGGGGCCGGGTTGCTTTCCTCTATTGGAGAAAGCGCTTGGTGTATGACGGACAATGTAAAAAAAATCCCGTATTCCATTGAAGCGGCACATACCTCATTTGATATTACAAAACCACAGCCACAACTCTTTGTGACTCCAGATTTTGCATTTCTGAGCCAAGTTTTGGAAGACTTTGCCAATACGATGGCGCTGCGAACTGGAGGGCTGAGCGGCATCCAAAAATTAATAGATTCCAAGGAATTGGGTACGATTGAATTGAGTACCGGATTACAGGTCTCGGGAAATTTTGAATATGTCATCGCGCATGAAGGTGAACCCGTTTATTTTCAGACGAGTGGTAAATCCGCATTGGCTTTTAGGGAAAAGGAACTGGTGGGACAAGACACCAATCAGCATGCCACAGGCTTTGGCTCTCCTATAGGGCGACTTAAAGGAATAAATATTGCCATAGAAGAAATGAGTCCGAGAGATTTAAAAGCCTACAAAATCTATGAGGGGGAATTGGTATCCTTGGATTTTGAGGGTGGTATAAATGTTAGCGGAAGAATTATTACCGGAACACGAAATCTACAAGGACAAATTATCCTTATCACTTTTGAAAATTGTAAAGTGACGCACGAAGGGAAAGTCCTTTTTCAATCGGATAAAGAACTGTACAACATGGCAATAGGACAACGAATTGTTTCCGCTTATAATGGTCCAGCAGATTTGAAGAGTTTTGACCTTATGGACCACGAGCTCAGCAAAACCGTTTCCAGTTCAAAAAATAGCTCTGAAAGGGAGATTGAAATCTACTACAAGCAAATACGCGAGTTTAGAGAAGGAAAAAACACCACTATTTCCAGAAACAAGGTTTTTAGGGAGGTCAAGGATAAGTTCCCAAAAGATTGGCTGCTATCCGTTGAGCTTTACGAATTGGCTGTCAAAAATGGGGATGACGGCTTTGCCAAAGAAATAAACCAACATTTGGAAATGGTGAAACGGGATAATCCCAAACTTGGACATTTAATAGATGATGGATTGGCTTTAGCCGATGTAACCGTTTCCGTTAAGGCCTAAAAACATCCAATTCCTTTAAATTTTCAATAGGTTTTTCATTAAAAGTGAGGCGCCAGCCCATGGAATTTGTCAACAGATAAAATTTCTGCAGCTCGCTCAATAATCGATTTTGGGCATTTGTTTTTAAGGTTGAGGCTTCTACTTTTTTCATTAAAGATTCCCTGACATTACGTTTTATGGTATTATAGTCGCCCGCATCAAAAGGATTTAAATAGTCGGCCGTAACATCATAATATTCAAAATCCGGATTCAGGTTAATTTCCGGTTCAGGAATATGATTAATGTGTAATGTCTTTTGACCCTCGTCCAATTCAAATTCAATTTTAGAGAGATCATAAGCAATGGTAACATCAGCATTTACCACCACCAATGCCTTTTTATCGGCCCTGAGAAGAGGTCCAAATAGTTCTTTGGAATCCTTGTAATTATAGACTTCGGCAAAATGACCTTCCGTTACAATTAATTTTGAAACATTTTCGATCTGTTGCTGGATGAGCATAGAATTTTCTTGAAGGATGGATTTTGATTCCTTTTCATCGGCACATGACCTGAAAATCAATATTCCGACCAACACGATAATGATTCCAACTAAGATTCTTTTCATTTGTATATATTTAGTTGTTTTTAAGGTATTTCTGAAACTACAATTTCGGCAGGCATCATAAATAGAAACAGCCCATTTCATAAACCATTCAAATTTCCCTATCCGCTTCCAAACCTTAAGCTAGTTGAACTCCACAAAAGGATATATCTCTTTTATATACGCAATTTTAGCTTGGAGTGACTTTAGAAAGTTTTGATGTTGCGCCGATTCCGGATGAAAAGGCCTATGCCGCAACCCTTTTTGAATATCATCTATTTTATTCATGGTTTCCTGCGCCCCGTTGGATGTCCATGTGTCTTTAAACTTTTCCCAGATATAATCGATTGCCAACTGGTTGGGGTGTATCATGTCTTGAGCATAAAATCGGTAGTCACGCATTTCATCCATCATAAGTTCGTAAGACGGAAAGTATCCGACGCTCGAATCCGATCGAGATGACAGTAAAGAATGGATTGCAGTAATTAGATGAGCTTTGCTTCGCTGATTTTCAACAAATCCGTCTTTTAAATGGCGAACCGGGGATATTGTAAATAGAATTTTCACCTGCTTATTTATAGTTTGGATTTTTTTGATGACGCTTTCCAAACTAAAAACTATTTCCGATACGGGTAAAAGGTATTTTTCAAATTCCTTTTGTGGCACTTTATGACAGTTCGCAACAATTGTATTGGTTTCCTTCAACTTATAAACCCACGCCGTGCCTAAAGTGAGGATAATATGTGTCCCGGTTTCAATTTGAGCTCTAGTGGCAATCAAAGCCGAGTTAAGTGAACTAAGCAAGTCTTCCTTTGTTGTTGCGCTTAAATCTGAATGTGCATCATAGGTTTGCCAACGTTCATTAAAATAAAAGATATCTTCTTCCGTGTATAATTTTTTATCGACCGCCCTTGCTATCAAGTTTTCAATTGCCAAAGAATGAAATAAAATCCCAAATGGGTTTTGTAGCGACCGAAACTTAAAATAGGCCAGTTTATCTCCAATATTTTGAGAGAAACAGGAACCCAACAGCAACAACTTGCTTGAATAATCAATGTGATTATCCTCTTTTTTAATTGGAATTTGAGTTTGCAGATTCATAATTTGTTTTTTGACAAGATTAAAAAATCCTATCTCAAATGTCTCTATCTGTTTGAAATGAAAATGCTAGCCTAAGTATTCCTTAGCTTTTTCCAAAGCTTCGGCTATCCCGGCCGGATTTTTACCTCCCGCAGTTGCGAAGAAAGGTTGTCCGCCACCACCACCTTGAATGTATTTTCCAAGCTTTCGAACAATTGTTCCCGCATTTAGATTTTTGCTGGCCACCACATCTTTGGATATATAGCAGGACAATAACGCTTTGCCATTTTGCTCCGTCCCGAATAACAGGAACAAATCATTTCTGTTTTGACCCATTTCAAACGAAAGGTCTTTTATTCCCGCAGCATCCAAATCTATTTGTTTGGCCAAGAATTGTACCCCGTTTACATCTTGAAGTTCATTGACCAAATCTCCTTTCAGGTTTTTGGCCTTGTCTTTTAGCAGTTCGGCTACTTGTTTTTTCAATTCCGAGTTTTCCTCCTGTAGCGCCGAAACGGATTTTACAGGATCCTGTGCATTGCCCAGTAAATCCTTTATTTCGTAAAGTGCCCTATTGTTCTCGGAATAAAAGTCTTTAACCGCATCGCTGGTAATGGCTTCAATCCTACGGATTCCAGCTGCTACTGCGCCTTCCGACCTAATCTTGAAATGCCAAATATCACCTGTATTCTTAACGTGGGTCCCTCCACACAATTCAATGGACTTACCAAACCGAACGGTTCTAACGGCATCACCATATTTTTCCCCAAAAAGCGCCATCGCCCCTTCGGAAATAGCTTGTCTCATGGGCACATTCCTATTCTCTTGTAATGGTAATTGACCCTCTATCCTGGCATTCACAAAATCCTCCACCTCGCTAAGTTCATCTGGTGTCATTTTGGAAAAATGTGAAAAATCAAAACGAAGGTATTTAGAATGCACTGCAGAGCCTTTTTGCTCCACATGGGTTCCCAAAACTTCCCTAAGCGCTTGATGTAAAAGGTGGGTCGCGGTGTGGTTGGCTTCAGTACGTTGACGTTGTTTGGCATCAACCACAGCTTTGAACGTACCATCCAATTTCTTGGGCAGACTCTTGGCAAAATGGACAATTTCGTTGTTCTCTCTTTTGGTATCGATAATATAGACCACATCCCCGTCCGGAGATTCCAAATATCCTTTATCCCCTACTTGTCCACCGCCTTCGGCGTAAAACGGTGTCAAATTGAATACCAATTGATAGTGTTCACCATCCTTTTTAGAAGTCACTTTTCGGTATTTTACCATTTTTACATCCGCCTCCAACACATCATAACCGACAAATTCCTGCTCCAAATCCGAATTCAAAACTTTCCAATCCTCCTTGGAAACCTCTGAGGCAGACTTGGAACGATTTTTCTGTTGTTGCATGGCAGCATCAAAACCAGCCTCGTCCAACGTATATCCTTTTTCACTTAAAATAAGCGCCGTTAGATCGATTGGGAATCCAAAGGTGTCATATAATTCAAAGGCCTTTTCACCATTTATTTCTTTTCCCTTAGAATTGGAAATAATGGTATCCAATAGCACCAATCCCTGATCCAAGGTTTTCAGAAACGAATGCTCCTCCTCTTTAATCACGTTTTCAATTAACTGCTTTTGCTCCTTTAGTTCCGGAAAAGCATCACCCATAGTGTGTGTCAACACATTTACCAAACGATACATAAAGGGCTCTTTTGTATTTAGAAAAGTAAACCCGTACCTCACGGCCCGCCTCAAAATACGTCTGATTACATAGCCTGCACCGGTATTACTTGGTAATTGTCCGTCAGCGATGGAAAATGCGACCGCCCTAACATGGTCGGCGATTACCCTTATAGCAATATCCGTTTCTTCTTTTGCACCATATTCAACGTTGGTTATCGTTTCAATCTCACGAATCAACGGGGTAAAGACATCGGTATCATAGTTGGATTTTACATTTTGAAGCACCATACACAAGCGTTCAAAACCCATTCCGGTATCCACATGTTTTTCCGGTAGATTTTCCAGCTTACCATCTGCCTTTCGGTTATACTGCATGAATACCAAGTTCCATATTTCCACAACTTGTGGATGATCTTGGTTGACCAAACTAGCGCCTGAAACTTCTGCCTTTTCTTCCGCATTGCGAATATCCACATGTATCTCGGAACAAGGACCACAAGGCCCTTGGTCTCCCATTTCCCAGAAATTGTCCTTTTTGTTCCCCATAATGATTCGGTCCTTTGGAACAATTTTGCTCCACAGCGCGAACGCTTCATAGTCCTTTTCCAATTTATCGGCATCATCACTTCCTTCGAACACGGAAACGTAAAGACTGTCCTTATCAATTTTCAAAACATCGGTAAGTAGCTCCCAAGCCCAAGAAATGGCTTCTTCCTTAAAGTAATCCCCAAAACTCCAGTTGCCCAACATCTCGAACATGGTATGGTGATAGGTATCTTTTCCTACTTCCTCCAGATCGTTATGCTTACCACTTACCCTAAGACATTTCTGAGTATCAACCACCCTAGGGTTTTTAGGTTCGGATATTCCCAAGAAAAATTCCTTAAATTGGTTCATTCCCGCATTGGTAAAAAGGAGCGTCGGGTCATCTTTTATGACCATGGGCGCAGAAGGAACAATTTTGTGTTTTTTACCTTCAAAAAATGCTAAGAATTGTTTTCGGATTTCCTTGGAATTCATCTAAAATGCTAAGCTTTTACAAATTTTAACTGTTTATAGAAAACAATTTTTATATTTGTTTGTTATGTTAAAACGAAAGCACAAAAATAGGATAAAATCCATTCATGTCTAAGGTAAAATACTATTACGACCCGGATACACTTTCGTACAGAAAGATAGAACCAGAAAAATCCAAACGTTATAGAAACATTGCATTTTTCTTTTTAGGTTCGTTTCTATTTGGTCTTTTAGGCCTTATCCTGCTTTTAAACACGAACATTGTCAACACGCCGCGTGAACTTTCCTTACAGCGCGAGGTAAAGAACTACGAGCTACAATTTGAGCTTCTGGATCGGAAGATGGGGCAGATTGAAGAGGTGCTGGCGAATATAGAGGATCGCGACAATAATATCTACCGACTTTACTTTGAGGCCAACCCGATTCCGGAAGAGCAACGAAGAGCCGGTTTTGGGGGAATAAATAGATACAAATCGTTGGAAGGTTTCAACAATTCCGAAATGGTGATAGCCACCACTAAACGATTGGACATCATAAAGAAACAGATGGCGATACAATCCAAGTCGTTGGATGAAATCACCAAGTTGGCGGAAGAAAAAGAAAAACTTCTTGTGGCCATTCCTGCAATTCAACCCATAAATAACGAAGACCTTACCAGAATGGCTTCCGGTTACGGATGGCGTTCAGATCCCTTTACCAAGGCAAGAAAAATGCATTATGGAATGGATTTTACCGCTCCGAAAGGCACTCCAATTTATGCCACAGGTGATGGGAAAGTTACTAGGGCAGACAATAATTCATCTGGATATGGAAAACATATCCGCATTGACCATGGCTATGGCTATCTGAGCCTTTATGGCCATCTAAGTCAGTATAACGTGAAAAAAGGACAAAAAGTGAAGCGTGGCGATCTCATAGGTTTTGTGGGAAGTACAGGGCGTTCAGAAGCACCACACTTACACTACGAGGTCTGGAAAGATGAGGACCGCATAAACCCAATCAATTTTTACTACGGCAGTTTATCAGCTGAAGAATTTGAGAATATGCTGAAATATGCCAATCAAGAAAACCAATCCTTGGATTAATGCAGATAGATCTTCCAGAAAAAAGATATTACGGAATTGGCGAGGTAGCCCGTGCCTTTGATGTTAATACGTCTTTAATCCGATTTTGGGAAAAGGAATTTGATGTATTGCAGCCAAAGAAAAATGCGAAGGGAAACCGAAAATTCACTCCTCAGGACATTAAAAATTTACAACTTATCTATCACCTTGTCAAGGAACGGGGGTTTACTTTAGAAGGGGCAAAAACTCATTTAAAGGAAGAAAAGCAAAAGACGCTTTCCAATTTTGAAATCATTCAAAAGTTGGAACGGGTTAAAACTGAGCTTATCAAAATAAAAGATCAACTATAGAAAAGGCGTGGCTTTTTTTCTAACGCAAGGTTGTTTTGTTTCTAATAATAAAATTGAGTGCTAAATTTGAAATTGTTGGTCTGAAAATGTAACAACAATCAAATTCAATATACTAACAGAATACACTGACCATTTAAATATACAAGAAAATGAAAAAAGGAATAATCGCATTTATCGTACTTGCAATAATTGCAGTAATTGCAATTGGACTTTACTTATGGGGCGTTAATTTCAACAACACCGCGGTAAGCCTTAAAGAAACTTCTACCAAAACCTGGGCAAACGTAGAGAGTGCCTATCAACGAAGAAACGATCTCATTGGGAATTTGGTGAAAACGGTACAAGGAGCCGCTGATTTTGAACGTGGAACATTGACCGATGTCATAGAGGCTCGTGCCAAGGCAACCTCCGTTAGCATAGACCCTACAAATATTACGCCGGAACAACTAGCACAATTTAACCAGGCGCAAAGTGGCCTAAGTGGCGCATTAAGCAGACTTTTGGTTACTGTAGAGCGTTACCCGGACCTTAAGGCCAACCAGAATTTCTTGGAATTGCAATCGCAATTGGAAGGAACGGAAAACAGAATTAACGTAGCCAGGGATAGATTCAACGCTACGGTAGAACCATACAACCTTCACATTAAAAAATTCCCGAATTCGATTTTGGCAGGTATTTTAAATTTTGATGAACTCGCCTATTTTAAATCCGAAGCTGGTTCCGAACAAGCTCCAGATGTTAACTTTGAGTTCGAATAAATCATAACCATGTCCAAAGTAGAGGATTTTTTAACTGCCGATGAAGAGCAAGAAATTGTTGAAGCCATACTTAAAGCTGAAAAAAATACTTCTGGGGAAATCAGGGTACATATAGAATCCCATACGAGATTAGACCATTTTGAGCGTGCGAAGGAGGTTTTTCATATGTTGAAGATGGACAATACCAAAGAAGAAAACGGGGTGTTGATTTATGTCGCGGTACATGATAAAAAATTCGCTATTTGCGGAGATAAGGGGATTAACAATGTAGTTCCTGCTGATTTTTGGGATACTACAAAGGACGTCATTCAAAGCCATTTCAGCGAAGGAAATTTTAAAGAAGGAATTGTTGCCGGTGTTTTAAAAGCCGGAATAGAATTGAAGAATCATTTCCCATGGCGACATGGAGACACAAACGAACTAAGCAATGAGGTATCTAAAGGCTAGTCTTAGCTTTTTATTATTAATTGCCTCGCTACCGTTATGGAGCCAGTTTGAAATACCTGCTAAACCCGATTTACAGACTAGTGTTTATGATTATATAAATCTCTTGCCTGCTGGTCAAAAATCGGAACTGGAAAAAAAACTGATCAGGTATTCCGACAGTACGTCCACACAAATCGTAACCGTTATTATCTCAAGCACAGAGGGAGAAAACATCACCTATCTAGGTGCCAATTGGGGTGAAAAATGGGGAATAGGACAGGAAAGCAAGGACAACGGCATTTTAATTCTACTGGCCAAAGACGACCGAAAAATAGCTATCAATACTGGTTACGGCGTTGAAGGTTCATTAACGGATGCGATGTCCCGACGTATTATTGAAAACGTCATCATTCCAGAATTCAAAACAGGGAATTATTACGGTGGCCTTACTAACGGGGCAGATGCCATTTTTCAGGTATTGAATGGGGAGTTCAAAGAGGAACGTACTTTTGAAACCAACGACGGTTTTCCGTTTCAAGCACTTTTACCCATTATTATTTTTGTTATCATATTGATTATTCTTTCCAAGAGAAACAAGCGAAACGGTGGCGGAAATAGCGGCAGAGGAGGCTCTGGATTCGATATATGGGACATGATTATCCTGAGCAATATGGGACGTAGTGGACGTTCTAGCGGTGGCTTTGGCAGTGGCGGAGGAGGCAGTTTTGGAGGCGGCGGTTTCAGTGGAGGCTTCGGCGGTGGCGGATTCGGTGGTGGCGGTGCCTCTGGAGGGTGGTAGATTCAATTGACAGTCCCCAGAGAAAGTGAGAGGTAGAAATTAGACATTGTGCTGCTTCACTATGAGTAGTAGCAGCAATAAAAAGACACTTAGTTGGCGCTTAGTGATATTCTTTTTGTAAAAGAAACCAATGAACCATCAGTACTCATTCCTTCTACATATATTCGTATCCCTCTTTGATTTTTAGTAGGCACGGTAATTTTAGTTGGAGCGCTGGAACCAATTGAAACGTTGGCCTTCCAATCGATAGCACCATATCTTTTGAATATCGGGCTGGTATAGTCGGGATAATCGGGCGCGAAATATTCTTTTGGTTGGGCAAATCCATTTTCAATCGCGAATTTGACGAACTTATTTCTATTCTCCGGAGCCACATAATTTCTGTTTATTGTGATTGAAATAAAAGGCTGTACCCTGGATTTGCTGAACGCGATAAAATGAACGTTTGATAGCGGCATGCCAATAATCTCGCCCGGTAAGGCTCCCATTCCCTCTATTGCTACTGGAACTTCTAGAAGCCCAGGTCTAGCTGGAACATATACTTTTAATTCACCTTCATTACCACGAATGATAAAACCAAGCCTTTCCAAATATATACTTAGTGAAGGTGAACGCCTAATATCCAAATCTCCTATTATCCGACCTTCAACTTCCGCAGTTATTTGAAATTTATTGTTTCTTTTTAAATTATCGGTAACGGTAACTTCGTCCAAAACAATGGTCCGTTCCTCAATGTTCAAAGGTTGGTTAAGTATTGGTTCTTCATTGTCATCTATATTCTTTTTTATAGTTGTTTTTTTTAACCATTCATAGGTATTGGTTATCTGCCCAAAGATATTTTCAATTCTAATTTCGGCCTTTGGTTTTCTAAGCATTCCCTTTTTACCTATGAGACTGACCTGTAAAGAGTCTCTCTCAAAAAGCACCATGTTTCCTTTAAAGGATTTGTCCTTTTGCAATTCTTTGAACTCCATGGCACCGGATAATTTGGTGACCAGGTATGCCTGATTCTCTTCATTTAAATCCGCATCGATGATTTTTCCCTGAAAAGGGATGCCATTTTCCCTGTTAAAAGCAATCTTTATTGCTTCCAATTTTCTGGAATCCCAATCGTATTTTCCCCAACCTTCAATCAGTAATCGAGTATCCAGTTCAAAACGTTTTTTTCTGTCCTGTTCTTCAAAAAAGTAATAGTCTTCAAAATGAAGGTTTGAATATGGTCGTACCAAAAATGAGGTAATGATGGAATTATTTGGATTATAGGCGGAACTCTCTTCAGGAATTGTAGAAATACTCACGTTGATTTCATTGTCAATATGTTCTGGCAACAATAAATCCAACTGTATCGAATCATTTAAAATTTCAGGGCCATGCTCAATTTCCAACTCAACTATCCTTCTTTCACTACTACTGTGATTAAAAAACATTCTGCGGGCTATTGGTTTGAGGTTTTCATCAAAAAGTACAGCGGTCAAAACACCAAACGGCATGAGTTCACGATCAAATGAAATTACTGGTTCATCTTGACTGATTGCCAGATTTTCCAAATGAAGAAATTCATCCTTATAAATTGCCATGGTGTAATTCTCCCTGTCTTTTTCGTCAAAGGTTTCCCTTGAGCCAACCAACTTTAGGAGTACTTCATCAATTCCATTATTGTCGATACTTAGGCTGATTTGACCTTTTACGGCCTCTGGAAGCGATTTGGAAATCATGGGAAAGTCCGCTTTGTCCAATTGTAAAATATAGTTTTTGCCAGCTTCAACCATAAATCCGGTTTTGCCAATTCCCAATTCGTTTGTGATGATATTCTTGCGAATTATATTACCCAAATTGTCACTTAATGTCAAATTATTGACAGTTACACCTTGACCTAATCCATTGTCAATCAATATGCCAATATTATTATATGCCCCTTCAATCAATTGCCCTCCTTCAGGATATATTGTTATTCTAACTTTAGGCTCAGAACCGATTTCGCTTACAGTATCATATTTTACTATTTTAATTTTCTGACTAAAAGGTTTTAAATCTTTAAAGTTTTGCATATAGTTAGTCCATGCCAGAAGGGTATACTCAGTATCGGTTATGGTGGAGTCAATGGCAAAGTTTCCTTGACCTAGACCATCTTGGATGTAAATTAATTTGTGTTTTACCAGTTCGCCCTCTTTGTTAAATAACGCTACCTGTAAATTGGTTGTTGGCAATGAAGGGAGTCCTGTTTTCTGTTCTTTTACATAAGCTTTGAACCAAAGTTTCTCACCTTCTAAAAAGGTGGTTTTGTTCAGATGTACATGAATGTTCTCCCATCCTTCAAAGGTAGTCGTATGATTGTTTTCTTGACCGAAAACAAATACAGCTAAAGTGACAATGAAAAAAAATAAAAATGCAGTTCTCTTCATAAATAGGTTAGTAAGTTGTGAAAAAAATCCCACAAATACTATTCCAATCCTATTTTTTCCGCATAAAAATAGTTATCGGAACACCAGAGAAATCAAACTCTTCCCGAATTTTATTTTCCAAATACCGTTTATAAGGTTCCCTTACGTATTGTGGTAGGTTACAGAAAAATGCAAACTGCGGATACGGGGTTGGCAATTGGGTGCAAAACTTTATCTTAACGTATTTACCCTTATATGCAGGTGGAGGATAATTCTCTATAAGTGGCAACATAACATCATTGAACTTACGTGTTATGATTTTTTTGTTTCTATTATTATAGACTTCAACCGCGGTTTCAATCGCCTTAAAAATACGTTGTTTGGTAAGGACGGAAATAAATAGGATAGGAACGTCCGTGAAAGGTTCTATGGCTTCTTTTATGCGTTTGGTGTACTGTTTAATAGTATTGGTTTCTTTGTCCTCAACTAAATCCCATTTATTTACCAAGATTACAATTCCCTTGTTATTACGTTGTGCCAACCAAAAAATATTTGCTACTTGACCGTCAAAACCGCGGGTTGCGTCCATCAACAGCAAACACACATCACAATGCTCTATGGCCCTAACCGAACGCATAACGGAATAAAATTCCAAATCTTCCTTTACTTTTGACTTTCTTCTGATACCTGCAGTATCTACCAGGTTAAATTCGAACCCGAACCTATTGTATTTTGTATCGATACTGTCCCGCGTGGTGCCTGCTATATCTGTGACTATATATCTTTCCTCGCCTATAAGCGCATTGATAAAAGAGGATTTGCCGGCATTAGGTCTACCTACCACTGCAAATCTGGGGAGCTCATTTTCTTCCTCTTCTACTTCCGGTAATTCCTTTACCAAGGCATCCAACAAATCGCCTGTACCACTGCCATTAATGCTAGAAAGTGTATAATATTCCCCTAATCCAAGAGAATAGAATTCCACGGCATCTTCCTCTCGCATCGCATTATCCACTTTATTAATTGCAAGGAAAACGGGTTTATTGACCCTTCTTAGAAGCTTGGCCACGTCCTCATCCATTCCGGTAACCCCAGTCTCAACATCAACCATAAAAATAATAGCATCGGATTCGGCAATAGCCAACTCAACCTGTTTATCAATTTCCTTCTCGAAAACATCGTCACTGCCAACAATGTAACCTCCAGTATCTATAACAGAGAATTCCCTACCATTCCAATCACTTTTTCCGTAGTGTCTATCTCGTGTTACGCCACTAACAGCATCAACAATAGCCTCACGTCGCTGAATCAGCCTATTAAAAAAAGTAGATTTTCCAACATTTGGCCTTCCAACAATAGCAACAATAGCACCCATAAACTTAAATTAGGGTGCAAAGGTAAGGCAATATGTTTAACAAAGTATTTTTGAAATGAAGCGATATTTGTAACTACTAAATCAAATATTCCGGCACATTTGAGGAATGGGAGCTTTTCCCCAAGTAACTATCACCAATTTGCCTACTTTTAATCACTTTAGCAGGGCTGCCATAAGCGACAACCATACTCGGAATATGGGATAAGACCAATGCTCCAGCTCCTACGACAGAGTGATTACCGATTTCCACGTTTTCTATAATATTGGCACCTAGACAAATTGCCGAAAAACATCCTAAAATTAAATTACCTCCTGTAGCAACTCTAGGTGCAAGGCTAGAATAATCTCCAATTATTCCATCATGCCCAAGTGAAGAATTAGTATTTAAAAAACAAAATTTTCCAATTATAGACCCAGCATTGACAATTGATCCGGCCAGTAAAGCTGAACCTGCTCCAATCTTACAACGTTTCCCTACTACAGCAGTTGGGTGCACAGTGGTTATATAATTAAAATCGGGCATAATTGCCCTAATCCTATCTTCCACTAATTTCCTAGACCAATTGTCACCTATTGCAATAATGCCACCAGAGATATTGTAAGCAGAAACAATATATGGCAAATCGTATTCATTACCTAACACCGGGTATCCATTATGAGAAAGGCCTTTCTTTTTAACAGAATCCACAAAGCCAATGACTCTGTATTTACCTTCCTTTTCAATACAGTCAAGTACTACATTTCCATGACCTGATGCTCCAATAATGATTATATTATGCATTTCATCGGGGTTTTAGTGCATTTAATCGATAAATCAAAGATAGGTAAAGTTCTTTACCGTCAGCTATAATGTTTAACCTAATCGATGAAATTCATAACCCAGAAATTATTTGCATCAAGAATAGTAGTATTGTTTCAACCTTTGACAAACTCCTTTTTTGGATAAAAAACTAAGATTTCCTTAATGATTAATTATTATAACCGAATCTTTTTAATTGTTTGGAATCGCTACGCCAATTTTTATTGACCTTTACGTATAGTTCTAGATGAACTTGCTTTCCAAAGAATTTTTCCAAATCCTTCCGGGACTCCACTCCTACTTTCTTGAGAGCAGCTCCTTTATGGCCAATAATTATTCCTTTTTGCGAATCCCGCTCCACCATTATAACTGAACGCATTCGTATAATGTCCTCATCTTCAAAAAATTCTTCTGTATCAATCTCCACCGCATAAGGAATTTCCTTTTTATAGAACATTAATATTTTTTCCCTGATTGTCTCGTTTACAAAAAAGCGTTCTGGTTTATCTGTCAATTGATCTTTTGGATAATAGGGAGGTGCTTCGGGCAGCAATTCTATAATTCGTTCAAAAACATTTTTTATATTGAAATTGGATAATGCTGAAATTGGATGTAATTCAACCGCGGGTAGTAGTCCCTGCCAATATTGAATTTGCTCTTCCAAAAGCTCCTGAGTAGCAGTATCAACCTTATTAAGTAAAAGCAACACTGGAATCTTACTGTTTTTTATCTTCTCGAAAAAGGACTCATCCTTCAACGCTTTTTCACCAATCTCTACCATGTAAATCAGTACGTCTGCATCCTCAAAAGCAGATTTTACAAAATTCATCATAGAAGATTGAAGCTCGTACGCTGGTTTAATAATTCCTGGAGTATCGGATAGAATCACCTGAAAATCATCTCCATTTACGATTCCGAGAATTCTGTGACGGGTCGTCTGTGCTTTTGAGGTGATGATAGAAAGTTTCTCCCCCACAAATGCATTCATCAAAGTGGATTTGCCTACGTTGGGATTACCGATAATGTTTACGAAACCTGATTTATGCTTTTTCATTCTTAAGTTTTGAGAAATAATCCTTAGCAGCCAAATTTACCTTGGGGGCCAAAAGCAATACTGCTATCATATTGGGTATGACCATTAATGCATAGGACAAATCGATTAGGTTCTTTACCAGTTCCAGCGAAGCTACCGCCGCAAAAACAATCATAATAACGAAGTACCAGTTATAAAACCTACCAATTTTAGCGTTGGTCAAAAAAGAAAGGCATTTTACCCCATAGTATGAATAGGTAAACAATGTGGATAAGGCGAAGGCGGTAACTATTACCATTAAAAGGATATCTCCCCAACCGAATAAGGTTGTTTCAAATGCGGATAGGGTCATGACAATTCCACTCCCATCCTCCAAATAGGCGCCACTAAGTATTATTACTATTGCCGTAAAAGTGCAGACCAAAATTGTATCGATAAAAGGACCCAACATAGCCACCAAACCCTCTCTTATGGGTTCATCGTTTTTTGACTGACCGTGATACATGGGAGCACTACCAAGACCAGCCTCGTTGGAAAACATCGCCCTTCTAACTCCTATAATCACTAATCCCCAAAAGCCCCCTGTGGCCAAAGACTTGAAGTTCCAAGCTTCGGTAATAATCATTTTAAGTGATGGCAAAATCTGGCCTGAATTCAATATCATCACAAAAATCACGGCAATGAGATATACTGCAACCATAAAGGGAACGATGGCGGAAGCTACCTTAGCAATTTTTTCCAATCCGCCAAAAATTACCAAGGATGTAATTAGGGCTAGGATAATTCCGATTGTCCATTTCCAATTTACTTCACTCATTTGAAACAAAGTACTTGAGGGTTCAATGACGCTCATGAATGTTTCCGTAAATTGATTGGCCGTAAAAACACCCAAAAATCCGAACAATCCACAAACTGCGAAGAAAAGGGCCAGAGGGCGCGCCTTTTCTCCCAATCCTTTAGTGATATAAAACATGGGACCCCCCTGTAGTTTTCCATCGGAATCCACCCCCCTGTACATGATGGACAGACTACAGGAATAAAATTTGATGCACATGCCAATCAATGCCGTCATCCATATCCAAAAAACTACTCCAGGACCCCCGTCGTGTATGGCGATTGCAACCCCGGAAATATTTCCCAGGCCAACCGTTGCGGCAACGGCAGCGGACAAAGCCTGAAATGAACTAACATCACCTTTAGCATTCTTATCGTCATATTTCCCAGCTGTAATTGCAATAGCGTGACCAAAAAAACGATAGGGTAAGAATTTAGAATAAAATACCAGAAACAGGCCTCCTCCGATCAACAAAAGAAACATGGGCCATTCCGTAAAAGGCAAGGCATTAGAAATAAAGTCGTTGATTACTTCCATAAATTGCAAAAGTCGAAGGTATGGATTTTAAGTTTTTTCATCCTGAAGTTTAATAATATAATTAGCACAAGTCTTGAAAATACTAAAAATACATCGTATATTTGTCGCCCGTTATGCAAATAGCATCAACGATTTTCTCATCGGGATTTATGACCCGGAGTTGTTATGACAATGAGAAATAACCCATCGCGGGGTAGAGCAGTAGGTAGCTCGTCGGGCTCATAACCCGAAGGTCGCTGGTTCGAGTCCAGTCCCCGCTACTAGACAACCCATTGATTAACAGCTTTTTAAAACTGTTGTCAATGGGTTCTTTTTTTGATATATTGCAAAGCGCATACACTACCGCATACAAACACGGATTGGAAAGGAAAAAATATAGAGAACCGAAAATATATCATGGCGGGGATAATTTCGACCTCTCCAAAAGGTGGTATGTCTACTACTCCTTCGCCAAACCCGACCTTTTAGACAAACTCGGAAATCCCTTATTGGTCCGCCAAACGCCGATTACGATGAGTGTCAACAAAAATTTTAAGACCAAAACGGAAAGGTTGTTACACTTGGGGATTATCAAGGAGGTTTTGCTGGAAATGTTGAAAGAAGGGTATTCTCCTTACAAGGAAAAGCTTAAGCTAAATTCAAAATCCTTGGAATATACCGCCGGAGCGGCACTGGATTATGCCTATGGCATAAAGCTCAACGAGCTTTCTGAAACCTCCATCAAAGATTATAAAAGTCGATATAGTAGGTTTAAAACCTATTTGGATAAAAAGAATCTACTTGACAAAAGTATCCTCTGCATTACCAAACAGACCGTAAACGATTATCTCCAAACGATTGTCAAAGCGTCCAGCGCAAGAAACCGGAACAATACGCGCATAGTATTAAGTTCCCTATTTGGTGAGCTTGAAAATAACGAGGTCATACCAAGAAATTTTATTGAGAACATCAAGGTGCTTAATACAAAATCGGTGAGCCATAAGACGTATTCCTTAGAGGTTCTGGAAGGTTTGTTTGCCTACATGAAGAAAAACGACCCTATTCTGTTGCTATTCATAAAGTTTGTTTCCTATAATTTTTTACGCCCAATCGAGGTATGTAGACTTAGGTTAAATGATATTTTTCTTTCTCAAAAACTATTGCGCGTTCAGGCAAAGAACAAGCCGGAGAAGACTAAAATCATACCTGATATCGTTCTGCAAGAAATCAAGGATTTGGATTTCTCTGTACAAAATCACTTTTTGTTTACTCCTACCGGCATTGGGGAATGGGAAGCCACAGAATCAAGTAGAAGGGATTACTTTACAAAACGGTTTTGGAAGCTCAAAAAGAAATATAACGAATATCTACTTGCAACTGGTAAAACTCTGCAACTGGGAGGTGAATATACCATCTACTCCTTTAGGCATACTTTTATCACACTACTTTTTAGGAAGCTTAGAAAAGAGTTCACGTATACCGAAACATGTGATAAGTTAATGTTGATTACGGGCCACTCCACTCTAGATGCGCTTAAGGCGTATTTGAAGGACATTGATGCAGAACTTCCAGAGGATTATAGTGGCCTACTATCTTTAGTTTGAAGCAAAAAATTGTAGAACAAGGTGATTTTCCAATCAGTATATGCTTCTTGCCTTATACAAAGTTTTTCATTGTTGTTATCATGAAAAACTTTTTCACTTAGAACTGGTCCACGGAGATGTTTTATTCAGTTCTCCCTGCAATATTAAAGGAGAATTAGGATACCCGGATTATACATAATGTGAAAAAATCCTAAATTCCTTTACCACAGAAGTGAATTGAACTCTTTACAAAAAGCGGATTTTGGAAAGAGTAAGACTTTTTTGAACTGGACTTGAGGGAGTTCCATAGCTATTCTACAAACATTTCAAAAAGGTGTTATGCAAAGAGTAATTATATATTAAAGTTATAATTGACCATCTTCGATTATGGACGAAGTTGGTAACTAATAGTCAAGTTATCTTTAATCAGCCAAGAGCCCAGGCCATAATTTTCTTCATGTCATCAATATTGTGAAACAAATCATCGTTTGGATCGATTATCTCGGTCTGCATATTAACGCTAACCGCTTCTTGCCCTTCAATGGCGTTCCCATTATTAATCAGCCTATTGTATAGTTGTTCTGGAGTATTTGAAGGCATTGGAAGAATAGCCCCTATCAGCGTTTCCGAGAAAAGTGTTCTTAGTGAGAAAATATTGAAAATAGCCCTTGAATTTGGATTTACAACAAAGTATGTACCTATCCTTTCCCTATTGAATTGGTCTTGTAAAAAGATATGTCTGAAGTCGCCTTGCTCTGGTTTAAGAATGGCTTTTCGCAAAGTGTCATAATAGGGATGTAAAAGAAACAAGTATCCAAATTTTGAGAATGTGAGGATGTAATTGGTTATGGCTAAAGCAATATTTACCCGTTCCTGAGTTACCTTATAATCTCTAGGTTCCAAGTTTAGGATAGGACCAACTGTTCTGTTTCGAAGGCCATAAATAAATCTGTCCAGCAGATTTGGATTATTCTTGGCGATTCGATGTAATACTGTCAACGTTCCTTCCCCATTTGAAGTTATCTCTGAAGTTATGTTTTCTCCTTCATGCTTAAGAATTCGAAATTGTTTACTCCCTTTATAGAACTTAGAATCATCGATTTCCCTAATTCTATTGATTAGATGATTGTCAATCTGATGCCCAGCATTCGAATTACAGTCTTTACAGGTCAAAGCAACACGCTTCCCTTTTAACTTAGCAGGTGGGGCGTCCTCTTCCGTTAGGAAATTGGCATTATTACTGGTAACTAACTCACTTTCCTTAAATTGATTTAAACAAATTGGACAAATATAAGTGCTCTCGTATTTTAGTTCGGTTCGTAACAATCCTTCATCTACCATGAGGTGTAGTTGATTGGAGAATTTGTAAAAAAGTCTTCTTCGTCTTTCCAGTTTTCTACCCATAACTTGATTACCTATCTACAAAATAATTTAATTTCAAAATACCGTACTTTTAAGGGCTACAAGGAGATCTCTTGCAAATGGAAATCCAAAAAAAATTAAACTAAAGTTCTTTATAACTTTGAATTTCTGCGCCTTTTCTTACTTTCGAAAAACAGGCCAACAGATTCCGCCACTTCCCAATTCAGGGCTTTCAAGGTCTTGGCATCCAAGGGTTCATCTTCTGGAAACTCTCCTAGAACTTCCTCAATCGCTTCTTCTAAAATTTTGCTCAGTTGATGTCTGTCCTGTACACGATAGGCGATGTTGATAACCCGAGCGTAGCGTTTCTTGATATTGTCAAAAGGTTTTGTTTCCTTATTCTTAAAGAGCTTGTCTAAAGCAACTTTAGTAAATGCTAAATCTGATTTTTTGTTTAATTCCTGTTCCGAAAGCACGTCATAAATATAATCCTTATGAAAATCCCCACCATCATAATTTGAGTTGAGTTTAACTATAAAACAATGAGTATTAAAAAGTTCTACATATCCATATAGTATCCTTTCTTTGGCACTTCCTACTACTTTTAGTACATGGGAAACTTCACCAGTATCAGGTTGGTAAATTGCTTGGTCCGGATAATGCATCCAAACTACATCCATATTGTCGCTTCCCTTTAAATAAGGAATCAAAGGTTTGATATATAGCGGATTTCCATCACAATGAATATAAAAATTTATCATGGTTTTGGTAATGGCCTTAAACACCTCAAGGCCTCCTATAGAACCGTCTATCTCATAACTATCATCTTCCATTATTTTTTTGCTCTTGGCTGCCTTTAATGCACCCTCTATATCCAAATCGGGATATTTTCGTTTCAGTCCATTAAGAACCTTTTTCAATTCCGCGATACTATGTACTGAAATATCCAATCTTTTCTGTCCATCTTTTTCGTAATGCCGGATTTTCGGTCTAATCGGAACGGGCTTTCCACCCAAAGCCAAATAATACGGCTCCTTGGTAGCCGAGTTTTCTGTCTTGATTGGTTGCGGCTTACCTTTTTCACGGTTTATCATTAACAAATTAGCTAGGGCATTAGTGCTTTTGGCCAGGTGGCTGTCAAAACGTGTACCAAAAAAGGAATTGCACTCTTTACATAAAAGCTTGTCGGACTTTAACTTTCCGCCGCAAGCATTTAAAATGATGTGCTCGTTAGACTTGTTTTTATCCGTAATTGAGATATCACAACTATAGCAAGACAATGTTCTTATTTGGGAATCTTTGTTCATTATTTATAGTTCATTCGATTAAAGGTTCACTGATGAGAAATGTAAAGGTTTAAAAAACAATTTAAAAGCATCACATTTGGTAAGAAAAATATCACGTATATGGTTATCTTAGATTTCTCATCCCAAAAAACCAAAAACATTGGAAAGACCACTAAAAAACAAAATAATTGATTGGGTTAAGAATTCGGATTACTGGTTTCAATATGGCGCTAATAATCTACTTGAAAATGAACCATTAAGTGAGGAATTGATCTCCCTGATATATGAGCTTTTCAAGGAAGAATACGGACTTGTAGACGAACTTTTAGGACAGAGTGAAATTACTTATAATGAAATTACCGAAGGGGAAGAAGTAAATGATTCCGTACAACTCACCGAGATTAAGGACATTTTAAACGTCAATGCTCTGGCCGCTGGTCAATCAATTTCTATAAACCCGAACTTAACCTTAATTTATGGTAATAATGGCACGGGAAAGTCCGGTTACATCAGATTGCTCAATAATGCATTTAGGTCTAGAGGCGACAAAAATATCCTGCCTAACGTTTTCGCAGAAAATGAGTTTAAAGATCCAAACTGTAAATTCTCGTTTTCGGCAGATGATGGTACTATTGAGTTGGAGTATCCAAGAGATAAGGACAGCATCAAGTTCACAAGATTTTCCGTTTTTGATAGTCATAGCGTTAAGGTGCATTTAGAACAGGATAATAAACTGAACTTTACTCCAAGGGGCTTTGAGTTTTTCGATAAAGTACTCGTACTCCTTCAAGCTCTTCATTCAAGGCTAATTGATGAGATAGATGCCAATAGACCGGAAAATGATTTTGAAAATCATTTTATAAATGAAAATGCCATTCAAGAAGTGGTTAAAAATTTAGGAGCCAGTACTGATGAGGAAAAACTAAAAGAGTTGGGCAACTACACGAAAGAAGATGCTGATAAGCTCGAAGAACTATTCGTAAAATGGAAAGCGCTTAAAGCTTTGAACATACCTAAAAGAATTACTGAATTACAAAACCTTTTAAGGTATTTAAAGGACTTTACTTCAAAAGAGCAAGCTATTCTAGACATGTTGCGATCGGAGAAAATTGAAGGTTATAAATCTCTGGTCGAATCATATATTAGATTGAGAGAGTTGACCAAACAAGAAGGAATCAATAGTTTGAAAGATTATGATATTGCATCGATAGGTAGTAACGAATGGAAGTCTTTCATTAAGGCTTCCCAATCCTATGCCAATCTTATCGAAGCTAGTCGTAAGAAAGCATATCCTCAAGAAGAGGATAATTGCCTATTTTGTCTTCGGCCAATAACCGAAAAAGAAAGCTCATTAATAGAAGCCTACTGGAAACTACTAAAAAGTGAAGCGGAAGCCGAGTTACATCGGATAATACAAAGGATTGAAGAGGCATTGAAAAACCTGAAAGATTTGACTCCAGTTAAATTTGACGAGAGCACCCTTCTATTTACTTACGTTTACACTATTGACACTGAATTTGCACAGAAGTGGAAGAAAATTATCGAAAATTCACGAATAGCTTTGGAAAGAGTGATTTCCAATCTATCCAAATTTGAGTGGGAACAAAATATAGAGTCATTCACTCAAGCCACAAAGGAATTCGATGGTATACAAAAATCCATTTCGGATGAAATTGAAGAATTGATACAAAAGAATCCCGAAGAAGAACTCAGAAAATTGGAGGCTCAAATCAATTATCTTAAAGACAAGAATCTACTGAGCAAATTATTGGATAAGATTTTAGCCTTCGTAAAATGTCACAAATGGGCAAGCCGAGCAAAAAAACTTCTATCAGTCTTTAACACTCGTGCGGTAACCAATAAACAAGGAGAGCTTTTTAACGAAATCATTACCGAGAAATACACAGAGACATTCAATTGTGAATGTGAAACGCTCGATGCTCCAACGGTTGTGAATATTGTCCAAAGAAACGAAAAGGCCTCAACTTTACGGAAACTGCAAATTGCTGGCCGAGGGGCTAATGACATTTTAAGTGAGGGAGAACAAAGGGCAATTTCGCTTGCCGATTTCCTTACTGAAGTCCAACTTGACCCAAACAACAAAGGGATTTTCTTTGATGACCCTGTTAGCTCACAAGACCATCTAAGACGCGAGAAAATAGCCTCTAGACTGGTACAGCTTGCTCAAGAGAAACAAATTGTCGTATTTACTCATGACATTGCCTTCTTTATCAGATTGAAAATTTTGGCAGAAATGAAGAATTTGAATCATGAATTTACAACTATAAGGAAAATGGGTGATATATAAGGAGTGATAAGTCCTGACCTACCATGGGTGGCTCAACCGTTGAAAAAGCGAATTGGAACACTAAGGGATAGGCTAGTCCGTTTGAAAAAAATGGAGGGAAAAGGGAATGAAGACGAATACCTTTTTGCTACAAAAGCTTGGTATGGTTTATTGAGAGAGGCTTGGGAAAGAAGCGTTGAAGAGAGACTTTTTAAGGGTGTAGTCGAAAGATTTTCCATAGGGATTCAAACCATGAAACTCAAAAAACTTCAAGTAACCCTAGAATTGATTTCCGAAATTGAAAAGGGCATGACTGAAAGTTCAAACTGGTTGCATGATGCCGCAGCAGGCCTTAACCCGACTCCTCCTGACTGCAAAAAAGCTGAAGCCGATCTTATTGACTTAGAAAAGTTTGCCAAAAATTGTGTTGCAGCTTAATAAAAAAATATTTCTGATATTTTTAATTCACATCAAAATTCTTGAAACGGTCATTTATTTAATTATAAGGCAGTAACTTTCTTAGGAGTATCGCTTCTATTTATTCTAATAGTCTCGCTATCTGGCTTTTAAAAGGATGGCGGATACTCTTTACAAATCGCACCTTTTATAAAGAGTTAATTGTGCAACCAGATTTTTAAATTCTTCCTTAAAAATACAAATAACGACCTCCTATTTATTTAAGTGCAGCTTACCCATAGAAAGGAATAGGTTTCTATAATGTTTTTTTAGTTTTTCTCTTTCAGTCATAGGTTTTGGTTTATGGTCAGGACATGCCTTAGCTATCTTCTGGGATAGAATAGCTTCCAGATCCTCGACGGACAAGCTATCCACCAGGGCATTTAACAATTTATCGCTGACCAAGCCTCCTTCCATAATACGCTATAATCTCCTTTTTTTTCTCTTCTTCCTTCGCTTCCAACGATCGAAATCCTCCAGCTCCATCTTGAAAGGAGTGAAAGGTTCGTCATCTAGGCCATCTTTTTGAGTGCCTCCCAAATCGTATTTTGGTTTTTCACTAATTTGGATTGTCCCTCCCTCAGCAACTTTTGTTTCTCCGCCAACGTTCCTTGATGGGCCTGTATCTTGAGCAACAGTTCCTTTATTTCCTTGTTCTGTATTATTAACTTCGAGAATAATTGTACGGTCTCTGATTTGTTCATAATCGATTTGTTTTATGATGTTGTTCCATGAATATTTTCGGCCCAGACTGCTCCCCTTATAAATCACTCCTTCATATTTGAAGGAGATACCGGAGACCCTTCCCGTTGTTTTGCTGATATTGAACTTTGGGCGAATATCCTTTGACCGCAGCTGTTGAAGAAACTCTTCCGTATTGGTGGAACTTTTTAGTGCCGCTCCCAATTGCTGTTGAAGTATACTTTTGATAGGTGCGCTCCCCGTCCGTATCGCCTTTTCGATTTCTTTTTGGGTCAGTGCCGACTTTTGTTTTATTGTCGGGTCCGGAAGTTGCGAAAGACCGTACTTCTTTTCGAGCTTCCTGACCAGTCCTTCGCTTCGTTCGTAATTTTTACTATCGCTAACTAATTCCCCGGACAGTTTTACCCGATTGGCAACGATATGGATATGCTGGTGGCTCTGGTCATGATGTCTGTAAATGATATATTGGTTGTCATCAAATCCCATACCCTTCAAGTAATCCTTCCCCATGGAAACGAATTGATTATCGGTTAGCTCTTCTCCGGGCGGTAGATTCAACGATACGTGATTGACCGCTCTACCAAGGCGCGGACGAAGTTGTCGTATCACGTTGAACTCCTCCGTCATTTCGACCGTGCTTCCCAAATCGATATTTGCATCCAGAACGACCGCTTCGACCGATTCCACCTTTTTTTGGTTGTAGGCCAACAGTCCATAGAAATCTTTCCCGATTATTTGTTTGGCTATCATTATTTTTTGATTTCGGACTTTAATTCATGCAGGACCCTTCTCAACTCCTCTAATTGGTAGAACAGGCTTTTCGGAGCGTGCATTTTTAAATGGGAGTTTCTTGTCAGTTGATTAATGTTGTTCCCGATACGGCTTAGCTCGACGAACAACTTTCTGTTCTCCGGGCTTATTCTGGTTCTTGGAAGCGGTCTACCGGATATCTTCTTTCTAATGTAATCGGGGATTGTAATTCCCAATGATTCCGCATTATGTGCCAGTGCCAAGTATTGGTCAACTGACAATCTGAAACTTGTTATTATCGCCTTTATCGATTCTATGTCTTTTTTTGGCCTTGCCATATGCTATATTTTAGGGGTTCGGGGAGATTCCCCGACAGGCCACGCGAACAAAGTGAGCGGTTTTTGTTTACAAAAACATGGCTTGCTACGTGACCTCCGATTAACTTAGGCCAAACCTAAAACATATCGCAAGTCAACAGGGGCTTTGGCGTACATGGAGTATTGTACGGTAAATGGATTCAGCAGAGTTTTACGTCCTCGAACAAGATTTCGAGGGAAGTTTCGGCTTCGGGAACTTCAAAGTATCTATGAGATTCCAATACAAGATATTGCAATGCCGATTTGTAGCGTGCCTTGGCATGGGCATTGTCCTCATAATAGGTGCAGGGGTCTTTGGGATGTACCTCTGTCGGCGTGGTAAAGGATTTTACGTCCCTGTTCATGTACTCGAACCGTTGGGAAGCCCTTCTGTGAATACCGTCAAGGGTCAGGTCATTGGGATATTTCGAGACATCGTAATAAAGTTCTTCCAAGATCACGATAAAAGCCCTCCTACGGGAAAGTTTCGGCTTTTGTGAAGCGATGCCGATTGCTTTTTGAAGATCTCGTACCAAACGTTCGGCCAATATTATCTGTGATCGAGAATACTCTTTCCCATTGATTTCCGGATGTTCCTCCTTGGCCAGATCTTCCAGATACCTGAGTAGTTTTTCGGATGGAATCATAACTTTGGACCGCCCCTGCGTTTGTTTATGGTTGGAAGATTCTGTAAAGCATTTTTCAAGGTCGAGGCAAGTTTTTCAGACCGTAAGGAAAGGCCCAACAGGTGTTGTTGCGTTATCGAACCCGCCAACAAATAATCTGTTAGGGCAGTCTTATCTGGCCACAGCTTGGACTTTACTATAAGATGCAGCAGTAGTTGTTCATGCGCATCGAGATTATAGTGGGAATTTTCCAATTCCTTGCCAAAATTTTTGAGATAAACCTCGGGACGCGGTTTCTGTTCTTTCACGGTTTTCTCCACATTTTCCCATCCGTCCTGTATTGATAAATGCGCGGCCAAATAAGCCACGGAGAATCGACCATATTCCCATTTTCGGTACGAGGTGGTCTGGTCTAACAGTTCCATTTCCACAAAATCCACTAGCAATTCATTGGTCAATGGTTTTTTCAAATCATACTCAATAATCTGGAGTGCTTCCAACTGTAATTTCGCGTGACCATCCAGGTTGTTTATCAGATGTCTTGCAAATGTTTGGGATAGGTCGAACAGCGGTTGTTTACCTTCCAGAATTGCCTTTAACAGCAGTTCCCTTCGCTCTTCGGGGACTTCGTCGTAATGAAGTCCATACGTAAATACAGTCGCGATAAGGGTTTTCAATTGACCGTCGGAAAGCGTAGAGGTATTGTGGGAAGTGGAATTCAATTCATCCATGACCTCCCCAAAAGATTGTCGATCGATAGGCCGACTAAAATCCAGTACTTTATATTGGGTTTCCGACATGGTATAAATTTAATCAATGTAAATTGTTCTTAACTTTTTGGCAAGGGAAATTCCATTCCCATTTTCCAATCCAATGCATTCATCTTTATTAAGAAAGCTTGAATTCCCTTTACCAACTTTTCATAGGATGGGGAATCCCCATAAATCATCTGCTCCTGCATTGTTCTATAATCCGACTTCCATGCTTCTTCAAATTTCGATGATGGAACAGGCCGTAATTGCCGAGGCTGGTGCAGATTATAATCGACCCCACCAAGTTTCGTAAAAACAAATCTATGGTTTACGATGGTTTCATATAATCCTTGGTCATGAATGGCATTGGTCGCAAATTCCGTTTTCGATAATTGAAAAATATCGTACAAATGACGGCTTAGCCTGTCTACCCTTATTTTTTCTTTGGGACGTTGGAATTCCTCGTGCAGTAGGAACAGTTTTTCCAAAAAAGTCCTTTCGGGGGTTACGGAGGGAACGGATACCGGAGGTTCGACAAATTCAGCTTCGGGATATTGTTCATCCACAAAAGAGTCTATCGGTTTTACATCAAAAGGTTCCCTTAGCGAGCGGCAACCAATTTCAACCTGTACCCTCGGCTGAATATATCCGGGGGATTTCGTGATATAAGGATAGTAGATTTCAATAATGCGCGGGTCTTGGTCACTTGATTCGGCAGGAACGATTTTGAAGTCGACATCCTTAAATCCTTTTTCTTTAAATCGCTCCTGTAGCTCCGGATAAAATTGCCCTGAAATATAAGAACTCGTTTCCTTCCTCAGCTTGGTCAATTGCTTTTTTGACAGTTTCCCCGAATATCCAAAAAACCTACGGTCAACGGCCAAGTCAACATCTTCACTAAACCGTTCTATGAGTTTCCATGCCTTGCTTAGCGAGGTCCCTCCTTTAAAGACCAAATGTTCCGCTATCCCCATTTCAAAGATGACCTTCAATGTCTGGACGACCCACCAATCCTTTTCAACGGCAAAATCGGGGATTCCCGTTTTGTTTTCCACATTTTTATAAATGGCAAGCCTGTCCGCTGCAGGTATGTCGTGAAATCTCATTTTATTCATGCTCCAAGCTCTTTTCCATAATTTTCCGAATCCATGCCGGTGCCAATGCGATATCGTGAAGCAGGTCTTTTTGGTCTTCTTTTTTCAAAAGCGACACGATTTTTGCTTCTTCCCCATCGGTCAATTGTTCTTTTCCGATTTCACGAAGGGCCTGTATTACCAATCGGCTTATCTCTCCCTTGGCCGATAAGTTCTTGGGCGTGGTCTTCTTTAATTTTATACTCCGTTTTCCCAGTTTTATCTCCCGAGGAGCTCCGTCGGTAAGAAATACGAGTTTCATGGGAACTTGTGTGCTAAGCCCCAACGCACTTAGGGCATATACCCCGGTAGGCACCAACCTGATCTTGTCCCTTTTGGCAATGGCCATTGCAATCTCCTCGGCCGTTGGCAACACCTCTCCCGCGTATTTACTTACCGTGGGGCGTACATAAATCCCTTGGGCTACCCTTTTTATAAAGCCCTCTTTTTCTATTCTGTGAAGTGCCAAACGTATGGCCTCGGGCGAACCCAGTTCTCTGAAGTCATCAGGAAATACAAGTTCTCCCCTACCCTTTTTAGAGATGGACTTTTTAATTTTGTACTCAACGCTCTCCATGGATACAAATCTATTTTGTAACAAATTTAGTAAATTTTTGTTACAAATAAGTTTAATGCTACCATTATGGAAACAAGGTCGAACGGAATAGCAAAAAAACAGTCTGAACTGATAATATGAAAGGAAATGTGTGGAATCCCCGTAGGGGACTTCCATACGTTTCCGTTCCGTTTCGAGGGGGTTGCGCGAAAGCAACTTCCGCAGAAACCATGGGGAGGGAAAGAAAGAGATAGGTCAAGTAGCCTAGAACACCGAATGTTGCGATTAGAAATACGACTTCTACCAACTTTTTGCAACATAGAATCCCCAAACCGATATTTCGATAGCACCGAAGAGCCATACCAGATCCTTGATAAAGGGTATGCCGACCATAATGAAAAGAAAGAGCAACAACGGGATTCTCAAGAAACGTTTGAACCTAAGCAATCCTTTAATAATAATAGCCATGAAAAGGATAAAACCTAGAAAGGGCAATTTTTGATATAGAATTTCAATAGACAGCATATAAGTTTGGTTTTACTTTCGCTTGGTAATTTATTTCAGACATTAATCGAGTTTACCTTGCCCGATTCCAAATTCACGAACGCCCCGTGCTTCTGTATCTGCTTATGATACAACAACCGAAACAGACAGTCGGACGCATGTGCGACCAATACATCGTTGATAAACAAGGATTGCTCGTTCAATTTATCTGAATAGGTACATCCTGCACCCTGTAAGCTAGGGGTATCGTGTGCATCCAAATCGGGAAAGAAATCGATGATGTTTTTCAGTTTATCCGCCATTTCAAAATCTTCCCGTTCCATTTTCCGTTCTTCATCGAAAAGCGTTCCCAAAACAAATTGCCCCGTATTTCTGCTGTTGCCCATATCCAACCAATAGAACATGGTTTCATATTCTGCGCCTTTATGAGGGTACTGAAATGATTTTGACAATCGCAAACGAAAGTTGGCATTGTCAACACAAGTAATGATGATGTTTGCCCGAATATCCTTGCCAGTTGACAATGCATCCATCGGAATACCCTGCCATTGCAGACCAAAGGCCATGTTGACCTTATTGACGGCTTGGAAGACTTTGTATTCCCCTACATCAGATAAGGTGTACAATTGTCGCCCAACATTATTGGCTTCCACTCTATCGGAATCATAGGCGATTACATGAACCCCTGGGTGTCCTGTTTGCCGTAGGGCATAATCTATCCGTGCCAATCTTGCGAGCATCAACGAACCTGTACCCCCTACTCCGATCAACGCTATTGTAATGGGATGTGTCGGGTTGTAGAAATAGTTGGGGGCAAAATGGATTCTAGTTTTCATAAAGTTGGTTTAAGGTCATTTTGGTCGCTATCAATACCCTGTCATCGAAGGATGGTTTTTCAAGATTGTCTTGCATCACGTTCACTAAGTTGCCATTGACCAATTTATTATGATGGGATTCAGTAAAAACAGAGCGGAAAAACTGTTGTTCGACAAATCCCATAACATCCTCATAGTAATCAAAGCCGTCATAATCCATAGAAGCATTGCCCATACAAACATTGCCTTGCTTACCTGTATTTAGCATTGGGGCATGGTATAAGAATGTATCGTCCGTTAGGGTGTCCTTTCGTTTTATTGCGAATACCTTTAATGAGTTTCCCTTTAGTTTAAAGACCAATTTCGGCAAGGGATATTTACCTGACGGGATGCCCGTTTTGGTCTCAAAATAGAGCATCCGTTGTTCGGGATGGGCGTACCATATCAATTGAAAATTTCCCTTGAAATCGAAGTGTATCAGATTTTTCGGAAGTATTCCCTTAAACCGGAATTTTATCAATTCCCCTTCCAAACAGGTAAAGATGTTTCGGGCGGTATCCTTTGTCAAGGGCATCCCTGCGGTCAATTTTGTTCCTGCTACTTCGTGGTACGAAAAATAGTGGTCGTTGCGGTAATAGTTATCTTCCTTGGCATGCCCGATAATGGCAAACTTTGGTAGATAGTGGTCGGTTGCCTGTAATACTGCTATTCGTTCCATGTGTTAGAGTTCGTTTAAAAGTTCGTTCAGATCGCTGATAAATTCTTCCAATCGGTTCAATCTATGGGGAATCGCTTCATCAAAAGGTTCGATATTGCCATCTTCGGCAATGGTATGTTGATAGGTGGATATGATATCGTAGTCGCTGGAGCAATCGTTCAGCATTTGGATATACCCATTGGAAAATGCACTATCGGTACGATCGACGACTAAAAACGATTCCCAATGCTCGAACATACAATCATACCCGTCCCTGACACTCAATTGAAAAGGCACTTGAAAATCAATGGTTTCTGCCTTTAGCAATAGTTCTTTGATCTGCTTGTTAATCCGTTTTCGGGGACGGTACTTGTCTAATAAGGTTTTCCAATCCCTGATTTCATAGTCTTCCAAAAAGGTCTTGTACCTCGCATAGAATGTTGTGGAATGGTTCTTAATTATTGTCTTGTTGTCTCTGTAGTTCTCAACTTCCTCGAAAAGAAATTTCCATAACCAGTCGATTCTCGATTCATATTTTGGGAACAGACCCCCATAGGGTAGGCTCTTGATAAAGGATAAAAGAATGTGATATAGTTTGCGGTTTCGATGTCTCAGTTCGATAACAGGGCGAATCGGAATCAGATACACCGTACTGCGGTTGGCGATGAACCGTTTCAGTATCAGCCGTAAATGTGCATCGTCCTGTAACACTTCGATATGATCGATATTGCCCTTTATAGTAAGCCTATTCGTACAACGAAGTATCAAATCGTCCAGACTATCGGAAACCGAGAATTGCCACTCGTCGATATTACCCGCAAAATTTCGGGTTACGTTTACCATTAATCGGGCAAGTGCCTTCTTGTCCACGTCGTATTCTTCACTTACCAAAGGTTGAGCAAGAACGGGCGCAACACTTAGGTCAGAAATGGAAAAACTTTCGGTAGTAGTACTTTGGGTCTCTGCGTTCCCCTTTGGTAATGTTTCTGTTGTACCGCCCGAAATAATCGATCGTGGAACGGTGCGAGTTCTTTGGATGGGTTCGATCTGTATTTCGGTGTGCATTGTCCTTGTCTTAAAAATTCGTCTACGTTCATGGAATCATCCTTTCGTTCCTGCCAAGGTCTTGAAGTGGATTTCATGGTAGCCGTTTACGATTCCCTTATCCATGATGTTAGCGTTGGTCAGTTCGGCATATAGCTGTGCATAGTGTTCCATGACCTGCTCGTGGCTCAAATCGTAATCAATATCGTCCAACTCGATGGAGTTATTGTTTCCGTCTTGGTAAACGTACTTTCGTGTGATAGTCGCTACTTCCATTAGTTGAAAAGTTGAGGGTTATCGTATGCTTTCATATCGTCAATGACCTTTTTGGCATCCTTGTGTTCAGGGTCAATCTTCAAAATTGCGGTGGCAAGGTCTGTTGCTTTTTTGTGGTCTTGCATCGGGTTAAAGCCCTTCTCCTTCAAAAGTTGCTTAAGCTCGGTCGCTTTCTTGGCGGTGGATTCCTTTTTCCTTTTTGCCTGTTGTGTCTTTTTCTCAGTTTCCTTTAGGGCTTCTTCAAAAGCAAGGGTGTTCCTGAACAGGACATTGGTCTGTTCCAAAGGTTTTTGAAGTATTTGAAAGAATTTCTCGTCCACTTCTGTGACATTTCCCCGTAGGGTAAGTGGTTTTAGAGATTGGAGTGCCTTGTCCTTAGCACTCGATTTGGGTAGAACAGATACGCTGACCGTCTCATCATCGAACAGAATGCTGATGCCATACTGTTCGATACCCATCTGTTTTAAGGTCGAAAAAAAATTGTTCATCTTGAAGTGGTATTTGATTGTTATACAGTCATTTAACTCCTTTCAAGATAAGCCCAAACCTACGGAAATACCCGTAAAACCGGACAAAATTCCACCCTTGACTTCTTTCTCCCTATCCACAAAAAAGCGCCCCGAAGGGGCGTTGGAACAAGTGTTCGTATGTTGGGATTGGGCGGATTGACGCAATTGTCTATACGGAGTTCGATTTCTTTTATAGCCGATTGTAAAAAATGATTGGAAATAACATTTCAATGATGAAAAATGAATGTGGGGATTGGTTTTTTGAGTAAAATTTTTGAACCTTAAAGTGTCCCCTAAAAGGTCAATTAACGAAACTATTAAAAAGGACCATGTTTGGGACACCCTTAAAATAACAGAACGGCTTTATCTAAAGTGTCCCGACAATTGGCCAATTTGTAATACTGATTTTTTTGAACACTTCATTGACTTTTCCGAGCTTTTACCTCCTTACTAAAAAGAGAAATAGAATAAAATTCTTAAAAACGGTCGATTCTACTAAGGTTCCACAAAATTAAGGCCAAACATAGCAACGAAACTATACAAACACTAAGATTGCAACAGCTGATTTCTAAAATAAAAATGATTTCGTGTAGTGGTTAAAACACTGCAATACAAGGAAACTCAAAGATAATCCATCTAAATTTAAATCTGGTTTTTGGTCAATCTATGAGAAATTATACAATCATTGATTATTTAAGAGATTTTTTAGACCAAAAGCCGATGATCTTGGAACCAAGTTATTATAGTCTAACACAAGTTGTTTCTGGTAGGTTTTCAAGAACAACTTTAGTTTCCATTTTATAATCAAAGTCACTCCAATTAGCAAAATCCTTGTAAATGACAATGCAGCTATCCAGTAAATCTAAATACAAAAGATTTTGATATTGGAAATGGGATTGGATTGATTAACCCAAATCACAATTCTTTACAGGGTTTGTAATATAACTGGAAAAAATCAATGCCATTACATATTAGAATGTCTGTAATTGGGCAAAGTCATTAGTTCCATCAAATGAACAAGAAATAAGTTGTTTTGCAAAAAATAAATATCCTTACATATTTCTATTTTGAAAGTAGTTCTTTATGATAAAATTCGATAGTCTCGGTCAAAGCTTGATTAATAGTGTATTTAGGTTTAAATCCTAAATTAGCAAATTTTGACTTGTCGGCCTTTGAATGTTTTATGTCTCCCGGCCTTTCGTCAAGAAATTCTATTTTTGATTTTGAATTGGTAAGAGTAATAATTTTTTCAGCTAATTCCAATATAGAGGTGCTATGTCCTAAAGCAATATTATAGGTTCCATTCCCAATTTTAGATGCTAATAGATTAGCCCTTACGACATCTTTTACATAAATAAAATCCCTTGTCTGTGTACCGTCTCCATAGATTGAAATAGTTTCGTTTTTAAGGGCTTTGTTTATAAAAATCGGAACCGCTGCAGCATATGCTGATTTAGGGTCTTGACGTGGTCCAAAAACATTGAAATATCTTAGTGAAGTTGTTTTTAGACTATATTGGTCAGAATACATTTGTAAATAGTATTCGCCATCTAACTTTGTTATGGCATACGGTGTCATAGGTTTGGGAATCATTGTTTCCACTTTTGGTAAATTTGGGTCATTACCATAATTCGCTGCGGAAGAAGAAAGAACCACTTTACATTTCTCACCCCTTCTAGCCGCTTCCAATATGTTAATCGTACCGATAGAATTAATTTCTATACACTCCTTTATTTTCAATAGGGATTCTGGGACACTCACCAATGCTGCTAAATGGAAAATAACTTGAACTTGATCAACCAAGTTTTTTACCAATTTCTCATTTCTAGTATCCCCCTCGATGAACTGTACATTGAGTCCTTCAAGGTTCTTAACTTTACCTGTCCTCAGGCTGTCCAGTACTAAAATGAAATATCCCTCATCCGATAACTGTTCCGCAATATGACTTCCAATAAAACCTGCCCCGCCAGTGATTAGAATTTTTTTCAATTTTTGATTAGCTTAAATTTTTTACCGCCTAGAGTAATTGTGTTTCCCTTTAAATTAGGAACATCGTACAATTAATAGGCATGACAAAATATTTCAATTTTTTAATAATCGTTTAGATGAATATTCATCAACTTAACAACTGTATGGTATACATCATATTTGTTAAACTATTTCTTAAATTTTGATATAGGTTTTATTCTTATCCATATACCAAAGTAACAGATATAATAAGGCAAAACCTCCAATAATGGTAAATGCTTTATAGTATGGATCAAGATATTGTTCAAAGCCAAATAATAGATATTCAGAAACTTCAGGAAAATCAATAACGTGGGAGAGGACATAAGCGACAATGGCATTAATTCCAATTACTTTTAGAGGAAAGCTCCATTTTTTATAGCCTTTAACATCGATAATCCAATAAAATAGTGCAAGCAATAAATAGCAAATACCGGATGACAGCAGTACGAAAGAACTATTCCAAATCTTTTTGATTATAGGATGCGAAAAATTTAATATTAACGCAAATGCTATCCCCACAACCCCAATTAAAACAAGTTTTAGGGCTATTTTTTCTCTAGGAACATTCGTTCTTAGAATTTCGCCCGCAAATAATCCAGATAAGGTAGTTGCAATAAAACCAAATCCTGTTAATAACCACGTATATTGATAACCATCATCAAATCTTCCAAAAACTGCATGGTCTATATAGAGTGCTATATTTTGATCTGGTAAAAGTTGGCTAATACCCACTCCTGGAACGTATGCAAATTCTAACAAGAGGGTATAAATGAGTAAACAAGCTACAAAAAATAAATATCTCGTTCTTTTGCCGAAATGAATGTATACCATACAAGAAAACAAGTATCCGACAGCAATTGCCTGAAGTGTGTTACTGAATATTTGAAATTTGCCTATATCTAAATACAGTAAATTGCCTTGAATTATCCAACCCAGAATAAATAATATGATAAACCGCTTTATTAAATGTGGATAAAGTTTAAATCTATTATCTATTTGCTTAATACGTTTTTCTAAGGAAAATGGAATTACTACTCCTACTACAAAAAGAAAAAGCGGCATTACCATATCGTAAATATGAAAACCAAACCATTCTGGATGCTCAAATTGGGTTGCTAAAAAACCAGTAAATTCATTGTTTGCCCCTTCGTTTAAGGTATAGAAAAACCTGTCTAAAAAAATAATCATAAGCATGTCCAAACCACGTAATGCATCGATTGACATGAGTCTGCCCTGTGCATTTAAATGTTTGTCTTTTTCCAATTCTATAAATATTATGATTAAGGAATATTTTAGAAATTACAACATTGAGTTTCTAAAATTAATCTGCTGGCGTCAAACTATGGTTTTTCTCTGGGCTAACTGAATAAAATCAAAGTAAATTTTACCAAAAATAATGCCCTAACAAATATAAAAGCTGTGACTTTTAAGTCGCTAGGGCATCCAAACTAACTCAACAAACTATTTTTGAATTTCTATTGTGATTGGATCTCCCGTTCGGTCGGGATAGATTTCTGCACCATATCCTATAAACATTCCAAAGCCTACGGTGTCTCCTACCGTACCAAATAAGCTTTTTGGAATACTAAATTCAACCGCATTAGTTTCTGCGTCTACGCGAACTACTCCGGAGGCTTCAAAACCTTCGGTTGCTATCGCTGCCCAAGAGAATCCTCCTCCTGGACCTACATGTCCGTACCAACTTCCCCAGCCCGGTATTACCGGTGGTCCTTCATAAAGGAAATCTGCACCTAGATTCCAACTTTCATTGTACCCCGTTGTACTATCCTCATCTGAATTAAAGAACAAATCGATTACTGGAAGCTCCATATTCACCCCTCCTTCTAAATAGATGTATATATTAGGGCCTCTCGTATAAAACTTCATTTTTTTGACGGTTAGATTGTCCGCTGGAAACTCATTGGAAACAGGAACTACCTCCCAGTCCTCAAAATCGCCATCTATTGCTATATCCGCAATAATGATTATTGGAGCGGTGATAGTTTTAGAAACGTACCCTTCTTCGCCTGCTTCGTTAGTCACCGTTAATGACACTGTAAGCTCTCCGCCTTTAATGGAATAGGTGTAAACAGGGTCTTTTTCATTGGAATAAAAGTTAAGGTCACCAAAATCCCACCTATACGTGGTTGCGTTGGTCGAAAGGTTGGTAAACGTAAAAGTACTCCCATCGCTGGTAAAACTAAAATCGGCTACAGGTAAATCTGTACTTTCTATAGAATCTTCATCATCAGAACAGCCAATTAACAGGGCCATGATAAAAGCAAAGCTCAAGAATTTTATGTTTTTCATAATTCGTTTTTTTAATATTAATAATTCGTTTAGTTTATAGTTAGGGTATGTGATAATTTATTAAATCCTGTTTCGTCTTCCCATGTTCCACTATTTGCAAGACGTATTTTATATTCGATTCGTTCTTCAAGGTTCTCGTGAGTATCTGTTATTTCCAATAAGAGCTCATATTCTCCAGTAGGGATACCGGACAAGTTAACGGACTCTTCCAAATCGTAGCTTACACCAGGTATCACATAACGCACATCAAAATCTAATTTTTTCTTGTATATACTTCCATCTTGTGCAGAACGCAATATCAAATACGTCTTCTTTTTACTGTAGACTGGTGCAAAACCAAGATTATCAATAGTTGTCTTCAATTCGAAGGTAGAAGATACCTCATCTGCTAATTCTGAAGTCTTTAACGCTAAACGATATCCCAGTTCTCTTTCAAAATCATCAAAACAATTGGAATCTCTCCATTGCTGTAGTACAGGCACGTAATAATCCAAGTTTAAATAGGTCCATTTCAATAGAGACATCTCCGTATCGGCAGTATTACAAGATGCTAGGGGAACATCCGTTGGAGGACAAGTTTCACCTCCAGTTGGCACAAAGAGGGCTTCATCACTAATATAATCCTTTTCTATTTCCACATTTTGATAGGTGCCATAATCCGTACTGCTCGCCAAAAAACAATCGTTATGAAACCCTACTCGAGCAATGTCACTAGTTCCATAACCTACTGATGCGTCCATCGCAGTGGTATATTCAAATATTTCCTGTTTATATAATGGGGTTCTCACCTGTATTTTAATTTCTTCCGGAAAAACTTCCAATAGTTTATCCAAAACCGCTTTTTTATTCTCCGGGGTCGTAAGTCCATTAGTGGTGTAGTACCACTCCCCCCAGGAACCTATAAATCCAGCTTGCACAAAAGCGATGATGTCGGAGTTTTCGGTAAAAATTGGCTTTAATTGGTCTAGATGTGTTTCGATAATACTCAACGGTGCGTCCGTTTCGTTTTGATTTGAATTGTATGCAAACCGAAGTACACATTTTATACCTGCCTCCCTAAAGCGTTCAAAATCTGTCTTTATAAGGTCCAATTGCGCTTCGCTCAATGGCGAATCCTTAAATTGTTCCAAATAATATAAACGAAGAACAAGGCTTACGTTTACATTTTTCAGACTATTGAGCGATACCATATTCACAGGTTCTCCCTCCGAATAAACTGCCCAAGTATGCATAAACCCACGCTCTGGATTCGTGAATATATCATCTGACGCAGTATATGAAACTTGACTTATTCCCATATCGACCGGAATTTCTTCAGTTTCTTCTTCTGTAGGACTGTCACTGTTTTGACAGCTAAGGCTAAAAACCAAAAAGAGCAATCCTATGGTAAAACATTTCATCTTTCTATATTTAGTTAAATTTTTAATAATCATCTTTTATCCAATTATATGGTTTTCTCTTCACCCAATTACCACGGGTGAAATCAGGAAAATCCTGTGGCTCCCCATTATTTTCGATGGAGACTTCAGAAAGTGGCGTAATAGCACTCCAAGCGGCAGCATCGTAAGCATCCATCGGGGGTGCTACGTTTTGTTTGGCAGATTCTACAAAAGCGTTGATTACAAAGAAATCCATACCTCCGTGACCAGCTCCGTTAGCTAATTCACCATATTTTTTCCACAATGGATGATCGTACTTCTTCAGCCATTCGTCCGCCACGTCCCATTCATGTGGCTCTGACTTTCCTTCAATGTAAATTCTATTTCCATCTACCTCCCATAGCCCATGCTCTCCCTGAACCCTAAAACCTAGTGAATATGGTCTAGGCAGGTTACAATCATGTGTAACGATAATCGTTTCACCATTTGTAGTCTCAATGGTAGATGTTATAACATCTCCTTGTTTGAACTTCAATTTGGCGTTGGGATGGTCTTCCCCTCCGTTTTTCACAATATAGCTATGCAGTCCAATAGCCTTACTTGCGGTGGAAGTAAGTGACATGAAACGATTGCCTCGATTGATATTGCACATTGCCGCAATAGGACCTATACCATGGGTAGGATACACATCCGCATTTCTCAGAAGGGAATGTTGTGTTCTCCATTTTGCTTCCGATATGGCTTTTTCGCCAAACTCCACTCCACCTCCATAAGGCTGTTTTCCATTGTTGAATTTAACTTCCCGGAGGTCATGTTGATAGCCACATCTAAAATGAACCAGTTCCCCGAAAATGCTTTGCCTTACCATATTCAGCACTGCCATGACGTCCCTACGATAATTTACATTTTCTAAAATCATAAGATGTGTACCCGTTTCTTCATGGGTGTTCACCAAATCCCAACACTCTTCCATCGTATTTGCCGCAGAAACTTCCAACCCTGCATATTTACCTGCAAGCATAGCGTCCTTTGCCATTTTTGTATGCCAGAGCCAAGGTGTGGAAATTATCACTGCATCTACTTCTGAAAGTGCCAAAAGGTTTTTATAATCATAATCGTTCTTGCCGTATACTTTTAAGTTCTTGTTTCCCTTTTTCAGAATCGTTTCTTTTGCCAAAGTGGTACGGGAAGGGTCTATGTCACATATTGCCGTAATTATAACATCATTCCTTAGCAGTAGATTATTCAAGTGATTGGTCCCGCGCAGTCCCACTCCTATCATTCCAACCCTTAGTTTGTCTACTGGTTTACCTGTTCCAAAAGCAAGTGATGGTACTACGGATGCCGCTGTGCTAAAAATAGCTGTGCTTTTTATAAATTTTCTTCTGGAATTCATTTGCTGATTTCTAACTTGAGTTAATATATGGTTTCCTCAGAAGCACTAATTCATCCTAGTTGTAGCCAGGGTTCTGTTTAAACTCCCCTTTGCCTTCACTGATTCTAGCCAATGAGAATGGAAATAACACCTTATAATCCGCACTCTCACTGGCAACCCCGTTTAATTCATTGGCATATTCGACATACTTCCCATGACGGATAAGATCTGCGCGGTATTGACCGTTTTCGCACCAGTATTCATGAGACCTTTCTAAAAGAATCATGGTGTTAAAAGAATCGATATCCGCAAAATCCGCTAACGCAATATCATCCAAATTTGCTCTGTTACGCACTGTATTTATCAAGTCGATTGACTCTTGGGTAGGTGTACCCGTTTTGTTGGCCAAAGCTTCTGCTTTAGAAAGTAGAACATCTGCATATCTATACATAATTATATCTATTGTAGTTAAACCTGGTAGCTGGGGATCTAGACCAATTTTTAGTGGAATTGGTCCTAATTGCATAACATTACCAGGATTGGACCTATTGTAGGTTACTCCATCTGTGCCAGTATATTCTGCGATCAGATTTGTTTTTCTCACATCGGCATCTTCAAAAGAATCATAGAAAAACCATGAGCTTTGAACAGTTCCAAATCCCGTAACTCCAGGATAATTATTTGGGGCGGCCATAAGTTGCCATTGATTCTCACTCGTACCTGCGTAATCCGCAGGTATGGTCCAGATGATTTCTTTGCTTTCTAAAGGCGCACCAACTTGCCATAGGCCAACATAATCTGGATCTAACTCGTAGTAGTTCATGGCCATGATCAAATTGGCCTGCTCCTCAACTTCCGCCCACCTTTTCTGATGCAGGTATAATCGTATCAAAAGCATTCTTGCCGTACCTTGGCTAAAACGACCATAGGTTGCTTCTTCTGGTGTAGGCAGGCCCACGGCTGCGTCCAAAAGATCTTGCTCAATAAAGTTTACGGTTTCCTGTGCGGACAATCTTGGTAAGGTGGTTTCCTCTAATGGATTTTGCAATACTTCCAGAGGTGCTATTACCAATCCACCGTACATGTCGAAAAGCTCATATGCCAAAAGGCCCCTGGCACATTTAATTTCAGCTATCCCTGCCTGCTTTACATTATCGTTTAAATCAGAATTTTGAATTTGGTCAATGCTTAATGTCATTGAGCTTATCTGATTGTAAAAAACATCATAATAACGGGTAAAGGCCGTCAACGTTGGATTGTAGCTGTGTAAAGTAGCCTGCTGTTGTTGTCCAAAAGGTCCTTGCAATATCTCGGTGGTGGCGTCCAAGGTAAACATTAGCCCGGTTTCTGCTGTGGCATGTATGCCGTTTGCATAACCTCCACGCAATGGATAATAAGAAGCGACTACAAGTGCTTCAACATCCGCTTCGGAAGCAGGGAAAATACTTGGGTTTATTTCGCTAAAGTCCGTTACCTCTAATTCAGGATCGCAACTTGCCAATAGTACTAACAATGCGCTAAATAAGTATAGTTTTAAATTTTTCATATCCTTTTATTTTTTTATTAAAATCTTAAATCGATACCCAGTGTGAAAGTACTTACATTGGGGTAAGCCGCCACAATATTGGAGGTGTCTTGTCCAAAATCTTCCAAAGATGCATCAAAACCATTTGTTTCAGGGTCAACACCTTTATAAGGAGTAATCGTGAATAGGTTCTGACCATCTAATCTTATGTTTCCTCCAGAAATATATTTCCCAAACCATTTTTGTGGGAGTGCATAGGACAAGGAAACGTTTTGTAGACGAATAAACCAGGCATCTTGTAAAAAGAAATCCCCAGAATCATATTGGGTAAAACCATAATGAGATGCTGGTCTTGTTGTAGAAGGGTTTTCCGGTGTCCAGCGATTTAACACATTGGTTAGGGCATTTCTGCCATTGGTAGCAACCCCTACAGCGGTAACACCATAAGCCACATCTGTTGCATCTACAATTTGTCTTCCGAACATTCCGTTAAAATTAAAGTTTAACGATAAGTTTTTGTACGTAATGGTATTCGCAAAACCAGCAATAAAATCGGGGTCAGATGAACCAAGTAATACGATATCGGCCTGATCAATAATCCCATCGGCTTCTCCTGTCCTTTGAAATACTCCATTTTCATCTACCACCGGATCTCCCGCGCCATCCCGAACAAAACCGTTAACGTCTTTTAGTTTTATCTGTCCTGGGAATAAATCAGGTTGAGCTGGCACGGTTTCTCCTGCCTGCATGATGCCATCCGATAAATATGAATATTGTGATCTGAGAGGGTCTTCTACGCTCTGAAAAACCTGGGGCCTAAAGTCCTCTGCCCTTTCTTTCCATCTATCGTCGTACGTTGAGTATGTAAGTGTGCTGTTCCAGTTAAAGTTCTTGCTACGTACATTTTCTGTAGTCAAGGTAACTTCTAGGCCTTTACTTTGAGTAGAGCCAACATTGGCAAAAACACTATTGATGGGATTGTAGGAATTAAGGGGCTTCAATTGGATTAAGTCCGAAATTTCTTTTTCAAATACTTCAATAGATCCGGAGATACGCTGATCAAAGAAACCAAAATCCAGACCAAGGTTTAATTCAGTCGTAGTCTCCCATTTTAAATCTGGATTGGCCAAACGTGTTGGGAAAAAACCGATAATTATAGATTCATCAGGATTCAAGTAGGCAGGATTTTCACCGAAAGCCGCAAAAGCGTCCGCTGGAAAATCCGCATTACCTGTTTGTCCGTAACCGACCCTTAACTTTAACTGCGATATCTTGGAAGTTCTATCCTTAATGAATGCTTCTTCGGCTATGTTCCAACCGAGTGCAACAGAGGGGAACAGAGCATATTGGTTATTCTCCGAGAAAAGACTGGAACCATCCCTACGAACTGTAGAAGTAAGTAAATACCTATCCTTATAAACATAATTTAAACGTCCAAAATAAGAGACCAGGTTATATGTTCTTTTACCAGAAGTTACTACCCTATTTCCCGCACCAGCATTAAGGTTATTATATAAGTACGCATCACTATTAAAACCATCGTTTCCAGCCGAAGAACTTTCCGTGCTAAAACTCTGGCGCGAGTAACCGGCCAAAATGTTAAGACTATGATCCTCCAAAATTCTAGTAGTATAGTTCAATGTAGCATCCAAAAGTTTGTCATTCTTTTTAGAAGAGCTAACAGAAGCTATTCCATCCCTTTGTTCTCCACGCAATGTAGTTCTGGGCACATACGTATTTCTGCTATTCGTCCCTTGATCTATACCAGCTTGTATTCTACCTGTTAAACCTGGCAAAGGCTTAATTTCCAAGTAAAAATTAGTTAGTGTTCTGTCCAAAACACCCTCATCCGTAATGGTAAGCAACGAAAATGGGTTTGGTTCTACCGCATTATCAGGATTAATAGGGTAATTTCCATTCTCATCAATAGCCTCTATAATTGGGCTTTGTTGTATGGCCGAACGTATGATGCCGGAATTTTCAAATGCCTGTCCTCCTAGTTGTGTATTGTCATTGTTAATACGGCTCATGGTAACATTTACCCCAAGATTGATGTAATCATTTATTTTTTGATCAATATTTAAACGTAAAGAAGAACGATCAAAAGCAGAGTTTTTAGGAATCCCTTTTTGTTCATATAGGTTTCCGGATAGATAGTATTTGGTAGATTCAGACCCTCCCCTTATTGCAATATTATGCTGTTGTATGCTTCCGTCCCTTGTTACCAATCCAATCCAATCTGTTCCAGCACCTGCATTTCTAATTTGTTCATCGGAATAAAATCGGGTAAAAGCAACTCCATTTACCGGGTCCGCAATGGCCTGTTCCAATGTTCTATCACTATAAGGTGCAATTCTATTCTGGAACGCCCAGTTTTCAAAAGCTGCCTCGTTACGTAACTGCATCCATTCTGGTAAGCCTAGCACATCGTATTCATCATTATAAGGTTGGTAAGAAAACGATGTTGAATAATTTACTTGTGCCTTACCGACCTTCCCTTTTTTCGTGGTTATCAAAACAACTCCGTTTGCCGCTCTAGACCCGTATATTGCCGTTGAACTTGCATCTTTTAATACGGATATAGACTCAATATCGTTGGGGTTAAAAGAGTTTAGTACGTTTTGCGTACCACCGTTGTAAACGTTACCACTTCCAGGCTGAAGAAATTCCTCGGTGCTCAAAGGAAAACCATCAACAACATATAAGGGTTGATTGCTGGCATTCACGGAACCTGCACCACGGATTTGAATATCCAGACCACCACCCGGTTGCGCATTATTTTGTGTTATCTGAAGTCCTGCAACCCTACCCTGTAAAGCTTGACCAACAGAAGGTGTAGAAGATAAAACCAGTTCCTCGCTTTTTACAGTGGAAATAGCCCCCACTAAATCTTTTTTTAGTTGGGTGCCGTATCCTATTACTACAACTTCATCCAATACGTCGGTATTTTCCTCCAATCTTATAGTAAGCGCATTTTGACCGTTTGTAGGAACCTCTTTTGCTGTGAAACCAACATAGGAAATAACCAGGGTTGCCGTCGCACTTTTTACGTTTATGGAAAAGTTGCCGTCAAAGTCAGTCTGAACGCCATTGGAAGTTCCTTTTTCGACTATGGATGCGCCAGGAAGCGGTTGGTCATTATTGTCCAGAACAGTTCCTGAAACAACGAAATCTTGTTTTTTGCTTGTATTAAGACCAGTCGTTTCAGTTTCAAAAATGACATTTTCATTGCTTAAGGTTAAGCTGGCATTGGCCTGAAAAAGAAAAACTATAAATAGCACAAACGCTAATTTTGTTTTCAATTCAAATTGAAATGAACAATTTGAAGGCCCTCTTAGTTTATTGAGTTTTTTCATATTTTTGGATTGATTTAAGTTAGTAATTGGATTAATTAGTTTAAGAGGGTGCTGTATCTTTTGGTTTTTTTGTGATTTACACCTTTTTTGCATACGCTATATTTATTGAACTTATCTTCAGTACTTTTTTTATTTTCACGCCTTATCTGCCCAATCTAGTCTTTCAAAGTGTTCTTTTAAGTACTTCTTTACCTCAACGATATCATCTTTTGCCGTTAAATCGGGTACGTGTTCTGAAAATGGAATACCTTTGGCCGACTTTGGGTAATCTTTTAGCATATTCAATAAAGACGTCGGCAACTCTTTTTCCTCCCTTTCATGATGTACAGGACAGTCTTTTAAGTAGAAATACATCATTTTTCCATCAAATTTAAATGCGTTCATACTCACCCTAAGTTTTCCAATACCATCCCTAAACTTCTCAATATCGTTTAAAGGTGGTTTTTCAATAATATCTATCAGATAATTACCGGCATCCAATTTGGCCAGAGCAAATCTTTGAATACGCTCTTCCGGAAAATCAATGGCGTCTCTATCATAACTAATAAATGCATTGGGGCTGTTGGTTTTTCTCAAAGCATATAAAGCCGCCGCAGAATATAAATTATCACTATTACATACCGTATAGGGTGAGACTTTTAGCTTAGGATATTGCGTTACGGCCTGAAATAATGCATCGGCCGTTCCATAAGGTTTTACCCTCTCTTTGGGTATGTATTGAATAGCAAATGAAATATTGAGGTCATGAAAATCATTGTTCTTTACATTTTCACCGTAAAATTCCTTGAATAGCTCTCCTTGCTCCCCAATAACAATATAGATGTTTTTGTAGCCCGCCTTCTTCGCATTATACAATAAATAGTCCATTAGAGGCCTTCCGTTCGGCCCTACCCCTATTAAACCCTTGCTACGCTGATTAGCTTGTATAATCTCTTCCTCGCTCAGGGTTTGTAAAGATGCTTCTTTCTTCATTCTTGATGAAGCTCCTCCTGCCAATATGATTAAGTTGCTATGCATCTTACCTTTTTTATTTTACTATTCGTATTCCGTTATCAACAGAAACCGAATAGGCTTCTTTTGCCCCCGAGGCCAACAATGCTTCTATAATAGGTTTTTCCTTTCCTGGTTCTGCTATTACAACGATACTTCCTCCACCACCAGAACCTACAATCTTAGCTCCATAGGCCCCAGCGGCAATGGCTGCATCTATCATCCGGTCTATTTTTGGTACGGTAATATGAAGCAAATCCCTTAGCACAGCATGATGGGCATTCATCAAAGACCCTATTTTTTTAAGATTTAGTTCTGATTTTTTAAACTCTTTTAAAGCCTCAAGGGTGTAGTAATGATTTTGAATTGCCGCTTGGAAATAAGGTTTTAAATCTGTTGGTAACAAAAAACTATATTTTTCAATATCAACTGGGCGAAGATCATGAAGACTAAATTCTTGGAAGGAATTTTTGACCAAATCAATTGCCTTCAGAGATTTTCCTTTAACGCTTCCAAGCAATCCAATGGTCTCCTTTGGTATACCTGAAACTCCTGTAATCAAACCTTCAAGTTTCCTTCCTATAACGGTACAGGGGAATGGTTCAACAGTATCAATATGAACAATTTTTCCGATCCCAATACTATAATGATCCATCATGCCACCGGGCTCCCCATGTTCCGTAACTTCTGCCCTATGACCTATTTTAGCTATAAGTTCAGGAGTTACTTTATGGTCTATCCCGTAGGCTTCGATTAAAAAGTTTATCCATGCCATCAATAAAGCCGATGAGCTTGATGTTCCGGAGTTAATAGGAATATTACCCGTAATTGATATGTCGTACCCAATGTCTGGAACGCAATTATATTCTTTTAGGACTTTTAACGAGGAAGCGAAATAGTCCCTAGGGGCCAATTTTGAAAATTCCTCCGTAATATCAATGATTCTTTCTTCACTGACATCTTTCATATCTATTTTAAATACGCCATTTTTATTTGGCTTTGCGGTAAGGGTTATATTCCTGTCAATAGCACAGGCAATTACCGGAAGGCCAAGGTAATCCTGATGATCTCCGAACAAACACGTTCTTCCCGGAGCTACCGATGTAATTGTTTTTAACCCTTTTTGTAATGATATTTCCATTATTCTGTGGCACTATTTAAAAAATAAAAGCGAACATACCTTCGACCAAAGTATACGCTTATTTTGATAAAACAAAGAAAATATAGTTAAAATGTGTTCGAACACATAAAATAATGTTATCGAACACACTTTTATTTATGGTATTGCTTATTTTTGTTCCTATGACAGAAAAGCATACCATAAAAGACATTGCTGTTTTAGCCGGCGTATCAAAAGGAACCGTTGACAGAGTTTTGCACAAAAGAGGTAAGGTGTCACAAAAAGCATTGGCTAGGGTCAATAAAGTCCTTGAAAAAATAGATTACCAACCAAATTTGATTGCTAGAAATTTAAAAAATAATAAAACGTACACTTTCTGTGTATTAATTCCGGATCCTAACATTGATCAATATTGGCAACCGTGTTTGGAAGGAATTGAAGATGCTATAGATGAGTATAAACCGTTTAACGTTTTTATAGAGACATTTTATTTTGACCCTGAAAAAACCAAATCATTTTTAGCGGTAAGTGAAAAAGTAATAACAAAATCTCCAGATGCCGTTTTATTGGTACCCGTATTTCATAAGGAAACGCTTAACGTAATGGAAAAATACAATAAAGCGGGAATTTTAGTCACCACATTTAATAATCAAGTAAAATCTAACATTGCTAATAGTTTCGTTGGTCAGGACTTAATACAAAGTGGTAGGGTAGCTGCTAAACTATTAGACGCCCTTGTATCCGAAGGACATTTAACAATATTGCATATTAATGAAGTATACAAAAATGCTGTCCATATGCAAGAAAAGGAAAAAGGCTTTAAAGCATATTTTAGAAATGTGAAAAGACCTGGCATAAAAATATCAACTTGTAAAATAAAACAAATTGGTCTTAAAGCCTCATTAATAAAGTTATTAGAAGACGACCCAGAAATAAAAGGGGTGTTCATTACTACTTCAAAGGCTTATCAAGTTGCGAAGGTGCTCGATAGTTTAAATAAGGACTTGATCATGGTTGGCTATGACTTATTGAATGAAAATTTAGAATATTTACAAAAAGGAAACATTGATTTTTTAATACATCAGAATCAAAAAATGCAGGCTTACCTTGGCATAACATCTTTATTTGAGAACTTTTTGTTCTCAAAGGAAATTCCTAAGGTAAGGTTATTACCCATAGATATTGTAAATTCTGAGAATGCAAAATATTATCTTCTATAGGTGCTGTTTTAATCTGTTAATGTGAATATCCCAAAAGCGGATGGGGTGTGAAAGTTTGGTATTTGACACCTAGGATCGATCCATGAAATCCAGTGCGGAACGATATCACTTTTGGTTTTTTGATATTTTGCCCTAAAAATCCCAACCTGTATTTCGTTTTCCCGCAGTAGTCCAAGCTTTTTGAGTGAGACCATGCTAATACTTCCTTCCACTATAAAATGTTCTCCACTATAACTAGACCTTACTATAAGTTCTTTTTTAGGCCAGTTCCAGGTAAAATCAAATTTACGATTCGGAAATGCCTTGAAATCCATAACACGCGCCCTAGAGTCAATTTCTAGACAGTAATAGGGGTTTAGAAATTCATCCTTTCTAAAAAACAATTCAACCCTATCCGATGCCCCAATATTTTCAAATGTGTTATTTCCATCCTCAAAATGAATATGCCCATCATAAATTTTAAAATAGAAATATAAATTTGTTGAATCAAATAAAGATTTGAACTCAGTATTCGAAGCCTTCGGTCTGGACCAAGGATTTACAAATAGGTCAATCGTATTAGCCTTAGTCCAAACTGGAGCATCACCCTTGCCATTAACCTCCAATTCAAAATCATTAATTCGGACTACACTGTAATTCTCGGTCATTAAGCTTGTTCTATTTTGAGTTTGCAAAGAAAAGTAATATATATCATTAAACTTATAGATGAATACATATAACCCTATTCTATCTATATATGTTCCGTTTCCTTACATTTTTGGGGTTACGAAAGGGTTTTACGAGAATATGAAAAACATAGGAGTTCTTTAAAATGAACGTGGCTGTTGCAGAAGTTGTCTGCGCTAAAGATATCGACCCTAGCAAGGTGTTTTTACGAGGCCTTCAGGGGAACCTGTCTTGGTTGGATTTGTTGGCTAATAATGATGAGGCAGCCTTTAAATGCATCCATAATGGTCTTGAAAATACCGAGGGAGGGCTTCCTGCCTTCTTTCTTTAGGTACTTTTTAAGGTTGAAGGCAATCGCGGCCATGAGCATGACCTTATGTGCACCGGCCTTGCCGAGTACGCCTATTTTTCTTAGACCGTAGAACTGGGTCAGGCTGCCGAACACCGGCTCCACCGTACTTTGCCTCAGTTTTTTCATTCGTTTGCCCCTTTCGCTGTGCTGTCGGGCGTAGGCCCTTAGATATGGTTCGTCGTATATCGTTCTGGTGATGCTTTTGCATTTCTTTTTTGGCGCACACTGGGGTTTCATGGGGCAGGCCTTGCAGTCCCTCGGTGCCGCCCAGTAGTTTTTCAGTACGGTGCCGTACTTGTTGGTACTGAACCCCTTGAATGGCAGCGGTCTGTCCATCGGGCAACGGTACTCGTCCTTTTCCCTGTTGTACGGGAAACCTTCTATCCTGGGTTTGTATTTACCGAAGACGGGTATCCACCCGGTGACCTTCCTTTGTTCCAGAAAATCGTAGTTGGACCCGTTGGAATACCCCGCGTCCGCCAGGAGGTCCGTCATCTCAAGCTCGTTCTTCCTTAGACGGAACTGGGTTTTCATGCCGATATCCTTCAGGTACTGGCTGTCCCTTCCGTCGGCAAAGTCCGCTTGGATATGCGAGATGACACCCTCGGCGGTATCCACCGCCATACTGCAATGGTAGTTGAGCTTTCTGGCCTTACCGGGCTTGAACGATATACGGGAATCCGGATCGCGGGGGCTGTAGTGTGTCTTGTTGCTTAGCAGGCGTGCCTTCTTGTGGGATGCGCCGGCAAGGCGTACCGGACTGTCCCGCAGGTTTTGGTGGTGCTTCTCCACGCGCTTCAGCTCGTGTTCGGGAGCCGAGATATGCGCAGGGGAAACGGTCTTTGCCTGTCTTTCTTTAGTTTCCCCGTTCTCTTCCGACACTTTTTTCAAATGGTCGTCCACGGGGGTGGCGGGCACTTTCGGTACCACGCTTTCCATGGACGCGTTCGCCTTTACCGGGGCCGAGTCCACCGCCTGAGTATGGCCGGATACCATCCCGCCGTCGACGCACAGGGTGAATACCTTGTTGAACAAAGTCACAAAAAGGGATTCTGGGTAAAGTTGCCTCGTCCTGCTGATCGTCGAGTGCCATGGCAGCTCCTCGTCCAGGTCATAGCCCAGGAAGTAGAGCACGTCCATTCGCATACAACAATGACCCATCAGTTTTCGGTCGGAGGTAATGTTCTCCAGGTATCCCGTGATCAAAAGCTTGAAAAAGACCACGGGGTCGATCGAGGGGTTACCGGTCTTGCCATAGAGTTCTTTCGTATCCTTGTAAAGGAAGCTTAGGTCAAGGGTTTCGCGGAGTCTTCTGTAAAGATTTTCCTTGGGGATCCGGTCCGATAACTGGAAACTTAGGAAGAGTTTTTCGGTATAATTTTTTCTGCCTTGCATACCTTTAATTTACGGATTTCCGCTCTTTGGTAAAAGCAAAAATTGATGTTTATCGGAGTTCTGCAACAGCCACCAACCTTTTTTGGGACAGTATTCTCTTTTCTGCCAACAAAAACTATTCAAGTTTATTTGAAGTCCATAATTTTTGAAAGGTTAGAAAATGCAAAAGCTTAAATGGAAAAAAAGAAATTCTCGTAGAATATTCCTATTGAGTATAGACCTTGGACTGGCCTAGATTTTAACCTGCCCGTTTCCGTTTGAGCGTTTTAATTTCCTCTTTTAAAACCTGCATCTTGGACGTTTTTTCCATAGGAAAGCCAATGGACGTTTTTTTACGATGGGTTTCCAAAGTACGTAGGTTATAGTTAAGATCAAATTTTTTCGATTTGATTTCTCGTACCACCTTTTGACATAACTTGATAAGTTGCATGGCCACTTTTTCAGGGTCGAAGCGCTGCTGCTTTCTACCTGAAATGTGTATATTTTTAAACTCCAATCTAAAAGAGTAAAGATAATGCTCGTTCGAAGGTACATAGTCCGCCTGAAAAGCGAGATTCGCATTTAACGATGGAAAATGGGCGACCCTCTTGTGCTTTTGAACGTTCAGATTTAGCTTTGATCGTTCTACGATCGTGAAACCTAGATGCTTAATAAACTCCTTGGGAGCCTTGGTCACAAGTTCTTTGGATACAAGAACGGAATTTGAAATTAGATCGTTCAGTCCTTCTTTTAATCGGGACGAATCCTCGAATGCATCTTCATCGATTGGTAAATTGAAGCCTTCTATTACTTTTTGTGCGCCTTCAAGCTCGACCAATTGTGAGATGATTTCTTTGTTCTCCTTTTCGATCCGTTCAACGGCCTTAAAGGAATTGGCCTTGTTGAGTTCGTGCAATCGCTTCTGCGACTGCAAAAATTTAAGATCGTCGGAAAGCTTTACCAATTGAAACTGGTCCATATCCCCAATAAGGGCGGCCTGCATCTGCTCGTAGGAGAGGCTTTTGTCATCGGGTACCAGATCATCATAAACACGTTTGTTCGGGTCGGCTTCCCGAATCTGTTCCCGAAACTTTTCTTTATGGGTATTGAGCGAATAGGAAAATATATCGGTGGAATCCTTGATGCCATAGAACCGTTCCACGACCGTATTGCCATAAATTTGCGCCACTTCATTGCCCTTTCGCAGACCGCGTCCGGCCCGTTGGTCAAAAGCATCGGGGGAATAGGGAATATCCATATGAAAAATACCGACGACCCTTTTCTGAATGTTGGTGCCCGTACCTAAGACTTGGGTACTGCCCAGAGCTACCCGTATTTCGCCGCTTCGGATTTTCTCCTGCATTTGATCTGTTCTATTCCTGGCTTTTTCCTCTTGTGCCAAAGCGATTTCATTTGCAGGGATGCCGTATTCTTCTGAAAGAAGCTCACGCACCGTATCGTAGGAATTGTACTGGCCCGGTTTCCAAACGTTCAAGTCGGAGAATACCAAACAAACCCCTTTATGTTCCGATGTTTTTTTGTAAAGTTCTGCTACATCGCGACACAGCCTTTGCAGTTTGAACTGGTCGAGTTCCGTAAATTTCACGGCCATATTATCCTTGGCAAGTGGATCGATCAAAAGCGACCTATTGATGTTCAATGCGGTAATATGAGCTGATTTCATTTGCTCATCATCATATATGGGCAACTTGAAAAGTGCTTTTTGGTTTCGGTTCTTGGTAAATTCCAAGGATGCCTGCTTAAGTTCCTCGTATGCCGGAGTGGACTCTAGAATTACAAACTCCCTATCGGCTTCCAAGTCATGTGTCTTGAAATGTTTGTCTCGGCAGATGTGCGTAAAGGAATTGTACATCTTGCTCAATTCGGGGAGGTTGGTATAATATCGAAAACGGGCATGCATTCTAGGGTCCCCGAAGATATTGGGTTCAATACTTACACTTTGCTTCAAAAATATAGAGGCCCAGGCATCGAAATTAAAAATGTTCTTGCGTTTCAATGCCGATGGCGTCAGGTAGCGTTGATAGGCATATAGTTCGGTAACCGAGTTCTTCAAAGGTGTTCCGCTGTAAAAAAAGATATTTTTGTCGGTTCCCATCCGTGCATGAACGGATTTGATACTGATCTCAAGGTCGAGGTTCCGTTGGCTGTCCGAATGACTGTTAAGACCTGAAACGTTCTGATGCCGTGTCGTGAAACCGATATTTTTGAAATAATGTGCCTCGTCTATCATCAGGGCTTCGATACGCAAATCGGTCAAGGTAATCTCGGTTTCCGTCGAACGCTCTTTCAACTTTTTCAGGGTGGCCCGTAGCTTGTCCTCCAAGTGTTCCTTTCTTTTGATCATCCCTTTGATCAATTTCTTGGATTCCTTACCGTTTCCATATTGCTTTGCGGTTTCCAAATCCTGCTCTATCATCTCGATTTTTTCTTCCAAGGTTTCCAATACAAAACTCCGCTCTTTCGGTATTTGCTTTAGATGTCCATGTTCGGCGATTATCAGGTCAATGGATTTATTGTCTTTTATAGTGCGTAAGGTTTTGGGGCGTTTGCTTTTGGCCATATTCTTGGAACTCAACCGTAGGATATTCAGTTCAGGAAAGTTGGCCTTGATTTCTTCCTCGATTTGCGGGGCTACACTTTTTAGGGTAAGTAGCATAGTACGCCCACTTTTTCCGTGTTGTTTCAATTTATAGCCCAACATGGCCATAGAAAGGGTCTTGCCCTTGCCGACCTGATGGTCGTTCAAGGCACTTCCCTTTGTGAGACCGAACAACGTGGAATCGATTTGATGTTGATAGGGCGGGTACACCAAGGTTTCAGGAAACCTGAGCCAACCTTTGGGTACGGTAATGTTGACGTCGGCCAAAAAAGCTTGGTAATAGTTATCCTCAATGGTAACTTTCAGTTCTTGGCGCCCTTCTATAAAGGATTTGAAATGGAGCTGTAGTTCTTCGTACAGGTTTTGTGCCATTAAGGTAGCGTCCTTATCCAATTTTCTAACGGTCTTTCCTGAACTATCCTTGTAGGAAGTGAAAATGACGGGATACCTGTTTTCCGCGAAATGCTGTAATATTCGTTTGTAACCCGCCTTGACCTCATGGTGCAGTACTACACTAAAACGTTCATGGGCCTCCAGATTATAATCCCTAGGAAATAGGAGCGTCAAAGTTGAATTGAACTGACCGACGTTGATCCGCACTTTTTCGTTAATGAGTTCCTCTAAAAAGGATTCCTTTGCGGTAATCGGGATAAAATGGCTTTCGAAATTGAACTCGATGTCGTTCATATCCAATTTAACGGGCAACAGATCCGATAAGGTCCGCTCCATTTTAGCCGATTCGATTGCGTACGGTGGAGGATTGTTCTTAAGGTAATCGATCTTATCTTGGATGTAGCCGCTGGAAAAGAGAAAATAGGGAACCGTTCTATATCCGATTTCGGACTGCGGATCGGGTTCCAAAAAAAACGAACGGGTTTCGAGCGCGGTCAATAACAGGTCCTTTTCATTGGTCTTGAACGCTTCCGCTATTTTTGATAAATCGATTATCCCATTTTGGTCGAACTGGTTGCGGGCCATTTCTTCAGGATTCTCAAACCGTTTTTCTTCTGGCGCTGTATGTAGTTGCTCGTTGGTTTCCGGTATTTGTTGCTCTACCCGTTCTACGGGTTTCGTTCGTAAAAATCGTTGCAGGGTAAACTCGGGGTTCTTCCCATAGCTTTGGTCCTCTAACTTTTTCTCGAACTGTTGACGAACTTGCTCAAAGTAATGGTCATCTTTCAGAAATATCAGATGCCCCTTCAGGGGTCCCCATTTGAAATGGAAAGTGTCCAACTGGTAATCGATATCCTGAAAGCGTTGGGTAATATCCTGTTCCGAAAGTCTGCCTTTATTTATGTTCAGGTTCAGAAGCACCAGATCATTTCGCATTCGCGCGTAATCCCCTATCAGCTCGGTAATTTTAATTGGTACTTTTCTAACGCTATGAGGGTCCGTGTAAAAGAAGACCGTTCCCTTTTTGTCAAAATTGTAGCTGCCAAAGAACAAACGGGTAAACTGCTTGGCATCGTTGTCTTGCAATTTTATCGGTGCGGGACCAACTTCCAATTCAGGAACTGTGACTACTATAGGTTCCTCTTTATCGATTGCTGATGCTTGGGTAACGGTTTCCTGAACTTTTTGGATCGTTTGAGGTGGGGCGATTTGTACAAAATCGAAATTATTGGACTGCCGTTCCAAAAACTCCGACAAGGATGTACCATCAGGTTCAATGACCATACTCGGTCGGTTATGGAAAAAACCAAGTTTCGGACTGCCGTTGACCTGTTCGGTATGCTCCTTAAAGAATTGATTGGTCATAAAACTTTGGCCTTCCAATTCAATGGTATCGGTTTCGACAAATTGCATTTCAATTTTGGAAAGGGCGTTTTTGTTCGTTGTCCTTCGATAGACCAATAAATCCGATACGACCTTTGTCCCTTCTTCGGAGAACAGATCCGTGTTAAAACGATTGGCCAGGAGTAAATCGTTTTCCATTAAAATTCTTTGTCTAAAATCATCATAGGCACTTCGTTCGGAGAAGGCTGAAGAGGTAATCAAGGCCGTTATGCCGCCTTGTCGAACCATTTTAGGTGCGTATACATTGAAATAATTACCAACGTTCTTAAGCGTAGGTTCGGTAAGATAATCGTGCTGGTAGGCCTTGGTAATCGGAATATCCCCAAAGGGAATATTGGTCATGACCAAATCAAATTTCCCCTGTTTTGCATGATTCAAATAGAATTCCTCGAAAGGGATGTTGAGCATCGTTACATTCGGACTTTTGATATTATTGGCCTTCAGTATTTCAAAGGATAGGATATCCGGTTCCAAAGCGGTTATTCGGGCATTGGGGAAGGCTTTTTTTAGCTGCTGAACGTAGGCCCCGTTTCCAGCCGAAGGTTCCAAAATGGTCTTTGGTTCAAAACCATTTTTTTTCAGCAGATTGATTTTATACTCGATTAGCTCTTTTGGCGTATAATAACTGGTCAGATGGTATCGTTTCAGGGAATCGAGAATTTCTTTCGAGGTTTCCGGAAATGCTTTTTCGATAGTTTGTAACAGCTCATGACCTAAGTTTTCCTTTCCCTTCGGAGGATAGAATAAGAGCTGCCCCAATTTTGCCAAGCCACCATTATTGATATAAAAATTACCGGGATTAGCAGCTTTTATCGTATCAAGAATACGCGTCAAAATATCATTCTGCATCGCGAACTATTGAAGGGATTTTAAAATGGCTGCCCGTCCTACGGGCCTTTTTTCATTGAGCGCGCTATAGATTTTCAACAGTTCGTTGTTGGCGTGTTCTAGGGCGATCGGCCCGGTATGTCCATCGTCGAGAAATTGTTGCTGTAATCGTGCATGAAGGAAATGGGCATTGATGGCGAAATCCAGTCGGTATTCGGCAGCGTCAAGATGTGCGACCAGGTTGGGGTATTCCTCCAAAGCATGATAGCAAAAATGAAGGTCGACGGCACACTCGTCCATGGCGAGTTGACGTTCCCAAATCTTGATAGTTTCAAAATGTTCCGCTCTGAAAGCGCTAACGCTATCGGTAAGTAAAAGTTCTTCTTGTGTCATTGTATTGATTTTATAAAGGTTCCTTTAATTTATAAGTTAATTCCAAACCGGTTTCTCGACTTGCTAGGGGGCTGTTAAGCTCGATAAGACGGTCGTACAGCATATTCTTGAAAACCATTACCATGCTCAATTCAGCGAAACGGTAATCGATATGACACTCTTTTTCGGATAGGATGGTGATCCTAAACGTCTTTTCATCAGGGTCTTCGGGGTCATGGATTACCATATCGGTAGATATGTCCATTAAATCCGTGATACTATCCATATAAAAAATATCGTTCAGCATAATATGCCCTAGCGGATCGGTAATCTTGATTTCAAATAACATAGGTTCAAATTGAGATTTTAAAAGCTTTTTGTTTGTGCGACCTTGCAGTTTCCGATGCAATGGCACGTTCGCGGGATGCCCTATATAATGCATAATAATGAGGGTAATTGGCCTTTAGCGATGCAATCGGCCTATACTCTTCCAGCTTTGGTCTTTGGCCATTTTTCATCAAGGCGTAAAATGTCTTGTTGGAACCATAATGTCTATTAAGTGCTAGTACTATTTTCGTACCGTGAACGGGAATGTCATCCGTCTTGACGAAAAAGTCTTTCTTCTTGATTACATCGTTTATGATCCTATATTTTAGAAGTTTGGAAACGTTTTTAGATTCCAAAAAATCGTCAAGCGCAGTCCATTGTTTGAGAGTGCCCTCATAATTTTCTCCCGCCGTCGCTTTTAAGAATAGTTTGTCATTGAAGGTTCCAAGTGATAAACCTATTTTAGTTTCGGCAAAAGGAGTAATCGATTTTTCCCCAAGTAGGGAACGGAATTCATCCGCTGAAAAATAAACTCGGTTCCGGTCATTGCTCACGGCAAGATAGGGTGCCAAAATCACATAATCCTTCCGGATAGTGGTCGGCACGAATATTCCGTTCTTGCCATCTTCAATACGTATGGCCAGCCCACGGGATAAATGCTCGGTAATATCGGTCGGTGGTGCAATGCTCTGAATTCCGTTTTGAAGGAACTTATTCTGCGAATACATGGTTTGCAAAGCAGTATTGAAAAATGCTAGTGATTTCTTTTGGATGGTTTTATCCAGATACGCCACGTCTTTATGAAAATATCGATGTTTCATAAAGAGTTTATCGGATCGGGACGGATAAATACGTTCTACAAGTTTCACGTATTCCGAATTGTCATTGGCGTACCAAACTGGACAATTGTTCACTTTGTTGTAGGATAGGTACTTTTTGCTTTCCGACTTGCAGTACCCTATTAGAATGGACATCAAAGCAGTATCGCCTTCCAAAATGGTTATGCGTCCTACCGGAGTGATCGTTCGGTCTTTTTGAAACAATAGGTCTTTGCTCTTTAAGCGCGCTAATTGTTCTTTCAATGCTGTATTGATGAAACCTGATTCGGCCAACTCAAGATTTCGAACATAACGTAACTTTTTCAAGTCGTTCAGATCATCGGTAGGATTGACCTTATATTCGAACCTCTTGAATGTATTGAAACTAGGGTCGAGAAAACGGGACACCAAGTTTCGGACTTTGTAAAAAAGTTTGATCGGACTGCGTGGGTCAAGTTTTACTTTCATGGCTTTTGATTGCTTAAAGGTTTTTCAATTTTAGGTACGTTTCATACTTCAGATTGAACGAGCCTGTTGGGTCTATCCGCTTACCGTTCTTAATGATTTCGTAGTGAAGATGCGGCCCCGTTGAAATACCGGTACTACCTACGGTTCCGATAAAATCGTGTGCACCGATGGCCTCTCCTTCGGTAACCGAAACCGATTCCATATGGCCGTAAAGTGTTTCAAAACCATGGGAATGGGAAATCACAATATGAAGGCCATGACCTTTTGGGTTGTTTTCGATACGTACGACCTTTCCGGCAGCGGTAGCGTAAATCGGAGTGTCCTTTGCAGCGGCCAAATCGACACCAAAATGTTTTTTGGAAATATTGTGTACGGGATGGTGGCGTCTACCATATGGACTAGTAAGAACGTAATGTTCGTGAAACAAAGGAACTGCTGAGGGAACACTATCCAAAATTTTTGGAAGCAACGGAAGGAAGGGCTTTATTCGTTCCATTTGTTGGAAATTTTCCATTTGGACGAACAGTTCGCTTAGTTTCAGATATACTATGTCATCCGTCCGTGGCTCGTTTTCAGAAATTTTGGGATGCAGCGTCAGGGCACCAAGGTCTTCCGGTTCTTGAACACCCCCATAAAAAAAGCGGTTGGCAATAAAACAGAGAAAGAACAATCCGACGAAAATCCAGTAGGCGGCATTTTGTGGGGTAAAATGATCGACATCGTTTGAATTGGTCACACCGCCTACTTTTGAGGCGTATCCCTTTATCCATCCGACACTTGTTTTCTTAATACTTTTCCACCAGGCCATAGTTTCTCTTTTCTAAATTTTCGACCAAAAGTTTTGACATTTCAACAAATTTATTATATTTGCTGTAATAATTGCAAATATATGTAATTTTTACACACATGAACAATAAGTGGCGAAAATTTGACGAAACCCTTGACTTGGTTTTTCTATTGGAACATTTTGGATTGGCCGAAAAGAGGAAAATGCGGAAGTATATCAGCTATGCCACCCATAGTTCCAGTTACATGGTTATCAGCACCGATCTGGGTTATCGGTACTATAGACCGAACGCTCCCGAAAAAAAGCTAACTCCTTTTGACTTTATATTGGAGCGTATTTCACGCAACGACTCAAATTCTAAATTGGGGCTTTGGTCAAGGGTCGATGAGTTTTATACTTCAATAGATAAGAAACCTAACTTTTTTTTGAACGACACATCTAAAAGTACATTGGAGACCGTTGCGCTCGATTACAATCATTTCAACGATTTCGATTCGGAGTTTTCATTGACCGTGCAAACAGCTCGTTCGGCACCCTTGCAAATCTTCGAGGAAAGGATATTCGAAAACTCCAAGGGCCAGTTGTATTTTCCGTTCCGAAATCTCGCCAACAACATTACGGGATATGTCACGGAAAAGGGAGGCAAGATATCCTTGCTCGCCGAAAGCGATATATCCGAATCGGTTTGGTTCAGTAAGGTGCCCAAGACCATAAAAAATCTGGTCGTTTTGCGAAACCCAATGGAGGCCTTGGCATTTCAACGCAGGTTTGAACTTGAAGATGTGATTTTCCTGGCACTTTCCGACATCAATTATAGAAGTTCTAAAATACTCCTGCAAATCTTAAAACGTACCAAATTGAAAAAGATGGTGCTGAGTTTTACGGGTTCCTCAAAAATCGAAGGTTATATACAGGATTTGATGCTTATCTCCTTTATCAACGATTCCCACTTTTTAGTAAGGGTCGACAAGGAGCATCTTACCGTGAAATTCCACCCCGAGGGACAAAAACCTTTGGCGAAGTTGCACAATGAAATCCTGAAATACAACGGTGGTCTGATGAAGGAATACCTGAAGTTCAATAAAATTGCCGACCAGTCCCTACTCGATAGAAAGAGTATCGTATTGAATCAAGAGAAAGAGTGGGTGGCGTGCCGAATTCCCTATGAGGTAAATGCGCTCCGCTATTTTCTTTGGAGCTATTATCGTAATTACATGCATAAAATAATAGAAATAGTAAAACCGACGAACGCCAATTGGGCAATAGAGTATGAAGAAAACGGGGCCTATACCGGCACCGAAAAATTAAAGGCCTTTAAAATGGCCGTATAAAAAAAGGGGGCGCTCCCACCCCCCTTTTATCCTTAATTCTGAACATGAAAAATGGAAATCTCATGCTTAGAATTGTAAAGTTAACAAATGTTTATTAATCCTTAATTTAAAACTTGAAAAATGGAAAATCAAGCAGAAAAGGTTTACGTAAAGGTGAACCAAAAGTGGCAACGGGCCACTGTAACCGGAAAGCAAGACGGCAAGGTGTCCGTTATGACCAATGACGGGCAATCGTTCAACCTGCCCAAAAACAGCAAGTATTTGGAACCTATCGTTTCCAGGGACCAAAAATTCGCTTATGGCGATGTCAAGGAGCAATTGGAGGGCCAATACATCAGCTACGCAAAGCTCCCAGAAAGCGTGCGGGATAATTTGGCCGAGGGGAAAGAATATTTTCATGAATCCACCTATATTTCGGAAGGGGAACTCAAAGAGGGCGCGAAAATGGTACAAATGGTATACGACCGTAATTTGGGTACTCGCTTGGATGTTCAGTATCGAAGGAACGAGGTGGTTACTTTGGACAAGGCATCGGCTTACAATCATAGTTTTACCGCTGACGAATTCCGGCGTATGGTGGAGCAAAAAGAGTTCGTAGTTTTTCAAGGAAGAACCAACGACGGAGAAGTGTTCCAAAAACTGGCTTATTATGAACCGAGGATACAGGATATCCGAACCAAATCCGCACTTTCTACCAACACGTATTTCTATGGAGAGAAATTGACCGTGAAACAGGCCGATGCACTTAACAAAGGCCAAGAAATCGAAATGGTCATCAAGAGCAAGAAACATGGTGTCAAGCCCTATCTGGTGTCCTATTCTCCACGAAGGGAATCCTACATTACCAAAAATGTCGAGTTGGCGAAAGCCAAAACCATGGAGGTACATCAGGACGAAAAAAAAAGCCCCGCAGCCGAGGCATGAAAGTCTGATGGATTGACTATCGACCACCAATAGGCCGTCCATCCTGGACGGCCTTTTTTACCATTTATTTTATTATACAAGACATAAGCAGTGCTCAACTTACGGCATGCTGTGTGTTTTTTTTACGCGACTATGATGATAAACTATTCCGAAGACCCCTTACATTATAAGAAACTGATAGCCCAAATCAATGAGGAGGTCGATTTTTCAGGCTATCTAAATGCTCAAGGGTATCAGCTTTTAAAGAAAAGTACAGGTTCCCAAGAATTCAAGAAGAATGACGAGCGTATCGTATTACAGACCAAACGTCATCCCGTTACCTATTTTAATCGCAATGACGGTTCGGACAAGGGACGTTTTTTTAAGTTCATACATATGCGCTTCGGAAATTTCTATGAAGCCATAAAATCCGGATTAGAGGCCATTAGACGAACATATACGGTTGCAAACACCGACACGCATCGAAAGAGCGTCAAGACTTTCAAAAGCCTTGAGGAACGGTATAACATCAATCCTTTAACCAAGCCGATTTATTTAACCGAGGTACGCCATCTGAGCCTGGCTACTCTCCGATCCGAGGCATTCAAGGGAAGAATCTTCAATGCCTTTCATATCGATGACAACAGCGGCCGTATTGCGAATATCGCCCTTCCGAAATATGGAACGGACGGCAATATCAAAAATTACACCTTATATAATCGACCGTACCGGGACAGAAAAGACGGTAAAATAAAGAAATTTCGATTATTCCTGAATGAGCGGTATGAATACCTTTTTGTTTCAAATCCAGAGGTCAAGGCGGACAAGGTGGTTTGTGTAGAAAGTGGCTTTGATGCATTGGCGTATCATGAGCTACATGGTTTTCCAAAGGCCTTTTACATTTCGATGTCCGGCCATATCGATGATCGCAAGTTGGAGCAGTTTTTCCAATGGAATACCTTGGTTGGAGGGGCCACTAATCTACCGATTCATTTAGCATTTGACCATGATATCGAAGGAATGCGCTACGATCTTATGGTTGTGAGGAGTTGGATCAATCGACGGTCGGACCGCGTATTTATGGAACTTGATTGGAAGCGACCGAATATGGAAATTACGCTGAGCCATCATTCCAATTCTCTGACCGAAATGGAGCGGGATGCGAACTTTATCAATGAACAGATCGCTGGTGGTCCGGAAGGGATGACACAATTCTTTGAAAAGGCGATTTGTTTTAAGGATAAGGTAGTTTGGGAACTCGATCTTGACAAAATACAACGGTCTCCAAAAGCATCAAGGGACTATTGGAAGAGGGCAATCGGTATCCTCTCCGAATGTTTTATAAGGGACACTATAAAAATGGACAAATCCCCCAACCAAAAAGATTGGAACGATGAACTGATTTCGGTAAAAAAAAAAGTCCCGTTGTCAGTTAGCTCCTCTCTAATGAACAAGATGGAAGAACGAGGGAAGAAACGCAAACGAAAAGGACATGCAAGATAAGAACAAGGGGTACATGGGAATGTACTTGTCCGCTTTCTACTTCGTCATTATCGCCTTTCGGGAATATTATGCGCTGTATGTTTATCACTATGGTCAACAACCTTTATTGGATAAGACCTACACGTATTTCGTTCGATCCGGGTTATCTACCAAGGGTATGATGGCCCGTGTTCTGTTATTGGGTCTTTTGATGGGCGGGATCATGATATACAGACCCATCAAGAAGGAAAATATCGATCGCACAAAAAGTGTTGTAGGATTTACAATTTCCTTAAGTATTCTTTTTATATCGGGTCTTCCTTACGGAACCTCCTTGAGCGGCATGTATATCACTTTGATGCTTCTGACCTGTTCTTATCTGGGCCTGATGACCTATGGTATGCGTTTGTTCCAGTTTCTCGATTTTATGAACTTGGCCGAGAAAGACCCGTTCAATGATGCGAACGAAACTTTTAAGCAGACCGAAGAGCGAATCGATACGCCCCACTCCGTAAATATTCCGTATGCCTATACACATAAGGGGAAACAACGAAAAGGGTGGATTAATTTTGTAAACCTCTTTCGGTCTTTGCTCGTTATCGGAACTCCGGGCAGCGGTAAGTCTTTTTCGGTAATCGAGGAAATCATGGCGCAGTTCATCGATAAGAAATTCGCTATGGTCATCTACGACTTCAAGTTCGATACCTTGACCCGAAAAGCCAATGGATACTTGCAAGAAGCCAAGAAAAAACATGGGGATAATTCTGAAACGCCTTTTCCAAAATTGTATCGAATTTGCTTTGATGACCTGAGAATGACCCACAAAAACAACCCTATGGATCCCTACAGACTGACGAATCAATCCGATGCCATCGATACCGCCGCGACCCTTATGAAGAACTTGAACCCGGAATGGATCAGACGACAGGACTACTTTTCGCGAAGTGCCATCAGTTACACGGGAGGTTGTATCTGGTACCTTAAGAAAAAATCCGAGGAGACCGGAAACTATATCTGTACCCCAGGCCATTTGACCATACTGACAACGGTCAAGATCGATATACTAATGGAAATCATGACCAAGGACGTCGAAGTGCGACAAATACTTGTGCCCTTTCGGGACGCGCTCGAAAAAGAGGCCATGGAACAATTATCGGGTCAGACCAGTACCGTTCAGATAAGCCTTTCCAGTATGGCGACCAAGGAAATTTTTTATGTGATGTCGGGTAATGACTTTAGTCTGGATGTCAACGACCCCAAATATCCCAAAATCGTATCGCTTCAAAACAATCCCGAGCGCAAGGAGGTTTATTCCGCTCCTTTGGGCCTGTATATGAACACCATTCTAAAACAGGTCAACAAACCGGGCAAGCGCCCGATGGCCCTTATCATCGACGAAGTACCAACGTTGTTCATCATGTTGTTACGGACTATTATCGATACCGGTCGGGAAAACAAGATCGCTACGATCTTGGGTCTACAGAGCGTAGGGCAGCTTATCCTGGACTATGGCAGGGAATTGGCCGATGTCATTTACGCGAACTGCGCCAATGTCATCTGCGGTGCGGCCAAAGGGGAGACCGCACGGCGATTGAGCGAACTTTTCGGAAAAATACATCAAGAACGGATTTCAAAAAATACCAGCAGTTCCGATGTGAGTACCAATTGGAGCACACAAATGATGGAACTCTTGCCCAAAAGTAAGGTCGCTTCAATGTCGACGGGTCATTTCGCCGGGATTTTGGCGGATACTTTCGAGCATCAGATACCGGAGAAAAAATGTTATGGCCAGCTACTTCCGGATATTGAAGGAAAAGAACGGGCCATGAAACATGAGCTACCCATTGTCAACGATTTCAGGCCTGCGGATTACAAGGAACGTTTCGATGCGGAAATGAAACTCATCCGGGAACTGGAACTTCCGAAAAAAACCAGTCTACTTTTCGCGAGAGAAATCGGTTACATCGAGTTTTACGGAGCGCATCTCGACAAAGTGGGCAAGAGTAGTTTTTCCAACGGTACCAAACGCAGAATCTTTAAAAGCGTGGTCAAGGAGCTTCGCCTTTTCGAATACAAGAGTTCAATTTTAGAGCTTTTAAACGAAGGTGCCGGTTCCCTTAAGTGGGGAAAGCTGTTCGGACACATTACAGAAGAGTTTTTGGTGCAAACGGAAATGGACCGGGTAGCTCAGGCGAAATTTGATCAGATCATCAACGAAGTCGACGAATTGGTCAAAGAGGAGTATAAGCGCAGTACCGGAAAAGAACTGAAGAGTGCCATATTTGACGAAAAGAAAATAAATGGTGAAATTGCAAAGTCGTTAAATAATTCGGAGACGGAAGTTGCCGAGTTTATGGATAACTTTGAAAAAGAATTGGAAGACCCCGAAATGAGCATTTTGGCCGACCTCCAAAAAGAACCGGAAAACATTTTTGAGGAGAAATTTTCCTCTCATCCCATAGAAAATTTTGAATAATGGATATTGAATCGATCATTGCACTAGACTCCAAGGACCTCGGCTATATCGGGGAACGCTTAAGGGAAATACGACTTGAACTCGTCGAACTCGACGATATAGAGGACAAACGGTTCAGCGCGTTCTCCATTACCAATTTGAGCGAATACCTGAACATGGACCGCGCCACTTTGGCCAATGTCGAGCGCGGCTCCTCCATGGTCAATTCCATAAAGATCATTCTCTATTTCTATAGCCTTGGGTACAATCCCATATGGATCCTTTTGCCAGACAATGAATTTATCCAAAAGCGCAAGCTCGGGGAGAACATGGTCTATCAGGAGGGCCTTCAAGAGAAATTCCTTGAATTGGAAGAACGCGTATCGGATGCCATAAAGGATTTTAAATCCGAATTATAGCATCTTTTCGCAGCCCTTAAGTCGACTAGCTTTTAGTTTCTTATAACAGTATAATCCCCTCCTTCGAATACCTACAAAGCAATGGTCATTGCTATATAGCAATATAGGTTCAATGCGTTATAGCTGTATAGCAACAATGCTATATAGCCATATAGCAGTATAGCATTATTGCATCGAATGCCCATAGTACCATATGGCCATATGAAACTATAATCATATGACCATCTAATTTTAAAAATATACCTATGGAAACTAAAATTATCTCCTGTACGGGCGAAAAGGGCGGTTGTGGCAAAACGACCCTGAACATTATCCTGGCCACCAACCTTTTCCATTTGTACGGTAAAAAGGTGGTATTGATCGATATGGACAATCCGCAGTATTCGGTATACAAAAAGCGGAAACGGGATTTGTCGCAAATCGGTGACATGGGAACAAATGCCTTTCCCGTGGAACGGGCGACCATCCATACCTTGGAACCGTTGATCAAAAAATATTATGGTGCCATGGATTTTGTTATCATCGATTTTCCCGGAAACCTAAACGAGGAGATGGTCAGGGGTCTTCTCTATGTGGAACACATCTTTATTCCCTTTTTTCTCGACGAATTGGAAATCGATAGTACTGCCGTGTTCTACAAGACCTTACGGAAGAATTTTCTGGGCAATGACAATAGGGTATTACGTTCCGTCAATCTTTTTTTTAACCGTTATGAACTCGTCAAGGTCAATAAGTTCAATGCGGTCCGCAATACCTTGGCGAGCGCGGGAATGCCCATGATGCGACAAGTGGTCATGGAGCGAACTATTTACAGGGAGAAATATCGGAATACGCTCGTTCCCATCCCCTTATCTAAAGAAAACGGAGAACGGGGGCTTAAGCGATTTATGGAAGAAGTACTTGAAATATCAAAAAACTGAATATGGGAAAGAAGTTAAACGTCAAAGATTTGCTCGAATCAGCGATTTTGGACAATATGGATACACAAAAAGAAGTTAAAGGTCTCAGGGATGAGCGCGACCCGGACATGGAAAAGGATAATTTGACCGGTAATGATTCGGAAAATTTCAGACCGCAACATTTGATTAGGGATAGTTTTCCCACGTCTAACTTAAATGAGAGTGAACGAAAAGAGGTAGCGGATTTCGAAATGTTTCTTGAGCAGGATCGGTACACCGATAAGAAGGAACAGTTCATCTTTCGGTTGAGCAAGACCTGTTTCGAAGATTACGAAAAACTGGCAAGTGCCTATAATTATAAGTTGAACAAAAAGGTGTCCCGAAACGACATTATGCGAAAGGCCCTGGAACTGTACCATGAAAAAAGCGTTATAAGATTAAAGGATATTATCGATAAGATTTGAATTGGCAATGGGAACATATCGTCTATGTGGTCATCTGTACTTTAGGGTTACTTTGGTACATGGTGGTCTTTGTCATACTCAAACGAAATAAAAAAGAAAAGAAAGTTCAGGAAAATGATTCATTTGTGCAAAAATCTTCTATATTTGTAAAAAACACATCTTTAGAGGAAAAAGATATGGACCAGTTACTCAACCGTGTCGATGAAAACGAAACCAGCTCAGAGCTGTTGGATATTTTCAATGCTTCCGATAAGGATGTTCAGAATGAATCCTTAATTCCAGAACATGAAAAATTTAAGATTATCAAAAATTCCGAACCGCCGCCGGAAACGGAGGTGGACGATTCCGTGTAGTTATTTTTTGACTTTCCTCATTACCCTTGCTTTCCATCAGCTTGGCTATGCCCAGATCGACGAACTTGTCGACCAGGTCAACCAAGCGGAACAGGGTACGGTCCAGATCGGCAACAGTATTTTCCGAATCATTAAGGTTGCCGCTAGCGTTCTCTTGGGGATCGCGGCCATTGCCTTTCTGATTATCAGGGAACAGAATCAAGACATGGCACGTAAAGTGGGCAATGTTATTTTGGGGCTGGTCATTTTCTATGGCCTTATCGAGATTGGGGAAAACTTGGCCGGGTAGCGATGGAAAACAAGCTGGTAAGAATCCCAAAGGCCCTTCAGAAGGATGTCTTCTTCTTCGGGCTACGCGCTAAATATGTGGACCAAGCCTTCAAAGGCACGTTCATCTCCTTGATTTTGGGACTGTTTTTAAGTACGTTCATACCTACTTTTCTCAGTCTTATACTTTCCTTTTGTGCCGCGGCACTTTACATCGGGCTGATGCTCTTCTATTCCAAAGCATACGGTGAAAACGGTTTTATAAAGTCCCGAGCGGACAAGAAAGGCCCGGATGCCATCAAGGGTCATGTGAACAAAAAACTCCTCGTGCTATGGAAAAAACGGTAAATCTATTGGACGCTTTTCCCATTTATGGTTACGAGGCCCCTATCCTGGTGTCGAAAGAAAAAGGCTGTATCAGTATTCCGTTGGAATTGGAGCTTCCGGAAATCTACACTATGGATGGAAAGGACTATATGAACCTGAACCGGATAGTCTCCGGTATTCTGGAAATAATGGGGGAAAATTGCCTGTTACACAAACAAGATCTTTTCTTCGGGGAAACCTATGCCGTTGATTCTTTGCGGATGAAACGCGATTTTTTCGAGACGCAGGATGAACTCTACTTTAAGAATAGGCCTTTTTTAAGACACCGATCCTTTTTGGCAATACACAAGGTACCCAAGAACTATATTGGCCGAACACCGCTAGGTGTCAATTCTTTTTTAAAAAAGGAACGCGGTTTCTATGGGAAAAACCCGTTACCCGCAGAATATCTGAACACCGAGGGCATGGCCGATTTTGAGGCCCGTGTCGGAGCCGTGAACGACCTGATAAACGATTCCGGTTTGATAGGCTCGAAAATACTGGGGTATGAAGACCTTTTCCAATCGGCCGGGTACTACGATAATTATCTGGAAGCAAGCTACGAAGCAGGTGTCGGTAGGGATGTTGATTTCTCAGGGAACACCTTGCACATCGGCGACAAACAGGGGCAGTACTTTACCCTGGAAAACTTGGACCAATTTTCAAAAGAGGATATGGCCTTTCATGAGTATTTCGGAAAATACACCACCGGTGAAAACCTTTTCCCTATCGGGAACCTGTTCTCTTTGGGCTTTAAGATCCCACACGAACATATCATCAACCAATACATCTATATCCCGGAGAAGGAAAAGGCCATGGGCAGGCTAAGGTCCAAGGCCAAACGCTTGAACAAATACGCCACCAATCGCAAAGGGGACAAAAACAGCACCTATCGGGACCAAATCTATGAGTTCCAACAATCGATACTGAACGACCACAAGGAATTGGTATATTATCACCTGAACGTACTGGGGTTGGCCGATTCCAAAAAGAACTTTCGGTCGATGTGCAACACCGTAAAATCCGCATTCGGAAAATTGGGCATCCATGCCAAGGAAAATTCTGTGGATCGCAAAAATCTATTTTTCGGGGGCATTCTCGGTAACGGCATCGGTACGAGTATGGAACTGTACAGTCCGTTCTCCTCCGAAATGGCTTCCAGTCTATGGTATTTCGAAGGAGGTTATAAAAACAGGCTTCACGGTCCACACGGGCTGCGTATGGTCGATAGGGCCACGGGACAACCTTTACTGGTCAGTCTCTATCGCGACCCGGAAAAAAAAGACTGGATTTTCAATCGGGGTATGCTCATCGTATCGGGATCGGGCGGAGGAAAGACCTTTTTTACAAACGCCTATCTGTACTCTGAATATCGGGAAGGTGCGGAAATTTTGATCCTTGAAAACGGAAATTCATATGACAAGCTATTGGACCAACTGAACGGGGTCACAATAGCGAACGACGACCAAAACCCATTTACCTTCAATCCTTTTATACTCGATCCTATAGATGTTGTCGTTAAGGATGGCGAGAAAACCCTGACCGAGCATAAACTGACCCAACTTATCGCTTTGGTGTATTTGCTTTATGGGCGTAAGGATAATGAAGCAGGGGATACCCATGATAGCGCGGTAGTCCGTACCATCATTGAGTTCCTGATTCAGGGATATTATCAACATCAGTTTTCTAAGGGTAGTTCCGACGATTCTTTTAATACATTCTACGACTACACACATCAAAATTTGAAAGCCTTAATGCAAACGAAGGGCATTCGGGATAAAGTATTCGATCCCAATCTGTTCTTATTGTTGCTCAGCAAATACGCTCACGAGGGACCGAGGGCGTACCTCTTGAATAGCAGGGATAGAAGAATAGCCCAACTGAGCAAGGAAAGACTGGTCTATTTCAAATTGGAAAATTTGGTCAACAATGAAGAACTCTTCCCCATCGTGGCATTTTTGATGATCGATGTGTTCGACAAAAAGTTGAAGGACCCGAAGAAACTTTCCCTCAATAAAATATTGGCCGTGGACGAGGCATGGAACCTGTTCGATAACCCCATTATGGCCCACTATTTCGATGCCAAATCCAGAATGGCCAGAAAGTATGGAGGACAGCCCATATTCATATCACAGAAAGTCGACGATTTCGTAAAATCAAAATTTATCGGCAAGACCATCGTAGTGAACAGTCATATCAAAGTACTGCTCGACCTTGGTGAATTCGCCAATTCCTTTGATGAAATTCAGAACATATTAGGCCTGAACGCCAAACAAAAGCAACTGAACCTTTCCGTCAACAAGGATCTGCCAACAGGTCGAAAACTAAGGGAAATGGCCATTTGTTGGAAGGAAAGGGTCAAGGTTTTTGGACTGGAAACATCCTTACCGACCAAATGCCTGTTCGAAACGAATCCGAACGAAAAAGCAAAAATTAATAGGCTGCATGAACAGCACGATTATGATTGGGAACGAACCGCGATCGCATATAAACAATTAGAGATGGAACAAATCGATAGGGATTTGAAAACCCTTAATGGAATCAGTAAGAACACTTAAAACCGTAAAAATGAAAAATCAAAAACTAAAAATGGCTATTGCTATATTTCTTATAGGGATACTCCCTTATTTAACTACAGCGCAGATTCCGGTGACCGATGTAGCGGCGAACGCACAATTGGTACTGCTCAACTCGAATGTGGCCACGCTCAATTCGCAACTGGCCACTTTGAACGCGACCATGGGCAAGCTATTGGCACAGATGGAACGCAACGTTACCGCCAATTCCAGTTCCTCCAAAATCCTGAGTCAAGACTTGAGCGCAAAAAGAACGCCGGCCAGTTATGTCATGGGAAGTCCTGAAATGAACGAACTCTACGAACTAAAGGATAAGATCATAGCCGCCTATAAGGGTACGCAGAAGAACCTGCGAACCTTTACCAACTTGGAAAAAGTGGAAAAGAAAAGGGCTACGGAGACATTGGCGGATGCCGTTTTACAGGTATCCTCACTTGTTTCCCAAGGTTCACAAATTGCCTCCACCGGTGAAATCATCGAATCAGCGGACAGGCTATCAGCGCTCAGATCGATATTGGAGAAGATGAACGGGTTATTGGACGATGTCATCAAAGTCAACACATCCCTTCTACAAAAAAACGAACACCGTAAAGCCGTCCAATCACTTATAAAAACAAATTAATGAACGCTTTGCAATCAAGTTCGGGCTTTCGGGTAACGGTCAATTCCATATTCGACCAGTACATCGGCGATGCTTTTGCCAGTTTGGGGCCTACGTTGAGCATCGGATTCGGAATGGCGAAAATCGGTTTGGGCATTTTTGCCCTTACACACTTTGCAGGTAATGATCGAGCGGATGTTTTTAAGGCGTTGAAATGGTTTCCCTTAATGTTCATTTTGTTCAACTATTCGGAATTCGCACACGCCATTTTTGAATTTTACAATAATCTGGGTTCATCGTTTGTCAGTACCCAAAAAAGTTGGGATACCATCGGACAAAAGATAGCTTTGGCGCAAATCGATGTGGCGGCGAACAACCTTGTGGAATGGAACCTGTTGAGCATGGACATCGATGGCCTACAGTCGTTCGCCCTTACCGGACTGGCCGGTTCGATAACGGCGTTCGCACATATTATTTCCACCTTGATATTCATCGGCATCAAGGCATTGGCCACCATTTATCTTTTCATCCTTATCATTTTCGGGCCTATCAATATCGGACTTTCGTTCATTCCAGCTATTTCGGGACTCTGGAAAGCATGGCTGCAAAAGTTCATGAGTATCTGTCTTTGGCTGCCCATGCTCTACGTGGTGGATATGTTCATGGTCAACCTTGTGGACCAGTTGGTCGATCATTTGCTTCGATACGGTTCCTATGATCTGGGACTGATCTTAAGTTCGTCCATGTTGATACTGATGACCTCTTTTTTTTATATCAAGGCACCCACTTTGGCAAATTTTGTAGTCCAAGGCCTTAATATTTCAGGGGGTGGAATCGTCGCCAAACCGAAGCATTATGGTAAAAAAGCAATTCAAACAGCTTTGGATGTGAAAAGTGGAGGAGCTACCAAAGCTGTCCGAACATTAATCCAATAATCAACTTATGGAAGGAAAATACGGGATAATCAATGACATCGCCCAGAGCAGAAGGCACAACAATAGATTGGTATACAGTTGTTTGGCAGTGGTCATTATGGTTTTTGGTATGGCCACCTACTATGTAATGAAGGCGGATGAACGCGCCAAAAACAACGCCTATCTGCTTCATGGAGGGCAGAGATTGCCCATGGCCCCCATTAGGGATGTCAAGGAAAATCTGGAAATACTTTGTGAAGGCCATCTTTACAATTTTCATGAGCTCTTCTTTTCCTTGGAACCTAATTTGAAGCTAATTAAAAGGAACATTGAAGGAAAGGCATTACACATGGTCGACTGGTCAGGCAACCGTTTATACGCCCGTTTGGTCGAAAAAAAGTACTTCCATGATGTGGCAATGCGCGACTATCGCTACTTTGTGGAACTTGATTCGATTCATATCGATTATGGAACCTACCCGTTTCCGTTCACATTTTACGGCAAACAGGCCATAGAAAAAGGCAAATCGACAACGTATAGGAACCTCATTACTAGAGGACAATTAAAAAAGTCAGGAATCACCCCAAACAATTTAAACGGTATAAAGATTATTGACTTTCAGGTCTTGGACAATTCCGACCTGGAGCGCATGTAGTATGAAATTAAAAGAACAAATACAAGTTGTGAAGAGATGGGTGGTCAGAAACCAAAAGGTTGCTATGGCTTTACCTATCATTCTGATAATGACCAGCTTTTTTGTCATAGAAAATCTAAAGGATTTTCAGATGGGCGGTAATGACGCGGCAAACCTGAACGGGTTCAATTCCGAATTGCCGGGCGAAACACCGACCTTGGATTCCGATACCGCAGGCCGACAATGGAAGGTCAAGGATACATTGGAAAAGGAAGAAGTAGAAAATACCGAAGCTGCAACTAACATAAAAGATTTCGAAAATTCCGAGAACGACTCGCTTCAGCGGATTTTAAAACAACTGGAAGGGCTGTCGATGAAGCCTGATACTAAAGAAACCGCCAAAGCGGAAATCCCGGAAACCGGAAAAAACATGGTTAGGGAAAAGCAAACCGAAATAACGGCGGATGAGAAAAAAAAGCAGTTCGCGGAGGAACGTTTGGCCTATCGTGAAAAGTTACTAGAGGGTAAGGAAAAAATGATCGGCGATTCTCAAGACACACATAGGAATTTGTCCCCCGTGCCAGTTTTGGATGTTAAAAAGCCGATCTCATATAGAGCTACTGTATATGGCGACCAATTTATTTTGCCCAATGAGAATGTCCGATTACTGCTCATGGAAGATATGGTTCTAGAGAAGAAAAGGTTCAAGAAGAATACGTTTGTATACGCCATGGCCTCGATTAAGGAGAACAGGGTTTATCTGGACATCGACAATATCGAACATCATCCGGTAAGTCTATTGGTCAAAGATTTCAACGATGGCCGGGAAGGCATCTATAGCACACGTGCAGGGGAACTGTGGCGGGAATATAAAGCGAATGCAAGCAGTAATTTATTGACCAATGTTACCGATGAGCTGACCAACGGTTCTCCCGATTTAGTGACCGATATAGCAAGAGGATTGGGTTCCTTCCTTAGAAAGAAAAAATTACGGGAGAAAGAAAAGATTCTTTTGATGGACGATTACGAACTTTTATTGGTAACGCAATGAGAATAAAAACCTTCATATCATTGTTTCTGTTATTCGGTGCGCTTTTTGGAAATGCGCAAACGGACACCATTCCTGTTTCCAGGGATTATAAGACAATACTCGTCCTGCCCGGAATTTTCGATTTCTCCATCAACGGGAAAGAACTCAATTTCATCGAATCCTTCCCTGTCAACAATGCGTCCGATAAGGCAAAGCGTATCGTCCTGCTAAGTTACAATGACGTGGCACCCGATACCGAAGATCATACCAATTACACGGTGTATACTAGGGATGGTCTTGCTTATGATTTTATCTTAAGACTGGTTGAAGTTCCTGTTAAGAAAAGATGGCCGATTACCAGATCTATGGCAGAAAACCCGGAGGCATTATCCGCCTCGGATGATAGTTCCGATCTCTCAACTTCAAATGTAACGCCAAAACCTCAAATGGAGCATTCCGATATAGCTACAACAATAGAAGAAAATCTGGGGGTTTCGTCGGATAAAGGAACGACCGAAGAACCTTTGCCGCTCACTAGGGAACTCTATGTGCTCGACCGCATGGAATACGTTCGTCGGCGATGTTACTATAATCAGTTCAACAAAGGCAAGGTCATTCGCTATTTCGCCAAATACGATGATGTGTTCTTATGGCTTGAAAATGTCTTTTATGAAAACAACGAAATATACCTACAGTTCCGTTTGGAGAACAAAGCGCACATGCCCTACGATGTGAATTTTCTCAAATTCCGTATCGCTTCCAATTATAGGAACAGTCCGAACAATATCGATAAAAAACACGAGCCCTTGTTCCGGTATAAGGTTCCTAAAAGGGTCGAAGGGAATTCCGAAAACTACTTTATGGTGGTCTTCGATAAGTTCACATTGGATCGGAAGAAAGTACTTATGGTCAATGTGGACGAGGATAAGGGCAATAGGAACTTATCCCTGGATATCGACCATAGCGTTATCAATAACCCGTTAGCTTTTAAATTATGAGAAATGTTCGTTTTTGTCTAGCGATGGCATTATTGTTATCGGCTTCATTCTGCTTTGGCCAACTAAGAGGTAATCTTGCCTCATCGGTCGGTTTGAGCGGTGGGTATGTCGAAGATGGTTATGGTATCATGGGTACCTTCAATTTTCATCCGGACCGGTACCGGTATTTTCAGATAAGCGTTTTGGCGGCCATTGCCGAGGATAAAGGAAGTCAGGATATACCCTACAATATTTTCACTATACAACCGGGAATCTATTACCGGGTATTCGTAGCACCGCGAAAGAGAAATTTTAGCTTGTTTCTAGGCGGGGGCGGACTCTTCGGATACGAGGTCATCAACAATGGCAGTAATGAACTTCCAAGCGGAGCTTTGATAAACGCCAAAAGTCAATTCGTCTATGGCCTCTATGTCGGGGCGGAAGCGGAAGTAGGTATCAGCAATGATTTTTCCCTGCTCATAAAAGCGAACGAATACTACCATATCAATTCCGATGTTGGGAATTTTTATCCGTATGCCGGAGTCGGCCTACGTTATTTTTTGTTCTAAAAACGATCGTATGAAAATGAATGCCCCACAACGGATATTCGCGGTAACAACGCTATGTTTAGCTCTGATATTGGCATGTAGTAAGGACTTTGAGGATATCGTACAAGATTCCTTCGACTTTACGTTTGAAGGCACCAACGAAGAAAATGGATTCGTATTCGAAGCGACTAAAACGGATTTCATATTGGAACCCGAACGGATGGTTTCCAATGTTTCCTATTTCATGAAATACGATAATATTGACGGAAAAGGATATTACATAGGAACCGAAAACGATACGGTCCATGCGAACGATACCATATCGGTCAAAAATTTCAATCTTTCATACCGTTATATGCCCATTGATACAGGAATGCATAAGATAAAAGTCTTGGCTTGGGATTCCAATAAAATTGAAAAGGAGCTTGAGCTGATATACAATGTCAAGTATGCAAGTTTTAGCTTTTTACTGGGCAAGGGTACCGATGATTTCCTCATCAATAGCCCAAATCCAGTCAATGTGACTTTATTGAGGGATAGGAACACCGCTAATCCCGACCGAGAATCGTCAGAAGAGTTTGAGATTACCTACCAACTGGAAGATGGTTCGGGTAAACTTCTTCTGGGGGATACCGAATACGATGCCGGAAAACCTTTTATGTTACCTAAAGGCGTTACGGAATTTAGCTACCGACCGGAAACCTTGGGAGAACATAAATTGACAATGACCGCAAAGGCTCCCGATGGTGCCACATTGACCAATGAAATGTTATTGACGATAGAAAATATTGACTTTACTTTTAGGGCCACGGCGGCTTCCTCGCAGGTCGAGCTAGAAACCAATTTGGCCATCAATATCGACTTGCAGACCCAAGAAGAAGAAAGTGAGGTTACTTTCGACATAAGCCATTCCTTCTCGTCGGATAGCCAAGGTGCGGGAACCGTTCGGGATCAGAATGGTGGGGTAATGGACCCCGGTACTTTTCGTAAAATCAATCCGGGCAACTACAATTTTACTTTCGAGGACGATGAATTGGGACAGCGTAAAATCTATTTCGACCTCCGCGATAGCAATGGTCAGATAAAAAGGGACAGTGTTGAAATCGAAGTGGCCAATATTCCGTTCACGTTCAGTGGAAACTCGGAAAGTAACCAAGTTTTTGTAAATCAGCGGACACAGCTTAATTTCAACATCAAATCGAACGGCAACACATCCAACATCGATTACTTCCTGACCTATGATTTGGAGGAAGGAAATGGAACGATTACAGGGGTCGGCGGAAATACGATTCAGAACAATACGGACTATCCGGTCGATCTTGGCAATTTCCCGTTGTTCTATACGCCCGAAACCCTTGGCCCGCATCGGATCAGCTTTCTCGTTACCGACAACTACGGGCAGGCTGTCGGGCCTGTCGAAATCGATTTGGAGGCCAATCAGCTAGAACTGGAATTTAACGCCTCCGCCAATAGCAATGAAGTATTGGTAGGGCAACGGGGCAAGGTTTCATTGAGCCTTATCGAAAAGGGGGAGTATAATGGAGTATCCTATGAACTCAATTATTTTATTTCCGGTGGTAATGCCGGACTATACAATGGAAATTCTCAAATTTCTCCTAGTCAATATTTTACTATAAGTCCAGGAAGTTTTGCTTATGATTTTATAGCCGAAGAATCAGGAACTTACGAAATTACCTTTTTGCTTCGAGATAGTAATGGACAGATTTTAGAAGAAAAAGTAACGGTGGTAGTGGGGAACAATGATTTTACGGTCAGCATGACCCCATCGAAAGCAACGGAATTTTCCAATATTCCGGTCGGGATTATTGTGGATATTGATGAAGTACCTGAGGGAGCGAACGATAGTTACACCGCCTTCTTTTCCTCCAGCCAGAACGGTTCGATGGCGGTCAATGGTGTTACATACGGTCCTGGGGAAGAATTCCCATTGAGTGCAGGAGTCAATAATCTCACATATACAGGGCTTGAACCTGGTCAGCACAATATCATTCTTAGCGTAGAATCCGGTTCGGATGTTACGCGAACGACCAACACTTCCATAACATACGACCAAGTGGATTTTACCTTTACGGCGGGAGCCCAAAAGTCGGATATAACGGTCGGAGAAGCCACCGGACTAAATTTTAATATTTCGGAAAGTGTGGGATCCTCGGATTACGCCATGCGTTTCAGCATGAACGGGAACGCACTCATCAGGGATAATAACGGTATCGAAGTAAGCCCCGGGAACAGTTACGATGTCAATACCGGCAACTTTAACTGGACGCTGGAGGGAACCAATGAAAGTAATGTTCGATTGGCTTTCACGGTTCGAAACGATACAGGATTGGAGAAAACAGTGGATATTACGGTAAATGTGGCGGCCAAGGATTACACCTTTACTGCATCAGGCACATTGCAGCAGGCCTATACTGGAGAACAGGTAGATATTAACTTTAATATTTCCGAGATCGGAATCGGTGGGGATACCTATGAGATGTATTTTTCGGCAAGTGGCAACAATGGTTCTTTTGAATATGGAGGCACTAGCTACTCCGCTGGGGAAAGTTTTGATGTACCTGTGGGGGCATTCTCGGGAAAGTATTCCGGAACGACCGAGGGCAATCACAACATCACTTTCACTGTGCGCTCTTCATCGGATGTGGAGAAAACGGCCAGTGTCAATATAAACTATACAAGGTATGAGGAACCGTTCGAGTTGACCATTAGTCAGGCCCCGGGCGAGCGTTTGGAAGGGGAATTTTTCAACATTGCGGTTATAACCAATGCAATCGGCACACACGACCCCGACGTAACTTATCAGATGACATTTTCCTTTAGTGGAAACCGTGCCGGTTATTTCTTTTACGATGGAAATAGATATGATGAGGGGCAAACGATTCCATTGAATTATGGGAGTACCAACCTTACCTTCTATCCCGATAGCCAAGATACATTTACCATTGATTTTGAAGTGGAGAATTCAACAGGGCAATCCCAAATCGAAAACACATTTGTGGACACCATACGAAGACCTGTGGCATTGGTCAAAGGTGAAAAGTACAATGTCAGTTGTGGGGGATTGAACGGTTGCGATTATCAAGTCAGGATCTATACCTGTTTTGATATTGGATGTTCGGAGGCCTATGGCGGTGCTACGCTAGATCAGGTAGAAATCAGGATATTCAACAGGAGTTCCAATCGGTGGGATACCCTCTTATTCAATTACAACGAAGCCACGGGCGATGGAGTTGACAGGTATTTTATGTTGGAAGAGGAACCCCGTGAAAGCCGTTTGAAATATCTCGACCAAGACTTCGAGGTCAGGGTTAGGGATACCAATGGCCAATGGAGCGAAAGAGTAACAGGAAGAGTGGTCAGGGTTTAGTATCATGGACGCTCTCAGTATCATTAACTAATAGCAATTAATACTAGCTTCTCTTAAAAGTATAGGTAATAACGACATCTTGATCATCCAAAAAATCTTCTTGGTCGACGACCAATCGGTTTTTGGTAAACTCTACGATGACCCAATCGTTCCGATTCTCAAATCGTATGATCTCATTGTTTATCAGCTCGTACCTATCATCTTCGACATTTTGAAACGCTGGTACTTCCCCACAGGATAGTCCGTTTTCGTTAATAGAAAAAGCACTTTTTTCTCCAGGTCCCCGAGAGCTGAAAAAAGTTAGATTATCTTTTAAACATTGACGTATTTCGTTGGTGTTGAACAAGTCCACGTTGACCGTACCGTCCCCATTGATATCAACGGCTGTATTGGAATCAATGGCCTCGTACTCCCACTGGCCGAACAAAGCTTGGCTCCTATCCGACCCCGCTACGCTATCATCATCGCTACTACATGAAAAAAATAGTAGTACGGGGAATGCAAGAAAGACGAAAACATTTGGTTTCATTGGACGTGCCTTGGATTAGTACAAATATATGAATGAGGATTACATATTTTAAACAAGAATTTCCTAAATTAATTGTGTGCAGGCAAGATAAATGCATGGAGCGCTTTTTTGCGCCTCCTTGCTTTTATGAGTGGTTCCTAGGGGGTTGAAAAACCGAAGCCGGAAAGACGACCGAGTGCGAGCCAGCGCAGCGTGCTCGCTCGGAAAGTCTTGGAGTTGAGGGTTTTTCAACTTCCGCGGGAATATGGCAAATAAGGTCCAATGCACCGAAACTATCGGTGCACACTTTTGATTCCTTTTCATCGTAAGCGCGCATACTACAATTTCTCGATTAGGCTCAATTTTTTTGAAGTTAAAAAAACAGGACTTGCATTAATGTCTCGTCCTTAAATAGGGCTAAAAAAATAATTTTTATGTTGTAACCATCCAAGATAGTAAGAATTAAATTGCAACGCTTAACTTGCAGTTATCCCCGAAATATTTAATAGTCCAAGGATAATTTTTTATACTTTTACAAACGATGCAAAAACGAAATAAAATAGCGGCATTTTTCTTCTTAGGCTTGTTTAGCCTAATGACGCTGCATCAAGCTTTTCCACACTTGCATCATCAGCACGAGGACTCGCATTCCCATTCGGATATTGCCCATACTGACGAACATCACCATCACGATGATAGTTCCCACGAAAAGGAAGAATCCCCATACGGTTTCTTTGACTTCTTTTTGGATATGCACGTCCATTCGACTGTGTCCAACGATATTGTTGTACTTAGGAGGAATATGGTCGAACAACAGACCATTGTAGACAAAAAAGTTGCAAAAAGTGCATTTGATATTCAGCAACTTTTTTTAGTTGTTGATAAGCAAAATAGCAAACCGCCTATTTATCATACCCCAAATAAACATTTCAATCCTTATCTTTCTTACCTCGATTTACGGGGTCCTCCCAGTTTAGGTTAATAGGAACGGAACGGAAAACTGCTATACTAAATAGACGGTTAGGTTCCTTTGTTAATTCAGGTTAAACCTAAAATCATAGAAAATGTACAAAAATCTTGTATCCGCGATCTGCGGATGCATATGTATCGTTGGTGGTTTTGCCCAAACCGATACCACGGGCAAACTACTTAACGGCATAGCACGAGACCAAGACGTAATGTTAATGCTCCGTGGCGAAGTACTGTATATAAGTGATCGCGAACAAATAGTATTGCAGGATCAGATAATATTGGGCAATGGTACATTAGTTCATTCCGATGGTTCTTGCAAGACCAAAGACCTTCAAAAATTTTATCTGCTGGAAGGTGAATGTCTTGATCAAGATGGAGTGCTTTATTCTAATGAGTATAACTATAGATTTAGGGTTGAACGGGAAAATAAAGGATTGGAAATATCACAAGTTCCAGAAAGGAATCAACAAAGGTATTTTGTAATGCTTATTAAAGGGCAAGCTTATCAAATCATAAATAAAAAACAACATTTGATTCAAGAGTCCGTAGATCTGGGTTATGGAAAGTTTTTAAACCCGAACGGTGTCTATAGAACTTCGTATGGTTTTAGTAGACTGAAGGAAGAAGGCTGTATTACCATATATGGGAAGCCTCTAATAAACCTCTACGAACACCGTAAAGCAATACGAAGAAAGGCCAATAGGGCCAAGAAGAAATTACTCAAAAAAGAAGCTAAAATTAAAAATCCGAAATGATGATTATAAAAATCTTAAACAATGTATAAAAATCTATTGTCAGCTATCTGCAGTTGTTTGTGTGTTATTAGCGGTTTTGCCCAAACCGATACTACGGACGAACTACTCAATGGCATAGCACAAAATAATGCCGAACTTAAAGCCTATAGGGCTTTTATAGCAAGTCGGCAGCTTGAAAACAAGAGCGGAAACAACCTGCCCGACCCGCAGCTTTCTGCTTTTTATCTGCCCTATGGCGAAAATAATGGAGCGGAATATACCGAGTATCAAATATCCCAATCCTTCGAATTTCCCACCGTATATGGGGCAAGGGGAAAATGGAACGAATTGCAGGGGCAACAACTGGAAAATGAATATGCCAAGTTACGGCAGGAAATTCTTTTGCAAGCCAATAAACGCATTGTAGATATAAACACACTGCGGCAGCAAAAGGAACTTGAACGGTCAAGGCGGGAACAGGGCAAAAAGGTATACGAGCAGATTCAGGAGCTTTATAAAAGAGAGCAGGTCGGTATCCTTGATTTGAACAAGGCCAAAATTGCTTGGATTCAAGAGCAATTCATCGTGGAGCAAATTGATACAGAGACCCAAAATAGCATGCTTCAATTGCAAAAACTAAACGGGGGGCAACCTGTAGACCTGGATAAAATCCAATTATTGGAAGAAATTGAGGTCGAATCCCTTGAAATCCTCTGGGAAGAGAAAGTAGCCCAAGACCCAGTGTTGGAACAGTTGGACCTTAATGAATCCGTTTCTCAACAAAAAATTAAGTTGGAGCAGAATAAAGTGTTGCCCGACCTTACCGCAGGATACAATTCTCAAGGGGTCAACGGTGATAATTTTTCAGGCTTTTATGGAGGAATCAGTATTCCTTTATGGAACAGCAAGAACAAGGTTAAAGCTGCCGAAGCGGAATATCTGTATCGACAGTCGCAAACCGAAGCTACCACGGCTGGACTCCGCACCAATTTTAAGGAGCAGTACAATCGCTATCAATTGACCCTCAAAAAATTTAGAGAGTATCAAACAACGATGGAATCGCTAGACAGCGAATCCTTATTACTTAAGGCGTTTACGCTGGGCGAACTTTCCTTTATGGAGTATTACATAGAACTTCGGTTTTACCGGGAAGCCCTTGATACGATGCTCCAGATGGAAAAGGAACTTTATCAGCTCAAAGCAGAACTTTTAAAACATAGATTATAAACTTTTAAAATAGATACAAATGAGAATTTCAAAATCAATATTCGCAATAGCAATCGCATTCACTTTTTTAATGGCATCCTGCCGTGAAACACCAACTAAAAGTGAGGAGTCTACCGAAGAACACGGCCATGAGCACGATGCCGATGGAAACCATATGGATGCTGAACCGATGGAACAGGAAGAATTTCAGGTAGAGAAAGATTCTATGGAGATGAACACGGATACCCATACCCACGATGATGGGAAGGAACACCAAGACCACTAAAACTTAAATATCAGAAACTGATGAAATATATACTTATAATGCTTGCCTTTTTGGCAATTTCCTGCAATGAAAAGGCAGAAGAGGCACACGCACATAATGAAGATGGTAGCCACGTAGGTGAAGAAATTCCACGAACAAATTATACCCTTTGGACGGATAAAACAGAACTGTTCGTTGAGTTCCCTGCTTTGATTGTAGGTAACCCAAGCCGGTTTGCCGCACACTTCACCGTTTTGGAGGAACATCAACCCGTTCGCGAAGGTTCGGTTACGGTCAGCTTGATAAAGGATGGAATGGGAATTCGCAATACGGCCGATGCACCTTCATCGCCGGGTATTTTCTCGCCGTCCATACAGCCCAAGGAAGCGGGCAAGTACCAACTCGTTTTTGATATCACGACCCCCTCCCTAAAAGATAGGATAGTTATCGAGGATGTTACCGTATTCGCCGATATTGAAACGGCCAAAAATGTTTTAGGAGCTGAAGCGGGGGATGATGGTAGCATCTCTTTTTTAAAGGAACAGGCCTGGAAGATGGATTTTCAGACCTCGCCCGTGGTCAGGGATACCATTTATGACGTCATCAATACTTCGGGGGTATGGATGCCCTCGCCCGGTTCGGCCAAATCACTTGTAGCCAACGCCGACGGATTGGTGGATTTCGCGATAAATAATCTTACCGAAGGTACAACCGTGAAAAACGGACAACTATTGATGACCCTAAGTAGCAGGGGTCTGGCCACGAATAATCTGGGTGCGGATATCGCTTCCGCAAAAGCGAAATACCAACAGGCAAAATCTGAATATGACCGTAAAAAAGAACTTTACGATTCCAAGATAGTGCCCAAATCCGAATTTGAAAAAGTGGAAAGTGATTTCTTGGTAGCCAAATCCAATTATGAAACCCTTTCCGCAGGGGTTTCAGGGAATGGCAAACAAGTACGTGCACCATTTAATGGATTTATCAAATCCATAAACGTGTCCAACGGCGAATATGCCGCACAGGGTAAGCCTTTGGTCAGTGTAGGAACACATGAGTCGAAAATGCTCAAAACGCAGGTCTCGCCCTCATCAGGTCTCACGATGGAAAATGTACAGGGTATTTGGTTTCAGGACGGAGATAGTCAATGGAAAAGTGTGACCGATGCCGGTGGTTCCATCCTTTCGATCGGCAAGGACGTCGAACGCAATAACCCCTTGATTTCCATTTATGCCCAGATCAATGAGAAAGTGGACATGCCGGAAGGCAGCCTGACCGAAGTACAGATTGCGATTGGAGGTGCCAAAGAGAGCACGGCCATTCCCGTCAATGCACTTCTGGAAGATTACGGGAGCTATTCGGTCATCGTACAACTTTCCGGAGAAAGTTTTGAAAGACGTCCTGTAAAGATTGGGAAACGTAATGGCGAGAATGTGGAAATAGTACAAGGCTTGCAAGTAGGCGAAGTGGTGGTAACCACAGGAGCATATCAAGTAAAAATGGCATCAATGTCCGGTTCGACGCCCGCACACGGCCACGAACATTAAAAAATAGAAGAGATGCTAAACAAAATATTATCGATATCACTTCATAACAGATTGCTCATTCTATTGGGAGCGGTTGCATTGAGCGTCTTAGGCGTGTATTATGCCCGGACAATGAATGTCGATGTATTCCCGGACCTTACGGCACCAACGGTTACTATCCTTACGGAGGCCCACGGAATGGAATCTGAAGAAGTAGAGAAACTGGTAACCTATCAATTGGAAACAGCCCTGAACGGGTCGCCAAACGTAAGACGAATCCGTTCGTCATCAGCCGCCGGAATTTCCATTGTTTGGGTAGAATTTGAATGGGGAACCGATATCTATCGGGCGCGACAAATTGTAAGTGAGCGCATCCCGATGGTGCGCGAGAACCTTCCGGAAGGTATTGGAGCACCCACAATGGCACCTATTTCATCCATTATGGGCGAAATAATGCTGTTGGGTGTAACGTCGGATAGTTTATCGGCGATGGAATTACGAACGCTTTCCGATTGGACAATTAGACCACGTATAAAAGCGATTGGTGGTATTGCGAATGTAGTGGTCATCGGTGGCGATTACAAGCAGTACCAAGTATTTGCCAATCCCGAAAAGATGAAACACTATGATGTGAGTCTTTCTGAATTGGTAGAACAGGTAAAAGAAGCAAATACCAATGCACCAGGTGGTGTAATCAATCAATATGGTAATCAATACATCATTAAGGGGAGCGGTAGAGCGTATGCATTGGAAGATTTGCAGGAAGCGGTTCTAAAGCAAGTCAATGGACAAACTATCAAAATAAAAGATGTGGCGACGGTTCAAATAGGCGCTGCCGATAAAATTGGGGATGGTTCATTAAACGCAAATCCGGCAGTTATTCTAACTATTTCAAAACAACCCGATGTAAATACTTTGGAATTGACAGACCGATTGGATGAATCCATTGCCGATTTGGAAAAAACCTTACCGAAAGGTGTCAACATCAAAAGTCAAATCTTTAGACAATCCGATTTTATTGATGCTTCCATCAGCAATTTGAATCAAACCTTATTGGAAGGTGCGTTCTTTGTAATGATTATCCTTTTCATCTTTCTGATGAATTGGAGAACGACCTTAATTTCCCTATTGGCAATCCCTATTTCATTATTGGTGTCCATCATCATTTTAAAATGGCTGGGGTATACCATAAATACGATGAGTTTGGGAGGTATGGCAATCGCAATAGGTGCATTGGTGGACGATGCCATAATTGATGTGGAAAACGTCTATAAACGCTTGCGGGAAAATATTAGGAAACCCAAGAGCGAACGCCAATCTACGTTGATTGTGGTACGGGATGCATCTGTAGAAATACGAAGTTCTATCATTATAGCGACCTTAATTATTATCGTGTCGTTTATTCCACTTTTCTTTTTAAGTGGAATGGAAGGTCGATTATTACAACCCTTGGGCATTGCGTTTGTTACGTCCGTACTTACATCATTGATAGTTGCAGTAACGGTAACACCAGTTTTGTGCTCTTATTTATTGGATAATGAAAAGCTTTTAAACAAACAAGCTGAAGGGACACGTGTTGAACGTTGGTTGCAGAAGCATTATGGCAACCTTTTGGAACGTGCCACACGAATACCCAAAACCATTATTGGCATAACTGTGATTGCCTTTCTGTTAAGTCTTTTGGTAGTTACCCAATTAGGAAGGAGTTTTCTTCCTGAATTTAACGAAGGCTCTTTGGTAATAAGTGTAGTTGGTCCACCGGGAATGTCTTTGGAAGAAAGTAATAAGACTGGAAAGTTAATAGAGACCATTTTAATGGATATGCCCGAAGTGGAGGTCGTAACACGAAGACAAGGCCGTGCCGAACTGGACGAACACGCACAGGGTGTCAATGCTTCGGAAATTGATGTGCCTTTTGTTCTCGAAGACAAAACCAAAGAAGAATTCTTTGAAGAAGTCCGAAATAAATTGAGCACTGCACCTGGCATAAATATTACTTTGGGACAACCTATTGCTCATCGTATTGACCATATGCTTTCCGGAACACGTGCGAACATTGCAATTAAGATTTTTGGTTCCGATTTACAACGTTTGTTCGAAGTTGGTAAAAGTGTAGAGCAGAACATCAAGGATATTGATGGACTGGCAGATGTTGCGGTTGACCAGCAGATTGAAGTACCACAAATACGTATCAAACCCAAACGCCAGATTTTGTCGGCTTATGGAATGACGGTCGGAAATTTAATGGAACAGGTAGATATCGCTTTTGCAGGCGAAGAAGCAGGCGAGATTTACGAAGGACAACAGTATTTTGATTTAGTAGTGCGCTATCAAAAACCGTTTCGAGACGATATTGAGAACATCAATAAAACCTTGATTAGTTTACCGAAAGGTGGACAAACTACGTTGGGCGAATTGGCAACAGTTCAATCGGTAAGTAGTCCAAACACTATCAATCGAGAAGATGTGCAACGTAAGATTGTGGTAGCAGCCAATGTTCAAGGCAGGGATTTACGTGGTGCAGTAAACGAAATAAAGGAAGTGGTTTCCAACAACGTGAATATGCCAGAAGGTTATCGTGTGCAATATGGCGGACAATTTGAAAGTGAATCCAAAGCATCACAATTGCTTTTGATAACAGCCATCATCGCCATAGCCATCATTTTTCTTTTATTGTATTATGAATTTAAGGACGTAAAACTGGCATTCGTAGTTTTAATCAATTTACCTCTGGCATTGATTGGTGGTATCTTGATTGTGTACTTCACATCAGGAATTATCAGTATCGCTGCGACCATTGGATTTATCAGTCTCTTTGGAATAGCAACCCGTAATGGTATTTTATTGGTATCACGTTATGAAGATTTAAGAAAGGAAGGAATCCAAGGCTTTCAATTGATAAAGAAAGGAGCATTAGATAGATTGAATCCCATTTTAATGACTGCATTTACCACAGGTCTGGCATTGATACCATTGGCTTTAAAAGGTGGCGAACCAGGCAGTGAAATACAAAGCCCGATGGCCGTTGTTATTCTTGGAGGATTATTATCGGCTACAGTTTTAAACTTGGTTGTAATTCCTTGCGTGTATCAATTGGTGGTTAATAATCGACGGTATTCAATAGAAAAAAATCCTAATTAAGAGAAGGGATGAAACTGTCAAAACTATTAGAGCCCTTCAAAGCTTTACGTAATCGTTTATTCGCAAAACTTTATTTGGCACAGACCATAAGTTTATTGGGCGATGCCTTTACGTGGGTCGGGTTGGCTCTTTTGGCATATCAGTTCGGCGAAGAAAGGGCTGCGGTCATATTGGCAACAGCTCTTACTTTACGAGTTACTGCCTTCATTATATTTTCGCCTTTTGCAGGCGTATTAGCAGATAGGATTAGCCGAAAGAAAATACTATACACCACGCATTTTATCAGAATGGTTATAGTAGGTTGTCTGCCTTTCGTGACTGAAGAATGGCAAATTTATGTCCTCATTTTTCTGATGAATGTATTTAACGCATTTTTTAGTCCGACCTATCGAGCTATTATTCCGCAGATTGTAGATAAATCCATATACCGTCAAGCCATAGGTTTATCGGCAGCCACGTATCAGCTGTTAGGAGTTTTAGGTCCCGGATTGGCAGGAATTTTAGCCATCTGGTTGGGTGCAAGGGAAATATTTTTTGTCGATGCTGTTACTTTTGTGATAGCAGGTATTTTATTGTTAAGCCTTCCGAAAAGTAAGTTGGATGTTGTTCCAGACGAAATCGAGGGTAAAATAAAACCAACTACTTGGCAAGATGTTTTAAAGGGTATTAGACTACTATTTTCCAATCAATACGTGCGCTTTGCGTTATCCATTGAATTCGTTTCTGCGGTTGCGGGCGCACTTATTTTGGTAAACACCATCGTATTGGTCAAAGGTGGATTGGAACTTACAGATAAGGACTATGGAATCATAATGGCAGCTTTCGCTATTGGCGCAATGGTAGCAGCCTTCGTTTCTGGAGCAATTGATAAATCCAAATCAAGACGTATCTCTCTCATTATTGGAGCTCTGATTTTAGGGGTTGCCATAAGTTTCGCCAATTATCTCGATTTTTCAATGCTATTCATTGTTTGGATAGTAGCTGGACTTGGTCAAAGTCTCGCAGAGATTCCATCCGAAACACTTATCGGAGAAACAGTTCCCATTGAAGAACAAGGTAAAGTGTATGGTTCTCATTTTGCATTTTCACATCTATGGTGGGCATTTGCATATCCATTGGCAGGATTTTTGGGTACTACATTCCCAAATCAAAGTTTCCTTTATGGAGGCATTATTACATTAGCAGTTTTGGTGCTCGTGGTTACTTTTTTAAGACCTAAAAAGCATTCGTTAAAAAAATAGTATTATGGAAGAACATAAAAATAATAAACCCGTCATTTATCGATGTGATGGCGTAAAATGCCGAAAGAAAAAGGGAAAACTTTTAGATTATTATATAAAGAAATACAAGTTAAAAGATAAAATTGAGGTTGACGATATGGACTGTAACAACAAATGTGAACAAGCACCTGTTATGCACCTTCATCCAGAAGATATATGGTTTTCAGAGAAAGACTTGGGAACAATTGTTAAAAGGCATATTTTAAATAAATAATTTTGATAGCATAAATAAAAAAATGATTCAAGAACTTAAAAAATATTATGGAGAGCAATTTGAGCCCGCTCTTTTAGAAGAAATCAATCAGGTTGCAACTTTTATGGAAGTTCCGGAAGGACAAGATTTGATGAAACCGGGACAATTCATCAAGTCGATGCCCTTACTGCTATCAGGCAGTATAAAAATTATGCGTCCCGATGCAGATGGAGAAGAATTATTACTTTATCATCTTGAAAAAGGCGATACTTGTGCAATGACAATGACGTGCTGTATGGGTAGTACAAAAAGCGAAATTCACGCTGTTTCAGAAACGTCAGCAAAGCTACTTATGATACCCATAGGGAAAATGGAAGAATGGTCAAGAAAGTACAAAACGTGGCGTAATTTTGTCTTTGCAAGCTACCACGCTCGTATGATGGAGCTTTTGGAAAGTGTAGATAATATTGCATTCAATAATATGGATGAGCGTTTAGAAAATTATTTAAGGAATAAAATTGAAATACTAAACAGCAAACACATTTATACAACACACAAAGAAATTGCAGCAGACCTTCATACCAGCCGTGTGGTTATTTCCAGACTGCTCAAAAAAATGGAGAACGACCAAAAAATAAACTTACACCGTAGTTTTATTGAGGTCCTGTAACATCTGTTACCAAACTTGATTGTCAATCGCTCTACATTTGTCTCGTAATCAGAAAAGCAAATGGAATTAGTAGATATTTTAGGGTATGCAGGCGCATTATTAATAGGTCTCGTTTTAGGTTTAATAGGTGGCGGTGGCTCTATTCTTACCGTGCCAATTTTGGTATATGCACTTTCACTAAATCCTGTAATTGGAACGGCATATTCGTTATTTATAGTTGGTGCAACTTCGCTAGTAGGCGCGGTTAAAAATTTGATGAAGGGAATGGTCGATATCAAGACGGCCATCATTTTTGCCATACCTGCATTTATTGCCGTATATCTTACCAGAGCTTTTTTAATTCCTGCGATTCCAGATGAACTCTTTCAGATAGGAGACTTTTTGGTTACAAAGAACTTGGCTATTATGCTTTTCTTTGCCATAATAATGCTATTGGCTTCGGTATCAATGATACGTGACAAACGCAAGGAAACTGATGAAGAAGCCAAAATCACCTACAATTATCCACTCATTATAATTGAAGGTATTGTTGTGGGAGCAATTACAGGTATCGTAGGTGCTGGTGGTGGGTTCTTGATTATTCCAGCTTTGGTCTTGTTGGCAAAATTGCCGATGAAAAAAGCTGTGGCCACATCACTTTTAATTATTGCCATTAAATCTTTAATAGGCTTTATTGGAGATGTACAAAATCTTGATATTGATTGGCCTTTCTTATTATCATTTACTGGAATTTCAATAATTGGGATATTTGTTGGAATATGGTTGAATAAGTTTATCGATGGGAAAAAACTTAAAAAAGCGTTTGGCTGGTTTGTTTTACTAATGGGAATTTATATTATTTATAAGGAATTAGCCAATTAGTAACTAGGGATAAATATATTGAAAGAATAAAAAAATCCTTTTCAGGTTAGGACAAATACCTTTTTCAAGAGTGTTTCCAAAAGTGGTAAAGATTTGAAAATCGGTTTTAAGGGAGATTAGACATTTCCTGAAGATTTTGTGTGTCAAGTAACATATCCGTTCAAAGAACAAAAATAGATTGACATGTCGTTTTAATATTAACTATAGGGCATAACACTACGCTGTTGTTTTATGATTTTTTTAACGTTATTCTGTAACAAATGTTACTGACTTTTGATTTATTATTTTATAGTTTGAGCATAAATATGGTAATGGAATATTTCAACCCCAAGAAAGTTAAATGATGGTAGTCAGCAATATACACTTTGCCTAACGCATATTTTACATAATACAAAAACTAGAATGAATGAAAAAAAACATATACAGTCGAAGATATTTTATTGAAACCACCAGTGTTGCGGTAGGGGGTTTATTTATAATGCCGTTGTTCAATGCTTGTAAATCGGATATTCCTTCCTCACATCGTGATATGGGAAAAGCCGTTGACCCAAATTTTAAAGCCGATATAGATATCCGTTTAACTGCCTCGCCATCCAAAACCAATATATTTCCTGATAATAGCACCGACACTTATTCCTATACGGGAGAAATTTTAAAAGGGAACAAAAATGTATTGCAGGATATAGCTGAAAGTTATTTAGGGCCCATTATCCGCGTAAAAAAAGGGGATAAGCTGCGAATACGGTTTGAAAACCAAATACCTGAAAAGTCGATTATCCATTGGCACGGCTTGCACGTATCACACGAAAATGATGGGCATGCCGAACACGTAATAGCCAATGGGGAAACCTACATTTATGAGTTTGAGGTGATGAACAGGGCGGGTACCTATTGGTTTCATCCCCATCCCCATCGTCAAACGGGGGAACAGGTTTACAAAGGGTTGGCAGGCTTGTTTATCGTTAGCGACAGGGAAGAACAGGCGTTGAACTTGCCAAATGGGGATTATGATATCCCCGTGGTCATTCAGGACAGGACTTTCGACGAAAACAACCAATTGAACTATCTGCCCAATGGCAAAATGGACCAAATGAGGGGCTTTCTGGGCAATAAAATTCTTATTAACGGAAAGATCGACAAAACACTTTCCTTGAACGCAAACGGGAAATATCGCATCCGTCTACTCAACGGTTCCAATTCCCGGGCCTACAAATTAGCTTGGGACGATGGCAGTCCAATAACCTTATTTGGTGTGGATGGGGGCTTACTGGAAACGCCGAGGCCTTTACCGTATTTCATCTTTGGCCCGGCCCAACGCGCAGATGTCTGGCTCGATTTGTCAGGTACACCCGAAAACAGTGAACTAAAATTAATGCATTTGCCCATCCCACTGGATATGGATATGATGATGGATGGCGGTATGATGAACGGGGGAATGATGGGGAACTCTAGTAACAGTTCTCTTCCCTATAACAGCCAATTTGAGGTGCTAAAAATAACTATTGGCACGTCCAAGGAAAACGATGCGGCTTTACCACAAAAATTGGTTTCCGCAGATAGTTTACGACCATCCGAGGCCATCAATAGCAGTAACCCGCGTACCTTCACTTTTGCCATGGGCGGCATGATGGAATGGACCATTAACGGCCGTACCTATAATGGCACCGAGGTTGCCGAGGAAGAAACGGTAAAATTAAATACCACAGAGGTTTGGCGCATCAACAACGGAAATAGCTTTTCTTCAGATTCTGGAAGCCACGGCGGGGGCATGATGGGAGAAGGAATGCATGGCAACGGTGGCATGATGGGCGACAGTGGTGGCATGATGAACGGTATGATGGAAATGCCCCACCCTGTACACATCCATCAATTGCAATTCAATATTGTAAAAAGGAACACGCAAAAAGTTGACCGGGAACTTTGGGACGCGACCAAAGACGGTTTTATCGATGAGGGATGGCAGGATAGCATTTATCTTCTGCCCAATATGCAAATGGATTTGATTATGCGGTTCGAGGATTACAAAGGACTGTTTCATTATCACTGCCACAACCTGGAGCACGAGGATATGGGGATGATGCGAAATTTTGAAATAGTCTAAAAAGCAAAGGAAAATATACGGATAAAACATGGGAACCGCCCATAAATTAAAACTGAATAAAGAAATTTTATTAAACCTAAAAACAAAGTAAAATGAAAACAATAGTAAAGACGTTATTAATTATCGGCGTATTCGGTTCATTACTGAGTTGTAAATCTGGCTTCAATGTTTCCGAAACGATGGAAACGCAGGAAAACAGGAATGCAATCTATCAAGAGATTGTATCGAACCCAAGCCAATTCAACGAATTCATCGACTTGGCACAAAAAAATGAAGGGGCACGAAAGCTACTGATGCAGAAACACATGCAAATGATGGAATCGGGCGATATGAAGATGATGATGGGAAACAATCCTGAAATGAAGGAAAAGATGCAATCACACATGCAGAAAATGATGGAAAAAAATCCCGAAATGATGCAAAAGATGCAGGCAAAGATGCTCGATAAAACGATGGAAAGTGAAAAAGGCCGCAAAATGCTGATGGATAAAATCCACAATAACAACATGATGAAAAAAGAGATGAAAGAAAGAATGATGAAGATGATGGACGAAAATCCTAAAATGATGGAAGAAATGATGCAGAAAATGATGGAAAAGAACCCCGAAATGATGCAGAAAATGAAAGAAAAAATGAAAAACAAGGGAAATTGAACAACCATAAAACGATGGTTTCAAAACAAATTGTGTAACACTTAAAACTTTAAAATTATGATGATGTGGTGGTGGTGGCTAATACCCATAGTAGTAGTCATATTAGGGATTTACCTATATACCGGTAAAAATAAAAACCGTAGAATTTCAGCTGGAGGGGAAAGTGCCCTGGGCATTCTTGAAAAAAGATATGCCAAAGGCGAGATTACGAAAGAGGAATTTGAACAACAAAAAGAAACAATCAATTCTAAAAACCAATAAAATGAAATATTATTTCAACAAAACCCTGAACGAGGATTTTGATAGTGTAATCGACAGGGTTACGTCAGCACTAAAAAATGAAGGTTTTGGTATTCTGACCGAGATCGATGTTAAGGAAACCTTGAAAAAGAAATTGGACGTCGATTTCAAGAAGTACAGGATACTGGGCGCCTGTAACCCGCCTTATGCCCACAAAGCATTGGAAGCCGAAGATAAAGTTGGCACTATGTTACCTTGTAACGTGATCGTTCAGGAAATCGAAGAAGGCACGGTAGAGGTCGCCGCCATAAACCCTATGGCCTCGATGCAAGCGGTGGAAAACGAGAAATTGAACGAGGTGGCCAAAGAAATTACCGCCAAGCTTGAACATGTAATCGAAAAACTTTAGGTACGGAGTGATGGAAAGCAACAAAAAGAAGATACCAAAAGTCCCACACCAAAATTATACTGAAAGCCGAAATACCCCATATTGTATTACTAGGCGATACGGTTCGGTCACATTTGATGAGTCGTTATCCAATTTAAAAAATAGCCTACAAAAGGCTGATTTCGATATCATTGCAGAAATGGATATTGAAAAATACCTGGGGGATTACGTAAAAGGCCTTGCAAGGCATAAGGTTTTAATGGTTTGTAACAAAAAAACGGCCGCTGAACTAGTGTCGCATGATTTACAAATAACAACATTGTTGCCTTGTAAAATAAGTGTCAAAGAGTTAAAAGAGGAGTCATTGGTCGAAGTAGTTATTGAGGATATTCAAACCACTTGGTCAACATCAGAAAAGTCCGAGATTAAGAAACTTGCAAAGGATGTAAAACAATCTTTGACAGATATTCTCGATTCTATTGAACAACTAAATATAAAACTATAGATTCAAAAATTGATTTAAGATGAAGAGAAATATGGGAGTCACGGACCGTGTTATCAGATTTACTATTGCCATCACCATTGGCATTTTATACTGGCAGGGAATCATTGCCAGTACATTTGCCTACATACTTTTGGCACTTGCTACAATATTTGTTGTTACCGGTTTTATAAGATATTGTCCGCTTTATTCCGTATTGGGACTTAATACCTGCAAGGAACGTTGATTTTTAACTTAGAATTTTTGGTATGTATCAAAGGTTACGCTCAAGATGCGCATCCTTTTTTACTTTAGTGCTTTAGTGCTTTAGTGCTTTAATTTAAAAAAAGTAGTAACTAAAACGGGGTACCATACACTTTGAGAACTGATCCTAAGTCTGACTATGCTCGATTTAGTACCATAATGGTTCAAGCAAAACCTATATATAGTTCTGCTTGATAAAGATAGAGGACTAAAATCAAATTAGCATGAAAATGGTATTGGAACCAAAAAAGCATTGGGAAAAAACTTAAAAAAGCGTTTGGCTGGTTTGTTTTGTTAATGGGAATTTTTATTATTTATAAGGAATTAGCCAATCATTAATTATGGAGAAATACATTAAAATAATACAGCAGTCTTTTTCGGGCTATTACGATTACCTTGTTCAAGAAATTACCAATCCTACTTGGGACAATTATTTTTATTGGTTATTGGGTCTGTCACTATTTGTATTCTTATTAGAGATACTTATACCGTGGCGAAAAAATCAATCTGTTTTTAGAAAAGGCTTTTGGTTGGATGCATTCTATATCCTGTTTAACTTTTTTCTGTTTTCTTTGATTGGCTATAATGCCCTTTCTAATGTTGGAGTAGAGCTTTTCAACGATTTTTTAGGGGTTTTTAATATTAACAATATCGTAGCGGTTGAAGTAGATAATCTTCCAATGTGGGTTCAGCTATTGATAATGTTTGTGATAGCCGATTTTTTGCAATGGAACGTTCACAGAATGCTGCACCGTATACCTTGGCTATGGAAATTTCACAAGGTTCATCATAGTGTTAAGGAAATGGGTTTTGCTGCACAGTTTCGCTTTCATTTTATGGAGACCATAGTCTATAAATCGCTGCAATATATCCCATTGGCTATGATAGGTTTTGGGATAGAACAATTCTTTATCGTTCATATGTTTTCGGTTTTTGTTGGTCATTTAAATCACGCCAACCTAGATTGGAACTACGGAAAACTTGGGTTCATATTTAACAATCCGAGAATGCACATTTGGCATCACGCTAAGGAACTTCCAAGACAGCATAAATATGGTATGAATTTCGGACTTACCTTGAGCATATGGGACTACATTTTCGGCACTGCGTATGTTCCCAAAAGTGGTAAAGATTTGGAAATTGGCTTTAAGGGAGATGAGACATTTCCTAAAGATTTTAAAGGTCAATTGGTTTTTCCTTTTAAAAAGTAATACTAAATAGCTCTTTGGTAACATAGGTTACAAATTTCCTTCTTTCCCTATTATATCTTTGACTTAAAGTTTATTATCAAATGAAAAATATACTTATTATTATGACCCTCTTTAGTTCAATATTTGGTGCAAATGCACAGCAAAATGATACAATAAAAATTCTAAATCCTTCCGATTTTAAGGATGCAATCAAGTCTAAAAATGTGCAACTCGTAGATGTTCGCACAGCAGATGAGTTTAAGGCTGGTGCTATCAAATCAGCTTTAAATATCGATTTTTTCCAGAAGGAAAATTTTACTAAAGAATTTGAGAAGTTAGACAAAGAGCAAGCTGTCTATTTGTATTGTCGCTCTGGAAGCAGAAGTCAACAAGCAGCAGGTAAACTCAAAGCAATGGGCTTCACCATAATCTATGATTTGCAAGGCGGCTATATGGGCTGGCCATTTAAAGGATAATAATTAATAAAATGTCAAAGATAGCTATAAAACAGCATTGGGATTCGGTTTACGAAAACAAAACCCCAGAACAAGTAAGTTGGACACAAGTAAAACCAGAGACTTCATTAAAGTTAATTCAGGGTTCTGGATTGCCTAAAACCGCAAAAATAATTGATATAGGTGGAGGCGATAGCAAGCTTGTAGATTATTTGCTTGAAGAAGGTTATAAGAATATAACGGTACTTGATATTTCTGCAAAATCACTCGATAAAGCCATAAAACGCTTGGGCAACAAAGCAAGTAAAGTAACTTGGATTGTAAGTGATATTTCTACTTTTAAACCTGATATGGTATATGATTTATGGCACGACAGGGCAGCGTTTCACTTTTTAACTTTGAAAGAAGAGATTGAACGGTATCAAGCTATCGTTGCAAATTTTGTAAATGATAGTTTGATAATTGGCACGTTTTCAAAAAATGGTCCCACAAGATGTAGTGGTCTAGAAATTTCTCAATATGACGAACAAGAATTGACTAAAACACACAAAAACCATTTTAAAATAGAAGATTGTTTTACCACGGACCATATTACACCATTTAACACGATACAGAACTTTCAATTCTGTAGATTCAAAAAGCTGAAGTAAAAAAACAGTTTATGTATCAAAGGTTACAGCTATTAACTGTAGCTCTTTTTATTTTTATGTAAAATTTAGACATTATGAACATTAAACAATTTGAATATAAACCATTGGCTCATTATTCGTATGCAATCGTGAGCGATGGCAAGATGGCAGTTATAGACCCTGAAAGAAATCCAGAGCAATATTACGCTTTCGCGAAAGCGAACAATGCAGAAATCGTTGCAGTAATCGAAACCCATCCGCACGCAGATTTTGTGAGTTCACATCTTGAAATCCATAAAAAAACAGGTGCAACTATTTACAATAGTGAAAAGTTGGGAGCTGATTATCCATACCAATCTTTTGACGAAGGTGATTATATTTCATTGGGAAATATAGCCTTGAAAGCAATGAATACTCCAGGGCACTCGCCGGATAGTATTACCATTATCGCAAAAGAAGGAAATGAAACCGTGCTATTTACTGGAGACACCCTATTTATAGGCGATGTAGGTCGTCCAGATTTACGGGAAAAGGCTGGAAATATGAAAGCCAAGCGTGAAGAACTTGCTGAAATGATGTACGAAACTATCAAGCATAAATTTACGAATTTACCAGATGATGCTATTGTTTATCCAGCTCACGGAGCAGGTTCTCTTTGTGGAAAGAATTTGAGCGATGCGGCTAGTAGTACGTTAGGCAATGAGCGTATGGGTAACTGGGCGTTTAAAAAGCAAACCAAAGAAGAATTTATGGACACCATTCTCGATGGTCAACCATTCATTCCTCACTATTTTGGTTACGACGTTGATATGAACAAGAGAGGCGCAGATGACTTAAAGCCATCGATTGAGAAAGTTCCGTTTGCTGAAAATTCAACTGCGGAAGGTCTTATAGTCGATATGAGAGATGAAGCAACCTTTAAAAAAGGACATCTAAAAGGTAGTATCAACATCCAAGCGGTTTCAGATAACGCAAAATTTGAAACTTGGCTGGGTTCTATTGTTGAACCAACTGAAGAATTTACATTGGTAATTGATAGTAAGGAAAACAAAGAAGTTTTATTGCATCGGGTCGCAAAAATAGGCTATGAAAAACTTCTGAAGAAAGTGATAACGCTTTCAGAAGAAAATCTTGTGGCCTCTGAAAAACTTGATTTAGCAGACTTCAAAAAAAATCCTGACAACTACACCATCGTTGATATACGTAACAGAAGCGAGGTAGAAGAAGGGAAGTTTTTTGACAGCGCCATTTCACATCCTCTAAATGAGTTGAGAGATTCTGCAAATAAAATCCCAACGGACAAACCTATTGTTGTGCACTGCGCTGGTGGTTATAGAAGTGCTGCCGGAAGTAGTATTCTTGAAAAACAATTGAAAGGCATGAAAGTCTATGATTTAAGTGATGAGGTTGAGCAATTTAAGGACTAATTTGCATTAATTTTATAATACGAAATAGCATTTTATTCATACTTGAAGAATTAGTGAGAAATAATTCCATAAAAGCCAGTTCCTACAAAAGGAACTGGCTTTAACTTTATAGCACAACTAGTATCTTTAAACCAAGCGAAAGCTTTCTAACGTATCTGGACTGAATACTGGATGTTCTTTTAAATAGGCTTTCATAACTTCTACAGCTTTTTGACTGTGTTTTTGTCGATTGTTACCATATTTCTTTGCAACACCTTGCACTGTAACAAAGCTAACTTTATAAGTTTTGTCAAAATCCAAATGCGAACCTTTATAATAGATTTCCTGAATGCGATGCCCTTTCGGGTTTTCTATGCGCATATTTATTTGCAATCCTAAAACGCGTTTTACATAACCACCCATTTGTTTAAGCGGGTTGCTACAAAACGTACGTTTCAGATTTTCTTCCAACATTTCCTTAATTTCTATACCTGTGAGTTCCACAGTAGAAACTGGTGGATTCATAGGCGTGATATTATAAAGGTCATTTTCAGTGATTTTTCCAATAGGTATTGGTGCGCCATAGCGCCATCCATTTGAAAACGCAATTTCAGTTTCAGTTACGTGGGTAATTGCTTCTAAAAGAAAATTGTCCATCGTAGAATTTATGGTATTGTAGCGATGTAATATTTCTTTGGTTTTACCTAATGCAACACCTCTAATTTCTTTATAAGGTTTTAAAATTTTTTGAATTAGTGTATCCATTTCAATACTCTTGGGTGTTGAACTATCCACTTTTATAAGTTCGTAATCATATTTTTTAATTTTGCCTGTTTCAACTTCAATAGTAAGATTCCCAATAAAAGCACCGTGGCATCCACATTGTATAATTAAGGCATTGTTAATTTCAATGGGCGTATATATACGGTTATGAGTGTGGGCGCTCAAGCAAATATCAATTCCATCTACTTTTTTAAGAAGTTCGATATCTTGCGGAAAACCATTATGTGATAGCAGCACGATAATATCCGCCCCTTCGTTCTTTAAATTTTTGATGTATTTTGGAAGCTCTTCTATACCTGAAGTGAATTTTAAACCTTTGCTCATCTTCTTTGGCATTACCTTATCTACTATCATTGCAGAAATCCCGATGACACCTATTTTCACACCTTCCCTTTCATACATAGCTGTTGGTTGTAAAAAATTGGAACCGTCCTCATTAAAGACATTGCAGCCCAATATCGGAAAATTCAACTGCTTATTAATTTTTTGTAACTGTTCTGGTCCATATCCAAAATCCCAATGCCCAACCAAGGCATCGGGTTTTAGTGCATTTAAGATTGGAACAATGGCTTCACCTTTAGAATGTACCAATGGTTTTGTCCCGTGTAACGTATCGCCACCGTCAAAGAGTAATGTGTTAGGGTTTTTTCTTCGAATTTCTTCAACTATTCCTGCAATATTCGCATAGCCACCTACTGTTTCGATTATTTCACCAGTTTCATCATAAAATAATTCTGGATGAGGCGCAAGGTAACCGTGCACATCGTTTATAAATAATATGTTTAGTTTCATAATTTTTAAATGTCTTAAATTTATTAAATATTTCTCTCTAAATCCCATTCAAGAAAAAATACTACTTTAAAGTATTCAAGAATTTTTTAAATTCCCTGTCACTGTAATCAGCCATTCCCTTGTGCGTCAGCGCTAAATTTCCGTTAGCATCAATTACATAAGTTGTAGGTAAGGAGGATGACTGAAACATAGATGGTAGGTTACTTGCAGGAGCGTAAATTGGTAAATCATAACCCTTGCGTTTATTAAAAGCTTTAGCCATTTCAAAATCATCATCGAATGACAATAATACGAAAGCAACTTCATCACCCATTTCCTCGTGCAATTTATCGATGCTCGGCATTTCGGCAATACACGGCGGACACCACGTTGCCCAAAAATTCAAAAATATGACCTTGCCTTTAAATTCTTCCAATGACCTTGTTTTGCCTTCAGCGTCAATCAATTTAAGGTCAAAATCTGCTTTAGTAACATTTGGCATTGACGCCTTATCGTCGTTGTTTTCGTTGTTTCTTACCTGCGCAATTTCTTCTACATCAGGATTCATCAAACCTGTAGCGAGTAATCCACGTTGAGCAAAACCTATAACCTCGGTATGTAAACCAGTTGCGTAAAGTGTAATGGCCACTATGGCAAAAATTCCGTATTGAATCCACGTTTTCTTATTGCTCTTATTTTCTTTTTTAGTATTCATAACTTAATTTTTATTGAAATTTATAATCTGTTTTAGGAACAGTCGAAAAGGAATAGGTGCCGAGATATTCACAATAGGCTCTTCCTTCCAAGGTAGGCGAAACAGGCGAATTTTCTTTGAGGTATTCCTCTAAGACATCGTGGATGGTATAATCCATTACTTTCACATCTTTCACATTAGACATCCTGCATAGATTATCTATTGGGTCGCCTGGTCGTACACAAGCAGAAATCGTGTAGAATTCGTCATCATTCATAGGCTCGCCGTTGACCGTTATTGCTGAGATACGGTTTCCACGTTCGTTTTGACTATTAAAATTAACTTTCATTCCAGAAAACCGAACCAACCAGCCGCCAAAACGTTCGGTTGGATTTTGGGAAAAGGCATTGTGCATTTCCTTTTCTAACCAATCTTTTATCTGTTTACCAGTCGCCTTTCCTGTTTTCACCTTTTCGTTTACAGGTAGTAAATTCCAAAGATTTGCACGAGTAATAGGTGCAGGCTTCCCGTCTTCGGGAACGATGGGATTACCAAATCTAAAACCGTTTGATATTGAAATATCAGCACCTGTTTTCCAACGTGCGGCATCGGTTATCATATTATCCATAGGGTTTTCAACGGTCAAATATCTGTATATGGGTGTTTCGGTATAACCGATTACCGTTTCCAAATGCTCGATATAAGGTGCTTTTTCTTTGTTAACCAAGGCTTGTATCTCTTTGTCAGCAGAAAAAATAGTTGGGTCTACATCTATAAGTTCATAATCATCATCTACCAAGATGCCATCCACAAAATGTAAGGTAAGTTTACCAACAAAAGAACCAAATGCGCCGGGTTCGGTAACTTTTGCATATTTACCTTCTATAGGTTCGCGCACGCGCTCGTGTGTATCATTCCCTAATATGTAATCCACGTTTTCTGCAATGGTATTGTTGGCGAGTTCTACCTGTTTAAAAATACCAAGGTGCGTCACTAAAAACAAAACATCTATATTCTCATTGATTTTGAAATTGTCTACTATCTTTTTAAGGTTATCATCCAATCCACTAAAACTAATTCCCATACTGAAAATAGGATTTTGTCTAACAGGTACATCTGGGTCATTAATCCCTAGAAATCCTATACGTATACCTTCAATTTCCTTAACCCAAGAGGCGGGAAAAAGAGGTTTTTTAGTTTTATCGTGATACATATTCTGTACGATTACCTTCGTGTCATAATCCTTCATCACATTCATCATTATATCTTTGCCATACACGACTTCCCAATTTCCAGGTATGATAACGTCATACCCCATATTTTTTATGATTTCAGGCATTACGTTTCCTTCAGACAATGCTGCATAACCACTACCTTGTATTAAATCGCCACCATCAACAATAATTGTCCTGTCGGGATTTTTTTTTCGTTCCCGGTCAAAAAGGGTCTTAATATTGGCAAGGCCGCCACGGTTTTTAAATACCACCTTTTCATCTTCCCAAAACAATTCGGGATGGGTATCAAGTTGACCGTGTATATCGGCAGTTTGTAATATAGTAATGCTCAAGGTGTCGCTTACTGAATCATTACTTGCCATTACATTCGATTTTTCTGTTTTGCAGGAGAACAAAACCAATAATATTCCAATTATCGAAGAAGCTGCAATGAAACTTTTCTTAAATATTTTCATAATTATAGGCTTAAACTTTTATATCCTTTTTTCTGAAGTTGAAAGTTGTATAAAATGCCGTTTTCGACGGTTTTCATTTCTTTAGGTACTTTCGTTTTATCAACCTTGAATTTATTGAGCGAAAAACCACAGGCTACCAATTGTACACCAGCATTTTCAGCACGCTCTATAAAGTTTTTCATTTTAGAGCTATCTGTAATATCGCCAATTTCCTTGCCGCAAATGATAACTTCAAACTAACCAAAATTGCTACCATCTTCCTCTTTTAATGATTCCGCAGTTAAAATTATTGGTTCTAATTGGGGCACTTTTTTAGTGAGTACCACATAATTATTTTTGTTTGTATCTACAGTGTTTTGCGCTAATGAACTACAACTCGTTAAAAGAGTCATTACAATTACTACTGTACTATAAAAAATTGTTTTCATTTTGATTTATTTTAAAAGATTATTGGTGTCATTCAGTACGAAAAAAAGAAGTCCACCGAGAATTGCTATATTTTTAAATAGTGGCCCAAGGGTTGTGATTTGTCCAACCTGAACCGTTAATGTAATTGGTATTAAAACTGCCATCAATACCATTGCCGCCCATTTGGTTTTATATCCCACAAGAAATAGGAAGCCTGCCGAAATCATTACGATACCAGATAGTATGATGAGCCATTGGGGTTCGCCAAACAAATGTGCGATACCCTTAAAGCTTGCCTGTTCAATTCGCATTACGGTTTTTTCAGTTTCAAGCAAGTGATTAAAACCTGCTACGAGAAATATTCCACTGACTAAAACGCGCAATAACTGTATAGAACGGCGACTGATTAAAATTTTTGTCGTCATTATAAATACGTTAAATAAAATTGATTTTGTGCGGTGTCTAGCCGTACTATTTCCTTTGGTTTAATTGCTTAAGCTCGAAAAAATATTACGGCTGCACCGACTTTTAATTTTTAAAAAGTAATTGATTTAAGCCAAGCGAGGTGGTGGAGAATCGTTATCTAAATAGCGATAACTTAATATTGAAGTGAAATGTTCGTTAAAAACTGCAATGGGTTTTGAGATATTTGTTTCCCAAGTGAACAGCTCAAATTGAAACTGCGAGGTACAAAAACCACTTAACGTAACAAGTTGTGACGCGCTGAAATCATTTTGCGAAAATTCTGTTTTCTGATTTGACTGTTTCGGGGAATTCTTCTTTTTACAATTCGATTTTACAAATGTTATGTCATTTCCGCTGAAAATAGTGTTCAAACCATTCGCATCAATAGCAAAAAATTTTGCCATAAAGATGAATGTAAGAAATACCGCTATGTAAGTTTTATTTTTCACGCTGATACAAAAATAGGTAAATGAATAAACAGGAACTGTAACAATTGTTACCCAACGTTGATAAACTAAATTTAAATAAATATTAAAGCAGTGTAACAAAGGTTACCGTATTCACATTAGTAAAATTTGATATTTGCTGTAAAATAAAAAAAGATGAATTGGATTAATGAACCTTGGCCTTGGTATGTTGCAGGACCACTTATCGCACTTGTGATGTTTATTTTATTGCTTGTTGGAAAGCAATTTGGTATGTCCTCAAACTTACGTACAGCTTGCGCTGCGGTAGGCGCAGGGAAAGCAGCAGATTTTTTTAAGTTCGATTGGAAAACCGAGCGCTGGAATTTAATGGTCGTTATGGGAGCTATTATTGGCGGTTTCATAGCTTCAAATTTTATGAGTGACAATACGGTAGAAATAAACCCTAAAGTTGCCCAACAGCTCTCTGACGACTACAATATTACAAGTGGTGGCGAAAGCTATATGCCACCAGAGATTTTTGCAACTGATGCGTTGAATGACCCCTTTATGATAGCCATTCTTTTAATAGGTGGTTTGCTGGTTGGTTTTGGAGCAAGATACGCTGGTGGTTGTACATCGGGTCACGCTATTTCGGGATTGAGCAATTTGCAGTTGCCATCACTTATAGCTGTTATAGGTTTCTTTATCGGTGGACTTGTAATGGTTCATTTAATTTACCCCTTAATTTTTTAAAAAATGAGATATATTACATATTTAGCAATTGGTGTTTTCTTCGGAATAATAATGTTTAAATCTGAAGCTGCTTCGTGGTTTCGTATTTATGAAATGTTTCAGTTTGGCAGCTTCCATATGTACGGAATTATTGGGTCAGCATTGGTGCTGGGAATAATTGGCGTTCAATTAATCAAAAGAAATAAAATCAAACCTATTGATGGCGGCGAAATGAGCCTGAAACCTAAAGATAAAAGTATTGCAAGATACCTTATTGGTGGTATTATCTTTGGGTTAGGTTGGGCTCTTGCAGGCGCGTGTCCTGGACCTATGTATGTCTTAGCAGGAGCGGGTTATCTTTCTATTCTCGTGGTCATTGTTGGAGCGCTGTTGGGTACGTTTGGTTATGGACTCTTAAGAAAATATCTGCCACATTAATTGAAATTTTAATTATTTTTAAGAAAAGATAAATATGACACGTAATAAAAAAATAGATTTGATAAGTGTTTTTCTAGGGTTAACTGCCATTGCTATGATAGTTGTTGGTATCGTAATGAAAATACCTGCCCCTGCACTAACAGGAGTTGGTTTTTTATTAATCGTATGGGCATTTCAAGTTCTTAAATAAGAGATTTCTTATTTAAATAGAAATTTTCTCTAGTTAAAAATTAATTTTTGACATCCCACTCAGCACATTCCCCTACATTCCGCTGAAAACGCTACATTCTGGGAAAAGCGCTTCTCTTTAAAAGGTATTGGACAAAATCCCAAAGACTACGATTTCCATTACGCTAACCTTGCCGGAAATTACAAGGGCGCTTCATTCCCAACCTACATCTTTGGAATTAAGTCCGCTCTTAAACAGATAATATATCAGATGCGACATTTGAGATTAACACGAGCACTAGTTTACTATTTAGCCACCCGCAACGCAGTCGCATAAGCATTCGGTAAGATACTTTCCTCTACTGCTTTTGCAGCTTTTTCCACATCGTATTCAAATCTGACAAATTCGACTTTGAGACTGTCCTTTATAGATTTTGAAGTATTTCCATCAATATGCAGGATAACATAGCAACCTTGTGGATTGCCATCTTTCGGTTTGCCAACAGAACCGAGATTTACGGCGTGGCGGTAAGTTAAAGTTGCATTTTCTTCATCTTCCAGTACACGATGATAGGGCTTGTGGGTATGTCCGAAGCACATTATATCGGCATTGGCATCGCGCATAATACGCAACAGGCTTTTCTCTGCTCTATCTTCGAACAAATATTCGTTGATTCTTCTGGGGCTTCCGTGCACCAGCAAGAGGTTCAGATTTTCTTCGTTTAACTGAAACTCTATGTTAATATGGGCGGGCAGCGTCCTTAAATATTTACGCTCTTCGTCCTTTACATTTTCATTGGTAAAAGAGATGGAAACTGCACCATTGGCCTTTTCATCATCTGTTTTATAAGCACAGCCACAATCGTCGCTTGACCTGCCAATACCAAAATCGTAATTCCCTGCAATGGTGGGAATCTGTCTTTTCTTTATTTCCTTGATGACTTCATTCGGCCAAATGTTATATCCCACCAAATCCCCTAAACAATAGGTTGCATCTGGTTGATGTTCGTCCAAATTTTCAAAAAAGGCTTCCAAAGCAGGAAGGTTGGAATGGATATCGGAGAATAGTGCGATTTTCATTTTTATACTGTTTGAGGATTATAATATTTTTTTCGTAACCAAAAGGATACACGCACCAGCAAAATGAGCGCCGGGACTTCTACCAAAGGACCTATCACGCCTGTAAAGGCCTGGCCGGAGTTTAGTCCAAATACCGCTATTGCCACCGCTATGGCAAGTTCAAAATTGTTGCCTGCAGCGGTAAAAGAAATGGCGGCGTTCTTGTCATAATCCGCGCCCATTGCCTTACTGATGAAGAACCCGATAAGGAACATCAACGCAAAATAGATAAGCATTGGAATGGCAATTATTACGACATCCATCGGGATTTCAACAATCAGTTCCCCCTTTAGCGAGAACATTACAACGATGGTAAAAAGCAAAGCTATCAAGGTTATAGGAGAAATTGCCGGAATGAATTTTTTGCGATACCACTCCTCGCCCTTTGCCTTAACCAAAATCAGGCGGCTTAAAATTCCCGCAACAAATGGGATGCCTAAATAGATAGCGACACTCTCGGCGATGGTGGCGATGGATATATCTACTATCGCCCCTTCAAATCCGAAATAAGGGGGCAGTACCGTAATGAAAATCCAAGCATAAAAACTATAGCCAAATACCTGAAAAATACTGTTCAAGGCGACCAGTCCCGCACCGTATTCGCTGCTGCCTTCCGCTAGGTCGTTCCACACCAATACCATAGCTATACAGCGGGCTAGGCCAATCAAAATCAAACCGACCATATATTCAGGATAATCCCTTAAAAAGGTAATGGCCAATACGAACATCAGGATAGGTCCAATAATCCAGTTCAGGACGAGCGAAATAGAGAGGATTTTCACATTCCTGAATACCTTGGGCAGTAAATTATAATTCACTTTCGCCAAGGGTGGGTACATCATTAAAATCAGGCCGATAGCGATGGGTATATTGGTAGAACCGCTACTGTACGAATCGATTTCGGAGGCAATCGACGGAAACAAATAACCGGCCCCCACCCCGATGGCCATTGCCAAAAATATCCATAAGGTCAGGTAACTATCCAAAAATCCAAGTTTCTTTTTTTTATCGGTCATTTATCAATTTTGTTGTTTGTTTGCTTCCGAATATTCCTGCGCGTTCAACAAAGCATTAAGTTCTGCGGAATTATCGATTTCAATTTTGACTATCCAGCCGTCATCGAATGGTTTTTCATTGACAAGTTCCGGATTATCCTCAAGCGCTTCGTTAATGGCGATTACCTCCCCGGACACGGGCATAAATAAATCGCTAACCGTTTTAAGGGCTTCGACCGAACCGAACACTTCGTCCTGTGTAAAATCGTCGCCCACATTGGGAACATCGACATAGACAATTTCTCCCAACTCGCTTTGAGCGAAATCTGTAATGCCAACAATACCTTCGGAACCATTGACTTTTATCCAGGTGTGTTCTTTGGAATACTTATAATTTTTTGGATTTTCCATTCTAATTGGTTTTATGTCCTAACAACATCCTGAACCCGGAGCACAGGAATCAACAATCTGTTTTTGAAGTTCGGAGAGGTTGACCCTCGGTTTATCCTCCGGAATACCACATTGGTCTTTTGCCAAGCAATTCGTTAGTTTGGTAGTCAGCAAAAAGTTTCCCCCATCGAAGTCCAGACCATATTTACCTACCGTGGTACCCTGGTATTCCACTTCGATTTCCAAATCGTCATTCATATCCAATACCTTTTCCGATAGTTCTATAATCTTTACCAACTTCTCCGGATGCAGTCTATGGTCGTAATCATCTGCCTCCCATAATTGAAAATTGGCCACCTTCTCGTTACGGACCGTTCCTCCGCAGTCTATGAAGTGTTTGGTTACCTTACCTACCTCCGTGACGTGGAAGTGACTGGGCACTAAAGAACCATCGGGCAACTGAAAGGCAATGGATTTCAATTGGTCGAGTTTCGATTTGATTTCTGATAGTTTCATGTATACAATATTAGTTTATCGCAATAAAGCGATTAATTAATTTAAAAATTTTTAACAGCAATCCTCCTTATTGGAAATGTCTTGGTCCAAAAACTGTGACATTAATTCCTTCATTTGCGTCCACTTCTCTGTATCAATACAGTAACACACGCTCGTTCCTTCTACGTTTCCCTTTATCAATCCCAAATATTTGAGTTCCTTTAAATGCTGTGATATGGTGGGTTGTGCCAATCCGATTTCGTCCACTAGGTCCCCACAAAAACAGGATTCAATCTTGAACAAGTGTTGAAGGATGGCCACACGTGCCGGATGTCCGAAAACCTTGGCGAAAATCGCAATCGTATTTTGCTCTTCCGTGAATATTTCTGTTTTGGTTAGCCCCATCTTCTTTATTAATCTATTGCAATATTACGATTAATTCTTATTATACAACAAATACTTCACAAATTAATTTTCAAAAGGAATAAATTATATACACTCAACCCTTTCCACTGCTTTCCGCTGAAAAAACTACATTCCGGGAAAAGAGCTTCACTACAAAGGTCTTGGACACTATCCCCAATTTCAGCGTTCCATTCCGTTAACCCTTCCCGCTGCGCTGGGAAGGAACACTTCATTCCAAAGCCAAAATCGTATATTAAGTTCGCTTGAAACCGTCTACTTTTTCACAAAGTCTATTTGTTTTTTAATTCAGTTATATTGTGTAAAATTTAACTTAAATGGAAAAACTGACAGAAAATAAAACCATTGAATTACTGATGTCTCATTTGGTTCAAAAAGGCTATGAAATAGAAAGTTTCTGCCTGGGCCAAATGAGAGGATATGATATTGTTGCTGTTAAGAATGGCAAAAAATTATTAATAGAGGTAAAAGGTGCAAAAGCACATAAAGATTCCCCAACCAAGCGACGAGATTATTTCAACTCTGGACAGATTAAGACTCATTTAGGCAAGGCAATCATTAAATGCTTAGAAACCAAAGTTGCGTTTCCAAATGCAAAAATTGCCATTGCACATCCAGAGGATGAACAAATAAGAAAAGCAATAGCAAGTATTATTCCTAAACTGAACAAGATAGGCATACAGCATTATTGGGTTAATGCCAATGGAACGGTAAATCTTGAAAAATAATTCATTTTGAATACAGCAACGAATTCTAAACTATCCTCTTTATTCCATTTCTTGAATAAAAACAGGGATTACAATAAAAAGGTCCAATCCAATTCTTATAATCTATTTTTAGCACCTTTCGATTCGCTCGAAGATAAATTGTTTTCAGTTCTTCATCACGTAGCAAATACCCAAAGTCAGCCTAAAATTGATACACTCTCGTCTTTTTTTCAAAAAGTTTATTCAAATCAATCTCAGCTTCATAGTTTTAATACATTCATCGATTTTCTAACAGATGAAGCAAGCAACGTCCATAATTATGAATCGCTTTACAATGGTATGTTGAGACAAAAAGGTTGGGGTAATAAAACGTCTGCATTGTTTACCAAAACCATTTATCACTTACATAATGGTAAGTATGGATTTCAAAATTCAATATGGGACGATGCACCGAAATTCATAGATGCAAACGAGAAATTTTTCTTGCCAGTTGATGTTGTAATTGAAGCAATTTTCAACCGTATTGACCCAACAACTAAATGGAACTTCCATAAAATAAATAAACTACTACAGGATAATTATTCTTCTGAAGAAATGGAAGTTTGGGACGACCTTTGGTTCTGGGGTTTTATAAATCAACGTGGTTCTGGTCTAACAAGAGAATTTGTTTGGAACGAGCCCAAGTATTGGGCACTTATTGAAACAGCAAAAGATGAAACATCAATTAATAAAATAAAAAATGCATCAACGAGGTTTCTGAACATCTTTAATAATAGTTAATTCCATTCCCACTTCATCCGCTGCAATCGAACCGCAATGAAAATTACCAAAAGTGCCACATCACTTCCCAGACCACCCAAAACAATGCCTACATTTGCTGTCATTTAACAACAAGCAGGAAATACTATTTTAAACCTGATTTTTTGGTATTATACTATCTCATTTGAGTACGAGTATGGGGTTATTGGAACCAAAAACTAATTTCTTTCTTAGCCCCTTCTCAAACAATCGCTCAAAAAATTTGTGTTCTCGATAGAAAAGTGCCAGTACATCAATAGGCTTTTCACTAAGAAACTTGTTAATCCCTTTTTCAGGGTCATCGTTTTGAAAAATGCTGAAAGTGAATTCTTTTTGGCCCAAGAAGTTTTTAAAATTGGTACGCACCTCATTTTCATTTAAGGCAGTATCATTTTCATTCGTGATTTGGACAAGGTGCAAATTGGCATTGAATGTTTCCAGCAACTTATCCAAAAGGTCCAAATCAACATCGTTTTTGAGACTATCCTCATCCAATGCTAAACCTAAATGACTTATAGTAGTGAATTTTGCGCTCTCTGGAACAACCAATACCGAACAAGAGGCATTACGGCTAACTTTTTCACTTACCGTGCCTATAAAAAACTCTTCAATTGATGAGTCTGCGCCTTTAGTGCCCATTACTATCAAATTGGCATTTTCATCTTTTGCGGTTTGGCAAATGACATCTACGGTAGCGCCAAAAGCAACGTAGCGTTTATAATTTATGGATGTGAGTTCAGGAAAACTATCAATAAATTCTTGAAGCTTACTTTCATTTAATTTTTCTTGGGATTCTTGGATTCCCGATACTGGAACGGCCATAGCCCCCATTCCTGTGGGTATACTCGATGGATATGGCACTGAATAGGCGTGTACGAAAATGAATTTGGTTCGTAATTTCTTGGCCATAACTAATACATATTCTACAGTATTTCTTGAGACTTCAGTATAATCAATCGGTATTATTATTTTTATAGTTTTCATATTACAGTATTTTTTTTGTTATTTTAATCTAATTAATACAAGGTGTTTTTCATTGTGGTCATAAATAGATTAATTAATGTATGTCCATTTTTATCTACATTTTTAAATCAATTAGGTGCTTTAAGAATTCCATATCTGTTAATGTGCTAAACCAGCCCATCAAAAAAGATATTTAAATTTCACACATTTTAGACAACCACTTTAATATAAATAATAGATGAAAAAATTGGAGATGGCTTAACTTATTCCTCAATCCAATCTTTAGCTTTCTTAGTATCAGCCAAATCAAAATATCTGATTTCTGCGTTGGTAAAAGGCTTCATAAATTGGGTTATCCAGTCCTGCCATTTCTTGTCGCCTACCATTGCAATCTTTTCATAATCCTTGGCGTGTGCCGCATCCATCTTTAAATCTTCCCAAAACCCCTTGACATCCCAGCCATCAAAGTCTTTCATCTCAAAATACCAGCGTACTTTCATCCCTCGGTCCAATATGGCGTGAATAAGCGGATGTATCTTTTCAATATCTTTTGCGGTTAGTTTTCCACTTGCTTCTGTAGCAATTAAGTTCTTGTTTGTAAGTTCCAATATTTGTAACATAGATTTTTGTTTTAAATTATTATCCTTCTATATCGTAGAACCATTCTTCGGCTTTTGTAATAGCTTCTTGTAAGGCATCTTTTGCTGGCAGGTCCTTTTTTTCGACAAGCTCTTTCGCAATTTCCAATGCCTTTTCACGTACTTTGGGGTTTAAGCCATCGAGGTCGGTTTTAAAGTCTTCGAACATCCAATCCATAGTTTCCTCTTTTAATGGTTAAACAACTCTTTTTCTTTTTCAGGGTCTATCTCATCTTTTGACTTTTTGTCCAAAAAATAGTCCAAGATAATGCCCACTATAATCGCACCGACAAATGCAACATAAACTTCCCAGTCAAATTGAATTACCAGAGAAAGGCTGATGAATATTGCCAAAATAGGCAGTATCGGTACTTTTCCAATAGATAAGGGAACTTTGAAGGGTCTTTCTTTGTCGGGTGCTTTGAAACGCAAAACAATGAGTGCAATATTTACGGCTACAAACACAAGCAGTGCGCCCAAAGAAGACATACCAGCTACAATTTTTATATCGCCCAATAATAGAAAACAAGCGACCGCAGCCATAACTACCAATGTGGTTACCCAAGGTACTTTTTGGGCATTAACTTTGGTCATAAATTTTGGAAGCTCGCCCACGCTTGCCATTCCGAACAATAATCTACTTATGGAAATGATGCCACTAAATGCGGCATTGGCCGTGGCAAAGAGTGCGGCAACAGCCAAGGCAACAGGCAACCAACTGTTGAGATTGGATGCCGCAAGTGATAGTGGGGAATCCACTTTTGCCAGTTCTGAAGGGTCGGCAATGTTGAGTACCGTAAACGATATGAGCAAATAGATAACGGTTGTAAAAATCATTGTTAATAGAAAGGCACGAGGTATTGTCTTGCCAGGGTTCTTTACCTCGGAACCTAAAGATGCCATATGCTCAAAACCAGTATAAACAAAAAATAAGGTTGCGGTAGCCGCTAAAGTACCGGAAAAGGACTCCACTTTAAAAAATGCTGCTTTTGGCGGGCCAGTTTCGGCAAGTCCGACCGCAATAAGAACGAACAACCCCAAGAGCTGAATGCTAACCATAATGATATTGGCGGTGGATGATTTCTTGATGCCAGTAATGCTTATCAAGGCAAGCAATAATAGGACACCATAGCTTATCAATAATCCCGGTACTTCAAAAAAGGTATTGAAATATCCTGAAAAAGCCAATAGCACAGCGGCAATGGTGGCCGAACTGTGGAATGCAACCGTCCAACCCGTGAGAAAAGACGGAATGTCTATTTTAGGAAACGCCTTCCTTACAAAAATGAATTCCGCACCGGCGTTTGGATAAGTAGAGGACATCTCTGCATACGACATCGCAGAAACACTTGCCGCTATTGCGGCAAAAATAAAACTCAACCAAAGGTCTGTGCCTGCCTGTCCAGCAGCTGCACCGATTACTGTGTATATTCCTGCTCCCACAATAGTACCTACACCATAAAAGGTAAGGCGAAGTGTTCCCAATGATTTTTTTAATTCTGCCATATCAATGTTGTATAATTATTTTTGGATTGTAAATGCTGTTTTGAGTCTTTATATGAAAAAAGTATAATCCGTCGGCAAGCGTACTTGTATCAATTTGAGAAGTATTATCAAAGTAGATATTTCCAACTTGGACTCCAAGCGCGTTATATACATACACTCCTTCAATTTTTTCCGTAGAATCAATATAGATTGTATTTGAAGCCGGATTAGGATAAAGGTTCATCTTTCTTTGTACAGTAGTATTGTTCAATCCTAATGTTGATGAAAATGCACATTCCCCCAAAGTGGCAAATACCAACTTTGCACATTTTTCATAAAATGGGATATTAAACTGTCCAAGGGTATCGTTCGGTGTGTGCAAAAGGGATTAAAGTCGCCGTCATATTCTTCGTTAATTCCAATAGCACTGAATCCATTGTTCCAAAATGACGCGTGGTCCGTGGCCGAAATACCTGGATTTACTAAATGTAAACTTAAGCCAATATCATAATCAATATTTGCGACCATTGCCTTATCCGAGAGTGCAAGAGAAGAAGCAACTGGCCTTACGTGGATGTCGGCAACATTATCGTTGTTACCGTCCCATCCAAGCATATCCATATTGATATATCTAAGAATGTTTTCGTTTGAAGCCGCCGCAGAAGATGCATAAGCACCACTACCTATGAGCCCTTGTTCTTCTTCATCCCATAATGCAAAAATAATGGTATATGGGAAATCGTATTGAGAAAAGACCCTTGCCGCTTCCAATACCGCTGCTGTACCACTGGCATTATCATCAGCTCCTGGCACACCCGCAACATTGTCATAATGAGCACCGATAATAAATTTTTCATCGGGATAAACAGTTCCTTCTTTTATTCCGAAGAGATTTTTTCCAGTTGAACTGGACTGTAGGGAATCCATTTGAAGCCCATAGGCTTGGAACTTTTCTTTAATGAACTGAAAAGCTTTTTCATTACCAGGATGGTCCTTATGTCGTGAAATAATTATGTCTGGGTTGCCCCCAATAATGACAGGTTCTTCTCCAGTGAGTTGCGCTACGAAAAATGTCATCGAATCTATTTTTACATCATTCAAGATATTTTGAACATTTTGATTTTGAGCCAATGAAATACCATAAAAGAGAAGCAGTAGCGATAAAGCTGTAAATTTTTTTACATTTGTTTTCATATGTTTTTAGTTATATTTATAGACAATAATTTCTTCACGTTTTCAAAACCTTATATTTTGAATTAATGTCTTCATTCAATACATTGAGCCTATTTTGGTAATCTTTGAATAATTTGTCCTCACTCCAATGTGCCGTCCAAGCTGCTAATCCCAACACTACTACCCAAAGCCAACTATTCTTGTTTATTCATTACTTTTCTATTTCAAGGCTTTCCTAAAGCTATTTCGACAGTTTTAATATTCTTATGGCACCGCGCATCACAAATGTGAAAACGATGCCGCCAATTACCAAATCGGGCCATTTACTATTCAGAAAATAGACCAGTACCCCTGCCAGAATAACACCCCCATTTACAATGATATCATTGGATGTAAAAATGGCACTTGCCTGCATATGCGCTTCCTTACTTTTAGCTTTGTTGATCAACCAAAGTGAAATGAGATTCCCTAGTAGGGCAAAAATGGAAACTATAATCATCCATTGGAACAAGGGTGTTTCGGTGTTACTAAAAAATCTTCGTAAGACCTCTGCAAACCCAAGTGTCGCCAGGGCCATTTGAAAGTAGCCACTGAATCTGGCCACTTTCTTTTTTCTGGAAATAGCGCCGCCGACCGCGAACAGACTAAGTGCGTACACTATGGAATCTGCCAACATATCCAACGAATCTGCAATAAGGCCCATAGAAGAAGATATCCAACCTGTGGTCATTTCGATAACGAAAAAACCGAAGTTGATGCCCAAGACCCACCAGAGAATCTTTTTTTGTTTGGATTGGTCTTCCATTACAGGTGGCTCAGCGTTTACTGTCCCTTGAAACGTATCGCCAAGCTTTAAACTGGCGATTGCTGTTTGTATGTCTTCGATTCCATCTAAGTGATATACTTCCAATTTTCTGTTGGTAATTTCAAAGTTCAAGTGTTTTACTTGAGCATAAGACTCCAACTTCATCCGAATCATCTGCTCTTCTGAAGGGCAGTCCATTTTACTGATTTTAAAAGTGCTCTTGTTCATTTATATACTACTGAATTAATTTTCCTTTAGTGCTTCATTTGCTTATGCGATTCTATATATCTTTCCAAGATTGACTTCAAGCTATCCAAATATTCCACGAACGAGCTGCCGGAAATCTCCGGTGTTTCGCAATCAGGGATTGTAATGGGGTTTTCGTCGAGATATTGGTATAGTTCGGGGTAGTCCTGCTCAATTCTCAATGTCAATTCGTTAATTTCCTTGGTCAATTGCTGAAGCTTCTTCATCATTATTATTTTTTATACAACTTTCACATATTCCTTTTAACACCAGGTTCACATCGCTCACTTGATAATGGTCTGGCAAGCTTTCTTCCGATATTTTATTCGGTAAACAGATGGTTTTCGTACAAACGGTACAATGAAAGTGCATATGTAAATCTATACCGTGATTATCTTTGGCATTTTCATCGGAGATCGCAAATTTTGCGACTCCGGTCCCATCATTGATCTGATGAATGAGCCCTTTATCCTCAAAAGTCTTTAGGTTGCGATAAAAGGTCGTTCTGTTTGCTGTTTTGTTTTTTTCACTTTTGGCGATAAAGACTTTTTGCATTTCCTTTAAGGTTACGGCATAGGTCTTCCTCTTGAGGTATTTGTAAATTTTCAACCTCATTTCAGTAGGGCGTATCCCTTTGGTAAATAATATTTTTTCCGTGTTTGTCATTTAATATTCTTTCAAAAAACTGGATTCTTCTAAGTCCCAATTTTTCTAATCTTTTTTATAAGCCAAAAGGCGCAGCGCATTGGCCACTACTACCAAGGTAGACCCCTCGTGAAATGCCACGGCTATTCCTATGTTTGCCCAGCTCAAAATGGTGGCTGGTATGAGCAGTGCCACAACACCAAGGCTTACCCAAAGGTTCTGCTTGATAATAGCTTTTGCTTTTCTACTCAAGCCAATAGCAAAAGGCAGGGTTTCCAACTTATCGGCCATTAGGGCAACATCCGCCGTTTCCAAAGCCACATCGCTTCCGGCCGCTCCCATTGCTATGCCCACGGTACTGTTCGCCATTGCGGGCGCATCGTTTACACCATCGCCTACCATTGCCACCTTGGATTCCTTTTCCTTTAGCTCTTTTATGGCATCCACTTTTTCCTCTGGTAACAAGCTCCCCCAAGCATCGGTCAATCCTATTTCTTTCGCCACGGCATCGGCAACCTTTTGGTTGTCACCAGTAAGCATAATCATTCGTTTGATACCGATTTCCTTTAATTTTTTGAGGGTTTCCTTGGCAGCTTCGCGAGGGGTATCCATTAGGGCAATAACACCTATATATTCTTGGTTTTTCCGAATAAGCATCGTAGTATTTCCCCCACCTTCGAGGTCACGGACTTTCGTTATTATGTCTTCGGAAGGGGTGCTCTCATCAAGCCCTTCGTACAGGTCGAGGTTACCGACATAGATTTTGTCATTGCCCAATGACGCTTTTATACCTTTGCCCAGCACGGCTTCCAAATCGGTCGCATCAGGTATTTCCTCGCCTTTCAAACGTTCCTTTCCATCTCGAACCACTGCTTTTGCCAGAGGATGGTCACTTAGATTCTCTACGGCTACAGCTATTTTTAAAAGTTCGTTTTCAGAAATATCGCCAAGCGGGACCACTTCGGTAAGCTTGGGTTTTCCTTCGGTCAGGGTACCCGTCTTGTCAAAGGCGAGCGCGGTAATAACCCCCAAGTCTTCCAAAGGACGACCCCCTTTGATAAGTACCCCGCCACGGGCCGCTCGTGCAACACCGCTCAATACCGCACTCGGGGTCGAAATCGCAAGGGCACAGGGACTGGCAGCTACCAATACGGCCATAGCCCTATAAAAGCTGGCACTAAACGGTTCATCGACGACCAAAAAAGCAAAGAGCAACAGCACTACCAATACCAGTACGGAAGGAACAAAATATCTTTCAAATTTATCGGTAAGCAACTGGGTGGGGGATTTTTGGGTCTGGGCTTCGTTCACCAATTTTACCAATCGGGACAGTGTAGAATCCTTTGCCTCTTTAATTACCTTAATTTCAAGTGTATTGTTGCCATTGATAGTCCCGGCGAAAACTCGGTTTTCGTCCTTGATATCATCATCCTCTGAATAGTCCTTGGCGAAATCTTCTACAGGAACTTTGTCTACTGGTACACTTTCCCCGGTAATGGGGGCTTGGTTGACACTACTTTTACCATCAACAACAACGCCATCGGCAGATATTTTACTGTTTGGCTTAACTACAATAATATCGCCTTTACTCAACTTTTCAATACCAACTTCTTTGGTCTTACCATCTTTTTTGAGCAATGCTGTTTTTGGTGCTAAATCTGCCAGTGCCGCAATAGATTTTCGGGCTTTCTCCATCGCATAATGTTCAAGGGCGTGCCCCAAACTAAACAGAAACAGTAACAAGGCACCTTCCGCCCATTCGCCCAAAGCAGCGGCACCGATGGCGGCGACCAACATTAAAAAGTCGATTTCAAAACCACCTTTGGCTACAGTCTGTATGGCCTCCTTCGCGGTAAAATAACCTCCAAAAAAGTAGGCGCCTATGTAGAGGGACAAGCTGACCCAATCCGGTATCGAGTCCACGTAGGACAATCCGAAACCTATTCCGAGAAGGGCACCGCAAATGATGGCAAAAATAAGTTCGGTGTTCTTTCCGAAAATACCGCCGTGGGCGTGTGCCTCGCCTTCATCCTCGTTGTGGTCGTGTTCTTCGCCGTCTTTGTGAACGTGGTCTTCGCTCTCGCCGACGTGTTGCTTTTCTTCCTTGTCCTGAGTATGTTCGGATTTTTCTTTACCGTTGGAAACTTCCATTTTTTGTAAATACGTTTCTGTATCAACGGAAGGTTCAATAATGGTAAGCCCTTGTTTTTCTATTTTCTTTTTAATAGCCCCAAATCCTGTAATGCCCTTGTCAAATTCCACACGTATCATTCCAGAAGCGGATGCAGAAACTTCGAGAACCCCATCGACCTCCTTGACTGCTTTCTCGATGGTTCGGGCGTGACGGGTGTGGCGTATCCCTTCCACTTCTACCAACCTATGCCCAAATTTATCCGTGATTTGGGCTCCCGTGGTTTCTGCCAAGGACTGTACTCTATCAAGGGAAATGACATCAGGGTCGTAATGGAAACAGAGTTGCGGAACACCGTCCGCTTTTTCATCGGATACGTGTACATTGTCAATGCCTTGACGTCCTTTTAGTTTATCGATGAGCCTCTTGACACAGGCATCTTTTTCGTCCGGCACCTGCGGAAGGATTACAGGAATGTTGATTTTTAGTTTTTTCATATCCTTAGTTGATTTGTATCCAGTTTTTTGCTTGTTCCTTATCCTGAAGGTCAAAATATTTGACTTCTGAACCGGTAAAGAAATCGGTGGCTTTGGCGGCCCATTTCTGCCATTTCTTATCTCCAACGAATGCCATTTTCCCATAATCCGATAGATGTGCGGCATCTACCTTTAAATCTGCCCATAAACCTTCAAGGTCATAGCCGTCAATATCTTCCAGTTCAAAGTAAAAGTCCACCTTATGGCCTTTTTCGATGATGTTGTGAGTGAGCGGATGGATTTTTTCAATATCCTTCTTTGTAATTTTACCGGTAATCTTGGTGGCAATCACGTTTTCATTTTCTATGTTCAGAATCTGTATCATTTTTCCAGTTTTAATTGCTTTAGGTTAAAATCATAGAATTAACACCCGTGTTGGGGCATTTTTATTTATTCAATTGTATAATGCTTTTCTTGTATAGAACATCAAGGCAAGACTGCTTCCCATAATACCAAACAGGGCATTTTTTAGGATTTGGTCCATATCCCTAAACCTTGCAGCTTGCCCGACTGCTTTTTTGAACAAATACCACCAGTTGCCCACATCAACACCTTGGTCATACTCGAACAGGGAAATGCCCAAAGGCTGTATGATGATTATGCCAACTGCGAACCCTAAAACAATAGCAATAAGAAGTCCTTGCCTGTTCAGTGCTCCTATTTTTTGATTTTGTAAGCCATTGGACGGTTTCATTTTCAGCTATTTCTCGGTTTAGAAATCAGATTGTCCAATTCCAAATATTTTTCTTTCATAAGACTTAAAGCAAAAGCTCCGGCAGATGCACTAAAAACAGAAAAGTCAAGCACTCCTTTAATTCCGGTTGAAAAAGTCATTGACACAGCAAATAGTAACAGTAGAAATCCGCTTAATTTTGCAAATAGTTCTGTTTTAAATCCTATTATCAAGAAAATCGCAAAAACAATTTCGGCTACGGTTGCCAAAATTCCGATTGTTGGGATTAGTGAATTCGGAATCCAAGGATTTATCATTTGGGTATAACTCAAGAAACTGTCCCAATTTCCCCAAACAGAAACTTCTTTGCTCCAAATTCCAAATCTATCGGCTACTGCTGATAAAAAACCGAATGAAATTGCTAATCGCAAAAAGACTTTAATAATTTTGGCATTCATATTTTTTATTTCTCGTTTCTAATTTCTGTAGAGTTCGGTTAAATGCAACGCAACCTGTTTTCCTGTGACCATTTTTTACAATTCTCAAAATCTTTCTCGCTTATTTTGCCTAATACAAAACGTCCCTCAGGAATTCGATTGCACAGTTTTGTTTATGGAATTTGGGATGAGGGTTATCCAGTGCTTCCAGTGTAAATCGCATTCCCCAAATTTTAATAGGAAATTATAGTTCTTTCGTTTAAATTAATTTAACTGTTTTAATTATTTTATTTCTCTATCCATTCCTTGGCTAATTTTTTTTCATCAGGACCGAAAAATTTAATATGCGCCTTTGTAAAGCGTATCAAAACTTCCGTAAACTGTTCTTGCCATTTGGCATTACCCGCTAATGCAACCCGTTTTAATCGTTCCTTATTTGGAAGTTTGATTTCAATACCTTTCCAATACGCACTTGAGGTCCAACCCTCAAAACTTTCCATCTCAATGTACCAGTACACTTTGTTGTGTGCCTGTATGTGGTCCTTTAATTGAGGTATCAAATTTTCATAATCTGTAGCATCCAACCTATTTTGAGCTACCATATATACCTTACATTCCTTTTTATAAATCGTCATCATTGTTCCAATTTTTTAATCAAAAATGGTTAATCCAAATCATCACTGCATTTCTCACAGACACCCTTTACCACAAGATTGATATCTTCTGCCACATAGCCTTCGGGCAGGTTTATCGTCGGAATTTTATGCTCGGTCAGGCACACCGTTTCACCGCAACTATTGCAATGAAAGTGTAAGTGAAGGTCGTTGCCGACCTCACATTCACAATTTTCCTCGCACAGGGCATATTTAACAATACCGGTGCCATCCTCAATTTGGTGCACGATTCCTTTTTCCTCAAATGTTTTCATAGTACGGAAAAGTGTGCTCCTTTCTGAACGTTCAAAATCCTTTTCGAGCTCGCCCAGGCTAATGGCCACGTTTAATTGCGCCAACCGTTTATAGGTCATCAAGCGCATTGCCGTAGGGCGGATGCCTTTGCTTTCTAAAAATTTTTCAACTTCTTGCATATTTACGTGATATTGTAGTTGATATTTTTTGCTTTGTTAAATGCTTCCCAACCTTCTTTTGCAGCGTATGGAACGATGAGCAAGGCCGCTACAGGATCTGCCCACCACCACTCCAGCCAGTTGACCAATAGCAATCCTGTCAATACGACCACTGTCTGGTAAAGACAAATAAAGGTGTCTTTTGCATCAGCCAATAGAGCTGGACTTTCCAGTTTGTTACCATATTTTCTTTTAAAATATATCAAGATAGGATTGACAACGAGCGAGACCAATAATATGACCAGTCCCAACGTGCTCCAGCTTGCGGTTTCCTTATTGATGAGCTTGGTAATGGAATCATAGGAAATGAAAATACAGATGAGCGTAAATGAAACTGCAATCACGTTCAAGGTAATTTTTTGTCTTCGTTTTACCTTTTCTTCATCGATGCCTTTGAGCTCGCCGTGCAGACGCCATCCAAGTGTTGCGGCACTTATCACTTCTATCGTGCTATCAAGTGCCCAACCTACGAGTGCGGAACTATTTGCTGTTATTCCAGCAATAAGCGAGACGACCACCTCTATAACGTCATAAATGACGTTCCAAATTTGAAGTGTTCTGGCCTGTTTTAAATTGGTTTTTCTTGTTGTTTCCATATTTTTATGGCTCTATTATTTTGTATCTTTTTGCTATCCATTTAAGCCTAATTATTTTTCTTCAACGCATTAATTACGAAACAATTAAATTTTGAATTGTTTTAAAGATTCCTCTGTTTTTATCTGAAAAGCATCTTCAATCTCAGACAAATAAATGATGCCATCACCAGGATCTGGGGTTTTGCCATTTTTGAGAATGATGTCTATTGCAGATTGTGCTTCCTCGTTCTGGCAAACGAGTTCCAATTTTACCACAGGGCTGTTTGTTACGTGAAAATCGAGTGAAGGTTTAGCTCCTTTTGCCTTGAAAGCCCCAGTTCCTTCTGCTTGTGACAGGGTCATACTTTTAAATCCGTTATCAGTCAGGGCTTCTATGATTCTTTGTATCCTGTTCGGTTTTACAAATGCTTTTATTTCTTTCATAATTATTTATTTTTAATCGATTTTGAACCGAGCCTATCCTTTAATTTTAACTAACTAAATAAGACGATAAACAGACTCGGAATCAAAACCATTGATTGTTATAGAATTAATGCCCGTGTTCCAGTTCACCCTTGACCATTTCCGAAGAAAGGGTGTAGGCTCCAACTGTGACTACCCTAATATTTTTTGCCATTTCTGAAGGAATATTGATTTCCACAAAGCCAAGGTCATTGACGCCTGTACTTACGGGGATTCTTCTAAATTTCACCGAGTTTTCTTCGGTCTCCTCATCCTCATCCACAGTGAAAATATAGGATTGTTCGCCTTCCTTGACAATGGCTTCCTCTGGAACGGCATATCCTGATTTTTGTCCTTCCGCAATCCTGCCTTCAACATACATACCGGGAAGCAATTCGCCATTTTTATTATCTATATCGGCGTGCACGTGCAAGGCCTTAGGGTCTTCCTCAAAGGTTTTACCGATGGAATGTACTTCTGCGGTCAACAATTCATCGGGTTTAGAAGCTACCGTAAAGATTATTTTCTGTCCTTCCTTTACCTTTGGAATATCCTTTTCGTACACTTTTAAGTCTAAATGGATTTTAGAATTATCGCTCACGGCGAACATCTTGGACTGTGGTGCCACATAGTCCCCAAGACTTACCATTACCTCGTCTACATAGCCCGATATTGGCGTAGTTATAGGTATTGCAGAGTAGATTTCTCCTTGCTCTACCTTGGATGCGTTAATTCCCAATAAACGTAGTTTTGACCTTAAACCGTTTACACTTGAGGTCGTGGAACGAAATTTTGATTGTGCCATCTGGAATTCCTTGCCTGAGGAAACACCTTTGTCGAACAATATTTTTTTTCGCTCAAAATCCTGCTTTAGGAATACGAGTTCATCGTTCTTTTCCTGATATTCCTGCTGCATACTTATAATATCAGGATGTTCAAGATAGGCAAGCACTTCACCCTTGCGCACTTTATCACCTTCTATAACCTTAATCGACCTAACATTACCACCCATAAACGGACTGATATTGGCCTTGTCTTGAGGGAAAAGTTCGAGTCTTCCTGTAACCTTGATATTGTTACCGAGATTACGTTTTTCCAACAGTTTGGTCTCAAGACCAACGGTTTCGATTTGGTCGTTGGTCAGTATTACCACGCCTTCCTGGCCTTCTTCTCCATTTTGTCCTTCATCCTCAACTTCCATTTTATCCGTCACCGCCTCGTTTTCTGAATGCCCTAATTCCGATTTGGGCTTGTCGTTGCAGCCAACCATAAAAAAGGTCATTAATGCTACACTTACTATTGCTATATTTTTCATTTTTTATTCTTTTTTTAGATTATAGGTTACCCAATTGGTATTGCAGCTCAATAAACTGCTGGTTATACTGATTTATAAACTGTAAATGGTTTTGTTTTATCCTAATGGCACTGTTGAGAATGGTGATATAGTTCACATAATCAATTTCACCTTCCTTAGAGGCCAGTTCTGCCGTTGCAATCTGTTCCTCGGCCAATAGCAAGGCACCTTCCTGATAGTAGTCAAGTGTTTTTTGGGTCTTTTCCAGCGATTTTATGAGCTGTGACACCCTACTTTCGGTCATCGCCTTTTGTTCGAGATACTGGTTCTCGGCAACCATAGCATCAGCCTTGGCCGCCTTTACCCTTGATTTCTGGGGAAAGAACCAAAGCGGTATGCTGATACCTGCCTGATAGGTATAGAACCCTGAAGCATTATCTACCTCTTGACGGCCATAGGTAAGGTTGAATTGTGGCAGGAACTGTGATTTCTCGACCCCGATATTGGCTTTGCTTACTTCCGCATTTTGCATAGCATATTGAAGCAAAGGATTATTGGCTGCGGAAGCCGAATCCAAATTGGCCAAAAAATCCATCGGTTCATAGAGCTGACCGACCGTTTCTATTTCTTGATCTATGCCCAAATACTGCTTCAATGCCCTTTTTGCAATTTCAATATCATCATAGGCTTGCTGCCTTAAGACCTGAATCTGTTGATATTCTGAAGAAGCGGCAATAAATTCCAGCTTGCCAGTTTCCCCTGTATCATAGCGCAATTCGGCAGCGGTCCTAAAGTTGGCATAAACACTGTCCAACTGTTCCGCAAACCGCAGTTGTGCCTTGTTATAGTTGATACGGTCGTAAGCCTGCATCACATTACGGATCAATTGCTGTTCGTTGACGGCGTAGAACTTTTCGCCCAGTTCGACCCGTTCTTTGTAGAACTTGGATTTTGAAAAACCGGAAAGTAAATCAATATTTCCCTGTTGTACCCCAATTGTGGTCTGTACACCGGGAAAGTCATTGCCCGCTTCTTCCTTCCCCGTAAAAATCTGCGTATTCCCCAAATCGAAGCTAGTGCCTTTCATCGCCTGTTCACGCTCAATAAAAGCTTGGCTTTCCTTTAGGGAAGGATAATTCTCCTTGGCCATAGATATGGCTTCTTCCAAAGTAAGGGTTTGGGCCAACTGATTGTCCTGTGCATTTGCTGAATTTGGGGTTAAAAGCCCTCCCAAACTCAATAATACAATAATAACCGTTGTGCCTTTGTTAATGTAACTTACATCGCCACCATTCTCCTTCTTTTCTTTTCGGGATTCAAGCCAATAGTATAATACGGGTAGAACAACAAGCGTTAAAAACGTCGCTGTAAGTAATCCACCAATAACCACCGTTGCCAATGGTCGCTGCACTTCCGCACCCCCAGAGGTAGAAATAGCCATTGGGATAAAGCCCATAATGGCTGCCGTTGCAGTAAGCAAAATTGGACGTAAGCGTTCGTGCGTTGCTTCGTATATTCGTTTTTTTAAGTCTGTCATTCCACTTTCTTTTAATTCATTGAATTTGTTTATCAGTACCAATCCATTTAAAACCGCAACTCCAAAGAGCACAATAAAGCCTACGCCTGCGGAAATACTAAAAGGCATTCCCCTTATCCAAAGGGCAAATACGCCACCAATGGCCGCCAAAGGCACTGCCATATAAATCATTAGTGATTGCGAGAATGAACTCAAGGCAAAATAGAGTAATATGAATATTAGGAAAAGTGCAATAGGCACTACAATCATTAATCGGTCTGAAGCACGTTGAAGGTTTTCGAACGAACCTCCGTAGGTTACAAAATAACCAGGTGGCAGTTTCACGTCCGTTTCCAATTTTTGCTGTATTTCCTCGACCATCGACTTTACATCACGTCCACGAACATTGACACCCACGGAAATACGACGAGAGGTGTTGTCCCTTGAGATTTGCATTGGTCCTGGCTTATAACTGATTTCCGCCACTTCCTTTAATGGTACTTGTGCTCCGTTTGGTAGGTCTATGTAAAGATTTTTAAGGTTATTGATATCTTGTCTAAATTCCTTTGCCAATCGGATGACCACATCAAATCGTTTTTCGCCCTCAAAAATTACGCTCGCTTGTTCGCCTGCAAAGGCAGCACTTACATAATCATTCAATTTATCGATGGTCACGCCATATTGTGCCATTTTTGCCCGATTGTATTCCACTGTCATTTGAGGTAAACCGCTTGTAGCCTCAACATTTAAGTCTGCCGCTCCGGGAACTGTTCTGATGACCGCAGCAATTTCCTGTACCTTGTCTGCTAAAACGCCCAAATCTTCTCCGTACAATTTAATTGCCACATCCTCACGAACACCCGTAAGCAATTCATTAAAACGAAGTTCTACAGGTTGTGTAAAAACGAAATTTACGCCGGGAACTACTGAAATTTTTTCTTGGATTTTTTCTATAAGTTCTTCTTTACTATCTGCGGAAGTCCATTTACTCTTATCTTTTTCAAGAATAATGTAACTATCGGCAATGTCCATAGGCATTGGGTCTGTTGGTATTTCAGCCACACCAATCCTTGAGACTACCGTTTTTACTTCGGGAAATTCATTGATTAAATTTTGAAGTTTCTTTGAAGCCTCAATCGACTCGGTAAGACTGCTCCCCGGTTTTATCAAAGCTTGAAACGCAATATCGCCCTCATCAAATTTAGGTATGAATTCGCCACCCATATTACTGAAGATAAATCCTGCTATTAATAATAAGGTAACTGCGCCAATAACGACACCTGCCCGAAAACGAAGTGCAAAATTGAGCAATGGTACATACGCTCTGTTTAGACCCGACATTATTTTATCACTGAACCTATCAATTTTATTTTCAAACTTGGCAAACCAACTATTCTGATTTCTTGTAGGTTTAAGGAACATTGCAGAAACCATTGGCACATAAGTAAGACAAAGAATAATAGCACCTAAAACTGCAAACCCAAAGGTAAATGCCATTGGACGGAACATTTTTCCTTCTACACCGGTTAAGAATAAAATTGGCGTAAAGACGATAAGAATAATCAATTGTCCGAAAAATGCGGAATTCATCATCGTACTTGCAGATTCATAGGCAATTTCGTCCATTTCAGCCTGCTCGATAACCTTAGTTGATTTTTTCATCCGTTGATGAATATGGAAAACCATTCCTTCTACAATGATTACCGCACCATCAACGATGATTCCAAAATCTATTGCACCCAAGGACATTAAATTTGCCCATACACCGAATTGTTTCATCAAAATAAATGCGAACAATAGGGATAAAGGGATTACCGAAGCCGTAATCAAACCACCACGGAAACTTCCCAACAATAGCACCAAGACAAATATCACAATTAATGAACCTTCTATGAGGTTTGTTTGTACTGTGCTTGTGGTTCTTCCTATCAATTCACTTCGGCTTAAAAACGGTGCTATATAAACACCTTCTGGTAGGGATTTTTGAATCTCATCGATACGTTTTTGCACATTTTCTATTACAGTACCCGGGCTTTCGCCTTTTAGCATCAAAATCTGTCCGCCTACAGATTCGTGGCCATCTTGGGTAAATGCACCATAACGCACTTGATTACCGTAGCCTACTTTTTCCGCGACATCCCGGATTAAAACAGGGCTTCCATTTTGAGTCGTCACAACCGTGTTTTCCAAATCGGCGATACTACGTGCCAATCCCTCGCCACGGATAAAATTGGCTTGGTGGTTTTTTTCAATATAAGCTCCACCGGTATTGGCATTGTTCACCTTAAGGGCTTCAAAAACCTGGTTCATTGTAATGCCAAAACTTTTTAGTTTATCTGGATTTATGGCTACTTCGTACTGTTTTACATAACCTCCAAAAGCATTGACCTCGACGACTCCGGGGACTAATGCCATTTGGCGTTTTACAATCCAATCTTGGATGGTACGAAGCTCCATTGCGTCATATTTTTCCTCATAACCATCTTCTACTTTTAAGGTGTATTGAAAAATCTCGCCCAAACCTGTTGTTATGGGTGCCATAAAAGGTGTGCCGAAACCTTCAGGGATTTCTCCGGCAACTTCGGTTAATTTCTCTTGTACCAATTGCCTAGGAAGATAGGTTCCAGCCTCATCCTTAAAGACAATGGTAACTACAGAAAGACCAAAACGGGACACCGAACGTAGTTCGATAACGTCAGGTAGATTTGCCATTGCCAATTCTACGGGATAGGTAACAAATTGTTCTATATCTTCTGTTCCTAAATTTGGGGCAACTGTTATAACCTGTACTTGGTTGTTGGTAATATCGGGTACGGAACCTAGGTTTATTGTGGCCATAGACCAAATGCCCGTGCCGACAAGTGCCACTATAAAGAGTCCAATAATAAATTTATTATTAATGGAATATGAAATGATTTTGTTAATCATAGAAAAAGTATTAATTCAGTTTAAACCTCGCAATGCAATTAGATGCAATGCGTTTATAATGCAATGCTTACTTTGAAAAGCATCACGTAAGGATATAGCTATCCTTAAAAAACTGAATTATACTTTAGGGGGTTGGAAAGGCGATTCCAGATATCTGGAAGTGAGGTTTACATTATGTAAGTTAAACTGTTTTTTTCCTTCAAACTTTAGTTGATTGGTTAAAGCCGAATTGTTGTTCGCAATAATTAATACTAAAGGGTGACAACATTGATTATGGGGATGAACTGGTGTATTCTCCTTATCTGGGTTATTATGATGCCCTTCCTTTTTTGCATCACTGTCAATGTAATCTTCAACTACATATTCAATGAAAGAGTCGCCATAAACTTTATGGTCTTGATAATGGGTAATAATACTTGAAATTTCTTTAATTGGACCACAAAAGTCCATATCTATGCTAATCCCTTGAAAAAAGAATAGAAACGACATGGATATGGAAACAAGTATTTTCATAAAGTTTGACAAAGATACAAATTAATCGATGCACAGTTTGTGCAAAGATTAAACTGAATTATGCCCGTGGTGGCTGTAAAAGGGAAAGTGAAATATCCTTGCCCAAACTGTCGAAATGGGCAAAATTTACTAACGAAATAGTAGGCTGGATGGGTTCAAAAATCGCCAAACGGAAATCGATGGTGTGCGAATGACGGCAGTGGCATTGGCAGAAAGGGGAACACAGTTCGCAGTCTTGGCCGTGTTCGCCATCGTATTCCATTACAGTAACGACCTCTGTGCCATCTTCAACAGCACTGGCATCGCTACAAGGCACAAAATTGAGTGCCAGAAAGTAGATGGATAATATGATTGCCAAAAATTTCACGATGCAAAGATAAAGGAATTATAGTGCAACTGTGTTGCAAAGAAATGATGGAAAAAGGGCAACGTTCGTAAGAACGCTATTAAATTAAAATATTAGACAATAAACGTAAAAACTTTAGTCATTAGCACTTATCCGCCAAATCGTATGTGTTTTATCATCGGTTACCAATAATGAGCCATCTTGAGTGACTATAGCACCTACCGGCCTACCGTATACTTCGTCCTCTTGGGGATCGACGATAAAACCGGTCAGAAAATCCTCTTCGGGCCCGGATGGCTTTCCGTTTTCAAAGGGAATGTAGATGACCCGGTAGCCTGAAAGTTTTTCTTTGTTCCAAGAGCCGTGCTGTACGACAAAGGCCCCTCCATGATATTTTTCCGGGAAACTATTTCCGTCATAAAAGACCAATCCCAAGGAAGCGGTGTGCGATTTTAGGGCATAATCGGGAATCAAGGCTTCGCCCCTTCTCGTGGGTTGTTCGATTTTAACTCTCGGATCTTCATGTCCGAAGTAGGTATAGGGCCATCCGTAAAAACCATCTTCTTGAACGCTGGTCAGATAGTCGGGTACCAGAAAGTTGCCCAATCCATCGCGTTCGTTGACCACCGTCCATAGAACTTTTGTTTCGGGTTCCCAGTCCATCCCTACGGGATTTCGAAGACCAGAAGCAAATATTTCCAGTTCCGAGCCATCGGTGTTGCAACGTAGAATATTTGCCTTCAGCAGCTCCTTTTCGATTCCTTTCTCGGCGATGTTGCTCCCACTTCCCACAGCAATATAGATTTTCGATTCGTCTTCATTCGTTATGATGTTTCGGGTCCAATGTTGATTGGCTTTTCCAGCGGGCAGGGTGGCTATTTTTTCTCCTTTGGCGGTAATGCTCATCTGTCCTTCTTTATACGGATATCGCATCAATGCATCGGTATTTGCCACATAAAAAGAATCTCCAATGAGTAACATACCGAAAGGTTGGTTCAAGCCAACGTGAAGAAAGGTTTCCCGAACATCGGGCATTCCATCCTTGTCCGTATCGCGGAGCAGGGTAATTAGGTCGGCGCTGTTTGACAGGTTCTTTGATTTACCGGCACCGATAAGCCATGCCCCTATCTGCTTGAAAACTCCGTAATTGGAATTGCTCTGGGCCACGAGAATATCGCCGTTGGGAAGCTCGTACAACCAACGTGGGTTTTCAAAGCCATCGGCGTATTTGGTAACCGTAAAACCTTCCGGTGCTTTAGGCGTTCTGCCATTTTCCCAGCCTAGAACATTTGAAAAGTTCGAAACGGATTTCGTAGCGAACGGTTCTGGAAGTGAATCTATCGCTTTATCCTGTCCCAAGCCGTAGGCGGATATAATAAGGCTAAAAAATACTGCTAAAGTTCTCATAATGTTCGAATTTGATTGTTGATAGTCAAATCAAAATCAACCTTCCTTGTTTTCCAAGACTAATCTTGCTACTCAGTTAGGTTTCGTGTTTCTTCGTCTAGCTTTCCTTCAAATTTTGGCAGTGGCCTGTTTTTCTGTTCCTCTTCCGTTTCTACTACACCATTTTCATTGATATCGTTTATCAGCCATTCCATTTCCATAATTTCCCTACGTTGTGCCTTTATAATTTCGTCGGCGAGTTTCCTTACCCGTATATCCTCAATTTGAGAACGCTCACTTGTCAAAATAGCGATGGAATGGTGTGGGATCATACCTTCCATATAGTCAACGCCCGTCACTGTTACCTGACTTCTAACCAAACCAATACCACTAGCAATCAATAAGATACCCAAACAAATTATTGCTATGTTCACTCCCCGATTTTTGTACATACCCAGCATAAACAGAAGCATTATAATGGTCATGGATCCGGCCATGATTAGAGTCATAAAAAACCTTGTTTCACTAAACCAAAAGTGATCAATAATTTGGTAAGAATTTGTGTACATTAAAAAGAACATTGCCACCATTGCGGTAGCGATCATTCCGAAAAATTTACCATAGTTGTTACCGCTTTCTTGTTTGTTTTCCATCTTTTTAGATTTTATAAATTAATAGTTTTGATTGTTATTGTTTAAAATTAAATTCTTGTAAGAGTGCTATCCTCTATACAGGCTGAATATTTATGGATGCTCAGGCCTGTGAGGACGATTTGATCTTATGTTTTAATTACCCAAAGTTCATATAACTGTTATGAGTATTTAACGCTAACCGACTTTCTGTGGCTGGATTGAATACTGGCTATTTTGCAGCGCCTCTTGTAAGTTTTCTAACGGCACCTCATATTGGGACTCTACGGTTGCTTCCGCATCTTCCAAATCGACCGACACATCGGCGACGCCCGTTACGTTCAAAAGTGATTTTTTTACATGGCCGCGACATCCGTTGCAGCTCATTCCTTCGATTGAATATGTTTTTTTCATTTTCTTGGATTTTTAATCTGTTACTTTTCTATTACTTCTTCAACCAAACCGCAGTCCATCATCTTTTCCCTGACACGTGGATTTTTGATTTCCGGAACGTTCGACACCATACTCGTCCCCAAAACTTTCTGTGAGGTATTTGGCCACTTTATTAGTCCGGTAGAGTTCCTTGACTTTTTGAGGTGTAATTACCTTTACGCTCTGCTTCTTTTTACCTTCCAAACAGGAGGTCAGCACTAAAAATGGGGCTGGAAATACAGCTGTTCTAAAAATAATTTTCATCTTGCTGTATATTTGAGGTTTCATATTTCACTAACATATCCTTGCAGGCAGCCGCACATTTTCTACAGGCTTCCGCACATTCCACACAATGTTGGTATTCGTGTTTTTCACATTCCGTGGCACATGACGTACAGAGCCTATGGCAATACTTTAGCAGGTCGCCAATGTCTTTGTAGGTCGTGGCCAGTATCTTCGCGGTCGTATTGCAAATTTCGGCGCATACGCGATTGGTGCGAATGCAGTCTACGATAGAGGCGACGTCATCTTCATCCAAGCAGGCATCGGCACAACGATTACACTGAACAACACAATTGTTCAAGGTTTTTATTAATGTCATTGAATTATCCATGATTGTTTTTAGATTTATCCGCTGTTTGGCCTTACCTATTAAAAAAGACAACTTTGCCAAAGTTTTACTAAAAATATCATTCGAAACCGTATAGGGTTGCCGTAAAAGATTTCATTTTTAATTCTATTAGAAAACCAGTTAAGTTATATTGAAATGGTTCTGCTGTGGAGGTCAAAATCAAATTCGATGTTTGAACTATTCTGTGGGGGAGGTAAAAAGTTGGGGATATTTTTTTATAAAGCTTTGGGCAAATAACTGCTCTTCATAAGATTATCAAAAAAATAGAAACCAAAAAGGCCGCCCTCTTCGAGGAAGACCTTTGTGGCTTCAATAATTGAAAAGCTTTTATCTAACCAGGTCCAATATTTTAAAAATTATCAGCAACAACATCAATCCCAAAAACCTTCGACCGCATCGCCCAGGTCATAGACTTCTACGCCCTTAATCCGTTTTAAAAGGATGCTGCTCGCCGCTGCGCTACGATATCCGCTCGAACAGTGAACCACCGGATTAGGTTGTAGTTCACTTCCACTTCATACGCTGCAACCTAACCGCATTCAATATAGCTAATAATGCTACGGCTACATCTGCAAAAAACCGCTTCCCACATCGTTGCCAAACCACCAGCTCATAAAATCAACACGATGACTTAAACACCAAATCCTATAATGATATTCTGCCATACAATTTTTCGAGTAGAACGACTTATTTTAATGGCTTTGACCACTTTGGAAGGTTGGTCGGTTTGGATGATTACGTCTGCGGTTTCTATAGCCACATCGCTTCCCAAACCACCCGTTGCAATACCAACATTACTTGCGGCTAAAACAGGTGCATCATTGATGCCATCATTTACTAAATTTACATTTTTATTTTATCGAATAAAATTTTGAATTGATTCGGTTAACGTTTTCCTCATAAAACATCTTTTTTTGATAGTAAAAGAATAGTACTCACCTCTAAAAAGATGTAATTATGAAAAGTAAACTACTTTGCACAATACTGTTCCTTGGATCTCTTCTTTATAGCTTCTCTCAAGAATCCGTAGGGCTCGAATTAGTAGCCGATAACTTTGTCTCTCCTGTGGCCCTTGTCGAATCACCTGATGATTCTGGAAGGTATTTTATTGTGGACCAGGTGGGAGTCATAAACATTTATTCGCCCAAAAGCGGTGTTCTCCCTACTCCTTTTTTGAACTTGAAGGATAAAATAGTTTCCCTAAAGGACGAACATGAAGAACGTGGGCTTTTGGGACTGGCCTTCCATCCAGATTATCGGGACAATGGAAAGTTCTTTGTTTACTATAGTGCTCCATTGAGCGATGATGGACCTGAAAACTGGGACCATACCAGCCATATTTCCGAATTTCGTGTGTCTCAGAATAACCCCAATCAAGCCGACAGGTCTTCGGAGCGAATAATTCTGAAAGTGCATCAGCCACAGGACAATCATAATGCCGGTAATATTGCTTTTGGGCCCGATGATTATCTGTACATAGCTCTAGGGGACGGCGGGGGCGCCAACGATATTGACAGAGGCCATGTGCCTGATTGGTATGGCGAAAACGCTGGTGGTAATGGCCAGGATGTAGAACAGAATCTTCTGGGAAGCATTTTACGTATTGATGTGGATGATGAATTTTCCACCTATGGAATTCCTGAGGATAATCCCTTTATTGACAAAGCTAGCATGGATGAGATTTATGCTTACGGCCTACGGAACCCTTTTAGATTTTCCTTTGATCTTAAAGGAGAGAATGAACTAATTGCTGGAGATGCTGGACAAGTTTCTTGGGAAGAAGTAAGTATAATTACTAAAGGCGGCAACTATGGTTGGAACGTAAAGGAAGGAACCCATTGCTTTAACGCCTATAATAACGATAAGAGTAAAGAAGAATGCCCCGACGTGGATAAAATGGGTCAGCCCCTTATTGATCCGGTGATTGAGTTCAAACAAGGAGGAACTGATCAAGGTGGAAAAGGCCTTGTTGTAATAGGCGGACATGTTTATAGAGGAGATATGATTCCCCCACTGGAAGGCAATTATATATTTGGTACTTGGACTCAACACCACGGCAAGCCTGCGGGAGCAATTTTTGTGTCGGATAGACAGGAATCGGATTCCGGAATGTGGAATTTTGAGGAACTAAAATTAAATCAAGAAAAGGGACTCGGTCATTTTCTTTTGGCATTTGGCCAGAACAACGAGGGTGAAGTATTTGTTCTTACCACCGACGAGCCCGGTCCTGTAGGTAATACCGGAAAGGTTTATCAGTTGGTAAAAGGTGAATGATGAATGAACGTGACTGAGACCTGTTCTCGAAAAAAGTCCGTCCAGCGAAGATTATATTTTGATTGACATCGTAACTCCAAACGTTGCAGGATTTCCTAAATCAATACAGCTAATAGCATAAGAAAGCTTATACCGAACTACTGTATTAAAAATCAATCATAATCTTCAATTACGATTTTTTCGGCAGCAACCCCTAAACTTTTTAAATCCTCAGTAACACTCTCCGTCATTTCGGGTGGGCCGCAAACATAGAAATACTGTGAAAAATCTGTTATAGTAGACTTCAAAAAATCCCTGTCTATATGGCCCGTGGGATACTTTTGCGTTTCTTCTTCAGAAAGGATGTTCATAAACCTTCTTCCAAGTAACGTTTCAAATTCTTGCTCAAGAAAAATATCCTTTTCTGTTTTATTGGCAAAAATCAAGGAATTATGATCCATTTCGTTTTGAAATCCCAATGACTTGAAAATCGCAATAAATGGCGTTACTCCGGCACCTCCAGCCAAAAACACCCCCTTACCCTTGAACTGGATAGCCCCGAAGACATCTCCCAGAATCAGTTCGGCCCCTTCTTCCAGTTTAGAAAGTTTTTTGGTAACCCCATCAAGTGAGGGATAGACTTTAATCGTAAACTTCAAATCTTTCTCTCTTGGTAAATTAGTAAACGTGAAAGGTCTTTTTTCGTTCTTACAACCTTCCAAGTTGATTGCTATTTCTGTGGCCTGCCATGGTTCAAAATCATAATTTTCTGGTTTTTCCGTTACCACTTCCAGAACATTGTAATTTATGAACTCTATGGATTTGATTTTAACAATGTGCTTTTTCATTTACTCCTATTTTCAAATTTGTATTTCTTGACAAAGGCTTTTTTTGCCCAACTTTGAATAGCCATTATCTTTTAATCGGAAAAAAGGTTTTGAAAAAAAATCATATTAATTTTTTCCATCTTATTCTTGACGCATATGGGACTTTCAGCCATACAGTCTTCACAACTATCGAAGAGAGTACAAGGGGGTCAACTATTTTTAAAATCAAATGGATTAACAGTTTACAGGAATACATACGCATTGGAGGATATCCTATTTTTGCCCACGTCAATTATACATAGGCTTCTGCCGGAAACATTCGACTAACATTTGGTACAAATCAGGATGTTTCTTTTTAAGCAAATCTGGACGCTCAAAAAAGTATTCCAAAGCTACCGCAAAGAATTTAGCTTGATTTGTACCTCCATATTTTCGGATATCAGAATAATTGATAAACGTTTACCATAAATTTAAGAACTTTTAACGAGTGTTGCATTCTGTGAATTTTAGAGTTAGGATTTAACTTCTTTAATTGGTTTCTATACGATTCATTTTATTAATAATTTAAATTAAGACCAACCCCAAAACCCATATCGCTGTCGTAATGAGTGGTAATCCCCAAATTACGTGTTGTGATATAACGCAAACCTGCCATATATTCCTTATCTGTATTCCACATCAGGTTCATACGCAACCTTTGGGTTATGGGTATATCATTGCGCTCAAATTGTATTCTGACGTTACCGTCCGTAAATATTTCTGCTTGTGCCATTACCAACATCGGTAGGGTGTAATTGACCCCTACACTCAATAAAGAGCGTTTATCCTTGGTGTTTTTTTGACCGAACAAATTTTCCTCAACCTCCTTATGTCCCAATTTTCTATAGCGCCAGTCAAACCCAACAAACGGCATAAGCCACTGCATTTTTCCAATATATCTTCCTATGTGTGTTTCTGTTTCATAACCGTGCATATCATTGTAGCCCAAACGCCATTCGGTGCCAAAACTCCATCGTGTACTTTGAGCCATCAGCAATCCATCATTTCCGTTGGTCGCAAAATCGTTTTCTGCCATCAGGTGGAAATCCCGGTCATCACCTTTTAACTTTCTTAACGCCAATTCAGGGTTTGGTATCAAAGGATTTGGCTCTTGGTTTTCATAACTAAAAACCCTGCCCATACCGCTCATCATATGGTACAATATGTGGCAGTGAAAAAACCAGTCGCCTTCTACATTGGCCTCAAACTCGATAACATCGGTTTCCATAGGCATAATATCCACTACATTTTTTAGCGGTGCATACTCTCCTTGGCCGTTGAGCAACCTAAAGTCGTGGCCGTGCAGGTGCATTGGGTGTCGCATCATTGAATTGTTATAGAGGGTAATCCTTACTTTTTCGCCTTTTTTTATCAATATTTTATCGCTTTCTGAAATAACCTTGTTGTCCAAGCTCCAAACATAGCGGTTCATATTACCGGTCAAGGTAAAGTGCAGTTCCTTAATGGATGCATCCTGGGGTAGTGCCGTCACTGTAGGCGATTTCAACATAGCGTAGTTGAGGGTCGTAATGTCTGAAAGTTCGTTGCTCTTGTATATATCTTCGCTCACCTTCATTCCATCCATATCCTGCATTTCATCCATTTTGTGGTCGGGCTTTTCTATGCCATCCATTGTGGTGCTATCATCTATTGCATTTTCTTCGGGTCCCGTGATTTCAGGATACATCACTACATTCATATCCATTTGCTGCAGGCTCATATTCATCCCCATTTGGTCTAGGTCGCCGTTCATCTTCATCATTCCGTTCATCATTTCCATACCTTCAAAATATTTCAGTTTTGGAAGCGGTGCCGTAAGTTGTTTGATGCCCTCACCCAAATAGAGGGAAGCCGATTTTGTGCGGTCCTCCGGGGTAGCCAAAAATTCAAAGGCAGTGTTGGCCGCAGGAATGGTAACAACTACATCATAGGTTTCTGATACAGCAATAAGCATTCTATCCACCTCCACAGGTTCCACATCATTACCGTCATTTGCCACCACGGATATTTTATCACCTGCATACGTTAGCCAAAAATAGCTGGATGCTCCTCCGTTTGAAATGCGCAGCCGTACCTTATCACCCGCTTTCAAGCCTTTTAGCGACGTATCCTCATTTTCACTTTTGCCATTGATGAAAAACTTGTCATAGTATACATCGCTTACGTCCATTGCAAGCATCCGTTTCCATTCATTATGAAGTTTTGTTTTAAGGTGCCCCTTTTTAATGGCCTCGGCATAACTCTGTGTAGTCCCTTTTTTTATGGCAAACCAGTCGGATGCGTTATGGAGCATACGGTGCACATTTTCTGGTTTCAAGTCCGTCCATTCGCTCAATACTATGGGAATGGTGGGCAAGTCGTCAATGCCTTTTCTGAAGGTCTTATCGTCCGGTCTCTTGTTCAAAATCATAGAACCATACATACCAATCTGTTCCTGAAGCCCAAAATGGCTGTGGTACCAATGGGTCCCGTGCTGTATGATGGGGAAGGTATATTTATGGACGGTGTGCGGCGGAATGGGCATTTGGGTAAGGTAAGGTACGCCATCTTCCTTGTTGGGCAAAAACAGACCGTGCCAATGCAGGGCTGTTTCTTCATCCAACTCATTGTGCACATAAATTTCGGCAATGTCGCCTTCTGTGAACGTGAGCGTTGGCATTGGTATTTGTCCGTTTACGGCAATGGCGTGTTTTTCCTTACCCGTAAAATTTACGATGGTATCGCGAACATATAGGTCGTAGCGCACTATATTTTGTGCCTCTATGGAAAGCGTTCCGAGGAACAGGAATATGATGATTATTTTTTTCATTTCGTTATTGAAAATTGTGTTTTATTATTTGTTTAGTTTTTAGTGTCGATGGTTTCCACGGTGGAGCCACAACTTAACATTTGTGAACCGTAATACGGATTTTTAATGGTCTTGTCCTTGCTCAACCAATTGGCATCCTGCATTGGGCAGTATTGGTAATAAAGGGTTTCATTGGCATTGTAAAAAGGAATGAGCTCGTGCATATTTTTTGACAGCACTTTGAATGTGTCCCGTTGCTTGCCAATATCCTTGGTTTCGGAAATACTTTTTGCGGCATCCATCAATGAAGGCATTACTTTAGTTACAGCGGCTTGCTCTTCCGCTTTTAACGATACCATTTTTAGGTCTTTTAATGCGGCCAAAATTTCCGATGATTTTGCAGTCGCTGCCGTAGGATTGGTTTTTACCAAGGCATCTTTTACGGCGAAATAACTGTTGAATATTGCGTCCAACGAATTAGTTTCCTTCATTTCAGACATAGCTATATCTGTATGGTTTTCAGAAGGTGGTATATTCATATCCATTTTTGATTCGGGCATATCCATATCCATTTTAGTGTTGCCCAAAGCTATTACTGGCTCTTTTTTTAGCCTTTCATATTTGCAGCATTCTGCAAGTTGTGCGTATTCATTATCCGGTGCCAAGTATTCGTCGCTGTCATAACCTGCCAAAGCAATGCGTTTTAGAATTTCATCCTTGTTTGTTTTTTTGGAATCGAAGGTTATTTCTGCCATTTTGCTGTCTTTGTTCCAGTTCACTATAGCGACGTTTTTAAGGTTTCCTGCTTTTTCTATGGACGTTTTGCACATATCGCAGTTACCGAAAATTTTTACGGTTTCGGTTTTTGGGTTTTTTATTTGGGCGAAGCCCGAAGTTGTTGATAATACTACCGATAGTACTATCAATATGTTGAACATTGATTTCATTTTAAAAAAAATTAAGATTGTTAAATAAAATTGAATGTTGAAAACAAGGGATTTGTTTTCAATTTGACACAGCTATGGCTGTCAAGATAAGCGTATCAGCTTAATTTTGGAGGGGACCAAATCTGGAAATAGACAGGTTTTGGCTGTTGCTTTGTGTAGTTCCAAAGGTTTTTGAAAGCAGCAATAACAACAGTATTTGTTTCTTCCGAAGTTACCGGATAATTTATAGGTAAGGTGGTGGCTGAAGGACAGTGGCAGGCAAGATTTCCGCACGAGCCGTTGCAGTCTTTTTTTTCGTTGTCCCGGTTTTGATGTTTTTTGCAACATTCGTTATGGGAATGTTCCCCGTTATCTGAACAACAACTTTTTCCAGATTGATGGGAAAGGTCTATATGTGCAAATACACTCGTTGGCACTAAAAATATGCCGAGGGTAATGATCATAATCGCTATTTGAATTTTCTTTCCCATTCTTAAATAATCGAACAAATGTACTGAAAAAATCAATCCGTTTTACAGCTCGGTCTTCTGTAGAATTGAATCTGTGCTTTTATTATGAATGTCTGTCCAACTTCATCAGTTACACTTTCGGAGCTTAATATTTTCGGAAAAGCTTCTCGTACTAAAGAACGATAGAATTAATGAATGTGCTCCTCTTCATTCTGTTCTCATAAATCCATTTTATGGTCTCAAATCTTTAGGCACATCAGTCATTTTTTGATTAAAACATTTAACCAACATCCCGTATAGTTCAGGATGTTTCTTTTTAAGCAAATCCGGACGTTCAAAAAAATACTCTGAAGCAACGGCAAAGAATTCAGCTTGGTTGGTGCCACCATATTTTCGAATATCAGAGTGGTTATCATTTATCGCTTCCATTTCTTTATGGATTAAATTTAACCAGGGTATTGCATATTGATGTTCTAACAGCCGTTCTGGCACACCGTCTGTTCTATCATCCAACTTATCTATGAGGTGTACGAATTCGTGTATACCTGTATTACTTTTATCGGTTGTGTTTTTAAAGCCGTGGTACAGTGCTTTTTTGGAAAGTATCATCTGTTTCTCGAACCTTCCATTGCCGACAATTCCACCAATATTCCGTGAGTTATCCTTACTGCTAAACTGCATATCCTCATTAAAATTATCTGGATATAAAAGGATGCCACTTAAATTGGTGTAGTGCCATTCTTTGAAGCCAAAAACAGGGATTACTGCGCTTGCCGCAATTAAAATCTTGTCCAATTCTTCCAATTCAAGCTGCACAGCGTCGATATAGACCTCACTTAAAAACAGCATCATTTTTTGCTGAAAAACCACCTGTTTTTCTTCGGAAAGGTTCCGATAAAAAAGTACATTTTCCTTCAGCAAAGAATGCCAATGTTCGGGAAAGGACTCGACCTTTTTGCGTCCAATTCTCCAAACAAGAAAAAACATGAACAGAAGAATAAGTCCGAAAATAAGGGTGTACGTCATATTGATGGAGCCATTAAGGAACATCTATTAATTTGAATCTAAACTTTCCGCTTTAAATCCCACTTTTTGCAAAGTTGATTTTACGTCTTCTTCGGTTGCACCTTCGCTTTCAATGGTTAGGATTTTATCAGGATTAGAGGTATCTACTTCCCAACTTTCTACACCTTCTTGTTTGTTTAAAAAAGGGGTTACTTTCGATACACACCCACCACAATTGATATTTGTTTTAAATTTTAAAGTTTTCATAGTATTGAATTTATTTATTATTAAAGTTTTACTCGTTTAAGTCTTAAGCTATTTGCAACAACGGATACACTACTGAATGCCATTGCTGCACCTGCAATCATCGGGTCTAATAAAAATCCATTTACGGGATAAAGAACCCCTGCTGCGATTGGAATACCAATGATGTTGTAAATGAATGCCCAAAATAAGTTCTGACGTATGCCCAAAACAGTTCTTTTTGATAATTCCAATGCTTTTGGGATGGATTGTAAATCCGATGTTATCAAGGTCATTTTCGCTACATCCATTGCTATATCCGAACCTTTACCCATTGCAATACTCACATTGGCTTGCGCCAAAGCGTGCGAATCGTTGATACCATCGCCTACCATTGCGACTATCTTTCCATCTGCCTGTAATTTTTCAACAAAAGCGGCTTTGTCCGAAGGCATTACTTCGCCCTGGTAATTTGAAATCCCCACCTGATTTGCCACGGCGGAAGCCGTTTTATTGTTATCTCCCGTGAGCATATAGACCTCGATGCCCCTTTCTTGAAGCGTAGCGATGGCTTTTTTTGAAGTTTCTTTAATCCTGTCCGCAATGGCCAGTATCGCAAGCACTTGATTTTCGTTACCCAAGAATATGACCGTTTTTGCCTTCTCTTCCAGACTTTCTGCTGTTTGTATCAAAGAAGCGTCGATTTGAATATTCTTTTCGACCATAAGTTTATGGTTGCCCACATAATATTTTGAACCTTTCTCTGATTGGGCCTTTACGCCTTTTCCCGTGATACTTTCGAAGGAAGTAATTTCTGCTTGTACAATATTTTCCTCTTTTAAATGATTGACTACCGCTTCTGCCAAAGGATGTTCTGATTGTGCTTCGATAGCCAAAAGAATTTCCTTGTATTCATTTTTATTTTCAAGCTTATCCTTCCAAAAAATGTCGGTTACCAATGGTTTTCCTTCCGTAATCGTACCCGTTTTATCAAGGATTACTGCATTCACTTTATGTCCAAGCTCTAGACTTTCGGCATCTTTTATCAAAATATTATTTTCGGCTCCCTTGCCGATACCCACCATTATGGCAGTCGGCGTTGCCAAGCCCAGGGCACACGGACAAGCGATAACCAATACGGCTACCGAGGTCAATAAGGCTTGTGAGAAGGCATTATCGCCTCCTACTGACATCCAGACAATGAAGGTTACAATGGAAATACCCAATACCACAGGAACGAAAATACCGGCAATCTTATCGACCAGTTTTTGAACGGGGGCCTTACTCCCCTGCGCTTGCTGCACCATTTTAATGATTTGGGAAAGCAGGGTTTCCCCACCTACTTTTTCAGCGGTAAATTGAAAGCTCCCTTTTTGATTAACCGTACCAGCAAACACCTTTTCCCCTTGGGATTTCTGAACTGGCACGGGTTCTCCCGTAATCATACTTTCATCTACATAAGAGCTCCCCTTGGAAACTTCGCCATCCACAGGAATCTTTTCTCCGGGACGTACCAAAATGGTCTGACCCACCTGTACGGATGAAATAGGGATTTCTTTTTCTTCCCCATTCTCAATAATTTTAAGGGTTTTAGGCTGAAGGCCCATCAGTTTTTTTATGGCCGAAGATGTATTTGATTTAGCCTTTTCTTCCAATAGTTTCCCCAAGGAAATAAAGGTAATAATGACGGTAGCAGCTTCGTAATATACGTGAGGCTCGATGCCACGACTCAACCAAAATTCAGGAAAGAAAGTGTTAAATACACTAAAGATGAAGGCGATTCCGGTACTCAAAGCGACCAAGGTATCCATATTAGCTTTACCGTGTTTGGCCTGCTTGAACGCATTGATGAAAAAGCTACGCCCGAACCAAAAAAGAATGGGAAAGGCCAATACCAAAGAAATCCACTTCCCTGGTTCCCATTGCATATAGAACATTCCCAACACAAAAATGGGGAGCGTAAGTATAGCCGACCAGATTGTACGGTTTTTTATGTCCTTATAATGCTTTTGTTGAAGTTCTTTTTGTACTTCCGAAGGGTCTTCGGCATCAATTATAATATCGTAACCGACCTGTCTTAGCGCGTTTTGCAATTGTTCTTCGGTCGTGGCTTGGTCATAATCCACCAATACCGAACTGCTGGCAAAGTTAACCTGCGCGTCGTTCACACCTTCGGTATGTGAGAGTATAGATTCAACACTGGATGCACAGGCCGCACAGGTCATTCCTGTTACTGGAAAGGATTTTTTTATTCCCTCTTTATGATTCTTTTTTCCGGTTTCAAATATGTTAATTGTCTCCATAGACCTATTTTTATTCACTACAAATTTCAGGATTAAAAGACTTTAATATGTTACGTAATATGCTGAATGATTTGTAAAATTCTCCATATCCCTTAAAACGAATCAAGGACTACAATTATCTTGTAGTCCTTGATAGCGTCTTGCTTAGCAAATAGGCTTTCTACTCTTTAGCTCAAGAATTCCTCGCAAGCTTCAGCACATTTTCTGCAGGCATCTGCACATTCTTGACAATGTTTATGGTCGTGTTTGTCACATACATCTGCACATTTTTTACAGATATCACGGCATTGCCCTACCATACCCCTTACATCGGAATAATTTGAAGCAAGAAGATTTGCCGTGGCGCTACAGATTTCAGCACAGGCCCTATCGGTCCTAATACAATCAACCATCATTTTAATGTCGCCTTCGTCAAGACAGGCATCTGCACAATAATTGCAGTGGGCAGCACAATTATTTAGTGCATCAATTAACTTAGAATGTTTCATATTATATGATTTTTAATTATTAATAAACCAAATTTAGATTTTGACAGATAATTAGTGTGTTATAATATTGGTTATTATCTATATAATTTTGTCCAGTGATTTTCTAAAACCTTTTTGATTTAATTTGTAGTCCGTTAAGCTCATACCAGTTTCGTTTTTAAACTGTTTGCTCAAATGGTTCAAGTGTTTATAATCGAGCATTTGGCTTATCTGGGTGAAATTATATTCCTGAGATTGAATGAGTTCTTTGACCTTCTCGATTTTTAGCTTGATAAAATATTTTTCGATGGTCACCTCTTCAATGAGTGAGAATGTTTTACTGATTTTCGAATATTCTTTTTTTAATTTTTTCGAGAGGAAACTTGATAGATTTTCTTCAAGTCCGAATGGCACTTGGTCCAATATGCGAATAAGTTCAATCTTTACCTTTTCTACCAATTTTTTCTCTGGGGATTTAATTATTGAAAAACCATCATCTTCCAAGATAGATATCATACGTTCGAATTGAAATTCATTTTTAATTCCCACCTTAATACGACCCAACTCAATTTCAATTAAGTCAATATCCTCATTTTTAAATTCTGTTCTGAGAACTTTGATGCACCTGTCACAGACCATATTGCGTATAAAAATTTCTTTAATCATAGAAGCTCGAAAAAAACTCTAATTAGCAAATTTTGACCATAGTATCCAATTATGTTGATGGCTACACCTTGATGCGTTAATTTTTGGAATACAAATTTCAGAATTAATAGACTTTAATGTATTACGTAATATACTGAATGATTTGTAGAATTTGCTGAAATATCTTTTTATGCGTTAAATCTCATCCAAGAATTTTCGGTTTTTATCCACGGACTTCTTGAATTGTGTAGGTGTCATTCCGGTAACTTTTTTGAATTGATTGCTTAAGTACGCAACGCTACTATAATGTAGTTGAAATGCTATCTCGCTCAAGGTCAATTCATCATAAACAATGAGTTCTTTTACACGTTCAATTTTTTGGTTGATAATGTATTGCTCAAACGTTATGCTTTCTACTGACGAGAAAAGGGAACTTAAATATTTGTAATCAAGGTTGAGCTTGTCACTGATAAAATTGGGCCATTTTATATCCAGTTCTTCATCGGAGTGATGGATTTTTTGCACCACCAGACTTTTCATTTGCTCGATAAGTTGGCTTTTTCGGTCGTTTATCAAACTGAATCCCGCATCTTGAAGCTCTTTGGATAGCGACAATTTTTTTGTCAAATCAAGTGCCCAAATCAATTCCACTTCTCCCAATTTAATCGAAGTGTGGGGAATGTATAATGCTTGCAAAATGTTCGATACTGCCGTTATGCATCTTGGGCAGACCATGTTTTTAATATGGATGGTTTTGCTCATTTAATTCTACGTTAACCATTGAGTTTTCATGTTGACTACCAAAAAGCGTTGATTAAAACCAATATTGTTGCTATCAAGAACAATAGCACTATGGCAATTATACCAGAAACTCTATCCTTCTTACTAATACTATCCTTTGCCGGTTTTCTTTCCTTTTTTCTTCTTTTCCTTCGATTTTCGCTCATTATCATCCGTTTAAAATTCGGAGTGGGTTCATTGCCGTTCCTTAGTATTCAACTTCTTAATACTACTGTTCAACTATTTAGACTTGCTCATACAAAGCCATGATAAACAGCGTTACCAAAGTGTGTATCACAAACAATATTATTATGAATATCAGAGTATAGAGACCGTCTTTCTCCGTTAGTACGTTATTTGGCGTAGCTCTTGATTTTTCCATTTTCTTCTTATCGATTCTCTGACTACCCTGATTTATTATACCGTGAATAGCATTTGATTATTGTAATGTGGCCTTTACTTCCCCGCACCTTAACATCGCCTCTCCGTAATACGGATTACGAATTTCTTTTTGCAGACTTATCCAGTATGCACCCTTGTTACTATCCGCCATTGGGCAGTAATTGGTAAATACCGTTTGATTAATGCCGAAGAGCTGTACGCTGCTTATCATATGGGCCGATAAATGCTTGAAATGATTTCGTTGTTTCGCAATTTCAGAAGCATTTGCAATAGCATTGACAGAGGCTTTTATTTCTTTTTGAAGGGTCATCCAATGGTTATGCGCCTTCTCATCTTCAAGTAATTTCATATCTACTTTGGCCAAGCTTTCTCCGATTTCTTTCGCTGAGGATTGGGCTTTACCCGCGTTGTCGGCCACTAAGGCATCTTTTAAAAGTGTATACCTCTCAAAAACTTTTTTTAATTGCCCTTGAAACTTTTTGGAAACCTCTAAACGCTCGTTCATTTTGGTATGGTCGACGGTAGGATTGGACGTTTCGCCACTTTCCGGTTGCATTCCCAAATGCCCTTCATGCCCAGTCATGGTTTTGCCTCCTTCTGTATTCATCATCGATTTTTTACCCTGTAACTGTGCAGCGGCATCTACGGTAAATGTGCCATTGGTTACAATTTGATCTCCGTTTTCTAGACCGCTAATTATGGTATAGGTATCGCCATTGGTATTCCCAAGGGCAACTTCGCGCATTTCGAAAATTGGTTCATTAGGATTCGTCTTTACATACACCACGGAACGTTCCCCAGTCCACATTACTGCACTAGCTGGGACAACAACAGCGTTCTCCATCTTCATTTGCGCATTTTTAATAGTCCCTTCCACGAACATACCTGGCTTCAAAAGGTTTTCCTTATTGTTAAGTATCGCCCGCACCATTACCGTTCTTGTTGAAGAATTAAGCAGAGGGTCTACAAAAGATACTTTTGCGGTAAACTCTTTGTTCGGGTAAGCATTAGTAGTTAGCTCAACTTCCTGGCCTTCCTTCAGTGATGATATTTGGTTTTCATAGGCATCGAATACGGCCCAAACGGTATTTAGGTTGGCAATTTTATATAAAGGCTGCCCTTGCTTCACATAATCTCCTTCCTCTACCATGATATCGGTAATCGTTCCTGAAACGGTGGCATATACTGGGAAGTTTTCCTGCACTTTGCCCACTTCTTCTATCTTATCGATTTGCTTGTCCGAAAGCTTCCATAATTTTAATTTATTGCGAACAGCATTGTAAAGGGCAGGCTGTGATGCCTTCATGGATGCCGCTGTCAACAGTTCTTGCTGCGCACTTACCAATTCAGGGGAATAGATAGTCGCCAGAAGTTTACCCCTTGCAACGCTCTCTCCTGTATAGTTGACATTTAGCTTTTCAATACGACCTGCGAAATAGGTAGCCTGTGTAGCATTGGCTTCCTCATTCTCGCGGATCTTTCCTGAAAGCTTAAGGAAACTCCCATCTGAATCAACCATACCAACGGTAGAGGTGCGTATATTGGCCAATGCTAAGGCATTATCCGTCATTTTTATTTCATTGGCACCTAGCCCCACAGCTCCGGTTTCGGCGGGAATAAGATCCATACCGCAAATTGGGCAGTCTCCAGGTTCTTTTTTCATAATTTGAGGGTGCATGGAACAAGTCCACATTTGGGCCGCTGATTCTCCTGCGTGGTCGTGACCTTCTGACATTTCCGATTTGTCCTTCATAGCGGATTCATCGGAAGACGAACCTCCAAAAATAAGGTAGCCTGCCAGTAGCCCCACTATTAAGGCACCTGCGATAAAAATGATATTTTTTTTCATGATTTGTATATTAATTGTTCTATAATCCTATTCTTCCTGAAGGCGCTTTATCATTGCCTTCATTTCAGAAATTTCCCTTTTTTGGGCCTTAATGATTTCTTCTGCCAGTTTTTTTACTTCCGGGTCTTTTATATCGGCTCTTTCACTTGTTAAGATAGCAATAGAGTGGTGTGGGATCATTGCTTTCATCCAAAGTACGTCACCAACTGTTGATTTTTGTTCGCGTACCAGTCCCAAAGCACCTACAAAGAGAACTATGCTTCCCAGAACTATGGCTATATTTTTCTTTTTATTTTGATACATTTCTCGCATCGCTACAAACATTATGATGGACATAGTGGCTATACCTAAACAGACCATATAGAATCTTGTGAGGCTAAACCAAACGTGGTCCCATTCATACGTATTCAAATACATTGTGATGTACATTGCTACAAACGATGCTGCGAGCATACCTACAAATTTTCCATAATTTCCTTTTTTCATTGCTTTGTGATTTTGTTCTTGTGAATTCATAATTATTTGTTTTAATGGTTAATTTTTATTTTTTTATTTAATTTTCGAATCGATGGTGATGACGTGTACCAAAGTAAAAATCCACTTAAAACGGTTATTAACCCTAATACCGAAAAAGCCCTTAATACTATGGTATTAAAATTATCCCTGCCTTGATAATCCATTGTGTGGGTCATCCAAAGAAAGTCGAACCAACGCCAATCGCGATGGCGCAATGTTTGAAACGAGCCATCTTTGACAGACACATAGGCTTTTATATTTTCGGGCGTTTCATATGATATAGCGTAGGCTGGAAGAGGTCCTGAGCGATATTCGCTATGGCTCCCCACTTCCTCGATGCGTTCTATGCTTTTCACTTTTAATTCAGGCAGCATATTTCTCTTCGCTACCTGAAGGGCATCCTGTTCGGATATTTCAGCTTTTAATGCACCTGTTTTTGCATTGACCAATTGACTGTGATTAACCCAATAATAAGGCTCTCCTGATATTTCTCTTAGTTCCAAAGAGGATATGGCTTTGGGTTTAATTTTTGTTGGACTGATCAAATCCGTATACGAAATTTTATCGACAGGATCCCGTCGAAATTGGTCGCCGTGTATCTCATCGATATCCGTCCAACTGAAATACATGCCGCTAATGGTCCACATTAAGAACTGAATTCCTAAAAAGAGACCTAGATAGCGATGTACCTTTCTTATCTTTAAAGCTGTTTGTCTTTTTACCATCTTATTTTACTTCAAAAGGAAATTCAATAGTGACTTTCTCCCAACTCATTTTAATAGTTCCTGATGTCTCGCTTGTTTTGTTGACTGTATATTCCAGATGTTCCTGAATATTTTCTGAAATCCTAGGAGTTGTCGAAAAGCGCAAAACATCATCCTTCTCATCATATTCATCCTTACCATGTTGGTCCCAGTTGCTATTAAAAATTACTGTCCATTCTTCTTGATTGGGAATTACAAAAAACCCATATTTTCCAGCTTTCAACATTTTTCCATCAATGGTTAAATCTTTGTTCATTTCTATCCAGGTCGCCATATGAGCTCCTGCCTGCCAGATAGCATCATAAGGAAGTAAACCACCAAAAACAATACGGTTCCGAACTCCTGGCGACGAATAATCAATATGAATGTGCGCATCGCCTACCATTGCCATTGTCTCGGTATGTGGACTTAATGACTTTTTCTTATCAGGTTCAGCAGTTTGAGAAATTGTTTCTACCTCTTTCGCCTCAAATTCTTTGGTCTCTTTAACTTCTTGCTTACAGGAAGCAACAAGGATAATACCGAGTACTACTATGATTTTTTTCATTTGTGATAGTTTTATTTTGTGTATTAAAGTATTCTTGTTAACATAACGACTGCCATCACAATCATAATGGTGTTTTCTATAAAGGTAGCTTCGGTCATAGGTAGTTTGAGTGCTGTACCCAGACAAGCGCATTGTATCGATTTTTTGTCCAGCAATATTTTGGTTACGCCCACGGTTGTAATCCCCAAAATGATTAGGGTTGCGATTAATGCGATGGGTATTTCAAAACGCATCAAGAACATCAATCCAAGAGCTGTTTCTATAAATGGATATACCCAAGCATAGGCTGGTACTATTTTGGCAAGTGGGTCATACATTCTAAAACTATCTGGAAAGCCTTTCAAGTCTAAAATTTTAAAGAAGCTAAAAACAATAAAGAACAACCCCATAAAGTCGAGCATCGCACTATTCCAATTTTCCCGTTGATAATTGAGTAACACCGTTGCGATAGCGATATAACCCAAAATAATGAGCAAAGGCTTCAACTGTTGTAGTTTTGATTTTTCAGTTTCCGCTTTCGCGAAAGCGTTATCTTCAGCGTTACCATTACCAGTACTCGCAAAAACATTTTTCTCTGCCTTCCTTTCTGAAATGGTGTATTTTTCTGGAAGTGCTTTTTGAAACGTTGCTGTATCTATATGGCTATCCATCTGTATGACCGCTTCTTCCTTTTCAAGATTTACAGATGCATTTGTGACACCGCTTACTTCCGAAAGCTTCTGCTCGACGCTGGTACGACAACCATTGCAGGTCATCCCTTGTATGTGGTAAGTGTGTTTCATAACTATTTTATTAAGAATTTGATAATCAGTCCACCTGCCAACCATATATAACTTATATAGGCCGCATATTTTAAAATCTTTTCTAGCAATGGGCTTTTTGGTGCCATTTCGCTCATTGAATGCTCAATGTCCTTTCTCTTGAAAAACCCTAAGTAAATCAGATATCCTGATATTGCTAGTAAGGCTATGTTTAGATAGAATGTGTAGTTAATCTTGAAATACTCGCTATCTTGAATCTTGACCTGCGATGGATCTGGTAACATACCCAACAAATCGAAAGAATAGTGCAAAGCCAAGGATGTTCCGATAAGTGCGGTAAACAGCAGGAACAAAATAAAGAGTGACATTTTCCATCCGTAATACTTGGCGTTGATACGCAATACCGGAAAGACCACCAAATCGCTAAATATAAAGGCCATAGCACCTGCAAAACTTACACCCTTGCCAAAGAGTAATGCCGCCAATGGTATGTTACCCATAGAACCTATAAAAGTCAAAAAGGCAACAACCGGCCCTACCACTATATGTTGCAGAACTTCTAAAAAGGTGAAGTCCATTTTGCCTTGACCACTATTGATAAAAAGCGTTTGAAAAAACGAATCTGGGACGAATACCGCTACAATTCCGGCAATGGTAAAGCCAACAGTAACGTCCTTCCATACCATCTGCCATTCCATTTTATATTTTTTGGCAACCCTTGCCCAACTATCTTCTTTCTTGATTTGTTTTTTCCAATCTTTGGAATCATCCATTGAATCGTCATCTTCGTTCTCTAAATTCTTGCGCGCTTTTTCTATGAGCTTTTTAGGATTGATTATTCGTATCAAAATCCACGAAATAAGAATTAAAAGGATTCCACCTACATATTCGCCTACTACAAACTGCCATCCCAAAAATATGGAAATGATGATTCCAAGCTCAATAACCAGATTGGTCGATGCAAGAAGAAAGGCAATGGAAGACACAAAGCTTGCACCTTTTTTAAAGATAGATTTTGTGCCCGCTAAAGCCGAAAAACTACACGAGCTGCTTATAAAGCCGAAAAACGTGCCTAAGAGTACACTTTTACCTTCACTCTCGTTCATTGTTTTTTGCATCCTTTTTTCAGTCACAAAAATCTGTATCATACTACTGATGATATAGCCCAAAATGAAAGCCCAAAGTGCCATCCAGAAAAATCCAGTGGTCGTATAGGCTGCTTCGCCCCATTGTTTTAAGAATTCGCTCACAGTTTAAATTTTATTTTACATTTCTTGACGAAGAATGTGTTTTAATAATCTTCCATTTACCATCCATCTTTTTTAAGATTGACGTCGCTACTCCTTTTTTCTTTATTGTTCTACTTTCGCCTTTTTCATCTGGGTTGAGCACGATAGTGTAGATGTAGGTTTCGGTTGTAAATGCATAGGGCAAATCTACTTCCGCATCAATTTCATAATCTGAAAATTCAAATTTTTTGAAATGCCCCAACTCAGGTCCCAAATGGTGTTCTATATAGTGCGCATACGAGCCTTCTACACCACCAGATTCAAATACTTTGGAATCTTCGGTAAATAATTCAAAAGTACCTTCTGTCGTTAGGTTTTGAAGTGCATCCTTATATGTTTTCATTACTGTAAGCACAGCTTCTTTATCCGTATCTGCATCTTGACTGTACACTTGGCCTGTAGCCATTACAAGCAACATTAAGAGTGTTGTTAATTTTAGTTTTTTCATAATTTTTAGTTTTAAAGGTTATTTATTTACTCGAATTCTATTCACATTTGCAATACCAAAAACGAGTACAAAAAATCTAAGTGCCACCTCAAGTGCCACCAATGTCTTAGCTGTAACCGTTATTGGAACTATATCGCCGTAGCCCACAGATGAGAATGTAATTAGACTGAAATAGGACATATCGAAAAATACCAACAGCCCATTACTTCCCGCGCTATTGTTAATTTTAAAATGAGTAGGGTCAAAAAAGTGCAATGCCGTGTAATCTATTGCAAATGAAAAAACTATCAGTAAAATGAGGTATCCGAACAAAACCAAAACGTGACTCAATAAATGGGTCTCACCAATAATTTTCATTATTTGATTGAAGGATAAGGCTATTATAAATCCTATTTTTATTAGCACGAGGGCCACAAGTATAATTAGAGCATAGGTGGTGGCGTTAAGATTAGGTATAACATAAAGTCCGATGGCTGTAGCAATCAGCATTACCAATAGCACGTATTTTGAACTATTGAAAAGTTGCCCATAAAAGGCAGTTGTGGTTTCTATATCTTTTCCTTTACTCATTCCGCTGAGGGGTTTATAAAAATTTCTTCATAGGTTTTTGTTTCGGTTTCGGTTATTCGTCTAACAATGAACTTTCTAAGTATGCCCTTTCTATTTTCAATACCCATTGAACCTAATAATTCTTTAAGGGCTTTCATTGTGTTTTTATGGTAATTCGCCACTTTGGTTTTCTTGTCCTCTACAACGATGGAAGCAACCCGGGAAGGCACCATTGTTGTTATTCCTGTTGGGCACGTATCTAAATTGCATTTGAGCGATTGCACACAGCCTAAAGCAAACATCATTCCCCTAGCACTATAACAGGTATCTGCACCCAGAGCCAACATTCTATAGATATCAAAAGCTGAAATAATCTTACCGGCAGCCATTAATTTTATTTCTTCCCGTAGTTTGTGTTTTTTTAGGACATGGTGTGCAAAATGTATAGCTTCTACTATAGGCACTCCCGCCCAATGTAGCGATTCCATATGTGCTGCACCAGATCCACCTTCTGCACCATCTATGGCGATAAAATCTGGATAGCTTTGCGCATCGGCGAAGGCTTTAATCATCGACTCAAATTCAGGTTTTTGACCTATGCACATTTTTATTCCAATGGGCTTTCCCCCCGAACGCGTTCTTAATTGTTGAATAAAATCAATCATTTCCGAATCATTACTAAATGCAGCGTGATGTGGTGGCGATAGAATTTCGGTTCCCTTTTCAACATCTCGGTATTTTGCTATTTCCTCTGTATTTTTTTTGGCTGGAAGAATGGCACCGAATCCGGGTTTTGCACCCTGTGAGACTTTTATCTCAATCATTTTTACCACTTCTTGCTTAGCTATTTCCTCAAACTTACTTGCATCGAAATTGCCCTCTTCAGTTCTGCACCCAAAATACCCGGTCCCAAACTGAAAAATAATATCGGCACCATATTTTTTGTGATATGGTGTAAAACCTCCCTCACCTGTATTCTGCGCAAATCCAGCGATCTTTGCTCCACCATTAAAGGCAAGTGTAGCATTCTTACTGATAGACCCGAAGCTCATTCCTGCAAGATTTAGGATGCTCGCCGAATAAGGTTTTTCACATAACGAACTCCCTATGGTAACTCTGAAATCATCATTGATTTCCTTTGCAGGGTATGTAGAATGGGTAAACCATTCACGACCTACTTCGTCATAAGGAATCTGTGTGCCAAAGGGTTGGTTTTTAACATCGTCTGCTGCGCGCTTGTAGACGATTTCCTTTTGAATCCAATTGAAAGGCTTTCCCTCCGTTCTATTTAATAAAACGGTTTCCTGTATGACGTGACGTTGTTTTTCCAGTAGATTGGTAATCCTTCCCAGTAAAGGATAGGTACGTCTAATGTTATTGGACTTTTGCGTATAATCAATCAATCCTAAAATCAGAAATGGAAGAATTATCAGACCGATCCACCACAGATAAGGAAACAAAAAAATAGCGGCTGCTAGCGTAACGCCTAGAATAACAACTGTAATTATAAATTCTTTTCTCATTGTTTAATTTAATGTGAGTGATTTTCTTCCTCAGTATTTTCGATTTCCAAAAACTGACCTTGTGGCCCAACGCCCTGTATATATACCAACTGAGCGCCGTAATGACCAGCTTGCGATACTGAGAATGCCGAAAAGGCCATGACTAGGAAAACGGCTATTTCAAATCCACGTCTCAGTTTGACCCAAAAAAGACTGATACCCTTTAAGACTGCGGCCAATGCACTGGACCAGACCGTCCAATCGGCATATTGGTCATGGTTATCCAATACGCTTTGCGCAATATCCGTAAGGCCGTGGGTATGCGGATGCACGTAGGCTCCCGCCACATAGGCTCCAATAAAACCTGAACCGATAAGCAAGAAGATGACCCAATCCAAATTTCGCTTTAGAACGAACAATTGAATGCCTTGAAACAATGCCGCAAACAATAAGAGGACAATTGGAAAATGTACAACCAACGGATGTAAATTGTCGAATGCATCCAACCCAACCTCTTCTTGGTCTATGGGCTTGTTGGAATGTTTTTCCCCGTGTTCTTGAGGTTTTTCCGACAACTCAATAGCGCTAAAGGTTCCTGAAATATTCTCTAAATATCCTGAATTGACCTCAATCGGCTTAACTGCACTTGCATGAAGAAAAATAACACTTGAAAGCAGTGCTAAAAATAAGAGTGTTTTTTTCATAATCAATAGTTCTTAAGATGCATTATTTGTGAGTTGTAAAATAAGGGCGCCTATTACAATACCTCCAATAATTATGTAAACCGCATAATTGAGCCATCGTTTTAGACCGCTTAATTTCCGTTCGGTTTTAGTTCCGGTTTTACAACAATCTTTCATAACACCATTTCTAGTTATTGTGCCTGTCGAGGGAAGGGCGATATCTACAACATCATCCAAATCAGCCTTCCCATAACAGGACTTTGTCCATTGATAATATTGTCTGGGCAGAAATGGGAAACACTAAATAACCAATTAAAAACACTACCCAATCCCACCCAGAGCTTTAGCTAACTATCATCTTTTCTTTATTAACTTTTTGCTTATCAAAAAAATCAGCCAAGGCAAAATTGTAAATTGTAATACTGGCGAAATTCCCGCATCTACTGCAGGTAGTAACGGCATTGCGTCAGCGTATGACCAATCGCCCCGTAGGGTATGTAAAACTTCTGCCAGTATAGCACCCGTACCACCAATCAAAATCAAGGGAATTACCCTACTTGAGTCCATTTTTGTGATCCAATATGCGTTTTCATATAAAAGTCCAAATGCAAAGAGCAGTATGAACACCATTAACATATCAGCAATGGATGCCAAGGCGCAAAAGGAAATATGTTTTAAATCATATTCGAATCCTTCGTATAATGGGCCTTGTGCTAGCTCCCATACAAAATTCAATACAAAAGATGTTACTGCCACTGCAATCACAAACCTCTTATATTCTCGTTTGTCCCTTACCCGTTTGGCAAAATACGCATAGCCCAAAACGACCAACGTCAAAGCTATGGCAGGGACAACGAAAATTTCCAGGCTTAATTCTTCCATTTATTTTCTATTTAGACTTTTCTTTTTAGTCCACTGAACTTGGCGTTCAATTTTTTGGCCAATACCAAACGGATATTACCTGAAAGGGAAGGGGCTAACCAACTAACCAACCAAACTAAATCGCCCCTTCCCATAACAGGCTTTTATTATTCGATTACTTCCGCCACCTTTCCGCAACTGAGCATTTGGGCGCCGTAATAGGGATTTCGGATATCCTCGATAGATGACAACCAATAGGCACCCCCGTTCAAGGCCATGGGACAAAAATCTTTATACAGTTTACCCGATGTTATTTTTCCTCTTAAAAGAGCTTCCACTTCATCGCTTAATTCTGAAAATAATTTTCGCTGTACCTTTAAGTTATCCGTAGTGGCAATCTTTTGTGATGCCGATAAAGCGGCATCGGCACCTTCAACTTTACCAAGTGCTTCGTTCAACATCTCAGCACCCTTTTGGGCATCCCCCGGATTTGAACCGACCAGATCATTTTTGATATGTTCATAATGTTCGTAGACATTGGCCACATTTTCATTGCTGAACTCAATAGGGGTTTGCTTCATTTCCATTTTGCTATGGTCATGGTTCAACTTTATCTTTTCCTGTGCGTAAGAAAAAGTAAGGGTCAGTACCAGTATTGCTGAAATCCCGTTTTTCAAATTTTTCATTGTTATCCTTTTTAAATTATTCAATTATAGACTGTCCTTTAATTTTGATACCCAATCCAAAACGATTTCCTTCTCGGTGTCCGAAAGTCTTGCATCTCTATGGATGAGCGTGTACGATGTAAGCGGCATTTCATTATCCTTGATTTGGCTTATAATGGATTTTAGCTTGCTATTTTTTCTTCGTGGTGAATAGGAATCCCATTCATTAAAATTCAGTTCTTCCTTGCCATGCTCCACATGGTCTTCCAAGTACCACGCTACCGGTTGCACCTTATTGTACCAAGGATAGTCGGTATTGTTGCTGTGGCAGTCATAACAAGAGGTTTTGATGATGTTCGTGATATTTTTTGGCACCTCGTTTACTACCATAAAATCCGTATTGGGTATCAAATCACTTTGATTGCGATCGGTGGGCATAAACTGGATGCCCACCAAAGCGACCAACAAAATCCATCCTGTGACCTTTACCGCCTTCACTTAGTTGATTTCCTTTTGTACTTTTCCGCAAGTCAACATTTTACTGCCGTAATACGGATTCTTTACTTCATTACTTGCGCTCAACCAAGCACTACCCTTGTCGTACATTGGGCAGAACTGCTCATACAAGGTGTTTTCCGTTCCAGTGATGGCCACCATATCGGTAACATCTTTACTCAGGATTTTAAAATGCTCCCGTTGATGGTCAATGGCACTTTCTGAAATATGCTCGGCATGTTCCTTGGCATCTTCGATGATATCCTTTAATTCCTCCTGTTGTCCAGAGGGAAAAGAACTCGCATCAAAATCATTTAAGGAAGCAACCATTGTTCCGCCTGCTTTCGCCGCAGCCTCTTTATCATCGTCAACTAAAGCATTCTTGAGTTCCAAATAATCCCCGACAATTTTGGAGGACATCATCGAATGCTGGTTAGAAGACATCATACCTTCGGAAGATTGCATGTTATCATGATCCATATCTGAATGGTCGTCCATTCCATCGCCCATGTGCCCATTGTCATCCATGTGTTCGGATTGTACCCCATCTGCACTACTACCCTCTTTTTTCGTGTCCTTGCACGATGTTGCACTTAGTGCAATTACTGCCATTGACAGAATTGCTGTTGATATTCTTACTTTTTTCATTGTTTGTTATATTTAATATTAATTATAGTTTAAAGTTGCTTTGTTCGATGTTATCCAGCACCTTCGTCAAGGTTGCCTTTGTGTTTTTTGCTATCTCGTTGATTTCCTTTTTCATCGAAGTGGCCCAGGTCTTGTCGGTATCCTCAATGGCTATTTCCACCGTCTGGTTGTCCATAACTTCCTTGACACTTACATTGCATGGAAGAAGAATGCCCATTTGGATATCATTGGTTATTAATTTTGAGGCAGTTTCCTTCTCGCAGACCAAGAGAATAAGATGCTTGGGCATCTTCTCTATTTTGGATTTCAAATACTGCTGTACGTCAAATTCGCCAACGATATCGAAGCCCAATTTTTCAAGTCCGCTTTTGAGGTTTTCCACGGTCTGTTCAAACGTTTGCCCATATCTTCGTGTTATGCAATAGGGCGTATTCTGGCTTTCTCCATAATCTTGACCGGGAATTTCCTTTGTTTTCTCTTTGCCGTTTTCCATAGTTCCGTTTTTAAAGTTTTTCTATCACATGCTCAAGCTTTGTTGTAATTTCTTCGGCTATCTTGTGCAATTTTTCATTCTCTACCGCTTGCATCGAGGCCATAGGGTTTACGGCAGCGACTTCCACAGTACCTTCCTCGATTTCCTGTACGATTACGTTACACGGTAACATAGTGCCTATTTTATCTTCTGCAAGCAAAGCTTTATGAGCATAAGGTGGATTACAAGCTCCTAAAATTCTATACTTTTTGAAATCTACATCTAGTTTTTTCTTTAAGGTTGCCGTTACATCAATTTCTGTAAGTATGCCAAAACCTTCTTCTTCTAATTCTTTGGTAACTTTTTCGATAACCTCTTCAAAAGTTCCATAGACTGTTTTATTAAAATAATATTTCACCTTTTTTATTTTTTTGAATTAATTACTTGTTTTCTTTCTTCACATTCTTCTTTGGATAGCTCTGCTTCAGCGAAACGTTCGCTTAGAATATCCAAAGGGTACTGTTTTCTTTTTACCATATTTCCAGACTAGAATAGCTAAACCAATTACCCATCAGTATCATCATTATCTCCATTTTAAGTGTTCTTCGTTTTTTTTAAAAACCACTTCTCCCCAGTAAAAACCAGTATCGTGAGAACAACTGCCACAATCACTACTAATGGGTCACTGGAAATCTTAATCCATAAGAATGCACCTAGGACAATGAGGTCTAGAATAATGGCTGCAATAATTATAGCTGCATTTGCCTCTATTTCTTTTCTTAGGTTTTTTAGAATGCCCCAGTGAATACCGATATCCATAACTAGATAAAGTATGGCACCTAATGACGCGATTCTTGTCAAATCAAATAAAACGGTCAATGTGATTGCCGATACTACGGTATAGACCAGCATGTGTTTTTGTATGCCCCCCGGCATTCCAAAATGGTTATGGGGAATTAAATCCATATCTGTCAACATGGCCGTCATTCTTGAAACTGCAAAAACGCTCGCAATAACCCCTGAGATTGTGGCTACAATAGCAATACCAACGGTAAACCAAAGACCGTATTTACCAAAAGCAGGTTTTGATGCTTCTGCTAGGGAATAGTCCTTTGCCTGTATAATTTCTTCTATCGAAAGATTAGAGGAAACGGCGAAAGCGACCAAAAGATAGATAAGGGTACAAATGGCCAATGAAATAATAATGGCTCTCCCCACATTTTTATTTGGGTTTACAATTTCGCCACCGCTATTGGTTATGGTCGTAAAACCTTTATAAGCTAAAATGGACAAGGCCAAAGCTCCTAAATAACTGGAAGCCGGATATTCAGATAAACTGCTTGAGGGAACTACTTCCGAAAAAGAGAATCCCGCAGCCCACAAACCGCCTATCGCAAAAATGGAAATACCTCCAATTTTTAAAATAGCCATAACCAAAGATGACTTGCCAATGATGTTGTTTCCCGAAATATTGATTAAGAAAGCGGTAATTAATAACACGACTCCTAAAATTGGAACCCAGACACTATTCTCGCCTATATCGAACAATTGCAACGTATACGAGCCGAAAGTACGTGCAACCAAACTTTCGTTAATGACCATAGAAAAAGCCATCAGTAATGCTCCGGAAGCGGTGAGTGCTCCCTTACCGTAAATCTTTTTTAGATAGGTGGCAATTCCACCAGCGGATGGATAGGCATTGGACAATTTAACGTATGAATACGCACTGAAACCCGATATGACAGCCCCAACTAAAAATGCAATCGGAAACCATTGCCCGGATAACTCGGCCACTTGGCCCAAAAGGGCAAAAATTCCCGCACCGATCATGACTCCGGTACCCAGGGATACGGCTCCGGTCAAACTCAGGCTATTTTTTTTGTATTGTCCCATATTTAAAATCTTACCAAAAGTCCGCCACCCCAACCATATCGATTATTGTAGTTTCCTTGGACTGAAAAATTTCGGGAAAGAATGTATGCAACCCCTACCAACCATTGTGTTTCACTTTCAAAGGATTGGTTATTCTCTAAATCATTGACCCATCCAAAGTCTGCTCTATACTCGTATTCTCCCTCTAGAAAAATTCTAGGAAAAATCAAAAGTTCTCTGTCCAAACGTATTCTTGGGCGCAGTTGATGGTCCATACTCACGTCTACATTAAATCTATAAGGCGTAAAATATTTAACACCAACCAATCCTACGGTATTAAATGTGTCGTAAGAATCTGGTGTTGACGTTTCGGTATTTACTCCTGCATAAACACGTACCCAATCATTCAAGTACCTATTATAACTTACTTCTATTTCGGCATTTTGATTGTAGTCAAATTCGGCACGCAAACTATATTCGTTTCGGATATTACTCGACGTTAAAAAGAGTTCATTAAAGTTTGAACCTGCACGAGCCAATCCCCATGAATAATAATGGTCTGTCTCATCGATAAGTTTCTGAACTGGATGATCTTTCATTCTTTCATCCCTAGGGGTATTGTAACTGAACACTCTTGCCATACCACCCATCATATGGTACAATACGTGACAATGAAAGAACCAATCACCATACTCTTCGTTATAAAATTCAATGACAACTTTCTGCATTGGTGGTACGTTTACCGTATGCTTTAATGGGGAACGTTCCCCATTTTCATTGATGACCCTGAAGTAATGTCCGTGCAAGTGCATTGGATGATGCATCATAGTCAAGTTATTTAATGTAATTCTGGTAACCTCGCCTCCTTTTATTTTTATTTTATCCGTTTCGGACAAGGGCACACCATTCATACTCCATACATAGCGATTCATATTGCCTGTTAGGTTCAATAAAACATCATTTACAGGCAAATCAGCTTCGTAAGAAGTATTTTGTTTTGCCTTTAAAAAGTCATAGTTGAAATAGGTTTTTCGATCTTCGTAATCAAAAGAAGTAGTATCCTTTTGCATCATTGGCATATTGTGCATATGACCTTTCATTTTACCTGATGCTCCATTATGGCTCATTGGCATCGAGTCTTTTTTCATTCCCATCATATTGTCCTCATTCATCTGGTCACTATTCATTGGTTTTTCATCATCCATTTTCATATCCATTGGGTCATTCATTTTGCCATCTTTCATAGACATCTTATCGTTCATCCCCATTTTCATCTCGCCATCCTTCATATTCATCGTCATTCCGTACTTCTGCATTAAAACTTCGGGTGTATTCTTCTTCTTGTTTCCAACCATTGCAGGTGCTCCCATTTTCATATCCATGGTAGCCATTTGCTTCATCATCGCTACTTTATCAGGTCTGTCAATTCTTTTGGCTGGATAAAGAGTGTCATTACCTAATTGTATAGAGGTATGACCGGAGCCATCTTGGGCAGTTGCGGTAATTTCGAGGGTGCCTTGGGGAATGGTGACAATAACATCATACGTTTCGGCTATGCCAAAGAGTAATCTATTTTTAGATACGGGTTGTACGTCGATACCATCACTGGACACCACCATTGGGTTTCCGCCACCAAAATCTATCCAATAATAGGTGGATGCAGATGCATTGATAAAGCGAAGACGTACTTTTTCGCCTGCCGTAAATTCAGGATACTCTGCCAGTTCTTTACCATTGGATAAAAATGCGGGATAGTAGATATCTGCAATATCAGCTCCTTCCATACGGTCTCTCCAAAATTTAAGTTGGGCACCAAAGGCACCTTCTGAAATGACTCTACTTAACGGTACTGCGGTGCCTTTTTTAACCTGATACCACTCGTTTCCCCTTTTAAGGTTTCTTAAAACATTCATTGGTCTTTCGTTGGTCCAATCTGATAAGACCACGGCTAAATCTTTATCATATCCCAAGGTTTTTTCTTTCGGTTGAATGATAATAGACCCATATACACCTTTTTGTTCTTGTAGCATCGTGTGGGAATGGTACCAATATGTTCCCGATTGGTTGATCGGGATTCTGTATTGGAAGGTTGTTCCTGGCTCAATCGGTGGGGTAGTTAAATATGGAACCCCGTCGTAAAAATTGGGAAGTATCAATCCGTGCCAATGCACTGAGGTTTCTTCATCCATTTTATTGGTTACGTTGATTATAGCAAGGTCTCCTTCCTTAAATTCTAAAACAGGTCCGGGAATACTACCATTTATGGTCATTGCATTGGCAGTAACACCACCAAGCGTCATTTTGTTTTCTTCAATGGTAAGGTCATACTCCTTAATAGGCCGCCCATCTTCTTTTCTATCTTGTCCGTTGGTTCCTACTTGAGAAATGCCTTCACATGAAATGAGAAGTACCAACAACACCGTAATTTTTCTGATCATTATTCTCTTTTTTATTATTTACTTTATCATATTCAATCGATACATATTGCCCTTATTCATAAGGATATTAGCTCCTTAGGTAATTGATAATGGCAAATTCCCCTTCATTAAATTCAAGATTTGGCCCAGGGATACCACCATTAATGGTTATTGCCATTGCCTCTTTACCAGTGACGTTTTCCATACCGTAATCCACCGTTAGATTGTAAACCCGTTCTGGCCAATTATCAACGTTTTCTTCGCTACTATTTGCCACATACGGATTGTCGGGTTTTTGTGCTCTCACGAAGGGCGAAAGCATAAGCGTTAAGATTAATAGAATTTTGAATTTCATAGTTCTTAATTGATTCATTTTCACGATTACCATTTTCTTTTTTGGCAAAATTACTTGAGTTCTTTAATGAACGTTTATTAGATTAAGGTTAATGTTTATTAGATTTTGTCTAATGATTTTCTAAAATTTTTATTCAAAGATTTATATTCGGTCAGGCTCATTCCTGTTTCTCTCTTAAATACTGCGCTCAGACTCCCTACACTGCTGTAGCCTACTTCCTGACTTATTTCAGTAAAGTTTAAATCACGTGTCTGTATGAGTTCTTTTACCTTCTCGATTTTGAGCCTAATGAGATAGCGTTCAATGGTGAGGCCTACTTTATAGGAAAAATTTTTGCTGATTTTAGAGTATTCTAAACCTAGAGCTTCAGAAAGTTTTTTTGAGATAGTGACATCTTTTTTTATAGGTAAATCGTTTATAGATTCAAGCAGGATGTGTTTGACTTCTTCGTTAATCAAATCTTCTTTGAGTTGAATTTCTTCAAGTCCGTTTGCTTTTAAGATGGCCGTAATGACTTCTATATCTTTCGGGCTTTGTTTTTCATAAACTATTGTACCCAGTTCTATGGACTTAAGTTTAATACCTGCCTCATTCAGCTCCAAATCAAGAACTTTAATACATCTATCGCAAACCATATTTTTAATAAAAAGTCGTTTCTCCATATCTCTAATTGATTAAATAGTTTATGATGGAAGATTGCACATAGTAGCCCTTGATGGATTCGATTCGATTGATTTGAAACTTTAGCTGTAGCTCTTGAATATCGAGCACATCGTTAAAATCAATGGTTCCGGTCTCATAGCTTTTGATAAGGATTTCCTCCCCGTCATTCGCCTGCCTAATATTTTTGGTTTGGGTTCTAAAACGAATCCTGGCCGCCATTCTGTTGTTCACAGCCTCGCTCAAAAGGGTCTCCAATTTGTTTCTTCGTTCTTGCTTTTGGGCGGTTATTTCTTCTTGCCTTAATTTGTTCTGTTGGGAAATGGATTTGTATTTGTTATTAAATATGGGGATGGATACTGATACCATGGGCATTAAAATATCCTTCCCATTGTCATCGAAAGTCATATCTGGTCTTTCGGCGACCGGTATATAATCCAATCCGAAACCAAGGTCAGGTAACCCCTCTTTTTGGTTTAATATTTCGGATTGTTCAACCGACTCATACAACTTGTCATACTTCAGAAGTTCGGGGTGTAGGTCAAGGCTTCCCTCTTCCGTTATCGGGTCTTGTTCCGGTACTGTTAATCCATCGTAAGCAGCAACTTGGGTTTGTTCGTTACGATTCAATAAATTATTGAACAAGGTCTGTTCCGACAGATAGTCTTGTTCCAGTACCTCCTTTTGCTGTTCCAGTTCATTTTGCCTGATTTGAAGACGAAGTACATCAACTGCCGAAGCGTTGCCCACCTCTACCGAAGTCAGGGCAAGACGTTCATAGGTCTCCAGCAATTCAATATTCTCGTCCAATACACCTTGCTTTGCCCTAATTGAGAATAGTCGGTAATAGGATTGCGAGACCGATAAGGCCAATTTTCGTTTAACGATCACCAGCTCTTCGTACTGGGCATCGGCCAATGAACTTGCGTAATTTTCACGGGCGGTAATGGTACCGAACCACGGTATCATCTGTTTTGCCGAGAATCGTGCTTTTTGTGCTCCGGTCCGTGTTTCGGGCTCGCTTACGAAAAGCCCGGCACTCACTTCCGTATTAGGCAAAGTGTTGACTTCGTTCACTTTTTCGGAGGCGATAGTGTAACGCAGCTCAAAAGCTTGGATTTCTGGGTTGTTCAGTTCGGCTTGTTGGATAAGGTTTTCCAAGTCTTGTCCGTTCATTGAACCGATGGAGACTATTCCGATCAATATGTATAGGTATTTCTTCATTTGGATACTCTTTTTAATTGAAATTCAGCCTTCCAACTGTATAAGACCGGTACGACAAATAAGGTAATCAAGGCGATAAGCATGCCCCCGAAAGAGGGAATCGCCATCGGTATCATTATATCGCTACCGCGACCCGTGGATGTCAATACGGGAAGCAATGCTAGAATAGTGGTAGCGGTAGTCATCAAACACGGACGTATACGTTTTTCGCCAGCCTCCACAACCGAATCCCGAACACCGACCAGGGTATCCGGTTTGTTTCTATCAAAAGTCTGGGTAAGGTAGGTGGCCATAACAACGCCGTCGTCGGTGGCAATACCAAATAGGGCAATAAACCCGACCCATACGGCAACACTCAGGTTGATAGTATGCATCTGAAAGAGGTCTCGTAGATTTTCCCCGAAAAAGTTGAAGTTCAAGAACCAATCCTGACCATAGAACCAGATCATCAAGAAACCTCCGGCGAAGGCTACGGCAATCCCCGTAAAGACCATAAGTGATGTGCCTACTGAACGGAATTGGAAATAGAGAATCAAGAATATAATTGCCAATGCCAGCGGCACTACAACTGATAGTGTTTTTTCAGCGCGCAGCTGGTTTTCATAAGTACCTGTAAACAGATAATTGATGCCCTTGGGAACTACTAGTTCTCCATTATCTATTTTTTCTAGTATCAAGGCTTGGGCGTTCTCGACGACTTCTACTTCGGCAAAACCGTCCAACTTGTCGAAGAGTACATAACCGACCAAAAAGGTGTCCTCACTCTTGATAATTTGGGGGCCTTTTTCATATCTAATGGTAACCAACTCGCTCAAGGGAACAGGGTTTCCTTTGGAAACAGGCACATAGATTTTCTCCAGGTCCGCTGGATTCTCCCTTAATTCCCTTGGGTAGCGTACTCGAACGCCATAACGCTCACGCCCCTCGACGGTCTGGGTAAGCACCATCCCCCCAACGGCAACCTGCAGCACGCTCTGCACGTCTTCAACGGTAATGCCATATCGTGCCAGTCTTTCTCTATCGATATCAATAAGCAAGTAAGGTTTTCCAACAATTCGATCAGCGAATACGGCTTCATCTTTGACCCCATCTGCTTGCTTTAAAATATCTTCGAGCTTGAGGCCAAAGGCTTCAATTTCCTTAAGATCCTGTCCCTTTACCTTGATGCCCATGGGGGCACGCATGCCGGTCTGTAACATGACCAATCGGGTTTCTATCGGCTGTAATTTCGGAGCAGAGGTAACACCTGGGAATTTGGTGACCTTTATAATTTCTTTCCAAATGTCATCTGGAGATTCGATTTCAGGTCGCCAGTTTCTGAAGTATTCCCCATCTTCATCGGGAATCAAATCTTTTTGCCTGACCGAAAAAACCGATTTTATTTCCGACTCTTCGTATTCTAGATCGTCGTCCGTTTCAAGGTTGGGGTTGGTTACGAAAGTACCGTCCCTGAGTTCGAACATACCGTCCTCATTAACCTTGAATCGCTGTCGCTCCCTTTTGTCATTCAACATGTACTCCGGCTTGTACTGAATCAGGTTTTCATACATCGACAGCGGAGCAGGATCCAATGCGGATTCCGTTCTACCCGATTTACCGACTATCGTTGCTATTTCAGGAATACTGGCTACTGCCATATCCAATTGCTGCAATACCCTCTTATTTTCTTCG